>JBCBZB010000066.1:0-26634 GCA_039815565.1 Planctomycetota bacterium
ATCCTGAACGAGGCCGGAGTCCCGGTCGGCGTAGTCTGCCCGGGAGGCATGTTCGGCGGCACCTCGGTCGGACTCGGAGGCATCCTCGGTCAGGACCTGAACACGCCCCACGTCGACGCCGCCTACGCGGTGCGCGGCGGCCTGCCAAACCGGCAAGGGCTCCGCCTCCTGACGCTCGATGCGGCCCGAATCATGAACGTCGAGTCCCGAGTCGGCTCGATCGAGCCGGGCAAGGACGCCGACATCTTGATTCTCGACGGCGACCCCCTTCACTATCGCACGTTCGTCCAGACGGCCTACGTCAATGGCAGGGTCGTCTACGAGAAGGATGCGGAGTCCTTCTTCCGTCACCTCGATTGATCCGGTCGCGGTGACTCACCGACTCGGCGATTCCGCCTTCTTCCGACCCTCGGTCTGAACTACAGCGGATTCGCCGAACCGAATCGATCGAATCGAACCGAACGTAAGGCCGCTTCCCGAGTGGTCGCGCTCGACCAGGGTCGGGTTCCCAAGGAACCCGAAACGAGTCGAGCCCCACCTGCTGCTGTCGTCGAATCGCACCTCGACGCGGTCACAATCACTCGGCGACGAAGCAACCTCACCCCTCCACCCGACCTGGCCGCTACGCCTGGTCCAACTCCACCGGTGATCAACCGATGAGCGTCGAAGCGACCAAGGAACTCGACGACTTCTTCCGCAGCCTGAGGCAGGCCTACAACAGCCAGGACCTCAAGCTCTACCGAGCCCACTTCTGGACCGACAAGCGGTTCGTTCATCTCGACCCGTCCGGTCGTATCGACCTCGGCTGGGGCGCCTACGAGGAGCTCCTCGATCAGGAGTTCCGCTACATGGACAAGGTCACGCTCGAACTGCGCGAGTTGCAGTTCCGGCCGATGAACGAGTTCGGCAGCGTGACCGGGTTCTGGAAGATCATCCAGACCGACACGGAAGGCCGCGCCGTCGAGCAAGCCGGCCGTGTGTCCTACACCGTGTCGCGCATGAAGGACGACTGGAAGGTGGTCCACCAGCACTACTCGGTCGACCCGATCGAAGAGTGATCGAGAGCCAGCGATCGATCACGGCATGATCGGTCGCTGAATCCTCTAGACGGTGCGCCGATGGGGTGCGCCGATCGGGTACGTCGCCGAGGACCGCAGCGCAGCGCGGTCTCCGCGCGCGCGATCCAAGCTGGCCGAACGACCAGCTGATCAGTCGCCGGCCTGAAGCTCGCCCGTCAGCGACTTCAAGAACGTGACGATCGACGCCGCCTCAGCATCGCTCAGATCCTTGCCGAGCTGGTGCAGCGACATCCGCTTGACCGCGACCTCCAGCGTCGGCACCGAACCGTCGTGGTGGTACGGCGCGGTCTCCGCGACGTTGAGCAGCATCGGAACCTTGAAGAAGTAGTTCTCGAACGCCTGCCCGGTCACCGCCCCGACCCCCTTGTCGGTGTTCGAGTAACCGTCGCCTTCGTAGGCGATGATCTCCCCGAGCTTGCGATTCTCGCCGCCACCGAGCGTGCGACCCTTGTGACAGCTGTGGCAGTTCTTCGCCATGAACACGGCCAGGCCGGTCTTCTCGGCCGCGGTCAGCGCAGATTCGTCTCCCTCGATGAAGTCATCGAATCGCGACCGCGTGACGAGCGTCCGCTCGAACGCGCCGACAGCCGCACCGAAGTTCTGAATCGTGACCGCAGCGTCACCCTCTTCGGGGAACAGCGCGGCGAATCGATCGATGTAGTCCGTGTTGTTCTTCAGAGCGACCTCGAAGGCCTCCACGCTTTCGAAGCCGTGCTCGATCGGGTTCACGACCGGGCCCTGCGCCTGCTCCTCAACCGTGGCAGCGCGGCTGTCCCAGAACTGTTTCACCTGACGGAACGCGTTCAGGGTCGTTGGTGAGTTGCGCTCACCACGCTCACCCTCGGACCCGAGCGAAGTCACCTCGCCGTCCTGACCAAACTTGTTGAGATCGTGACAGGTCGCGCAGGACTGGTTGCCCTGGGTTGAGAGAGACCCGTCGTGGTAGAGGTCGCGGCCGAGCGCGATGAGCTCCGGGGAGCTCTCCATGGCCGGCTCCGGGTAGGGGTGATCGTCGTTGAACGCCGCACGCGCGAGAGCCGTGTCGAGCGCCGGAGCGTTGGCGAGTGGGGAACCGCCGGTGTTCTGGTCGTCGTCCGAGCAGGACGTCGCGACCAGGACGGAGGCCAGCGAGAGGCCTCCGAGAAGGATCGAGCTTCTCATGATGTGAGGGAGGTGGGATCGGATGCAGAGGCGGCCAGGCCGCGGCAGGCGCCGGGCCGAGCGGCTACCGCCGACGATCGGGAATGTCGACGAGCGGTAAGAGGACGAAACGCCCGTCCGGTCCCCGCTGTTTCAGGCAGAACTCCTTGGAACTGGAGCCGGCCGGCAACGTGAACTCCGCCCGCCCGCGCGCGTCCGCTCGCCGGAGAAACGCGCGTCCCTCCAGAACCCCGCCGTTCGGGGCCTCGAGTCGCTCGACCATCGCGACAACCGTGCCCGGCCGCACCTCACAGTGCAGTCGCCGGCCCTCCGCGAACGCCGACGCCGCGACTCGCCCGCCGAAGACTCGCCGATCGTCTCCGAGCCAGCGCAACTCGATCCGGTCCCCAACCTCGGCGGGCAGAATCGAGCGGAAACTTCCGCCCTCATCGATCGCGACGGTCAGACTCTGCTCCCGCTGACTCTCGACCGTGAACACCGAAGCCGTCGGCGTCTCGAGTCGTCCGCGGACTTCGATCCATCCTGGCTCGAGCCATCGGATCGAGAACTGACGGAGGTCCGGCGCCTCGACACGGTCATCCGGCAGCTCGGACCGGGCACTCGCGATCTCGGACGGCCCGGCCGGCGGGCCGTTCGCCTCGACCGCCGCAGCGAGTGCCTGACCAGCCAGACGGACGATCCGACTCTCCCGTTCGACTTCTGCTCGAAGCCTCAGCTGTCCAACCGCCTCACCCGCCTCGATCGGCAACCAGTCGATGCCGAGGATCGTGAAGCCACCTGGCTCGATCTCGATCTCGCTCGGCCGCGTGCCCGCGAGATCGAAGCCCTCCCCCCCGATGCTGAGGAATCCCCTCAGCGGGAACTCCCCTTCGTTCCGCAAGAGGATGCGACGGGAACGGCGCTCCCCGACGAGCGCCCGACCGAAGTCGAGATCACTGCCGACCGACAGGGTCGCAATCGGCGCGATCGGATGCGGGAACGCAAACGAAGCGACGATCGCCCCATCTCGCCCCCGGAACGCCAACCCGAGCTCGCGGCGCCGACCATCGAACCAGGACTCGACCTCGGCCGCGGTCAGCGGCACTTCGAGCCCAGAACCACCGACCGAGACGGATGCATTTCGCACTCGGAATCGCAGCACGCCGCCCTCGTCCCAGGCGATCAGAAAGACCCCATCGGGCAGGACGAGCGGCGCCGAGGACGGCATCCCGACGAAGTCCGACGGCAGCCGGATCGCGCCCGGCCGCACGATTCGGTTCCGGTTGCCGGTGCGTCGATCGACGACCAGGAACTCCAGAGATCCTCCGCCCGTTCCACCGCAAACCAGGACGAAAGCCTCCTCGCCGACCTCGTAGACCTCCACCTGGTCGAACGGCGCGGGGAGGGCGACCGTCCGGCGACCGCGGAACAGAGGCAGCTCGACCTGAACGATCGGCGCTCCCTCCTCGAGAACCCCACCGGGTCGCGCCCGACGGATTCGCGGGGCCTCGTCGGGCCCGAGCGCACGAGCCGACTGCCCTCCAGGCTGGGCGAGCGCTACGGCGGCCAGACCGATGAGGGCCACCAGGGCTCGCAGGACCGACCACTGGTGGGTCGCTCCGAACCCGGATTCTCCGAGGGCTCGCGGTCGTCTTTCCGGCGGGCTCGATCGCACGCCCCGAACGATAACGCTCGGGCAGCCCTCGATCCGACCGCACCCCAGTTCCTGGTAAGCTGCGCGGCCCGAAATGAGCAGCAGCCACGTCGAGACCCCCTCCGCCGACGACCAGAAAGGTCGCGGATTCGAGACCTCCCACAAGGTCCGCCTCGTGACCGCGACCTCGTTGTTCGACGGCCACGACGCGTCGATCAACATCTTCCGTCGCATCGCCCAGGGATCGGGCGCCGAGGTCATCCACCTCGGCCACAACCGGTCGGCCCGCGAAATCGTAGAGGCAGCTCTCGAGGAGGACGCCCAAGGCATCGCCGTGACGTCCTACCAGGGCGGTCACAACGAGTTCTTCCGCTACATGAAGGACCTCTTGGACGAGGCGGGCGCCTCGCACGTCCGCTTGTTCGGCGGCGGCGGTGGCGTGATCCTCCCCGAGGAGATCGAGGCGCTGCACGCGCACGGCGTCGAGCGCATCTACTCCCCCGATGACGGCCGCTCGCTCGGACTCGTCGGAATGGTGCAGGACATGCTGAAGCGCTCGGACTTCGTCCCACCGATCGAGTTCGACACCACCCGGATTCCACAGAGCGACCGCCTGAGCCTCGCCCGCGCGTTGACGCAGGCCGAGAATGACGCCGAGGGATTCGACGAGATGCTCGCGCAGCTGCCCGAGCCGTCCACGCGCCCCCCGGTCCTCGGCATCACCGGCACCGGCGGAGCGGGCAAGTCCTCCCTGATCGACGAGCTGGTCCTCCGTTTCCTGCGACACTACCCCGACCAGCGCATCGCCGTCCTGTCGGTCGATCCGACGCGACGCAAGACCGGCGGCGCACTGCTAGGTGACCGGATCCGCATGAACTCGATCGGCGACGAACGAGTTTTCATGCGCTCGATGGCGACGCGTCGAGCGAACGTCGCACTGAGCGAAGCGGTCGGTCGCGCGGTCGAGCTTCTTCGTCGCTCGGGCTTCGCGATGGTGTTGCTCGAGTCCTCCGGTATCGGTCAGTCCGACACCGAGATCGTCGAACACGCGGACCGCACGCTCTACGTGATGACGCCGGAGTACGGCGCGGCGACGCAGCTCGAGAAGATCGACATGCTCGACTTCGCGGACCTGGTCGCGATCAACAAGTTCGACCGCCGAGGCGCGCTCGACGCTCTCCGAGACGTTCGCAAGCAGGTCCAGCGGAACAGCGAGCGCTTCGAGGAATCCCTCGAGTCGATGCCGGTCTACGGCACGATGGCATCGCAGTTCAACGACGTCGGCACAAACGACCTCTTCGTCGCCGTGATGGCTCGCCTGAGCGAACTCTCCTCGTCACTGACTCCGGAGTTCCAGGTCGACGGCGGCCTTCCGGAGCGCTCCGCGGTCATCCCGCCGGAGCGCAACCGCTACCTCGCGGAGATCGCTGAGTCCGGCCGAGATCGGCGCGCATGGATCGACACCCAGGTCGAGGCCGCACAGAAGGTCGACCGACTCCGCGGAGCGAAGGCAGAACTCGCAACGCGTGGCGCCGACCTCTCGGCGATCGACGCAGCGCTCGCAGACGCAGAAGCCTCACTCGACCCGAAGTGTCTCGAGATGCTCGAGGGCTGGGACGAGCTCGTCGCGAGCTACCGCACCGACGACCACGAGTATCGCGTCCGTGACAAGACCGTGAAGGTCCCGCAGTTCACGACCAGTCTGTCGGGCTTGCGCATTCCCAAGGTCGCGATCCCGAGGTTCCGCTCCTGGGCGGAACGCCTGAGCTGGCTCCTCAACGAGAACGTCCCGGGCGGCTTCCCGTTCACCGCCGGAGTCTTCCCGTTCAAGCGGACCGGCGAAGACCCGACGCGCATGTTCGCTGGTGAGGGTGGCCCGGAACGAACGAACCGCCGCTTCCACTACGTCGCGCTTGAGCAACCTGCGAAGCGTCTGTCGACCGCCTTCGACTCGGTGACCCTCTACGGAGAAGACCCGGCCGAGCGCCCGGACGTCCTCGGCAAAGTCGGCAACGCCGGCGTCTCGATCTGCACGGTCGACGATGCGAAGAAGCTCTACTCCGGCTTCGACCTCTGCGCCCCCAACACATCGGTGTCGATGACGATCAACGGGCCAGCCCCGATGCTGCTCGCGTTCTACATGAACGCGGTGATCGACCAGGCCTGCGAGACCTGGATCGATGAGCATGGCGACTGGGCGGAGATCGAGAAGAAGATCGAGGCGATCTACGCGGAGCGCGGAGCGACCCGGCCTCAGTACCACGGCGAGATCCCGAACGGCCACAACGGCCTCGGACTCCGACTTCTAGGCGTGAGCGGCGACGAAGTCCTTCCGGCGGACGTCTATCAGGAACTCCGCACCAAAGCCCTGAGCACGACTCGGGGCACGGTCCAGGCCGACATTCTAAAAGAGGACCAGGCGCAGAACACCTGCATCTTCTCGACCGAGTTCGCGCTCCGGATGATGGGCGACGTCCAAGAGTCGTTCATCCAGAATCAGGTCCGCAACTTCTACAGCGTCTCGATCAGCGGCTACCACATCGCCGAGGCCGGAGCGAACCCGGTCACGCAGCTCGCACTGACGCTGAGCAACGGCTTCACCTACGTCGAGTACTACCTCGCGCGGGGGATGAACATCGACGACTTCGCGCCGAACCTGTCGTTCTTCTTCAGCAACGGTGTAGACCCCGAGTACTCGGTGATCGGCCGGGTCGCCCGCCGCATCTGGGCCAAGGCGATCAAGCACAAGTACGGCGGCAACGAGCGCAGCCAGAAGCTCAAGTACCACATCCAGACCTCAGGCCGGTCCCTGCACGCACAGGAGATCCAGTTCAACGACATCCGAACGACGCTGCAGGCGCTCTACGCGATCTACGACAACTGCCAGAGCCTGCACACGAACGCCTACGACGAAGCGATCACGACCCCGACCGAAGAGTCTGTGCGTCGCGCGATGGCGATCCAGCTGATCATCAACCGCGAGCTCGGACTCGCGAAGAACGAGAACCCGTTGCAGGGTGCGTTCATCATCGATGAGCTCACCGATCTGGTCGAAGAAGCGGTCTACACCGAGTTCGAACGACTGACCGAGCGCGGCGGCGTTCTGGGCGCAATGGAGACGATGTACCAGCGCGGCAAGATCCAGGAAGAGAGCATCTACTACGAGACGCTCAAGTCGACCGGCGAGATGCCGATCATCGGCGTCAACACGTTCCTGGGTAAGGACGGCTCACCGATCCAACAGCCGCTCGACGTCATGCGTTCGAGCGAGACGGAGAAGGAGCAGCAACTCGACGCATTGCGCGCGTTCCACGCCCGCAACGAAAACCGTTCTTCGCAGGCCATCTCTGCCCTCCAGCAGACCGCGCTGCAAAGCGGCAACATCTTTGAATCGCTGCTGGAGGCGGCGAAGTCCTGCTCGCTTGGCCAGATCTCGGCCGCCCTCTACGAGGTCGGCGGCCAGTACCGGCGAAACATGTGATCCCGCCGGATCTGTCGGAATCCAGGGCGCGGCTCGATCCCGCCGCTCCCATCGGATTTTCGGCGCCGAGGAATCCTCCCGATGCGGCTCAGATGCTCGGGTATCCCTGCAGCCGGGACCGGTCGGAGATAGACTTTCGCACTGGGAGAGATCTGGAAGTTCGGTCCGCATGCCCCGTGGACTGATCGACCGCCCCCAGTTGTTCGATTCCTTCCGACCTCATCCCGGCCCGGACTCCCTAGCCATGCGTCCTCTGCTCTCCATTTCGTTCTGCCTCGCCGCAGCAGCCCCGCTGCTCGGGCAGTCTCCTACCCTGCTGTTCACCGACAGCGGGACCAACGACATCGACAAGATGGGTTACTCGGTCCGCACGGCCGGTGACCTCAACGGCGACAAGATCCCGGACTACATCTATTCCGCGCCGTTCGTCGACTTCCCTGGCCGCAACAACGCCGGCCTGGTTCGTGTCCGTTCGGGCGCTGACCACTCGTTGCTCTACGAGTTCGAAGGAGACAACTATCAGGACGAGCACGGCTACTCCGTGGGTCCTGCGGGCGATGTCAACGGGGATGGATTCGACGACTTCCTGATCACGCAGCTGATCGGGTCGGACAACTTCACCGGCTCGGCCGAGGTCCACTCCGGCCTCGACGGCTCGATCCTCCTCCAGCTCTTCGGCAACAACATCGCCTACGACTTCTACGGCGTGTCGGGCGCTGGTGTCGGTGACGTCAACGCCGACGGCTACGACGACGTCGCGATCGGCGCTCCGGCAGCCGACCCGGGCGGCCTCTACCGTGCGGGTGAAGTCACGGTCTACTCCGGATTCGACGGCTCGGTCATCCACCTGCTCGTGGGTCCGACGCGCGACCAGCAGCTCGGTTGGTTCGTCGACGCGGTCGGTGATATCAACGGCGACGGCTGCTCGGACTTCATCGCTGGCGCCCCCACCGCGGACAGCGTCAACGGCGTCGACTCCGGGGCCGCCTACGTCTACTCGGGCTCGGACGGCTCGGTCCTGTTCACCGTCGTTGGTGACGGCGCGGGCGACCAGTGCGGCTGGTGCGTCAGCGGAGCCGGCGACGTCAACAAGGATGGCGTCAACGACTTCATGACCGGCGCCCCGCTGGCCAACTCGAACGGCACGGACGCCGGCACGGCCAAGGTCTACTCCGGCGTCGACGGCTCGGTCCTCTACACGGTCACCGGCGATCTTGCGGGCGACAACATGGGCTGGTGCGTCCGCAACCTGGGCGACCTCGATGGCGACGGCTACGGTGACTTCGGCGCTGGCGCCTACCTGGCCGACGTCGCTGGATTCACCGACGCCGGTGTCGCGAAGCTGTTCTCCGGCCAGACCGGCAGCCTCATCCACGCCTTCGAAGGCGCCTCGAACAACGCCCACATGGGGTTCACACTCGGCACCGCCGGCGACCTGAACCTCGACGGCTTCGACGAGGTGATCCTCGGCGCGGACTTCGCCGACGTCGGTGGCGGTGTCGAGGCCGGCATCCTCTACGTCTACGAACTGTCGCCTCCGGCCTCGAGCCCGCCAGTGGTCTTCGACCGTGGCGCCGGCTGCCCGGGCAGCAACAACAAGCAGCCTCGCGCCGACCTGTTCGGCCGCGCCGCTCTCGGAGAAGGCTACGGAGTCAGCCTACGCGGTGGCTTCCCGTCATCCTCCGCCGTGCTCAACCTGGGCCTCGAGGCGACTCTGCCGATCGGGCCGTTCGCTCCGGAATGTGAGCTTCTGGTCTCACCGCTGTTCTCGGCCACGCTGCCGACCAGCGCCGCCGGCCTCGCCAGCGTGGAGCTCTTCACGAACCTTCCGATGAATTCGTCTCTCATCGGCGTCGAGCTCCACCACCAGTGGGTCGTCGTCGACCCGACCAACAACCTGTTGGGCCTGTCGTTCTCGGACGACGTCGCGACGATCGTCGGCAACTGATCCGGGGTTGAACGAACCAGCCCACCTGATCGTCGGCATCGCTGGCGGCACCGCCAGCGGCAAGTCGACCTTTGCCGAGCTGCTCGTTCGACAGCTCGGCAGCGACCTCGCGCTCGCGATCTCGCACGACAGCTACTACCGCGACCTCGAGGGTGTACCCGAGGAAGAGCGGGCTCGAACCAACTTCGATCACCCCGATTCGCTCGACAACGAGCTCCTCGCGCAGCACTTGGACGCACTGCGCACCGGGAAATCGATCGAGATCCCGCGCTACGACTTCCGCCACCACGCACGGGCCGGCTTCGAAACGCCCCGCCCGCCGCGGCCGATCGTGATCGTCGAGGGGGTCCTCGCCCTGGCGATCGAGGATCTGCTCTCGCGATTCGATCTCCGGGTCTTCGTCGACGCCCCGGACGACCTCCGGCTCGGCCGTCGAGTGCGCCGAGACGTGGCTCGTCGAGGCCGCTCGCCGGACAGCGTGCTGGAGCAGTACGAATCGACGACCAAGCCGATGCACGACGAGTTCGTGGCCCCCTGCTCGGACACCGCACACTTCACCGTGCGCGGCGATCGGCCAATGGGCACACCGGTGAGTTGGATGGCCGCAGCGATCCGAGCACAGCTCGCCGAGCGACTCTCACAATTGGGTGAACCGAAGTTCGAGCGGTAGCTTTCCGGGCATGCAACTCATGCCCTGCGACGGACCCGAACATCTCGCGGAGACCGCCGCGGATTTCCTCCTCCGCGAATGCGCGGACCTCGAGGGACAGATCCACTTCGCCACGAGCGGCGGCTCGACGCCTTGGGCGACGCTCTCGCGCTTCGCCACGCGGCTCGATCGCGGCTCCGATCTGCGTGTCTTCCAGGTCGACGAACGCCAGGCACCGGACGGTGACCAGGAACGCAACTGGACGCAGGTCGAGCAACAGCTCTGCATCCCGGCGTCCGTGCCGCAGACCAACTGGTTCCCGATGCCAGTTCTGACCGAGGATCGCAAGCGAGCCGCAGACGACTACGAACAGACGCTGCCGAAGCAACTCGACCTCGTCGTCTTGGGCCTCGGCACCGACGGTCACACGGCCTCGTTGATCCCGGGTGACCCGGTCTGTGACGTCGCTGGGCGCCACGTCGCCTGGACCGCCGAACCAGAGCGGGGGCACTACCGAATGACTCTGACCTTCGACGCACTCGCGGCGGCACGACGCATCGTCTGGCTGGTCAGCGGCGAAGCGAAGACCCCGATGCTCCGCCGTCTTCTCGACGGGGACCCGACGATCCCCGCGGGCCGCGTCCACGCCGAGCGGGCCGTCGTGATCTCGGACGCCCTCCCTGCTCCTCGCTGACAACGTCAGCGGTCTCGCTGGCGGCGCGCGCAGTTCCGGCCTTTTCGAACGGCCGTTCAGGCCCGGGCTTGCGAAAGATCAGAAGGTGCTGGAAGCCACGGAGGTAGAAGCCGCTCTCGGCTGCCGCCTTGTGGTAGTTGCCCTTCTCGAGATCCTTGTTCTTGCGGACCACGGCGACGTGGTCGACCGGCTCGAACCGTTCGACCAGCTGACTCGCGAAGCGCGCGCCAATCGGCACGAAGGCCCGGCGCTTCCAGACGTCACAGACGTAGACCGCGAGGTAGCGACCGGGACGTAGCACTCGGTCGAACTCGGCGAACACCTGCCCCATCGACTCGAAGTACTCCTCGTTGTCGGCCGAGAGCTCCCCGATGCACTCGGGCTTGCCCGAATACTTCAGGTTGTCGCCATACGGTGGGTCGACGAACGCGAAGTCAGCCTTCTCGTCCTCGAGCGGCAACCTACGAGCATCCGCGCGGAATACGTGCTCGTGGTGCGGCTGCAGGTCGTAGCCAAGGGCTCGTCGCCCCAGGTCTCGCGCGACCTCGATCGTCGTGCCGGATCCGCACATCGGATCCACGACCAGGTCCTTCGGCTGCGTGTAGCGCTGCAGAAGGTTCCAGACGACCCAACTCGGTGTGGCGCCGCGGTAGTCCTTACTCCCCTGCTCGCGACCGCCGTAGTGCTGGGAAGGGAACGACCACAGCGTGGTCGTCTGCAGCTCGGGATCGTGACGGGTCATGGCTGGAATCGGAAGGTGCTCAGCCCTGACGGATGCGCTCGCAGACGAAGTCACCGACCTCGGAAGTCGACTTCTCACCACCGACGTCGCCGGTGCAGTGACCGCTGTCCACCGCCTCGCGGACGACGTCGGTCAGGAAGCCCTCGAGACCGTCGATGCCGAGGTGCGTCGCCATCAGGCCAATGGTCAAGACAGTCGCGAGCGGGTTGGCCTTGCCCTCACCAGCGATGTCCGGAGCCGAACCGTGAACCGGCTCGAACATGCCGACACCGTTCGGACGGATGTTTGCACTCGCGGCCATGCCGAGCCCACCCTGAAGCTGCGCGCCGAGGTCGGTGACGATGTCGCCGAACAGGTTGCTGGTCACAACCACATCGAACTGACTCGGGTCGCGAATCATGTTCATGCAGAAGGCATCCACGTACTGATGGTTCGTCTCGATCGACGAGAACTCCGCGGCGACGTCCTTGAACGTGCGCTGCCACAAGCCGTGCGCGAACTGCATCGCGTTCGACTTATCGACCATCGTGACCTTCTTGCGACCTTGCGCGACCGCATACTCGAACGCAGCGCGACAGATCCGCTCGACGCCGAGGCGCGTGTTGACGTCCTCGTTGATCGCGACTTCCTCAGGCGTGCCCTTCTTGAAGTTGCCGCCCATCGCCACGTAGACGCCCTCGGTGTTCTCCCGGAAGCAGACCATGTCGCAGTCCGAGGCACTCCGCCCCTTGAGTGGCATCAAGGAATCATGAAGACACGCGACCGGGCGCAGGTTGCAGTAGAGGTCGAAGCCGAAGCGCAGACCGAAGATGATGTCTCGCGCGTGCTCGTTGCCAGGCACTCGGGGATCGCCGAGGGCTCCGAGCAGGACCGCAGCGCAGCTCTCCCGGATCTCATCCTTCGCTTCCTGCGGAAAGGTCGTGCCGTCCTTTAGAAAGCGATCCGCCGAGAAGTCATAGTGCACGAACGAGAAGTCGAGACCCCGCACTTCTCGTAGCGTCTCCAGGACCCTCACGCCTTCGGCGATCACCTCGCGACCGATACCGTCACCGGGGATCACCGCGATCTTGTGGCTCTGCTGCATCCGCGGCATCCGACCGCTCCAAAGGCCACGGATCAAGACTCCAGCCCACCGATTCAAGAACCCCGATGCCGACGACGACCAAAGCGAGGCGCCCCGTTCGGACCGAATCCGCCCCGACCCGGATCGACCGAAGCGTCCGCGCCCTGACCCTCTGCCTCGGGCTCACCCTGACGGCCTGTGAGGATCGCGACACGCCGCTGACCGGCGATTCGTCGATCAACGGCGTGTCGACCACGATGGACGACACCCGGGTCGAACTCGGCTCGCTGACGATCTTCTTCGACAATCGGCGTTTCGAGTTTCTGCCTTCGGATCTGAAGAACATCGAGCTCCTGGACTTCACGTCCAGCGAACTCGCCTTCGAGACCGAAACCCTCGGGTTCCCGCAGCCGACCGGCACGGACGACGACATCCCCCCGACCAACGACACCCGAGCACTGGTCCTCGAAGACTTCGCCCTCAACACGGTGCTCTACAACATCGGTGTTTCAGCCGGGATCACGTTCCGCTTCGTCGACTCAAGCGGCAATCCGAGCCCGATCACGAACGCTGAGGGCCCGGACATCCTCCTGATCGAACTCGGTCCCCGCGTCGGCGGGACTGTCCCGGGCCCCCCGCCGTCGAACATCCAAGTCTCAGACGGCGGAGATCCATTCACGCTGCGCGGTGTCGGCCCGGAGGTCACTCGAACGGCGGACTTCGGCCCTCAGGACTACACCGAACTCGGCACGACGGGCATTGCCTCCGGCATCTCAGTGTTCAGCAACGTCCCGCCGATGATGCCGGCCGACCCGATCGCCTCCCTCGCCGAACTCGAGAGTACGCCGCTGAACTTCGTCGAAGTCACCGACCTGAACCTGTTCGGCGTGCTCATCGACCTGACCGACCTCGGCTACCCGGCGGGTGCCACGGTCTCGCAGATGCAGCTGCTCTCGCTCGGTGACGAGTTCAGCGTCGATCCGGCGCTGATCGTGGGACTTCACTGAGGTTGAGGTCCGCACCGATCGAATCGAGCAGGGCAGAAGCATCGAACCGCTTCGGGACGGAGCCCGTGTAGACGAGTCTGCGGTCGAAGGCCTCAAACTCGACTGGTTCTGGAGCCTCCTGGAATCCCGTCAGCAGTTCGCGGAACTGCGCGCGGTATCGATACCGATCACCAGGGCGATGCGCCCAGGTCATGCCGACCGACCAGTCGCCCGTCCAAACCGCGCGTCGGGTGATCGATTGCCACGGTCCATCCTCGGAGGCTCGATCCACAAAGAGGCTGAACGCGCTCCGACCTAAACCATGGCGAGCCGCCGCTGAAATCGTCATCTCCAAGATCAACGGCGGCTCGGACAGGCGAGTCGTCATCACCGGATTCCGCCCCACCTGGGGTGACGGCACCTCACCGACGTAGGCGATCTCGGTTCCGAGCCCATCATCGTTCTCGATCCAAATCGCCGTGCTTCGCCCGAGGAAAGTCTCCGGCAGGATCACGACCGCTAGCCCGGATTCGTCCGTCGCGATCTGTCGTCGAAACGGACGCACCTGCGGCGAATCCGCGAACACTCGGACCGGATGCCCTGAGCCCCTGATCTCTGGGATCCCAGTCACCTGAATCGGGATCCACGGTCGCTCGAAGTCGACCGGTAGGTGAACCGTCACGACCTCGTCGTCTCTCGTCGGCCCAAGAACCGCGGCCGTCGGCAGCGAGTCGTCCCATCCAAGGCTGTAACGCCCTGGCTGTCCCGCGACTTCGAAGGCCATGCCCAGCGGAATCGAGTCGAACACGGCGTAGCCGTCTCGGGGAAACGCGAGCCCGATCTGTCTTCCGCGCTCCGACTCACTCGCCTCGGCCGAATCCGGCGAGACACGCAGCAAGACCGCTCCCGGCCCGCCGAGGACCGGTCTTCCCCAAGCGTCCACGAACGCGACCCGCAGCGTTCCCGCAGACAAGTCGAGGGACAGCGTCTCGACCGCTGCACTCGAACCGACAGGCACACGCTCCAGGCCCGTCAGCTCCTCGACCGGGACTGCTAGCCGAGTGATGCCGTCGCCCGCCCGACGAGACCGGGCACCGTGAGTTGCTCGCCCCTCGGACCCCGAAGCCTGAGGAACCTCTCGAGGTTCGGACTGCCGATCGATCATCGCCACCCAGCCGAGAAGTGAGGCCACAAGAATGGCTGAAAGGATGATGAGTCGATGACGTGACGAATCCCCGCTCGCGTTCTGCGGAGCCTTCAAGCCTGGGTGATTCATCGGTCGATGGTCTCGAGCTCGCGATAGGCCGCCCGCCCTTGTCCGTTACCGACTCTGACGAGCACGGCGCCGAACGAGGAAGTCCCGAGCGAACGGCTCGATCGGAACCGGCCGGTTCCGATTCCCTCCAAGTCGCCCCAGAGCGACCCGGTACTGGTCCCCCGGTCGATGCGCCCAGCGCACCGAGAAGGCTCCATCTTCAGACCAGCTCACGTGCGGAAGAGGGTCGATCGAAGACCAGTGAACTCCATCGGGGCTGCGGTCGAAGAACAACTCGAGTGGGCCGATCATCCCAAACGCTGCCTCCCGGCGATCCCGCTCAGAGTCCAATCCGCCCTCGATTGTGCCTTCGAAGAGCACCGGTGGGTGATGCAGCCACGCACGCATGACGGCGTGAGCACCCGGCTCCAAAGCACCGGTGTCGCCTACGAAGTCCATCGGATGATCCGGAAACCCGTCGAAGACCCAGACCGAGCACCGTCGACCGAGCAGCGACCGCGGAAGCGGAATGACACCCAGTCCGTGCGAATCCGTTCGCAGTCTGAACACCTCCGATCTCTCGCGGTCGCCGACGGACTGGACAAAGATCATCCCCAAGCGGTCGAACTCCCTGTGCGTTGGGTCCACGCGCACTTCCACTGGAAGCCAAGGATGATCCGCAAGTATCGGAACGTTCACGTGGAGAGTTTCCGCGGAGTCCGTCGGACCAGCGATCTCGGGAAGCCCGACATCGAATCCGATCTGCTCGTATTCGAATCCGGGTTGCCAACGGATATCGAACGTTTGTCCGAGCGGGACACCCTCGAACTCACAGACGCCCTCGGAGAGCTCGGAACCCTCACTCCAGGAGCCCAAGCTACCTTCGGCCCCGGTCCGTGGACGCAGTGTCACAACGCCGTCGGCCTGAAGGAACGGCTGTCCGGTCGGACTCACGAACGCGAGTCGAATCGTACCCCGATCGTGCGCTCCACTCCGACTCGCCGAGACCGAGAGACTCGATCTCCGCTTCACCGGTGCCTGCCCGGGACCCACCTCTTCACGGACGGGATCGATCCGATCAAAGTCGGCCGCAACCACCGGCACGCTCCTGAGTTCCGCGGGCTCCGACTGCTGAACGACTACGGCGAGCGCGCAGCAGAGCAGCAGGAAGACCGAACCTCGAAGCACGTTGAACGGATGCATGTCCGAGCCAGCGACCGGGGGACGGATGGCGAACCACTCGCCACGACGCCGGAGCTACCGAGGCTCACCGCCAAGGACCGGAACCACAACCCCTTCGGCGAACGGCTGGGCCGGGATCGGTCGCCCGTGGATTAGCGAAGACTCGTAGCGAGTGCGTCGGTCGCGGTCTCCGGGGCGATGGAACTCTCCTCCACCCAATTCGACGCTCGTCCTCTCCGCCACCGGAACGCCTACCTGTAAGGAAGAACAACGCCCGTTTCGAACGGTTCGAATTCAACCGGATCTCCGATCGGACCACCTGAGACCAGGAGCTGCAAGCGGTGCCGGTCGCCGCTGCGCGGCACCCAGGAGAAACTGAACTGGAACCGGTCGTCGGGCGCCCAAGCGAAGTCACGTTGGATCCTGGTCCATCGCGAGCCATCGCTCGAGCGTTCGATCCGCACTTCGACATCGCCCGGCTCGGCGATCTCGAGTCCGTCCTGCGTCAGTGCTTCGACATCGACTCGGCCGCTGACGAGCACGAGCGGGGTGAGCAACTCGCCGTGAACCTCCGTGTTCGCACCGATCTGGAACGGGCCGAGGTCACCGAGGAACGTGACCCGAGTGGTCGCGGCTGGCCCGAGCGTCAGCCATCCAGCCGCTCGGCGTCCGACGAATCGCTCGGGGAGCATCAAGCTCATCCAACCATCTTCGTCCGGTCGCTGCGCAGCGCGGAAGTGACCATGCCCTTCATCCTCGATCATCAGGTGCATGATCGGCTGAGATCGGCCAGCAGCGTCGAAGGGCGCACGGATCCGCAACCAAGGCCGGGTCAGTTCGACCGCGATCGCGACCGAGCGCTCTTCACCGTCGACCTCCAAGGCCTCGAGTCGCTGCGAAGGAAGGCTCGGGTCGACGCCGATCCTCGCCCGCTCGGCGTGGGCGCGCACGATCATCTCCTGCCCGAGCGGCACCTCCTCGAAGGTCGCAAACCCCGATCGGATCGGCTGGATCAGAAAGCGTCGACGCGAGGTCTTTCCCGCCTTCCGCACATCGAGCGATACGGCCGCCTGGCCATCGAGCAACGCGCGCCCGAACGAGTCGGTCACCCGGACGCGCACGCTGCCCGACGGCTCACGTTCGACCTCGACCACATCATCCGTAGCCCGACGCGTCGCGACTGAGGTCTGCCGTGCGCCCACCTGCTGCGCCTCGGCCGCCACCCGGCTCGAGTCGTCGTCGCCGATCGACACCGGAACATCGTCGCTCTCCGCAGCGCAGCCAAACGCCGACACGAGCCACCAGAGCGCGCCGAGCAACACGACGAGGGCACCGACCGCAACACCGACCCGAGACGACGGAGCGCTCACCGCGGCACGCTCTCGGGAGGTCGAACCCGAACGAGCAAGCCACGCGTGTACGGCTCGAACGGAACGGCCTGGTCCTCGAGCACGCCGCTCCGCAAGATCGGTGCGACGCGGTAGCTCGCGCCCGCGTCGTGGAGCCCGTAGAGACGAAAGACACCGCCGTCCTCCAGCACGACACGCGTGCACTGCTCCCAGGCGCCTTCACCGAACCGACGTTGGACGGCGAGCCAGGGCCGCTGCACCGCGACTGCGGAATCGGGCTCGGCGATCCATCGAGACAGGTCGAACACTCCTTCCACGAGGATGTCCGGGGGATAGAGCACGCAAGTGACCTCGTCCGCCGCCCCGACAGCGAGCGCGTCCAACCGATGTCGATGCGAAAGCATCACGTCAGGCTCAGGCATCTCTTGGACCACCACGAAGACGTCCTGCCCGACATAGGTCTCCGGGAGAATGACCGTCACTCGCCCGTCAGAATCGGGGAGGAGTCTCTTCTCGAACGGAGCCCCCGAGCCTCGGTGCACGAACACGAAGACCTCGCGGGACGGGACACCCCCGTCCGCACGCATGACTCGGAGCGGAATCCACGGATTCCGAACTCGCACGGCGCACGCTACCTCGATGGATGGCTCGTTCACCGTCGGGCCGCGGACCACTCTCGCGCCGAAGTCGGACTCCACCGAGAAGGCGTCGACCCGAATCGTGAGTTCTCGATCGAAGGGCAGACCCGCGAACTCCGCCTCTCCATCGACCAGATTTGCCCACCTGGATTCGCCGTTCGAGACCTCGACATCAACGAGATAGGGCGCCGAGAGCAATCCCCCAGCCTCCTCATCCACCACGCGAACGACGACCGAACCGTTCACGGACTTCGACGTGGTCGCCGGCTCGCCGTCAACGTCCGAGGAACGTCGGTTGGCTGAATCGCTATCTGTGAAGCTCGGCGACAGGCGCTGGTCGGAAGCGGCCTGCTGAGGGCCCAGGGGCGCGTCGAGACGAGCCCGCGAGGCGCGCTCCGTTTCCGGCGCGGCCGCGCCGACCTCATCGGTCGACGTCAGGACCCAGGCGCCCCAGGCCACGAACACGGCCAGGGCAGCGAGCGCGAGACCTGTCGCAAAGTGCGGTCGGTCGTCGCGCATCTGGGTGCCTCGCAGCTCAGTTCGAGCGGCGGAAGTTCGCGGTCAGCTTGTGCGGACCAAAGTGGATCGTCCAGTCGACGGTCTCGTTGTCGTCTTCACGCGCGGAGAAACCGATCGTCAGGTTCTCGGCCTTGGTCTCGACGACTTCGTGCTCGAGCGGGATCTCGATGCCGCCGGTGGTCTTGGCCGCGTCCGAAGCGATCAGACCGGTGGTGCGGATCTGCGCCTGGTCGAGCAGGAACGCACGGAAGTCACCTTCCTCGGTGCGCTCGAGAACGACGTAGTAGCCGTTCGCGGCGACCTCGGTTTCACCGAACGTGAGGTTCACGTTCGTGTCGAGGACGGTCCAGTAGTTCTGGCCGAGGCGCCAACGGACACCATCGAAACGACCGCTCTCGATCTCCTTGTCGTAGCTGTCCTTCCAGACCGGCTCGCCATGGTTGATCGAGACCCAGCCATCCGGGCCCTGCTTGTCGGTGGACGTCTGCCACCAGAGCGCGACGCTGTTGTGAGTCGCGGATTCGAACGCGTAGAGCGCGGTGTCCTTGGTCGAAGCGTGCGTAACACTGTGACCAACGGCGAAGCTCGCGGACGCGAGCGAGACGGCGAAGAGAACCTTCAACATCGAAGTGGATTCCTAAGGAGGGACCGGGGGCCAGCTCGACTCCCCGGACGGGTCGATAGTCTAGCTAGAGAGACCCTTCGGATTCAGTGCCTCGGGGAAACTCCCGCGACAACCCGGCCGGTTGTCGATTCGGCAGACGGTTCGCCGTCTCCACCATCCTCGTCCGCCGGAGCGGAATCGTCCGTCTGGCCCGGCTTCCCGGTCCACGGCGCCTCGACTCCCGCCGCCTGCAGCAGATCCGCGAGCGGGACCGGCTCCGGGCGAAGTCCCTCCGGCAGGGCCGTGCTTGCGAACTCCAGCACGCGCTCGGCCAGCAGACACACCCCGAGACGAGTCGGGTGGACCAGCGCGAGCTGGAACGAGTTGCTCTCATCGGCGACGAACGAACGGCCGTCGACCTCAATCTCGAGTCCAGCACGGACATCGTCGACCGCCTGGGCGAGTGAGAACAAATGACACCACTCGCGCTCGTCGACGAAGGCGCGCAGCGCGTCGTTCAGGGCCTGCCGCTCCTCGACCGTCGGCACCTGCGGCCGCGTGATCAACATACGCGCGCGGCTCAGGTCCGGAATATCCCCGAGGACCACCTGCTGCTCGCCGTCTCCGAACTGCTCTTCGCAGAGATCGAGGAAGGTCTGGAAGCGCTCGAGGCGGGCGGCCAGACGCTTCTGCTTCGCCTCGTCATCGCGACCCCGAACGCCGGTCGCGCCGTAGGCGAACCAGAACGGCAGATCGACCGCATAGACCAGTTCGCACCCAGCCTCACGCACCGCGGCGATCTGCTGCTGTGCCTTCCGCATCGGAGCCGAGAACATCCAAAGGTCCGTGTTGCGGTGCCAGTCCGCGACGTCGTAGCCCGGGGCCAAGACCGCCTGCAGATGCGTCGAGTCCGTGCGGGCGTCGAACTCACCGTCTTTCATCCGACGACCGAGGTAACCCTGAGCGACGGCCTCGGCGTTCTGGACGCGGTTGGCGAAGTCGATCAGCCGGAACCCATCGCTGACGGAAGCGCCGATCACACCGATCACGGGCGCACGCGCCTCGGATGCGTCCGGAGTCGGAGCGGCCTGCTGCGCGAACAGGGCCGCCGGCAGGAACAGAACAGTCAGCAGGGATCGAATCATCGTTCGCATGGGTTCCGCCGCCTCGGTCGGGCAGCGCCTCGATGGCGGGGAGCATAGCCCTCCATCGGGATCTCGGCAGGGATCCTCACCGCAGTGGGCTTCGTGCTTCCGTGCGGCCTCACCGTCCGCGAGGATGACCACATGCCAACCGAGAAAGATCTCTGGCAACAGCAACTCGAAAAGGAGCTCCGCGGGCGACCGAAGGAGTCGACGGATTGGCGAACCCCCGACGGCCGGGTGCTCGAAGCCGCGAGCTTCGTCGAGGACGTGAAGGACCTGCCCCACCTGCGAGCGAACGCCGTGCTCCGCACGCGTGGATTCGCGACGCGAGCGCTGATCGCCGACGCGAATCCCGAGATCGCCGCGAAGCGGGCCCGCCGAGCCTTCGAACTCGGTGCCGATGAAGTCGAGTTCGTCTTCGACGCGTTGGCCCAAGACGCTCGCGAGCCGTCACCCGAGGCGGCCGAGTCCGCCGAGGACGATGCCGACCTCGGCGGTTGGTCGGGCCCCGGACAAGGAGGAGTCGCGGTCGCGAGTCGCGCGGACTTCGAACCGCTGTTCAGGAGCTCCCCGGACGCACACCGCCCGCTGTACTTCGCGGCCGGTGACGGCTCGCTCGCCCCTCTCCTCTGGACGGCGGGCTCAGCGAAGGCCGAGGGTTTGGACCCCTCGGAGTTGAAGGTCGGTTTCGACTTCGACCCGATCGCACGCCTGACGATGCGACGGTTGATGGTGACCGAGGATCGCAGTGCGGTCATCTGCCCTCACACATCGATCGACTCGGTCTTCGACGAACTCGCAGCGGTCCTGAAGTTCGCCGAGGAAGCCCTCCCCAAGGCGCGCTGCCTCGTCATCGACGGCCAGACCACACACCTGGTCGGTGGCCACCAGGCCTTCGAGATCGCGACGGTTCTGTGCTCCTTGATCGAGACCGTGCGCCACCTGAGTCCGCGCGCCGTTTCGATCGACTCGATCTTGCGCTCGAGCTCGGTCCGGATGCAGGTCGATCACGAAGTGCTGACGCAGGTCGCGAAACTCCGCGCACTCCGCCTTCTCTGGGCGAAAGTCGTGACGCACCTCGGAGGCTCCGGCGAAGACCTGAGACCGCAACTGGTCGGACTGACCAGCGCCAGAGCACGCGCCGAACGCTTCGACCAGCGCAGCAACCTCGTCCGCAGTTCGCTCGCGTCCACCGCCGCGGTCCTCGGGGGCTGCGACGTGCTCGTATCGATGCCGTTCCTCGACGACAACTCCGAGCACGCCTTCGAGCTCGCGCTCGGGCAGCAGAACCTCCTCCGCCACGAGTCAAAGCTCGACCGCGTCGCCGACCCGACCGGCGGCAGCTACACGATCGAAAGCCTGACCGACGGCCTCGCACGCCGCGCCTGGTCGCTGGTCCAGGAAATCGAGAAGCGCGGAGGCCTCCTCGCGGTCATGCAGGAAGGCTGGCTGAACGAGACACTGCTCGCGCAAGAGACTCAACGCGAGCAAGCCGTCGACTCCGGCAAGCGTGTGCTCGTCGGTATCAACCGCTTCGCCGACCAAGAGCTCGGCGGTGCGATACCGACCGCGAACGACGAGGACGATCAGTCCTTCATCCTGACACGCGTCAAGGCATTCACGGCGTTCACCGACGGGCGCTCGGGATTCGATCTGAGCACGGAGCGGTCGAGTCCGCCGAGCGCAAGCTCGCTCCGCCAACTGGCCGAAAGCGACCAGTCGACCGCAGCGACGCTCAGCGAACTCGCAACGCTCTACTGGCCCGAGAGCGAAGTGCAGTTCGGCCATCGCTTCCTTCCGATCGCCGTCGCCGATGGCGCGCGCTTCGAGGACCTCCGTGAGGCCGCGCTGGATTCCGAGCCGCGACCGCGTGCCTTGCTGGTGCGATTCGATACCGACCAGAAACTACGTGCGATCTGCGACCGCGGTGCGGACTGGATGACGATGGTCGGCATCGACGTCGTCGAGACCGCAGCGTTCGCGGACGAGCGGGCGATCACGCAGACGGTCGCCGAAGTTCATCCCGACGTAGTGCTGCTGGCTGGCGACCCGGCCGAACTCGCCAAGATCTGCGACGCGCTCGAGAGAGTCCGCCACAAGCCCCGCGCCCTTCGTCTCGCCCTCGGCCCCATCCCTGCAGCGCTCGAACCGCGCATCGATGCGCCGCTGCAAGAGGGCGAGAACCTGGTCGAGGTTCTCGGCTCCGTTCTGCAGGCACTCGGAGTCGTTCTCGACGAGGACGACGACTCCGAGTGACGACCGTCTTCGATCAGGAACGCATCCACTCGCAGGAGCGGTAGCGATCCCAGGAATCGCAACCAACGGTGACCACCGGACCCTCCAGGTCGTCGCGCTGAGCGACCCGGATCGCTGCCGCCAAGTTCGTTCCCGCAGAGCCACCGATCAGAAGGCCCTCCTCGCAGATGGCCCGCCGGGCCATCGCGAACGCCTCCTCGTCGGGGACCACTTCCGCAAAGTCGACGACTGCTCGATCGAAGTTGCCCGGGACGGTGCCGCTACCGATGCCCTCGACCTCGTAGGGCCCGGGCTCACCGACCTCGCCGGTTTCGACGTAACGAGCGAGGATCGACCCGGACGGGTCCGCCAGGACGATCTTCGTGGTCGGACAGGCGCGCTTCAGAAAACGTCCGACTCCGGTGATCGTCCCGCCCGACCCCGCGCCCGAGACGAAGGCGCCGACCTTGCCCCCACACTGCACGAGGATCTCGGGACCGGTGCCGTCCTCATGCGCCCGCACGTTCGCCGGGTTGTCGAACTGCTCGGTCAGGTACCAGCCGTTTTCCTCCGCGAGACGCATCGCGAGGTTGCGGAAGTTCTCGGGGTGGGTGGAGGACTTGTTCGGCGCCAGCACCAATTCGACCCCGAGAGCGCGAAGCGCAGCGCGTTTGTCCTCCGACATGCGCTCGGGCATCACGCAGACCAATCGGTATCCCCGAACGGCGCAGACGAGGGCAAGGGCAAGGCCAGTGTTGCCCGCCGTGGCTTCGATCACCGTCGATCCCGGACGCACCAAGCCGCGCTGCTCTGCGTCCTCGAGGATGGTCTTCGCGATCCGGTCCTTGACGCTGCCACCGGGATTCAGGTGTTCGCACTTCACCAGCACCGGTTGATTGCAGTCGCGGCTGAGCGAGCACAGTTCGACCAACGGGGTGTTGCCGATCTGATTCAACAACGAGTTCGAATTCGGGTTCATCGAGACCTGATGACTTCGTCGGGGGTCACGATCGCGTCGACCGCGAGGTCGTGAGCATCGGTCGGCACCTCGTCGACGAGCTGCTCAGAGAAACAGATCGCGACCACCGGAACCTCATCGCGCAGGCGCGGCAGGTAGCGGTCGTAGTAGCCGGCCCCCTGACCGAGTCGCCGCCCCGCACGATCGAACGCGAGCCCAGGACTGACGACCAGGTCGATCTCGGAGGGGGCGACGACCGGTGCATTCGGGAGTTCCATCAACCCGAACCGGGCCGGAACGAGATCCCCGTAGTCGTGGAACTCCACCGCCTCCATCCGCCCCGGCTCGTCGGAGAGACGAGGCACGGCGACTCGGCGATTCTCCGACCAGGCTCGTTCGATCAGGGCTCTGGTCGAGACCTCGAACGGCAACGAGAGGAACGCAAACACGGTTCGACTCGCGGCCCACTCAGGCAGCGCGCCGAGCCGCTCGACGATGGAGTCAGCCCCCCGGGCGGCCGCCCGGTCCTCGAGGGTCCGCAGCCGGACGCGCATCGCCGTTCGTATCCGTTCTTTCATCGCTTCGAACCCCGCGCCGAGCAGTCTATTGCGGTGGACCGCAGGTCGATGGGAGCCTACGGCTGTCCTCGCATCCGGACCGGGGCTCTCGTAAACCTGTCGATCCGCCGGTCCGAATCCAACGGTCTTCGGCAGAGGATTTCGGCCTGAAGGCCCCACCTCGATCCGCGAACCGGCCTGGCGAAGCGCCAGCCCTCCCGATCCAACCATGCATCGACACTTCTTGCTGTCGGCGGCTCTGACGGTCGCCGCCTCGTCCGCTCTCTTCGCTCCGTCGCTGACGGCCCAGGAACACAAGGAACTGGGCCGGATGTGGACGTACGAGCACGCACCGCTCGACTTCCTCGAATCCGAGTACGGCTTCCGACCGACCCAGGAGTGGCTCGACCACCTGCGTCTGTCGAGCCTCCGCTACGGCGGTGGTTGCTCGGCGTCGTTCGTCAGCCCACGCGGCCTGATCCTCACGAACCACCACTGCGCGCGTGAGAACGTCGTGACCGTGTCGCCGGCCGGCCAAGACTGGCTGACCACCGGTTGGCAGGCCTCGAGCCTCGAAGAGGAAGTCCGCGTCCCGGAGCTGACGGTCCAACAGCTCGTTGCGACCGATGACGTCACGGCGAAGATGAACGAGGGCCTCACCGCCGAGATGACCGAGGACGAGGTCAACGCGAAGCTCGCGGAGAACGAAGCCGCGATCCTCGCCGCCGCCGAGGAAGCCTCGGACGCGTTCGACTACGAGGTCAAGTCGCTCTACCAGGGTGGCAACTACCAGCTCTACACCTACCGCATCTACGACGACATCCGCCTCGTCGCGGTTCCGCACTACCAGATCGCCAAGTTCGGCGGCGACCCGGACAACTTCACCTTCCCGCGCTTCAGCCTCGACTTCGCGGTCCTGCGCGCTTGGGAAAACGACCAGCCGGCCAACACCGAGGCTCACTACCTCGAGTGGCGCACCGAAGGTCCGGGCGACAACGAGACCGTCTTCGTCTCCGGCAACCCGGGTAGCACCGGTCGCCTCAAGACGATGTCGCAGATCGAGTACCTGCGTGACGTCGAGCACCCGCGCATCGTCGAGCAGATCATCCCGAGCCTGCTCGGCAACCTCGAGCGTCGAATGGAGAACGCATCGGACGACGAAATGCCGGCGCTCCGTGACGAGAAGGCTGGTCTCGAGAACGCCCGCAAGGCCTACACCGGCTACTGGGCGGGGCTGAAGAACGACACCGTCGTCGACATCAAGCGTCAGGCCGAAGAGGCCGTGCGTGAAGCGGTCGCCGCCAACGCGGAACTGCAGGAGAGCTACGGCGATGTCTGGGACCAGATGGCCGAGCTCCAGGAGCTGAAGGCGAACGCCTCGTCGAATGCTCAGCTGCAGGAAGCCACCCAGCGCGAAGCCGCGCTCGAGAAGAAGGTCGGTGAGGCATTCTTCGCGGTCTACGGCTTCTCGATCCCGCCGGACGCGACCTTCTCGCTGCGTCTGAGCGACGGCGTCGTCAAAGGCTACGAGATGAACGGCACGATCGCGCCGCACTTCACCAGCCTCTACGGCCTCTACGCCCGCGTCACCGAGTTCGGCGGCAAGGCGCCGTTCGATCTGCCGCAGGAGTGGATCGACGCCGAGTCCAAGATGGACCTCTCGACCCCGTTCTGCCACGTGTCGACCTGCGACATCATCGGCGGCAACTCGGGCTCGCCGATCGTCGACGCTCAGGGTCGCCTGGTCGGTCTGGTCTTCGATGGCAACATCGAGAGCCTCGGCAACAACTTCATCTTCACCGACGACGTGCCGCGCACGGTCTCGGTGCACCCGGCGATCATCATCGAAGCGCTGCGCAAGGTGTACGGCGCGTCGGACATCGCCGACGAGCTCGAAGGCTCCGGCAAGGGCTACTGAGCCCCGACTGACGCGAGCGCCGAGCGGCCTCGCGCAGCTCGGCTCGCGCGCCCGCGGGGCGCGCCTCCCACCCGGCCGCCTCGCGGCCGGATGGCCTGCGGTGGTTCGGCCGCCGAGCACGATTGTTCCACGGAGGGCTGCTAGGCTCTTCGCATGAACCTGCTCGAAGGCCTCAAGCAGCACACCGTCGTCGTCGCGGACACCGGCGACCTCGACGCGATTCGAACGCACCGCCCCCAGGACGCGACGACCAATCCATCGTTGATCCTGAAGGCCGCCCAGCAAGAGGCACACCGCCCGCTGGTCGACGCTGCACTCGCGGAAGCCGCAAAGGTCACCGGCACCGAAGCGCATCGCGCGGAGGCGTTCCTCGACGACCTGTTTGTCCGGGTCGGCAAGGAGATCCTGGAGATCGTCCCCGGCCGTGTCTCGACCGAAGTCGATGCTCGCCTGAGTTTCGACACCGAGGCCACGATCTCGAAAGCCCGCCAGCTGATCGCGCGCTACGAGCAGAGCCGCATCGATCGCGAACGCATCCTGATCAAGATCGCGAGCACCTGGGAAGGCATCACGGCAGCTCGCACACTCGAAGGCGAAGGCATCCGCTGCAACATGACCCTGCTGTTCAGCTTCGCGCAGGCGGTCGCGTGCGCGAACGCCTCGGTGCAGCTGATCTCACCGTTTGTCGGCCGAATCTACGACTACTGGGTGAAGGCTCGGGGAGTCTCGGATCTCAGCATCGATCAGGATCCAGGCGTCGAGTCCGTGCGTCGCATCTACGACCACTACAAGAAGTTCGACATCCAGACCGAGGTTATGGGCGCGAGCTTCCGCAAGG
>JBCBZB010000136.1:0-4596 GCA_039815565.1 Planctomycetota bacterium
CGTAGAGGGCCAAGCCCCCGAGCTCGTCCGCGATCGCGTCGTCTTGATTGGGGTAACCAGCTTCACCGATGACCCGACCGGCCAGCGACGAGTACGACGAGTACTTCCACCGTTACATCGAACTCGTTCCCGACGGCTCGATCCTCGAGACGCTCAGGACTCAGATCGAAGAGACTCTCGCCCCCATCGAAACGCTGGAAGACGAGCGCGCCGGCTACCGCTACGAACCGCTCAAATGGTCGGTTCGGGAGGTGGTCGGCCACTGCCTGGACACAGAACACCTCCTCGGTTTTCGCGCGCTCTGGTTCGCTCGCGGACAGCCGGGTGATCTACCGTCGTTCGACCCGGATGTCTGCGACGACCACGCGACGCACGATGAGCGTTCGATCCGGGAGCTGTGTGACGAGTGGCGCGCCGTGCGAGCGAGTCAGCTCGCCATGTTCGGCGGCTTCGACCAGAACACCTGGTCCCGACGCGGCACGGCGAGCGGCAAGACCTACTCGGTCCGCGCGATGGCCTGGATCCTCGGAGGTCACGAGCGACATCACCGACAAGTGCTCGCCGACCGCTACGGCGTTGGGTGACCCCCCCTCACCAGGACCGCGCGAAACCGGGACGACCGGTCTCCCGCCAAAGTCGGTCGACGACGCCGAGAACCGCTGTCGATCGGGGCGAAACCGTGGACCGCGGGTCAGGCCGCGCAAGGCGCCCGGCTCTCACCGCCACACGAGCTGAGTTGGTTCTCGCTAAGTTCTCCCCGCATCGCCTGAACCGGCGCAGACCTGTCCGCCCTCTCTCCAACATGTTCGAAGCCGTTCCGAGCCCATACCTCGTCGATCCTGAGTCGTTCCGCATCAAGGACTCACCTACGAAACCACCGAAAGACACGCCCTCCAAGAAGGACCTCGAGCACGCACTCGAGGACGAAGTCGACCAGATCGCGAAGCTGCAACGCGTGCTCTATGCGGAGGATCAATGGTCCCTTCTCCTAGTGTTCCAAGCGATGGACGCGGCGGGTAAGGACGGCACGATCCGCGCCGTACTGAGCGGAGTGAATCCGGCGGGCTGCCAGGTCCACTCGTTCAAGGCTCCATCCAGCGGCGAGCTCGAACACGACTTCCTCTGGCGGACGACGACGAAACTCCCCGAGCGAGGCCGGATCGGCATCTTCAACCGCAGCTACTACGAGGAAGTTCTGATCGTCCGGGTGCATCCCGGAATCCTCGACAACCAACGCATCCCCGACCTCGAGGTCGGGAACGCACTCTGGGACGGGCGGCTCGAATCGATCCGTGACCACGAGGCACACCTCGCCCGCAACGGGACGGCGATCGTGAAGTTCTTCCTGAACGTCTCGAAGGACGAACAGCGGGACCGATTCCTCGATCGGCTCGACGAGCCGGACAAGAACTGGAAGTTCAACGCAGCCGACGTCGCCGAGCGCGAACACTGGGATGACTACATGCACGCCTACGAGCAGGCCTTGCGTGGCACCTCCCGCCCCTGGGCCCCGTGGTATGCGATCCCTGCCGACAACAAGCGATACATGCGACTTTGCGTCGCCCGCGTCATCCGCGAATCCCTCGAATCGCTCGGGCTGGACTACCCGACGGTGTCGGCAGACGACCGGGAGCGGTTCGGCAAGATGCGAAAGCGACTGGAGTCCTAGCCCGAATCTCCGGAGGGGCTCGAGACGTCGAGAGCGAGGAAACCCCGCCGCCCAGCTCCGCTACAATGCTCGGAACTCCCCCATGAGCGATTTGCCCGAGGATCAGCAGTTTCGATCAGACCTTGCCGCGGCCAAGCGTGGGGACCGACAGGCGTTCGAACGCCTTCTGTCGTCAGTCGACTCGCGTTTGAAGCGCCGATCCCAGTCCTCGATGGGCCCCGCACTCGCGAGCTGGGCTCGGGCGTCCGACATCGTCCAGGCTTCGTACGTCCGCATCGTCGAACAGCTCCAGAGATTCGAGGGCGAAACACTCGCAGAGTTTCGCGGCTGGGTGGAGCGCATCGCGGAGAACCGCGCCAAAGAAGAGATCCGATACGCCAGGGCGCAGAAGCGAAAGCCGCCCAGCCGCACGACGGAGTTTCAGGCCCTCGACTCGGTGACCCAGCGCCCGAACCCGTCGCCGGTCACCCGCATCACCAACCGCGAGACATCCGAGATGCTCGAGAAGGCACTCAGCTCGCTCAGTGAATCAAAGCAAGCGGTGTTGCGACGCATCTCGATCGAAGGCGAAGACGTCACCGACGTCGCTGCCGACCTCGGACGCACGGTCCAAGCGACACGAATGCTGCTCAGTCGCGCCAGGGCGGCGCTCGCACTCGAGCTGGAGAAGCAGGATCGGCCGGAGTAGGCCGCAGCCGGAAGTCTAGGTCGTCAACGGTATTCGCGTTCCAGCCTTCGGAACTCGCGGTCGTAGGCGTCGCGAGCGAAGCCCCCACCAGGCGCCGCCCTGTCGCCCGGATCGATCGCTCCCGCGCGATCGACGTTCTGCTCGATCCGCTCTCGGTCATGGATCTCTTCGGCCATCAAGGCGGCGGTCACAGTGATCTCGAAGACTCGTCGGCGGTGGCGTGGGCTGATCACGTCGGTCTGCTGGAAGTACTGATCGACCGCCTGCAAGGTCCAGACGTGTTCGAGAGCCACGCCGATTGTGACTTCCTTGACCTCCTCAGCCTCTTCGCGGACCTCTCGTCGTTGCCAGACCTCTCGACGCACTGTGTTGAGGAACTGAGCGAGGACGAGAGGACTCGTCGGATTCAAACCGACCGCTCGCTTCGCAGCCGCACGTGCACCCTCAGCGTCACCGAGCATCTCGAGGGTCACAGCCCGTCGAAACTCCAGCGTCGCCTCCAATCGCGGCTCGAAACTCTGGGCTGCTATCGAGATCGCGACTTCGATGCGCTGGAGAAGCATCTGGAGTTCGTTCGGCGAGACGACTTCCTGACGTCTCGCAACCCGTAGAAGACGCGTCGACTCCAACCCCACGAGCAGGGCTTGAGCACGAATCCGCACGTAGTCCGATTTCGCCGATCGACCGAGCTCGTCGAGAGTCGACCGGTCGCGGTCTTCTCCCTTCACCTCGACGTTCCAGCGGACCTCGGCCAGTCGTAGCCACTCGCTCGCCCCGAATCGCTCGCGGGCCCTCGCGAGAATCTCCGGAAACACCGCCTCATCCTGGGTGGCGATCGCGTGGTCGAGCTCGAGCACGACCAGCTTCAAGGACGGCTCGAGTCTCAGGCGTTGGTTCGCTTCGTGCGCCCCCACGATCTGCTTCCGAACCTCCGGCCAGTCTCGTCGCACGCTCGCAATCCGGGCACGGAGCTCGTGAAGGCGAGCCCCTCCCTCTTCTCCGACAGGAAGCGCTCGAGCGAGTGCTTCTGCAGACTCGTAGTCCTTGCTCCGTGACAACCGAATCACGTCTACGACCGATCGGATGCGGTCCACTCCAAGCAGGCCGTCGTCCCGAAACTCGTACGCGCGATCTGACTCCTCACGCACCCTCTCCACGGGAAGCTCGAGGATCAGTGCCAACGCAGCCGAACCGAGTGCGTCCGCCATGTCCGTGGCCTGGATCTCCGGGACTGAGGCCTGACCGCCCTGGCGATCTGACTCCAGAATCGCTCGGGTGCGGGACCCGGACGGAAGCGAAGCCGCCACCTCCGCGGGTGTTCGCCCGAGCACCAGATCCGAAAGGGCGAGCGCAAACTCCGCGTCTGGTCGATCCCGCACGACGGCAGGCGCCTCCTTCAATCGATCTTTCAGATCTCGGAAGTCCTCGGGCGCATAGAGACCGCGATCACTGATCAGCTCGCTCCAGAGTCGCCGCAGGAGCAGCTCAGCCTCAACACGCTCCAACGTCGAAGCCAGACCGGGCGAGAGATCCTCGTCGGCTGTCGACGACAAGAGGCTGAAGGCCGCAGAGAAACGCTGACCCCGGACCAACAGAGCAGCGTTCTCCTCGATCCGCTGAACTCGATCGCCCCTCTCTCGCTCGGCACGCTCGATTCGCTGCTGCTCTCGCCGGTGACGCTGGAACTCGAGTCCGCCGACGACCGAGGACAACACCACGATCAGCCCCAGAACCCAGTAGGTGCGACGATCCCGGCGCAGCCCGCGAACGACCCGAGAGGTTCGAGAACGCGATCGGGTTCGGACATCACGCCCGTCGGCGACACGCTCGAGTTCGTCGGCGAACTCCTCCATCGACGCGAATCGATCCTCGGGCCGCTTCTCCAACGCGCGTTCCAGGACCGGGTCGAGATCGCCCACCCCGTCAACCTCGTCGAGTCGAGGAGCATCGCGCATCAACACCTGATGGATCAGCGACTCAGGTGTCGCCGACTCGAAGATCGGCCGCCCCGTGAGACAAGTATGGAGAGTCGCCGCCAGCGCGTAGATGTCGACCTGTGGGCGTAGCCGGGTGTCCGCGCCGCTCAGCTGCTCAGGCGCCATGAAAGCGAGAGTGCCCGGCGCTGTTCCCTCTGCCGTCAGGGAGACGTCGTTCAGCCCCCGCGCGAGACCGAAGTCCAGGAGGTAGGGCTCGCCCTCCCGCGTGATGAAGATGTTGCTCGGCTTGAGGTCGCGGTGCA
>JBCBZB010000127.1:0-6388 GCA_039815565.1 Planctomycetota bacterium
GACATCACCAATAAGCGGATCCGCCGAGGCGCCTTCCCAAGCGTCCGACACCTCAACGACGCCATCGACTCCTACATCGAACAGCACAACCTCGAGCCGACCCCGTTCATCTGGACAGCCTCTGCGAAGGACATCCTCGCCGAGGTCACCAGGGCTCGATCAGCGCTCCGAGATAATGGTGCATCTGTTTGATGCACTACACTAGCTCATTGCGACTTTGAACCGAAATGTCGGCCCATCGATAGGCGCGTGCGCCGACCGCGGGCTGAGCGCCGGCGCTCAGCTACTAGGCTCCGACCTGAGGCGCCTGCCGAACAGCGAGTAGCCCAAACAGTCTTTCGCAATAGTTCGGAGGCCCGGTCAGCCTTGATCTGCCCCCGACCTAAGACCACCCCTGGGTGCTCGGCGCGGCTCATTGATCGGCCGAGAGATCGATCGGGCCCGCCCCAAGTCCTTTACACGTACCCGTCTACGATAGGTTCGCTGTTAGTCGCGCGGTGCGGCGTATGGGGGTCGGAAGGGTCCCGCCCGGGTAGATGCGCAACAGATCTGACCGAGTACATCGGCAACACGTTCGAGCTGCGGAGAATGGTTGCTGGGCTCATCTCGAGTGAATCACTGGGGCGAGACTGAGCCCGGGAACGAAGACAGCGAAGTTCATGGCCGCGCTGCAGCACGGAATTGACCGAGGCCTTCAGGCTCACCTGCCCGTCGAGACCTGATCCACGCCGAGTGCGATTCTCCGCGGCCCGGAACGTGCGTGATAAGCGGTCCGGCGGACTGTGGCGACTCGGTGATCGAGATCGCGAATCGATTCGAGGCCGGCAAATATATGCTCTACCGTACCGCGGCCACAGGCCGCTGACGGCGCACGATTACTCAGCCTGAGACCGCTTTGACAGACACCGCCAACCCTGAAGCCTCGATCTTCATCTGCTACCGCCATTCGGATTGCGAGGCCGAAGCAAAGCGGCTGCGCGATGAATTCCGAGCGGCGTCAGAGTCGTTCCAGGCCTTCGTCGACTCACAGGACACCGATGGCGGCACTGAGTGGCCGCTCCACCTGCGCAAGGCGCTCGACTCCGCGCGGGTGCTCGTGGTCTTGATCGGACCGCACTGGCTTCGGACACACGATCAGTATGGCCGTCGTCGACTCGATGATCCGCGCGACTGGGTACGGAGCGAGATTGAACGCGGGCTGCAGAAACGAGCCGAGGACCGGGACTTCCTAATGCTTCCGGTGCTGCTGCCGGCTCCGGATCCAACCGACCCGACCGCGCCGCCGGCCTCGCTACCCAAGCTCCCGCCCGCTGACGCTCTGCCCCCGAACATCGTTGGCCTCTGCGATCTGCAGGCCATCGTGGCCGAGGGCAATAGCTTCGCGAAGGTGATCGCGCGGATTCGCCGGCATCTCCAGGGGATCCCTCCCGAGCCAAAGCCACGCAGGGAGAGCGGAACCGCGGCCAAGGGGGTCGAACTGGAGACCTACCGGCGCCAGGTCCAGCGCGCGCACAGCGAACTCTCGCTCGTCGGCTTCCCTCGGACCGAGCAGTTTCAGGTCCCGATCCGCCTGGAGGAGCTATACGTCCCGCTCGACGCTACCGCTGACCTGCGCCGCGAACGCGACCAACGGTTCGCGACCAGTAAGGATCTCGACGAAGGCGACCTCCGTGAGGGACTCGTCGACCTCCAACTCATCGATGCGTTCCGTCGAGCCCAGCGGCACGGCAAACGTCGCGGCGTGGTGATCCTCGGCGACCCCGGGGCCGGCAAGACCACGCACATGCGCCGTCTGGCACTCGGCGTCGTCGATCCTCGTTTAGGCCCAAAGGCGCTCGGGATGCCCGACGATGTGCTGCCGGTGTTCCTGCCGCTGCGCCATCTCGTCGCCGCGGACCTCGACACCCTGGGCGAGGACCTGTTGGTGCGGTCCTGTGACAAGCATCTCGCCCCCACAGCCGAGTCCGCCCACCACCTGCTCAACGACCGCGGCCAACTGCTGTATCTGTTCGACGGCCTGGACGAGGTGCCCGCGGACCTACGCATGGCTACCGCCCACTGGATCGAGTCCCTGCGCAAACGCGACGAGACAAGCTGGTTCGCGATCACGAGCCGCTACGCCGGCTACACCGAGGATGTCTCCCTGGACGCGCACTTCCTCGAAGTGCACCTGCGGCCGCTCACCAACGTGCAGATCGACGACTTCGTCCACAACTGGTACCGCATCGTCGAGAACACCTTCGATCCCGACCACGCCGCGGTCCGTGCCCCGACATGCGCACGAGACCTGCTCGAACGACTCCGCGTGAAGTCTCTGGCGGCTACCCGGGTCGCCGAGATGTCAGGCAACCCACTGCTACTGACGATCATCTGCTTGATCCACCGCTCCCGCGGCCAAGCACTTCCCGACGCGCGGCTCGCGCTCTACGAGGACTGTCTCGTCTGCCTGCTCCACCTGTGGCGCGAGGCAAAGACCCTCGGCAACCACTTAGGCCACGATGACGGAGAGCGCCTGCTGCAACCACTGGCACTGCACTATCACCAACGCGGCGAGGCCCGACTGCCCAGCGACGAGATCGTGCCGTTGTTGGCCGAAGAGCTTCGGCGCCGTGGACTTCGAGTGGATCCCGAACAGTTTCTCCGCGCCGTCCGAGACGAGAGCGGACTCCTGACTGGCTGGTCTAACGATTCCTACGGCTTCCTCCACCTCGGCTTTCAGGAGCACCTCGCCGCGAAGGAACTGGTCAGCCGTTCGCAGGACGCTGCGCTCGCCGGCGAGAAGCTGGAGTCGCTCGACGAACTGGCCGAACGCTTCGGCGAGAGCTGGTGGGAAGAGGTCACGCTGCTGCTGTTGGCACAGTGCAGCCAGACGCTGTTCCGACGCTTCTTCGAGCGGGTCCTGCATAGGTCGGACATCGCCGCGCACGAGTCCTTCCTGCAGCAATGCCTCCGCGAAGCACGAGAGAAAGACTCGACTCCCTTCGAGAGTTTCCTGAAGAGGAAGAGGCCGAAGGTGAGCCCCGAGCAGCGTGCGGTTACAGAGCGTGCGATCCGACAGATCGAGGGGCGGGGAGCGAGAGTCGAAGTGGTCTCGAGTGGGTCGGGAGAATCACCGGTCGATCCAGGAGGGCTGATCCAACGAGAGCGATTCGTCCATCCCGAGTGTGGCGTCGAGATGGTCCGAATCCCCGCGGGGAGCTTCCGGATGGGAGGCAAGCGACACGGCGACGAGAAACCGGTCCACGACGTCACGTTCGCGCAGCCCTTCTGGATGGCAGCGACTGCGGTCACCAACGAACAGTTCCGCAAGTTCTGCGAATTGACGGGACACACGCCGCCTGAAAGCTTCAAGAATCGCCAGCTGAACGGCTCCGAGCAGCCGGTCGTGGAGATCCGCTGGCGAGACGCGGCCGCCTTCTGCGAGTGGGCAGGACTCATCCTGCCAACTGAGTCGATGTGGGAATACGCCTGCCGAGCGGGGACGAAGACGGAGTACTGGTCGGGTGATGCGGAGGATGCACTGGCCCGCGTCGGTTGGTACAGGGAGAACTCGGGCGGGCGACTCCACGCGGTTGCGGAGAAGGCTGCGAACCCGTTCGGGCTGTTCGACATGCACGGCAACGTGTGGGAGTGGTGCGAAGACACCTGGCACGGCTCCTACCGAGGTGCCCCTGACGACGGGAGTGCGTGGGTTGATAAGGGCTCCCCCTACCGTGTCGTGCGTGGCGGGTCGTTCCAGGACGACGCCAAGGGGTGTCGGTCTTCCTACCGCTTCTGGAGGCACCCGTCGGACCGCGGCGGCGACCAGGGCTTTCGCCCCGCCAGTTCGTCACTGGACCCCTTCACCGCTTCATGACTTCATCCTCGCGCGTCCCCCGACCCGAGCGTGGCGCAGCCCGCTTTGGTTGGGTCTCGAAATCGAGCTTCCTGTTCGCGATCCTGCTTGACGGTTGGTGTTCGGCGGGTAACGCGTGGCGGGTCGAGCCATGCGCTCTCCCGATTCACCCGGTGGCTTGCGAGCCACGATCCTGACCTGCGGCCTCCTCCCAGAGACCAGCCGCGTCGACTCCAGCGCGCTCGAGCGGCTGACGTCCGAGCAAACCGTCTTCGAGATCCGGGAGCACGCGTTTACGCATGCCGGGCAGCCACTGCTCGTCTTCGTGGTCGTCTACGCGGCGTCCAGCACCCTCGGGGAGCCAGCACCGATCGACCCCAGTTCTCAGGCCTCGGAGGACCGGCCCAGTAACCGCCGACGAGGGGAGCAGCTCCGTGTTCCTGCGATCGACAAGCCGCTCTACGACCGCCTCTGCGCGTGGCGAAACGCGGAAGCGAAGGCCCTCGGCAAGCCTGGCTACGTGCTGTTCCGGAACACTGAGCTCGCGGAGGTCGCATCCCGGCGCCCGGCCAGCCTCGCAGCGCTTCAGGAGATCCACGGCATCGGCAGCGCCAAGGCCGAGCGATTCGGCCCGGCGTTGTTGCGTCTGCTTCGACCGGTCGATCCGGCGTCTGCACCCACGGAGCTCGTCGTCCAAGACCACATGAACGCGGACGGGACCGAGGGCGAAGTATGAACTCCCCATCACGCCGCCCGGCTGCTCGCGGTGCAGGCACCGAACTCGTCGTGCTGCAGCTCGCCGAGGAACTCGCCGCGTGGCTCCTGACACGGACGATGCGCTGGCCCAAGCACGCCCGGCTGTCGATGACTTCGCGTCTCGAATCACTCGTCCTCGACGTCGTCGAAGAGCTCGTGCAAGCCCGCTACGCGCCTGCGGGGCGACTCGAGCGCCTTGATCACGTGAACCTCGCGCTCGAACGCGCGCGCTACCTGGTGCGGCTCGCGCGGACGACCAACGTGTGCTCGCGAGCGCACCACGAAGGCGCGATGCGCCGACTCGACGAACTCGGCCGGACACTGCACGGGTGGCGCGCCTCGGTGCGGGCACGGAAGAAGCTCGCTTGAGACGGGTCGGCGGACTGTGGCCCCAGGTGGCGGCCTTCGAACGACTTTGTCGGGCGGCCCAGCGCGCTGCGCGGTGCAAGCGTCGTAGCCACGGCGTAGCCTCGTTCCTCGAACGCCTCGAACCGGAGTGCTTTCGGCTGGAGCGAGCACTCCTCGCCAGCACGTGGCGGCCGTCGCGCGCTCGCACGTTCGTGATCCACGATCCTAAGCGCCGCACGATCACCGCAGTGCCGTTTCGCGACCGGGTGGTGCACCACGCTCTGTTGGCTCCGCTGCAGCCAATCTTCGAACGCCGGATGATCGACGACAGCCATGCGTGCCGGCCGGGCAAGGGGACGAGCTCTGCGATGCGACGAGCGGAGAAGTTCGTGCGGCGGCATCACTACGCGCTGAAGCTCGACGTGCGGGCGTTCTTCGATTCGCTGCGCCACGCCGACGTGCTGAGTACGCTCGGACGGCTCGTGAAGGACCGCCGAGTTCTCGGGCTCTGCGAAACGATCCTCGGCACCGGCGGCCGAGGCCTGCCGATCGGAAGCCTCACCAGCCAGTGGTTCGCGAACATGGCTCTCGATCCGCTCGATCACTTCGTGAAGGAGGAGCTGCGGATACCGGGTTACCTCCGGTACATGGACGACTTCGCGTTGTTCGCCGACGACAAGAGGACGCTGAGCGACGCACACGCCGAGGTTGCCGGATGGCTCGCCACGCATCTGGACCTGTCCTTGAAGCGCCGCGCGACACGACTCGCGCCGACCACCGAGGGCCTGCACTTCCTGGGCTTCACGATCCGGCCCGGCTCGGTGCGGCTGCGTCCGGACAACTTGCGCCGCTTCCGCTGGCGGCTGCGCTGGCTTCGGCGGGAGCTGGCGCACGGGCGCATCGGAGAAGATCGTTACGTCCGCGCGGTGGCCGCCGTCTTCGAACACATCCGACCAGCCGACACGCTGGCGCTGCGGCGACGGCTTTCCACGGACCTGGAGGGCAGCACGGAGATTCTCTGACCCATTCCCCCGGGCGGCGGAGCTCCGGCTCCACCAACCGTGTCGTGCGTGGCGGGTCGTTCCAGAACGACGCCAAGAGGTGTCGGTCTTCCTACCGCAACAGGAGGCACCCGACGAACCGCAACGACGACCAGGGCTTTCGCCCCGCCAGCTCGTCGCAGGCGCGTGCCTCGCGGCGCGCGCCGCTAGATCGCCGTGCTCGGAGGCTTCGGCCCCGACCACGGCGCAGTGCATCGTGACGAACCGCTTCGCCGTCCGCGCCGGGGATCGCCCCGGCGGAACAACCCGCGGGCACTGGGGGTCGTAGGAGGCGCTGTTTTGCATCCCCGCGTAGCTTGGTCTCTTCCCGCTTTTTTGGACAGTCTCTGCCGATCTTTCGCTGATCGTGTTGCTTTTACGAGTCATTCGTTCGAAAAACGACGCGAAC
>JBCBZB010000122.1:0-7547 GCA_039815565.1 Planctomycetota bacterium
CTTCGGTGCTACGGCCCCGAGAGAACTTCTGAAGCTGCGTCCGTTCGTCGTCGGACAAGCTGATCGCCACGGCTACTCGCATCGTGCAGGCTAGTACGATAGCCCCGCCGCAGCCGGTCAGAATAGTTGCGCTTATTTCTGCTGCACTACACTAGCGCGATCAGCGCCGCCTTGTGCAAGTCCGCTTGATCACTGTCGCGAAGCGCGTTCCGCACGGAGTCTCGAAGTGCAGGAATAATCCAGTCCGCAACGGTCTTCGCGGATGGAGCCAGCGATGCAGGTGCGACGCCTTCTTCGAGCGGCTCGTGAAATCCAGGCGACGAATGCAGCGGCCGGGGGAAGTGAATCTGTTGTCGAAGATCGGCGAAGCGGTCCTGATTCAGTCGCCACCAGGTCTGCCAGTTCGCGCCGTGCTGCCAGGAGTGGAGGAAATGGTCTTGGAGCCCCTGGGGCGAATCGGGTGGTTGGGCGGTGCCGGCAGCCGCGAAGCTCATCGCGATGAGAACGGCTGGGAGTAGGGTGGCGATCTTCTCGATCTCGCCTCTTGAGCAGCGAGCGCGCTTGCGTGGCTCAGGGTTGATACGCGCGATCATGGGTAGTCGAGAATCCCGGTGTTGTTTGCGCAGCTCAGAGACGGCACCCGTCCGCTGCAGGTGAAGTTCGAGCAGAGCGCCTGATACCAAGGTTCTTCTCGGGCTGCCGCGATTCCGCCAAGTGCCATGGCGGCGAAGCCGCGGGTGATGGGATGGAGAGTTTCGTTCCGGAGCCAAACGAGAAGCTGGGCTACAGCCGTGCGGTCACCGACGTCGTGGAGGAGCGAGCAAACGCGGGCCGAGTCGCGCAGCGTTGGATCGTCGGGGTCTCCCACCCATGCGACGAGCTGACTGCACAGCTGCTTGTCCCCGATGAGTGCGAGACCGAGAGCGGTTCCTCGAGCTCGGTCAGTGCGGCGAACGGATTGGTCGAGAAGCTGCCGAAGGGCTGGAACGTGTTCTCGATCGTCGAGTAGCCCAAGGGTCAGGCTCAAACTGCGAGCGACCGAGTCGATGACCTTCCGGTCTTCGAGTCTTTGCCTGATCTCCTGTTTCGCCGACGTGTCTCCGAGCAGGCCCAGCGCGAGTGCTGCGTAGGCGAGGGTGTCGTCGCTCCGTGTCGACTCGAGTTCGGACTGGAGTTGCTTCGCGACGTAGGAGGCGTAGTAGCGCTGCTGCTGAGAGGTTAGCGCGACGTGGCACAAAGCGATCGCCAGAGCGTTGTGGTCGCGACGGCCGAGTGCGGTGTTGTTTCGAGTTGTGCGAATGAGTCGCTCGAGGAGCCAGGGTCCACCCTGCTGAGCCATGGCGATGCACACGACTCCGCGCGCGGGCCAATCGCTGGTCGAGGCACGTTGGCGAATCAGCGAGACGGCGGTTCGAGCGTCGAGTCGTCGCTCAAGGTCGCTGCTCGCTTCAGCGCGTTCGAAGTCCTCCTCGGACGCGATCGGATGGGCCATCAGTCCGAGGGCTTGGATCGAAGCTCGGTAGGAATGTGGCGTCCTGGGGAATCGACCCACGCGATCCAACTCGTCCAAGAGCCTCTTTCGGAATTCGGAGCGAAGCTCGTCCAGGTCTCGGATGGGTGTTGCGCTTGACTTGCCGAAGATTTGAGCGAGGGCGTTCGTTCGGTGAGCCAGCAGAATGTCGTGTTGTTCTCCCTCGAGCCGGTTCTCCAGGTCGGACGACCAAAGCGTGAGCAGGGTCCGGGCCGCTTCGAGGCGTCGGTCCGATGGCGGAGTTGTCCCGGCTGTCGTAACCAGTAGTCGCAGGGCGTGAGAAGCGGCGATGGCCGATTCGCACTCGGTCGCGTCCTCGGCTTCGCATTCGCGAACTACAGCTTGAAAGAGCGCCTGGATCGAGACTTCGTCCGTCAGCCCGGAGCCGAGGAGCCCCAGGCCGTAGAGGGCAAGGCACCGATCGTGGCCGGAGTTCGGCGAGTCGGGGTCGCGGGAGCCCGTAGAGCGATTGGTGAGTTCGATGAGGGGAGCCACCGCCGAACTGTGACCGCATAGACCCAGTGCGAGTGTCGCGGAGGAGCGGACGATCCCAGAGTCGCTTTCCAACCCAGCCAGAATGAGATCGAGGGATAGCGAGGCCTCGTCGGTGCGGTCGATCTTCGCGAGTGCGATCAAAGCACTGGCGACGAGTCGGGGGGCCTCGCGTGACGCAGCGTCTCGCAGTGCGGGCAGGATCGCGTCACGGATGGATTCCTCGCTTGGACCGATGAACAGCGGTTGTGCTTGTTCGGGCGCGACATGCGATCGAGGATCCCAGGAGAAGTCCCCATAGTCCTCGGGTGGTGTGCAGAAGCGCACTCGCCAGCGGGTGTTCAGGTAGCGATTCTGGTTGAGCTCCCACCACCAGTGCAGGGTGGCTCCGTGGCGCTCGGCGTCGGCGAATCTCTGCAGGTCGGCCGGCCAACTGGACCAAGAATCGCGATTTGTCCGCAATGGGCCATGACGCTCATGTTCGGACCAGCGGTAGATCAGCTCCTGTTCGGACTCTTGCGGCGCGGTTGCCCGCAAGGTCTCCGCACCGACTACCGCACACAACGCGAGCGTGATCGAAGGTAGAGCGCGGCTGTGGATTCGCCGACCGGAGCGAGCAGCGACGGAGGTGGGGTGGCGCATCAAGCACTCGTTCTCAATCGCCATGCCGGTCGTTGCAGGGGATGCGAACTTTGGCCGACGGCGTCGTCGGACTGGCCGTCAACCAACTCCAGCCTTGGTCGGCGAGTCAGGAGGCGTGGCTCGGTCTCACGCGAAACACGGAGACCGAGCGAGCGACCCCGGCCGTGCCGGAGTCGCGGTCTCGGCATCTCAGAGGATGTCGAGGATGCCAGTGCCGTTGCCGTTGGTCAGCGACTCGACGGCGGCGCGGTAGTTCAGGTCGACACCGATCTTGGAGTTCCAAGGCAGGTCTTCCTTGTCGGCGACACCGCCGAGGGCGACGCCAGCGAAGGCGCGAGCCAGCGGGGTCGCCGACTCGTTGTTGAGCATGTTGATCAGCGGGACGACCGACTCGCGGTCACCGATGAACGACAGGGCCGACGAGATCGCGGCCATCTTCTGGACCGACGGCTTGTCGTCCTGCTCGATGATCGCGACCAGCTGCTTGCCGGCTTCCTTGTCCTGCAGCTTGCCGAGCGCGATGGCCGCCTGCTGGAGGCGGATGTCACGGCGGACCGAGGCGTCGACCAAGTCGCGCAGCGGCTGGATCGCGTCGCGCGCATCCATCAGCGCGAGGCCGATGCAGATGTAGCCAGCGAGCTCGTCGATGCTCTTCTTGTCCTCCAGGAGCGAGAGGAGCTCGTCTTCCGCGGTCTGGAACTTCGCCAGACCCAGGCCGACGGCCAGGGACGCGAGAACGGTGTCGTTCTTGGCGTCCAGCTCACCAGCGAGGGCTTCGCCGATCGTGTTGGTGCTGTAGTTCTGGTCTTCTGCCTGAGCTTCGAAGGCGAGGACGCCGAGTCCGAGAGCGGCCCAACCCTGCTCGACCCGGTTCGAGGTCTTGCGCAGGATCCGGATCATGTTGTCCCGGTTGTGCAGACCGCCCTGCTTCGCCATGCCGAGGATGGAGAAGAACTTGGCCTGCTGGTTCGGGCCACGCTGGTTGTAGTCCAGCAGCGCTTCGGCCGAGAGGGCGTCGAGGCGGACGTTGTCGTCGTCGCTGCCCTTTAGCTTCTTCGGGTCGTCGTCCATCGGGCCGGCCATGAGGCCAACGGCCATCGCCGCCGACTGCATGACTTCGTTCGCATCCTTGCCCGACTTGCGCTCACGCAGCACCGCGATGAAGTCTTCGCGGCAGCTGTGGTAGAGCTCGTCGAGGTCCGGGTGCGTCACGCGGTCCACGTCTTGGAACATCTTCGCGATGGCCAGCGGGACGTGCGCCTGGATGACCTGGTCACTCTTACCGAGCTTGAGGTTCCAGTAGTCGAGCAGCGCAGTGCTGACTTCGCTGAAGAGCTGCATGCCCTTCTCGTCTTCGAGGCTCGGGCGGAGCAGGCTCAGCGCGTTGACCGCGGCGACGCGGATGTTCCGGTCAGCGATCTTGGTGTCCTCGAGGATCGGCTTGATCGCTTCGAACGCCGTGCGCTTCACGTCGTTGTTCGCGGTCGCCCAGGCGACGAGGCCGAGGCCGTAGGCAGCGAAGCTGCGGGTCCGGTCGGACACGTCGCCCGCATCGCCAGTCAGCTTGCGACCGTCCGAGTCGTCTGCGACCAGGTGGACCAGGGTTGGAACGGCTTCTTCGCGCTGGCTGATGCCGAGCGAGAGGGCCGCGGTCTCCTGGATCTCCTGCGAGTTGTCCGGCAGGTAGCTGCGGAAGATCTCGAGGATCTTCACCGAGTCCGTGTCGCGACCGATCTTCGCGAGTCCGATCAAGCAGGCCGACTGGATGTCGTTGTTGTCCGACGCTTCCAGGTTGCGAGCCAGTTCCGGGATGATCTGGCCGGTGATCATGGCCTCGGTCGGCTTGAGCGTGCCCTTGGCCTCCGAGTCCTTGCCCTCACCGAGGAAGAAGTCGTCCGAGTCCGACACGACTTCCGTCGAGTGGATCGCCTGACGCAGGTTGATGTAGGGGTCCTTGTTGAACTCCCACCAGAACGACCAGGGGGTCAGGTCCGGCGGCGGCGGTGCGCCACCACCCGTGGTCGGGCCGCCGCCACCAGGGCCGGCGCCAGGGCCGCCGCCGGTCGCAGGGCCGGTCGGGCCGGAAGCCGGACCGGAGGGGCCGGAGCCAGCCGGGCCACTGGGGCCGGTCGTCGGTCCACCAGCACCACCGGGGCCGCCTGACGAGGGGCCTCCACCGCCGGGGGACGGCGGGACGACGTCGCCCGGACCGCGGTATTGGCCGCCGTGGGCAAAGACCGCCTCGGAGGCGCCAAGTGCGACGCCGAGACCGAGGAGGCCGGTCAGCAAGATCTTCTTCATGATGTTGAGCTTCGTCCGGCTTCTGAGTCAGCCGGTTCGAATCGAGGGAATCTCGTGGGCACGCAGCGGATCGGTCGAGGACAGACCCGTTGGGGCAGGTGCCAGGGTCAAAAAGGAGGCCAGACCGGAGCCCATCACGCAAAAAATTGCTCCCAGGCGTCCGCTCCGGTGGTTGAGCGCTGCAAATCCGTTCGCTGGACCGGAATCCAGCCTGCTCGACGCCTGTCGAAGTGGTCCAGGCGGCGTCTGACAACCGCACCATCGAAGCGAATCAGATCTCCGAAGTCACGGATACGTTCCAGGCAGCGGCTCCGTGTTACGCCGGCGGAACGATTAGCCCAATCCCGCTGCGCCCAGCAAGTCGAGCAACTCCGAGTGAAGCGGATCTGCGGCAATCACGGACGAGCGGTCCAGCCCGGGGTCCAGTCGACCCGCGTCGTCGAGGAAGCCTGGGAAGAGCGGTTCGCCTTCCCAAGTCGTGGTATTCAATCCGGCCTCCCTGGCGATGACCGCGACCGCCGCGAGGTCCCACACCCGTCCGAGCGGCTGAAGATTCGCGTGATACCGGCCCGCAGCCGTATGGAGAACCTGCAGCACGGTGCTTCCGAGGCTTCGCAGTCGAGCGCCGGATTCGATCAGGGGAGCGAACCAGTTGGAGAGCTGGACCTTGGGCGGCGTGTCCTCGGCCGCCGCTCGGAACCACTGGCAGGCGATCAGTCGGGCGGAGGCGTTCGGGGGGGCCGGAGCGACGAGCCGTCGGCCGTCCAAGAACGCTCCGTGTCCGTGCGCCGCGTCGTAGATCCCGTCGTCGGGTGTCCAGCAGGCTCCGGCCACCGGTTCTTGATCGACGAGCGCGCCGATCGAGACCGCGAACAGGCGCAGGCCCTGCGCGAAGTTGCTCGTTCCGTCGATGGGATCCACGACCCACTGGACCCTCGCTGAAGGGTTCAGCCGCTCGCTCTCCTCGCCGACGAATCCAGCGCGAGGGGTCGCATCGAGCAGGAGGCCTTTCAGTTCAGCTTCGATCTGCCGGTCGATCTCGGTGACGAAGTCCCCTCGGGCTTTCTCCTCGACGTCGCTCCGGGGGCGATTCTGGAACGCCTCGAGTGCGTGTCGTCCGGCCCGCTCGACGGCCCGGCGGGCGATTCGCTGGAGCTCCCGGGGATCCTCGACGGCGGCGGACGGCATCCGGGAAGGATCGCAGACCGAGGCGGTGGAATCGAACGGCTCCGCCGCCGTCCCGGAAGTTCCCGTCTTGCGGTTGTGCGCAGTCGGGCGGGAAGCCGATGATGCCCTCGGGCCGCAGCCAACGGTCTCTCGGCGCCTGGCCGGGAGCATCCCACGGAGGGCGCGTGCGGACGGCCTCGACGACAGACGGACTCCACGACGTGAGCGGAACGATCTTGGTGACGGGTGGAGCGGGCTACATCGGCTCGCACACGGTCTTGGCGCTGCGGGAACGCGGTCGCGATGTGTTGGTGCTCGACGATCTGAGCGAGGGGCACCGCGACGCCTTGCTCGGCGCGCCGCTCGCCGAGGGCAGCACGCTGGATCGTGACTTCGTCCGGCGCACTTTCGCCGAGAACAACATCTCGGCGGTCTTCCACTTCGCTGCGCGCTGCTACGTCGGCGAGTCGGTGACCGACCCCGGCCAGTACTACCGCCACAACGTGTTCGGGGTACTGAACCTCCTCGAGGCGATGGTCGAGAACGACGTCAAGCGCTTCGTGCTCAGCTCGACCTGCGCGACCTACGGCGAACCCGAGCGAGTTCCGATCACCGAGGACCTGCCGCAGGATCCGATCAACCCGTACGGGACGACCAAGTTGGTCGACGAGTGGATGTTGCGCGACTTCCACCGTGCCCATGGTCTCGAGTCGTGCGCGCTGCGTTACTTCAATGCCGCCGGTGCCGATCCCGACGGACGCCTCGGTGAGGACCATGATCCCGAGACTCACCTGATCCCGTTGGTCTTCCAGGCCGCGGATGGTCGGCGCGACAAGCTGACCGTCTTCGGTGACGACTACGACACGCCGGACGGCACCTGCATTCGTGACTACGTTCACGTGACCGATCTGGCCGAGGCTCACGTCCTCGCACTGGAGGCGATGGAGAAGGCCCCGGGCGAGTTCGGGCGTCAGTTCTTCAACCTCGGCAACGAGGCCGGGAACTCGGTCCTCGAGGTCATCCAGGCCGTCGAGCGGGTGACTGGAAAGAAGGTGCCGTACGAGATTGGCGAGCGCCGCCCGGGCGACCCGCCGCGTCTGGTCGGCTCGTCGCAGAAGGTCCGCGACGCGCTCGGTTGGCAACCGAAGTTTGGCACGATCGAGCAGATCGTCGAGACTGCGTGGAAGTGGACCGCAGCTCACCCCGAAGGCTACGACGATTGACCGAGCACCTGCTGCTCGACCGAATGCGTTTCTCGCTGTGCGGCCTCGCCGTCGCAGCGTTGTTGGGGCTGGCCGGTTGTTCGGCGACCTACGCCGAGGCCAACGGCGAAGTCGATTCGATCCTTGGCTTCGATGCGGATGGGGCCGAGCCGTCCGAGTACCGGGTGCGGACGCCCCGCCCCCCCCCCACC
>JBCBZB010000013.1:0-89162 GCA_039815565.1 Planctomycetota bacterium
AGTCTCCATGGGGTCCTTGGTCGGGTCGACCAACTCCTGCGATGGCCTGGAGGTCAGGTCCTTCGGGCCACTTGGTGGCTCGGACGTGTTCGTCGCACGCGTCGATGGCTGTCAGGATGCGGCGACGGCCTCGGTTCGGTGGGTGAGCCAGGTCGGTGGAACGGACGCCGATCGAGCGACGGCGATGGCGGTCGGGTCGGACGGTTCGATCTACGTCGCGGGAACGACCCGGTCGAACGATCTGCCGAGCCGTCGTCCCTGGATTCAAGGTCGATTTGCGGCAGCCAGTCCCTTGGTGTCGGTCGGGGATGCGTTCCTCGTTCGGCTGACCAGCGACGGCGAACTGACCGCATGCACCTACCTCGGTCGCGAAGGCGACGAGGTCATCCGCTCGATGTTCGTCGAGGACGACGGTTCGCTCGTCGTTTGCGGCCACACGACCTCACAGGTGTTCCAGACCACCGAGGGCGCGTTTCAGCGAGAGTTCCGCTCGGCGTCGGTGCTCGTTCCTGACGGTTTCCTGGCGCGGATCGAACCCGACCTGTCACGATTCCGCTGGTCGACCCTCTACGGCGGTCAGTCGGCGGACTGGTTCTTGTGTGTTCGTCCCCGCCCGGGCGGGGGCTATGTCTGCGGAGGTTGGCACGCATCGGTCGACCTACCGATGCCGGACGGCCGGGAGGCGACCGAGCTCAACGGGCTCAGAGATGCGTTCGTCGTCGAGTTCACTCGGGACGGGAGTTCTCTGCTCGATGTCTGGAGTTTTGGCGGAGCGGGATTCGATCAGGTGACCGACCTGGTCGTGCACAGCGAGGTAGAGAGCGGGGCTGGTCGGATCTTCGTGACCGGATGGACCAACGACGGGCAGTCGTTCCCGTCGTCGGTCGGAGAGCCGGGGCGTTCCCGAGAACAGTTCTCGGACGAGGCCTTTGTCGCCGAGCTCGGCGCCGAAGGTGAGTTGCTTCGATCGCGCGTGTTCGGGGGGGCTGCGGAAGATCATCCGAAGTCCGTGTGTATCGACCGAACGGTCGAGGGTCGCCCCGAGTTGATCCTGGTCGGTGACTCCCGCAGCGATCGATTCCCGGGTAACGGCAAGGGCTTGCTGGGGCCAGTCGCTGTCCAGGGTTTCGTGCTCGGTTTTGACCTCGGCCTCGAGTCGACCGAGCTCGGCGAACGGTTCCGGTTCGCGCGCATGTCCCGGCCTCGGTGCGTGCAGTCGACGGCCGATGGTTTGGTGATCGCCGGTTGGGCGGTCGGTCTGCGGACGAACCGGCTCGTGCAGCTCGGAGCGGCTCCGGGCTCGGATTCGGTCGAGGGTTTTCTGCTCGGATTCGCTCGCTGAGTCCGGCGACGACTCAGCTGACGAACATGCGTTCGACGTCTTCGCCGAAGCGTTCATAGAACGCGTGACGCTTCACCTTGAGCGTCTGAGTCAGCATTCCGTTCTCGATCGACAGCGGTTCGGCGAGCACGCGGAACTTCGAGATGCGTTCGAGGGGGCGGAAGCCGTTGCGCGTGGAGATCAGGCGATCGATCTCCTTGCGGAAGAGCGTCTGCACTTCGTCCGAGGTCAGGAACCCATCCTGAGTGTTCCACCGATCTTCGGGGACCGACATCTCGAGGCACTCGGCACTCGGGATCAGGATCGCGCCGAGGTTCTTCTGGTCTTGGCCGACGACGATCGCCTGGTCGATCAAGTGAGAGGTCTTCAGTGTCGTCTCCAGCCGTTCGGGTTCGACGTTCTCTCCGCCGGCGAGCACGATCGTGTCCTTGGCGCGTCCGGTGATTCGAACGTGACCGTCGGGCTCGATCATCCCGAGGTCGCCACTGTCGAACCATCCGTCCGTCAGCACGCGGTTCGTCGCCTCTTCATTGGAGAAGTAACCGCGCATGACCTGCGGCCCACGAATCCAGATGGAGCCGACCTCACCTGAAGGTAGCGGCTGACGTTCGGGGCAGCGGATCTGGATCTCAGTGCGTGGCAGCGGTCGGCCGATCGTTCCGGGACGGTTGTCTTGTGGGGTGCGGACGGCGGCGACTGGAGACGTCTCGGTCAGCCCGTAGCCGTTCAGCAGTGGAAGGCCGAGGCCGAGGAGGGTCTCGTCCACGTGCTGTGGGAGGGAGCCGCCACCGGACACGGCCGTGGTCATCTCCCCACCCGTTGCCAGGCGGCGGATCTTCGGAAGCACACTGCGGCTGAGGAGCTTGTACTTCAGTTGGTCGATCGACGAAGCTTGACCCGAGCCGACCCGGCGGCTGACGTCGAGAGCACTTCGCAGGATCTTGCCGGCCAGGCCGGTCTGCTTGCGGGCCTTCGCGACGATGCCGTCGTAGAGCATCTCCCAGATCCGGGGAACGGCTACGAAGATGGTCGGCGTGAACTCGGCCAGGTCATCCTTGATGCGGCGACGGTCTGAGTAGATCAGCCGTCCGCCGGCGTAGAGCATCACGTAGTCGAAGATCCGCTCGTAGCTGTGCCACGACGGCAGAATCGACAACGCCGAGTCCGTGTGATTGAAGTGCAGCGTGTCCTCGACCATGCCCACGTTCTCACGCAGGTTGGAGTGAGTCAGCATCACGCCCTTCGGATTCGCGGTCGTGCCGCTCGTGTAGATGACCGTCAGGACGTCATCGTGCGAGGTCTGATCCCGGGCCTGTTGCACGCATTGCGGGTCGCGGGCGAGTCGATCACGGCCTGCGGCGCGAAGGCGTTCGAGGTCGAGTGCTCCCTCGACTTCGGTCTCATCCGCCATGACACAGACTGTCTGCAGGTTGGGCAGCTCGGCTCGGCGCGCGATCAGTGCCTCCGCACTCCGGTCGTCCGCGACGAACAGGAAGCTGGCACCGGAGTGGCCGAGGATGAACAGCAGCTCTTCGATCTGAGTGTCGGTGCCGCGCGGAACGTCGACGGCACCGATCGAACCGCAGGCGAGATCGCAGAGCAGCCACTCGTAGCAGTTCTCGCTGATCAGGCCGACGTGCGTGCCCCGCGACACGCCTTGCTCCAGCAGCCCGGCTGCGACGACATCGCAGTCGTCGAGTAGTTGCGGGAAGCGAATCGGATCTCCGCCCTTCGGGTTGCGGCGCTCGAGGAAGATGCGATCACCGTGCTCACGCGCGGCTCGGAAGAGGAAATCGGTGAATGACCCGGACATGCGAAGTCGGCGAGAACTCGCCAAGGACGAGGAGAAACCGAGATAGGGCAGATTCCAAGGCGGAGGGAGGGGTGGATCTGGGGCCACCCCACCTCGGTCTGGTCGAAGAAAAGTTGCTTGCAGCGCCGGAGTTGCGCGATAGACTTCCGCGCCCACGTCAGCGAGCGGGCGTAGCTCAGTGGTAGAGCATCACGTTGCCAACGTGAGGGTCGAGAGTTCGAATCTCTTCGCCCGCTCCATTCTTGACGCCGTCAGGCGTCCCGCGGCCTTCGGGCTGCGGTAGCTCCCGGCGGTGCTTCGGCACTCCGGTCTCGAGCTTGGGCCGGTCTCCCGGAGGCTTCTGGGCCTGTTTCCGCCACCTGCTCGGGCCCTGGCCCGATCCGACTCAAGCGATCCATGCCATCGAGACGATGGACCCAACGTCCCCCGAAGTTCGGAGCGGTGAATCCGACGGCAAATCGCTGATGATGGGCGGTGCAGATTTGCCAGACGGAATCCCACAGCGGCTCCGACGAACCCCCGACGATCTCTATTGACCCACCGTGCCTATGTGACGCCGCAGACCGATGATGGCGTCGTCAGTCGAGTCCTCGAGAGTGGACCAGGGACCTGCCTTGTCGAGGTAGCCGTCCCGCTCAAATCCCAATTCCTCGACCTGGCCCGCGGCCGGGAGGACGAGCTCGTGTTCGCTTCGCGAAGCCGGCTCGCGCGTCTCGGGATCGAAGTCACACCGCGAGGTGGAATCACTCTCGAGAACGACGTCGTGCGCTTCGAGGCGCGCATGGAGACCACGATCCCGGCCTACGGCGTTGGCGACATGCTGCCCCAGGTCGTGCTGCCGGGCCTGCGCGTCGGACGGCTGGTCTTCTGCCCGCCGGAGCGGGCGCTGACCTCGGCCGGAGTCCTCGAGGCGGTCGAAGCGGGGGAGATCAATCTTCCGGATCGGTTCTCGGTCGACTCGACCGGTCGTTTCACGATCCAGCCGCACCGCCGGCTGTTCGACCTCGCGCGGCCACTGAAGCTCGACGACCTCGTGTCCGTCGTAGCGACGGCCGAGGGCCGCAAGTTCCTAAACGGGATGCAGATCGCCCGGGACGTCGAGAACATCGTCCTCGAGCCTGGTTCGGGCATCATCACGTCGTGCTCGATGTTCCTACACCGGCACTACGTTGTCATCGAGCACCAGTCGAACGGTGGATGCCTTTCGGATCTCGGTGATCACCTCCAGGCCGTCGTGCTCGACCCGGTCTCGACCCGCGGCACGCGAGTGTTCCTCGAGATCGTGAACCGCTCGGGTGAGACGATCGTCAACCCGGCCGTCACCGCCCGGATCTACGAGGCGATGGAGCAGCCGAAGATCCAGCGGCCGTCGGTCTTCGCCGTTCCGCCGGTGCCGGTTTTCGACTCCGAGAAGGAGGAGTTCGACACTCTGCGTGCGGTGTTCGACCGCTTGGAACAGAAGTGCACGAACGGGAACTACTTCGACCGTCTGTGCGCAGTCGTCGACGATTGGTCGGCGGTCGCCCAGGGTGGGGAGCCGAAGATTCTTTGGCCTGATCAGCCGCACGAAGTGACCGACATCGACAGCCTGCGGTCGACGCGCGACTACTCGCGTGGGGATCGGCCGCAGTTCGGCACCGAACGGCTGCGCGAAGTCGCGGACAACACCGGGGCAACCGTCCTGCTCGGCTACTTTCCAAACTTGGTCGAGCACGTCCAGATCTGCGATGCCGCTCTGCGCGGCGCCGTCGGTCGGATCGTATTCCGCCGGGCCAGCTACGAACACGGTCCGTTCATGTCGGCGAAGGACCAGAATCGCCTCGCCGACTACCGATCGCTCGGAGTCGAGGTGCACTGGTGCAACGACGACTGGGGGCATGTCGCAAAGCACGTGTATCGCGGCTATCGCGGCTACTTCCTCAAGCAGGAAGACGAAGTGCGGCTGCGCAACGCCCTGATCATCTCGATCTACGGCTCGGCGAGACCGCTCTCACAGGTGGACGAGGACAATCTGCGCGAGCTCCTCTCGGGGCTGAAGGCACTGTTCGGTGAAGATCTCGCGATCTTGACCGGTGGAGGCCCCGGCGCGATGCAGCAGGCTTCGAAGATCGCGCACTCGCTCGGTCTGCTCGTCGGTGCGAACTACATCGAGACCGTCGACCAGGGCACGAACAAGGACGCGGACTTCTACCAGTGCTTCCAGGACAACAACCGGCACAATCGCCAGCGCTGGTTCGAGATCGCGAGCTTCCAGATCTTCTGCACGGGTGGTCTCGGCACGCTCGAGGAGATCGGCCTCACTCTGACCGACATGAAACTCGGGATGATCGAGAGCGCCCCGCTGGTGTTCTTCGGCGCTCACAAGGGTGAACCCTACTGGCAGCACCTCGGACGCCAGTTCGACAACATGGTGCAGGATGGCCGCGCGCCGGCTTGGATCGTCGACAACGTCCTGCTGACCGACGATCCGGCTGCGGTTCCGCCGTTCTACAAGCGGATCCTCGAGCTCGGCTGACCGACGGGCAGGCCGAACGGCTTCCAATGGCTGTTGCATCGAACCGGCGCAGCCATTGAATGGCAGCGTGAACGACGCTGCAGGGGAGCTCTCGATCCAGGATCCGCGGACCCGCACCCGCGTTGCGCTGATCACGATCCTGGCGGTCGTGGTCGGGGGACTGCTTCGCGCAGCCGATCTGGACAAGCAGCCGTTCTGGCTCGACGAACAGGCGTCGTTCGACTTCGCGAAGATGCCGTTCTGGAAGTGCGTCTTCGCCGAGGCGCAACATCCGCCGCTGTATCGCACGCTGCTCTGGGGCTCCCTTCGGACGATCGGAGAGACCGACGCCCTGGTCCGCATTCTGTCGTTGATCTTCGGCACGGCGACGATCGCGATCGGCTGCCTCCTCACGGCGAGGCTGCGGGTGTCGGCGTTGCCGCAAGTTGCGTTTCTGCTGACGATCTCGCCGTTCCTCTACTACTACTCGCGTGAGAACCGCAACTACGCGCTGCTGATCTTGCTGTCGCTCTGGTCGACGCTCGCGTTGCTGCGGATCATGCGCGAAGGACGGGGGCTGATCGGCTACGCCGTCCTGACCGTTCTACTCGCCTACACCCACTACTTCGGCGTGTTCGTGCTGTTGGCTCACGAATGGGTCTTCTGGCGCCATCGCCGGAGCGGGGCGACGGCGAGTGCGAAGAGCTGGCTCACGATGCGAACGCTGTCCGCGCTGGCTGTGTCGCCGTGGGTGTACTGGCTCTCGCAAAACCTCGAGATGCAGGAGCGCGGTTGGCTGCTCAACCCGTTCATGGGCACGGTCACGACGTTCACGCGGATGATCGTCGGCTACGGAATGACCTCCTGGCCGACGAAGGTCGCGGAGGACATGTTCAGCATCTGGTTGCTACGGGACCTGGTCGTGCTGTCGATCGTTCTCGCGCCCGCAGCCTGGATGTCGGTCCGGGGTTTCCGGCGTTTGAGTTCGGACCCGCTCGCGGTCGGGGTGGTTCGGTCGATCTTCTGGATGCCGTTCCTGATCCTGGTTCCGTACTCGATCCAGACCCGCTTCATCTCTGAGCGCTATCTCGCCTTCCTCGCGCCGTTCGTGCTGATGGTCTACGGCATCGGTTGGAGCTTGCAGGAGAAGCGCCGCCGACTGGTCGACTTCGCGGTCATCGGAACGATGTCGTTCGCGCTGATGTGCCACCTGATCGCCCCGCGAGACATCCCGTGGTTCTCGTGCTCGTTCCAGAAGGAGCAGTGGCCGGCTGCGGCGGAGTACGCACGGGAGTTCGAGCCGGAGAAGATCCTCTACTGCCACGACTACGTCCGGCCGGTGTTCAATCGCTACTACGGTTGGCAGGACGGCTTCGAGACCGAGTTCCCCGTCGAGCGGCTCTGCCTCGTGCTCAGCCACCACTCGGACGAAGAGGAGGCGGAGGCTCGTCAGCGCTTTGCAGACGATTACGAGATCGTTCGCGAGACCTGGTTCCCGGCCGATGCGGGGATTCGGGTCATCCTCCTTCAGCATCGCTGAACGCCCGCCTGCTACGCTGGCGGCATGGAGCGGCCGAGGGTCACCTACTGCGGCAACGTCCACGCGACGGACTCAATCGACGACTGGGTTCGTGCGGTCGAAACCTACGTTCAACCGATCGCCGAAAAAGTACGGGCTTCCGGCCGCGACTTCGGCCTCGGTACCTACTGGCCGAGGCCGGTCGCGCGGGAGCTGGTGTCCTCAGAGCTCGCGAGAGAGCGGGTTCGGGCTGCACTCGATCGCCTGGACCTGGGCGTCTGGACAGCGAATGCGTTCCCCTACGACGCGTTCCATGCGGAGGCGGTGAAGTGCGACGTCTACTCGCCCGACTGGCGGGATCCGTCGCGACTCGACTACACGCTCGAAGTGGCCGAGTCCCTGGCCCGCTTCGGTCCTCCTGGTGAGCCGGTCAGCATCTCGACCCTGCCGCTCGGCTATCGGGATGGGGATCGCCGGGTCGCGGATCTCCCTCAGGCCGAGCGCGATGCTTTCGCCGACGGCTTGCTGGCCGCAGCGGACGGGTTGGAACGCATCGGGGACCGGACCGGCGCGGACATTCGTCTCGCGATCGAGCCGGAGCCGTTCTGCCTCCTCGAACGTGTCGATCAGACGGTCGCATTCCTCGAGTCCGAGGTGTTCGGTCGTGGAGCCAGCCGATTCGGGGCCGACGAGAACATGCTCCGGAAGCGGCTCGGAGTCTGCGTCGATCTCTGCCACCTCGAAGTTGTCTCCGAGGATGCCCTCGACGCGGTGGCCCTCTGCGACAGGCATGGGGTGACGATCCCCAAGGTCCAGGTCTCGAGCTGTCTGGAGCTCCGTGAGGAGTCCGGAATGGAGTCTCTTCTGGCCTTCGCGGAGCCGCGCTACCTCCACCAGACCGTGGCGAGCAACGGAGAGCGAGCCCTCGATCTGGTCGAGGTTCGCCAGCGGTCTCGGCGATTCCTCGAGGGCCTCCCGGTGCGGAGTCACTTCCACCTTCCGCTGTACTGGGACCGGATCGGGGCTCTCGGGTCGACTCGTGCATCCGTAGAACGATTCCTGGCGGAAGTCCCGTCGTCCGTGAGCCTGCTCGAGGTCGAGACCTACACCTGGTCCGTTCTCGGCGAGGAATTCCAGCAACAGGGTGGCCTCGTCGAGGGGTTGCTCCGCGAGCTCGACTTCGTTCACGGCATCCTGGGCGCTGGTCACTGAGCCCCTGTCCGAGCTGCTAGGCTCTTCGGTCCGAACCCGATGATCGAGATTCACAACGCCAGGAAGGTCTACCGACAAGGAGACGATGAGGTCGTCGCCTGTCAGGTCGGCGAGTTGACGATCGTAGATCGCGAGCAGGTCGCGCTGATCGGCCGGTCCGGCAGCGGAAAGTCCACCTTGCTGAACATGATCGCGGGAATCGTCCGACCCAGTTCCGGTTCGGTGAGGGTGGCCGGACGCGAACTGTCGGAGATGAGCGAGTCGGAGCGGGACCGTTTTCGGGGGGAGCACATCGGGATGGTGTTCCAGACCTTCAACCTCCTGCAGCCGTTCAACGCGGTCGAGAACGTTCTCCTCGGGGCGACCTTTGGTCGTAAGGCGCCCGGGACGCGTGAGCGCGCACTCGAGCTGCTCACGACGGTCGGTCTCGGAGATCGACTGCATCACCGCCCGGGTCAGCTGTCGGTCGGACAGATGCAGCGCGTTGCGATCTGCCGGGCGCTGATCAACCAGCCCGCGCTCATTCTCGCGGATGAGCCGCTCGGCAATCAGGATCCCGAGACCGGAAGAGAGGTGCTCGATCTGCTTCTGCGACTCGCCCGCGAAGAAGGTCGGACCGTCGTGATGGTGACCCACGATCCGGCGTCAGCCGCTCTGATGGAGCGCACGGTGGATCTGATGGACCTGCAGTCAGAGGTGGCTTCTTGAACCTATTCGCGATCAGTCTGCGCAACCTTCGTGTCCGACTTGTCTCGACGGCGCTCACCGCGCTTTCGGTGTCGTTGGGTGCGGCTTTGGTCGCCGCGCTCTGGTCCTTGGCGGATCAGGCCGACGAGCGCTACGCGCGTTCCATTCGCGGCTACAAGGCCATCGTCGGGCCGGCCGAGGGCAGCAAGCTCGATCTGACTCTGAACGTGGTGCTCAACCTCGGCGACTCGCCGGGGGTGGTGCCGTTGCGCGTTCTCTCGGAGCTCGAACGACTCGAACGATCCAATTCGCGTTTCAAGCACTACGCGTTTCCGCAGGTGCGTGGCGACTCGGTCCAGGGCTTCCCGGTCATCGGCACGACCGATCTCTGGTTCACGAAGTTCTCGCTCGAGAAGCTCGACACCGACACGGGAACGAGGCCGCCGCTCGAGTTCGCGTCGGGAGGTCCTTGGAGCTTCGGCAACGACCAGTTGTTCCCCTTCGCCGAGAGCATGGCCGAGGTCTACAACCACGAGTTGTTGCACGACGCGGCGGGCGAGGAGGGCCATTCGCACAACCACGACCACGAGCATCAGAGCTACGGCGACCTGGTGCCGATCGATTGGCGCAAGGCGGTGCTCGGTGCGGAGGCCGCGGCCGTCATGGGCATTGGTGTCGGTGAATCGATCACACCCGTGCACGGCACGGAAGACTCGGACCTGGCCCACGAGCACCCCGAGGCGCAGTGCGAAGTCATCGGTGTCCTGAAGAAGACCGGGTCGGCGATCGATCGAAGCATCTACGTGCCGGCGCCGGTCATGCTCGCCCTTTCGGGTCATCGTGACGGCAGCTTCGATCAGGAGAAACTCGAGCCGGCGGCCGAGGATCTCCTGCTGTCCGCGATCGTTCTCCGGACTTTCGATCACCGTGGTGCGGACTTCTTCCAGCGTCACTTCAGGAGCTCGAAGGACGCCCAGGTCGCGTGGCCACAAGGGGAGATCGTGAAGCTGCTCGAGGCGATCGGCGACGCGAAGGAGGTGCTCCACGTGATCGCCTGGTTGGTCGTGCTCGTGTCGTCTCTCGGAGTGCTGGTCGCGCTCTACAACACGATGAACGAGCGTCGAAGGGAGATCGCGATCATGCGTTCACTCGGGGCGCGTCGATCTCAGATCTTCTCGATCATCGTCGTCGAGGCCGTCGCGCTGTCGTTGGTCGGGGCGACTCTCGGGGTCTTGCTCTGTCACCTCGGGCTCTCGGTTGCTGGCGGCTGGATCGAGGATCGGGCGGGTATTCCGGTCGATGGTTCGGCCTTCCTCCGGGAAGAGCTCTATCTGGTCCTCGGTCTCGGCCTGTTGGGCGGGTTGGCGGGGGTTCTACCGGCGGTGAAGGCTTCGAGGACCGAGGTCCAGGAGCACCTGACTCCGACGACCTGAACGACCCTCGGGGTCGTGTGGAACGTCCAGAGCCCCGATTCGTGGGATTCCGACGCTGCGGTCGGGATCTCGAGACCGGATTCCGGCCCGTCAGGCGACGATCCGGACTCCGACCGCTGAAGGCGGACGGACTTCTCGCCGACAACCCAGTGTCCTATCGTCAGGGCCTCCCCAACGACTCCTCCGGAGATCGCCATTCATGAAGCACTTGCTCCACACCATCTTCTGCGCCGCGGCGCTGACCGCGACCTCCTTCGCGCAGGAGCCGACTCCGGAACCGCCGCCGGAGCCCATCCTCGAAGAGCCGGTCCTCGAAGAACCGGTCGTCGAGGAGCCAGTCGTGCAGGAGCCGGCGGTCGAGGAGGAAGAGCGGGTCGAGCCCGAAGTGACCGAGGTCGATCTGCCTGAGGACAGCCCGATTCCGGCTGGCAGCGATCCGGCCGACCTGCGCGCGATGCGGAGTGCTCGCGAGATGATGGTCGCCGAGCGGCGGCTTCGTTCCCTGATCAAGAACGGCGAGATCGAAGGCATCGACCGCCTGGTCACGTTCGAGGAGCTCTCGTCCTGGCCCTACGAGGACGGCCTGAAGGGCATCCCAAAGGCGATCGAGAAGCTGGACGGTCAGCAGGTGGCGATGATCGGATTCATGCTTCCGATCGACGAGGTCGAGGACATCAAGGAGTTCCTGCTCGTCCAGTCGCTGTGGGCTTGCTGCTTCGGCACTCCGCCGGACATCAACGGTCTCGTCCGCGTCGTCATGCAGGGCGATCGCCGCGTCGACTACCAGTTCGACCCGATCCTGGTTCAGGGCACGTTCCGCGTCGAGGCGACGCGCGAAGAGGGCTACTGCCTCGACATCTACCAGCTCCACGCCAGCTCCGTGAAGCTGGTCGAGGACGCTCGGAAGCCGAAGGAAGAGCGCGAGAAGCCTGCTCCGAAGGAGGAAGGTGAGAAGAAGGAAGGCGAGCAGGAGTCCGAGGCGCCGGAGTCCGGCCGTGGCAACAGCCCGGACCGCCGCGAGAGCTGAGGCTCTCGGTCTGAGAGAGATCAGGTCCCGACTGCGGACGAGGGCCCGATCCGGCCGATAGATCCGGCAGACCGGTCTGCGGGAACCCCCGCGCTCCGCCGCCCGTTCGTGGCGCGGAACGGCCGGTGCGAAGGGTCTTCATGCCGTCGTCCAGCCGCCGCCGCCAAGCTCTGTCCCTGACGCCAGCCGTCTTCGCGGTCCTCGCGATCGGCGCTGTCGTGACCGCTGTCCTCGTGGCGGTCGTCGCGGGGAACTCGACCGCCGCGGACCGCGCGGAGACGCTCGCCCAGGAGCGACGACAGCAGGCGGAAATCGTGGCTCGTCGAGTCGCGACCGCTGTGGTTTCGGCGGATCCGGATCGTCTGGAACGCCTGATCTCGGATGCCGCCGCTGCCCTCGGGACCGGCTTGAGCGTCGTCGACCGAGAAGGCGTCGTCCGCGCGTCGACCGGCGACAACCAGGAAGGCAAAGTCGTTCCGCTGTGGACCGATGGAGGCCGGACCGTCGAGCGCCTGGCCGGTGAGGGACATCGGGAGGTCATGGTGCCGCTCCACGGCGCCCACGGCTTTTTCGGGGAGCTACGGCTTCGCTACCCGGTGTCGTCCGCCCTGGAGTCCGAGTTCGCGGTCGGGCCCGGCCTCGCAGCGCTGTGCGGTGGGCTCGTCCTCGCGATTCTGACGGCTCTGCTCGCGAACGCCTGGAACCAGCGCGTGCGTTCCGTCGCGATCGCGGTGCGCGAGGGAGAAGGTGAGATCCGCGGTGCGCTCGACCCGACGCTCACCGATCTCACGGCGGCGCTGCGAAACGAGCGAGCCGATCTCGATTCCGAGCTGACCCAAGCGAGGATAGGCACCCTGCAGATGGCGAGGGAGATCGTGCACTCTCTTGAGATTCAGGGGCTCGTGCCTACGGGTCATGGCGAACGGGTACGCCGCCTTGCGGTGGGGTTCGCTCGCTTCCTAGACCTCGAAGAGGCGGACTGCGAGCTGCTAAACGAGTCCTGTCCGCTGTTGGACCTGGGCAAGGTCACCGTTCGACCGAGTGCCCTGCGCAAGTGCGAAGGCCTCGACGGCGAAGAGCGGGCCTCGCTTCGGCAGCACCCAGTACGGGGGGCTGCGTTGCTGGGGGGAGTTCCGTCTCTCGCAACCGCCGCTCAGACGATTCGTGCCCAAGCCGAGCGCTATGACGGAGGTGGCTACCCGGACGGAATTCGAGGCACTCGGATTCCGCGGTCGTCCCGCATCGCGTCGCTGTGTTCGAACTACGACTTGCTGACCATCGGCAGCCGGTTTGGCCCGCCGATGCCTTGGCCAGACGCGCTCGATCGACTGCGTGAAGATCGGGGGGAGACCTTCGACCCGGAGTTGTTCGATCGCTTCGAAGACTTCGTCCGTGAGTCTTCGCCGCGTGACGAGCGTCGTACGGATGTGCTGCTGACGACTCAAGGTGTCTTGCCGCATCGCATCACCGACGAGCCGCACGAGGTCGAGCAGTTGATCGACGATGTCGAGAGCTGGCTCGCGGCCTGTGAATCCGAGCTCGAGATCGTTCCGGACGACGGTTCGGATCTCGATGCCTGATCGGCGCTCGACGCGAAAACATCGCGGAGCTGCCAGTCTGCGAGAGGTGTCGCGGACCAAGACGGGGCAGGCAAGCCTGACGCGCCGGAGACGGTGAGGGAATCACGCGGGCCTGGAGTCGGCCCCGAGGGTCACGTGCGGTCGTGAAGAAAACGCCGGAGGGGAAACTTCGGGAAAAGGGGAAGAAGGAGAGTCAAGTTTTTACGCCCTGGAGGACAACCTCCGGCTCACGTGCGCACGGCTGCGGAGACCGACTGAATTGCCGGATCCGAAGCATGATTCCCAATTGTCAATTCGACCTCCCTCGTGCATCGATCTGCGAAACAGAGGGTTGACCACTGTTCCTTCGATCAACGACGAGATCGGATCCGTCGAACGCGTTAAAACGTCGTCTTTGGATCTGTGTTTCCTGAATCCACCCTTCTCGGGCTTCTCCGTGGATCCACTCCTTCGGTCTACTGTCGATACGCAAGTGTAGACCGCTAAGGCCCGGAACGGCCACGAAAAGATCGGCCTTGGCTGGCTGCAGGACCGATCAGACGGCGGTTCTGGCGGGTTACGCGCGGCTCCGAGACACCGATGGCGCGGGCGAGATCTTTGCCGGAACCGCAGATTTTTTGCCGCTTGAGGCTCGCGTTCGGGCGCCGACCGGAATGGCTCTCAGGACTCGTGTCGACGAACCCGGATGGCCGCCGGTTCGGTGATTGCCACGAACCCGTCCGGAATCCAGGTGACGCTGGTCGATTCCTCGATCAGCGCCGGTCCGTGCAGGGGGGCCGTGGCGCGACTGGCTTCGGACCGGCAGATCCGCCGGAGCGGTGCGCCGCCGATCGGAGGGAGGCGACTCGCGAGAGCAGGCGAGGGCGCCGGGTCTTCGAACCGAGGCCAGCGAGGTGCCGAGCCTACCCGCCGGAACGTCAGAGACACGAGTTCGACCTCCCGCTCTCCGACGAATCCGTAGCGTTCCTGATGGAGCGTCTCGAACGAACGGGCGAGCGTTCTGGCAAACGGTAGACGTAGGCCGTGACCTTGGCCCCGATAGCGACACACGGCATCGATCCGCGGTCGGGGACCCGTCGCCGAAGGGCCGCCGAGAAGCCTCCGGCCGTTCTCGAGCAACGTTTCCAGCCCTCGCCGTGCGTCGACTGGATCGACGGTCCGTCCGATCGGGAGTTCGATTTCGTGGCTCTCTGGAGCGAGAGCGAGACCGATGGCCGAGAACACACCGGGAGTCGGGGGGATCACGGCCTCGGCGAATCCGCTGCGGTAAGCCAATCGAGCCGCATGGAGGGGACCGGCGCCGCCGAAGGCCAGAAGAGAAACCCCTGCCGGGTCGACCGCTCGCTCGGAAGAAATGCGTCCGAGCGCGCGGGCCATCGAGGCGTCGGCGACGTCGAGAATGCCTTCCGCGCAACGACGTGGGGAGCATTCCAGCTGCCTCGCGAGCGTGTGGATCGCGTCGACAGATCGGTCCGGATCGAGCTCCATACCGGAGGCTCGCAGGGTCTCCTCGCCGAGATGTCCGAGGGCGACGTGCGCGTCGGTCACCGTCGGAAGTCGGGAGCGGCCGTAACACGCCGGTCCGGGATCGGCTCCCGCACTCTCGGGGCCGACTCGGAGCGCGCCGCCGTCGTCGCATCGAGCGATCGATCCGCCGCCGCAACCGATCGTCTGGAGATCGAGGGCCGGTGCGGCGAATGGAAGCCCATCGAGGTCGATCGGTTCGATTGCCGGTTCGATCCGGGTGGTCGAGACGAGGGCGACATCGGTCGAGGTCCCGCCCATGTCGAGCGTCGCCACACGATCGAGGTCGAGTTCCTGGCCGAGCCGTGACGCTGCCGCGAGCCCACCGGCCAGGCCGGAGAACAAGGACCGGATCGGGAAGCGAGTGGCTTCGCCCTGGTCGAGAATGCCGGTCGTGTTGCGGTGGAGGCGGAGAAGGCCCGGCTGCAGCGCTCGGCCGAGAGTCTTCAGGTAGTCACCGACAAGGCCCCGCAGCGACGCGTTCCAGACCGTCGCCGTCGCTCGTTCGAACTCGCCCACTCGAGCCAGCACCTCGTGCGACAGGCTCGCGTGCAACCCGTGACGGCGCAGGATTCGACCGATCCGGCGTTCGTCGGCCGGAGCTGCGGTCGCATGCAGCAGGCACACCGCGACCGATTCGATGCCCCGGGCGCCGATGCGTTCGGCGACCGACCCGATTTCCTCGTCGTCGAGTCGAATCAGGGAGCGGCCCTCCGCGTCACGCCGCACGTTCAAGGTGAACCGAGCCGAGCGCGGGACGGGGAAGGCCTTCCGCTCGGGTTCGAGGGCGTAGAGGTGCGGGCGTTCCTGGCGACCGATCTCGACCAGATCGCGGAAACCGTCGTTGACGATCAGGGCAGTGCGCTCGGCTCGGCCCTGGAGGAGTGCGTTCAGCCCCACGGTCGTGCCGTGAACGACGTCGACCGTTCGGCCGTCTCCGCGTAGGCGGTTCGCGGCCACGACGACGGCTCGACCCGGATGAGAGGGCGTCGACGGGACCTTCAGAGTGCGCGCTCGCCCGCGCTCGACGACCACCGCATCGGTGAAAGTCCCTCCGGTGTCGATTCCGATTCGCAGCGGGGTTCGAGAGGCGGCCAAGCGGCCCAGAACCTAACACCGACCGCTCTCCGAAGCGCTCTCGCGACGGCCGGCTCGGCTGGTAGGATCCGCGCCGAATGTCGCTCGGAATTGCGATTCTTCTGGCCTGGATTCTCGGCGGAGTGCCGTTCGGGCTCCTCGTGGTTCGAGCGTGGAAGGGCGTCGATATCCGGCAGGTCGGCTCCGGAAACGTCGGCGCGACCAATGCCTCGCGCGTGTTCGAGGGGCGGGGCCGGCTCCCCGTGTTCCTCGGCATCTACCTGTTCGACTTCTTCAAGGGCTTCGTCCCGGCGATGTTCTTCGCCACCTGGTTCGGGCTTCCGGAAACCGTGGATCGACAGGTCGCGTTGGGGGCAGCCGCCGTTCTCGGTCATTGCGTTTCGCCGTTCCTCGGACTGAAGGGTGGCAAAGGGGTCGCGACCACGACCGGCGTTTTCGCGGCCGTCGAGCCGATCGCACTGGTGGCGAGTCTGGTCGTGTTCGGCATCGTTGCCCGACTGACTCGGCAGGTGTTTTGGGGAAGCCTCGCCCTCGGCCTGACACTTGGTCTGGCCGTTCCGCTTCGTGAACCATCGACCGCGTTCTCGGACCGATGGGCGGTTTCGGTCGCTGCGATCACAGGCGCGCTCTTCCTGCTGTACACCCATCGTTCGAACCTGCGTCAGTTCTTCGTGACTCGACGGGAGGCGAAGGTATGAACATCACGGTTCTCGGCAACGGCGGTTTCGGCACCGCGATGGCGCTTTCACAACACCGTGCCGGGCGCACGGTTCGAGTGTTGGGGCACGATCACGTCTACACCTCGGCGATCGCGGCGACCGGGCGCAACCCGCGCTACCTGCCCGACGTGGAGCTACCACCCGAACTGCTGTTCACGGCGGATCCGGTGGTGGCGCTGAGAGACACCGATCTCGTCCTCGCGGCGGTTCCGACGCAGCACCTGCGCGAAACGCTGCTCGAACTCGAGGACGTGATGCCCGAGTCGGTCCCGCTCGTCTCGCTGGCGAAGGGGCTCGAACAGGGATCGGGTCTTCGACCTTCGGAAGTGTTGCAGGAGGTGTTCCCCAGCTCACCGATCCTCTGTCTGAGCGGTCCGAGCCACGCCGAGGAGATCGCCCGTAACCTTCCGGCTCTGGTCGTGATCGCCGGAGCGAACGACGAGGTGCGACGCCTCGTGCAGACCGCGCTGACCAACGAGACGCTGCGGGTCTACCGCAACGAAGATCTACTCGGTGTGGAACTCTGCGGTGCGCTGAAGAACGTCATCGCGCTCGCCGCCGGGATCGCCGAGGGGCTCGGGCTCGGGGACAACACGAAGGCCGCGATCCTCGCTCGAGGTCTCTTCGAGATGACCCGCTTCGGGTTGGCCGAGGGCGCCCGACCGGAGACGTTCCACGGTTTGGCCGGTGTCGGTGATCTCGCCGTCACGGCGTTCAGCAAGCACGGTCGCAACCGGGCGTTCGGAGAGCGTCTTGGACGTGGAGAGACCCTCGAGCAGATTCTGGAGTCGACGCAGAAGGTCGCGGAAGGGGTCTGGACCTCGCGAGTCGTTCAGGAGCGGGCTCGAGATCTGGGCATCGAGATGCCGCTGACCGACGCAGTTTGTTCGGTCCTGTTCGGCGGGCTGACGCCTGAGGCTGCCGTGAGAGCCCTCATGGAGCGGGCTCAGCGCGACGAGACCGACTGACTGGACGGTCCCGGGCGGCTGAATCGGCGTCGCTCGATTGCCGCGCTCGAGGTCTCGGGCCAACATCGTCGGCCATGCGTCGTTTCCCCCTCGCGATGATCCTTGCCGCGGTGTTGCCCGCGGCCCGCTCGGCAGCCCAAGAACAGCTGCCGCTGTCGCTGATCGATTGCTACCGGCTCGATCGACTCCTGGTCAGTCCGGCCGACGAACCCGCCGGATTCTTCGACGACGAGAACCTGCTCGTCTACGCGGCGGCTGGTGAGGGTGAGCAACCGATCTGGTGGCTCGAGGACCTGAGCTCGGGTCAGCGGACCGAGTTTGCCTCGGCCTTCCGTTCGGCGTTCGAGGGGCTTCCCGGCGTCCGCAGCGAGTCGGTGGTCGAACACTTCGCGGAGGAAGACGCGTTCCGATGGACCGCAGATCACAGCGCGTTCGTCACGAACTTCGGCAACGATCTGTTCTACTGCACGCGGGACGGCGACCTTCGTCGTCTGACGCACGATCCGGAGCTTGAAGTCGGGGAGGACATCTCACCGGACGGCTCGATGGTCGCGTTCGTGCGCGGTCAGGATCTCTACCTCGTCGATGTCGACGGAGGCGAGGTCCGACGGCTGACCGAAGGAGGGGACGAAGAGCTTCTCTACGGGCGCCTCGATTGGGTCTATCAGGAGGAGGTTTACGGGCGGGGGAACTTCAAGGGGTTCTGGTGGTCGCCCGACTCCACTCGCCTCGCGCTCCTGCGCCTCGATGAGTCGCCGGTGAGGGAGTTCACGCTCGTGTCCGACACGCCCGTCCGTCCGACAGTCGAGGTCACCAATTACCCAAAGGCTGGCGACCCGAACCCAGTCGCGACGCTCGGCATCGTGGACGCTCTCGGTGGGGAGGTCGATTGGATCGATCTCCCGGCACTCGAGCTGATCGACACCTTGATCGTGTGGGTGAACTGGCATCCGAGTGGTGGCGAGGTGTTCTTCCAGGTGACCGACCGGGCCCAGACCTGGATGCAGATGATCGCAGCGGACCTGGATGAGGCACTTGCCCGGGTCGTGTTCGAAGAACGCAGCGACTGCTGGTTCGAACCGAAGTCCGAGCCGGTCTGGATCAAGGACGGCGAGGAGTTCCTCTGGGTTTCCGAGCGCGACGGGTTCGCGCATCTCTATCGCTACCGCAACGATGGTGCGATGGTCGGTCGCCTGACCGAGGGCGAGTTCGACGTCGAAGATCTCCTCGCGGTCGATGAGGCGGACGGTCAGGTCTTGTTCCTCTCCGACCACGGCAACTTCACGCAGCGGAACCTGTTTCGGGTGTCATTGGCTGGTGGAGAACCTGAACGAATCACCTCGGTCGATGGCTGGCACGACGTGACAATCGCACCGGGGAACGAGTCGTTCCTCGATCGTCACTCGCAGTTGATCGCTCCCGAGGACTGGACCGTTCGCTCGGTTCGAGATGGCTCCGAGATCCGACGCCTGCGGAGCGCGCGCGAGATTCCGTTCGACCGCCTGGGCGTACAGCCACCTGAGTGGGTGCAGATCCCGGCCGAGGATGGCTTCGTGATGGAGGGCTACATCCTTCGTCCGGAGGGCTTCGATCCTGCGAAGAAGGCGCCGGTGCTCTGCCACCACTACGCAGGGCCGCACGCCCCGAAAGCCTTGGATCGTTGGCGGAGTCGAGACTTCCTCTGGCACGTCCGGCAAGCGCGCAAGGGCTACGTCGTCTTCGTGGTCGATCCTCGTTCGGCGAGTGGCAAGGGTCGCCGATCGGCCTGCGCGGCGTGGCGGCAACTGGGCCGGACCGAACTTTCGGACATGGAGGATGCTGTCGATTGGCTCGTCGCTCAGGGCGGCATCGACGAAGAGCGGATCGGGCTCTGGGGTTGGAGTTACGGCGGCTATCAGACGCTGTTCAACCTCGTGAACTCGCGTCGGTGGGGGCTCGGTGTCGCAGTGAACCCAGTGACCGACTGGCGCTTCTACGACACGATCTACACCGAGCGCTACATGGGTTTGCCGCAGGAGAACGCCGCAGGCTATGCAGGATCGAGTGTGCTGGAGTCCGCCGAGAACCTCGAAGGAGAACTCCTTCTCGTGCACGCGACCATGGACGACAACGTCCACATGCAGAACAGCATGTCGTTCGTCCACGCGCTGCAAATGGCACAGAAGCAGTTCCAGTTCCTGCCCTACCCACGCGTGCGTCACGGCATCGGAGATATCCGCCAGCAGGTCCACTTGTTCACGGCGATCGAGAACTTCCTCGATGAGCGGTTCGATGGTGGGGCTGCCCGTTGAGCGACCTTGCGACGCTGAACGTGGGAGCATTTGGAGACCTCTTCTCCTCCCTTCAACCGGATCGATCTCTGCGAGCCGACGCGGTTCGCGGTTGGTTCGACCAGCTCGACGAGTCCTTGCTGTCGCGGCCCAAGAAGCCCGTTTGGTGGGGTGATGCCGAAGCGGAATCAGGCCGGTCCGAGTTGTTACTCGGTCGGTCGCTCGACGCCATCCGGTTGCTGGCGATCTACACCGAGCGGCCCGAACTCGAGGTGCCGGACGACTTGCCCGCGTCCTTGGCGATGGATCCCGCCTACTCCGAGGCGGAGCGATCCGGGTTCCAGAAGGCACATTTCGGGCACCTGCTGGTCGCCGACTGCTGGCTTCCCGGCGACTTCGATTACACCTTTCGTTGTCCCGGCCCAGATGGCGAGGACCGCACCTTCGGGTCTCTTCAGGCGTTGTGTGACCAGTGTGTGTTCTTGCGTCGTCGGAGCTTCGGATTTGATCGTGAAGCGCTCGAGGCGATGGCGGATCAGTCGATCGAGGGCGAGCTGCCGTTCCTCAAGCTTGCGTTGATCGGGCTTGCCAGATTCTCGGTTGCGAGCGATCAGGCTCGTATGCGTAATGTTCCGTTGGTGCTCTCGGGCAAGCCGATCGCTTGAGTGACATTCACGATTCCTAAACTGACCCCGGCCCGTGTTGGGACGCGATTCTCTCGCATCACGCCGTACGCGCCTCATTCCAGGGTCTCGCCAGGCTCGACAGCGGGTATCCGCTTCGTCGACCGAAGCCCTGTCGCCACCACAGAACCTGCCGCGGTCGAAGTCGTCGGGGCAACCACCCGGCCGACTGAGTCGAGGGTTCGTCGTCCCTGTTGAGCCTAGGCACCGCGTGGGCCCTGCACGAGGGCTGGTAGGAGTCGTGGCGGATGAGAGAGTCGTCCGAGGCTCGCGATGCATCGAGCACTCGTAGTAGGGGCAGTCGCTGGGGCGGAGCATCGGGGTGCAAGGGAGTCCTAGACGACTCCGAGGGCCTTTCGCACTCCCGGTGCACTGGAACCCGCCTCGGTGCCTCCAGAATCTCGCGATCCGGGGAGGAGGGATCTCGCCCCAACACCCGCGGGGGACAGTTCCCCGGGGCGAAAGACATCGAATCCAAATCCGCAGATTTGACTCTCCGAGAGCCAGCTGTGGTTTCAGACTATCCCCATGTCTCGATTCTTCCTATTCGCCCTTCTCGCTCTCGTCGCTCCGTCCTGTGACGAGGTTTCCAAGGCCACCGGCGACGGTGACGACAACTCCAACACCTCCAACGAGTCGGACACGTCCGGCGTTGCTTCGAAGCTCGGCGAGCTCGGCGGCGTGCTGGAAGGCGTGACCAACACCGAGACCGCGAACGCGGCCAAGGACAAGATCGGCACGTTGGTCCAGGCTATTGAGCAAGGGATGGGAAGCCTTGGCGGCCTGGCCGGTGGCGCCGGCGAAGGCGTTGGCTCGCTCCTTGGCTCTGCGCTTCCGGCGGAACTCAAGGATCCGATTGGCGCCGTTCAGAAGCAGATCGGTCGCTTGCTTGGGAACGCGGACACCAGCAACGTGCTCGGCGATCTGCTGCAGCGCCTCAAGGGCGTTCTGCCGGAAGTCTGATCGCGGTCTGGGGGCAGGTCAGAACTTGCCCCAATCGTTTAGATCCGGCTCGCTATCCGGGTTGTCGAGGGATCCGCGCGCGTCGTGTGCTGGATCCTCGTCCGGCGGAGGATGGTCGGGTGGGGTCGTGGTGCCTTCGGGGAGAGCGCGTAAGAACGCCTCCCCGTAGCGGCGGGTTCGTAGCCGAGGGTCGAGAACGACGACTTCGCCGTGATCGTCTCCTCGCCGAATCAGGCGGCCGAAGCCCTGCCGGAACTTCAGCAGCGCTTCCGGCAGCGACATCTCGCCGAACGCGTCGCCACCGCGCTGCTCGATCGCGCTCTGGCGAGCCTTCGTCAGCGGGTGGTCGGGCTGTCCGAATGGCAGTCGTTCGATCAGCACCATCGTGACGGCATCGCCGGGTAGGTCGACGCCTTCCCAAAACGTATCGGTGCCCAGAAGCACCGACCGCGGGTCGTTGCGCTTCCGTGCGATGAGGTCCTGCGCCGGCGCGTCGCCGTGGACAAGCAAGGGAATGCCCTCCATCGCGAGTGCGTTCTCGAGCGTCTCGCGGAACTCGCGAACGGATCGCCAGGACGTGCAGAGGATCAGTGCCCGGCCATCGTTCGCGAGGATTCGGTCCCGGGCTTCGTTCGCTGCGGCGCGCCGGAACGCGTCGGGTTCCCGTCCAGGATCTGGCAGGCCCTCGGCGATCGTCAGCCGGACCTGGCGGTGATAGTCGAAAGGCGAGCCGACTCGCAGCGTCTGGACGCGTTCGGCGAGTCCGAGCCGGTCGCGCAACCATCGGAACTGCCCCTCCGCCGGTCCGAGAGTCGCGCTGGTGAGGATCGCGGTCCGTGGATGGTGGAAGCACAAGTCCCGAAGAATCGGACCGACCTCGAGTGGCGCGCTGCGCAGAGCAACTCCGCGGCGTTCGGGTTCGATCCAGCGCACCGTCGGTCGGACGTTTTCGTCATCCTGGACGTTTGGCGCACACAGAGCCTGCATCGTCAGGCAGAAGGTCTGGAGCCCCTTGGCCCGCGCACTCAGCTCCATCTTGCGGTCGACCTCGGTCGTCGCTGCCGCAGCGCGCGAGCACTCGCGTACGATTTCGACCAGCGGCTGGATGAAGTCGACGTCGATCGATTCTTCCTGCGGGATCGCTACCGGCGAGCGGCGGTCGTTCCCGAGCCGATCACCGAGTCGCCCGAAGAACTCCTCGGCGGCGGCCTCGGCGACTTCGAACAGGGCGTGGACCGAGCCGCGTTCCAGCTCGGGGGCGAGCGAGCGCCGCTTACCCTTCGGCCGGATGCGTCGGAGGTGCCACAGAACGGAGCCGAGCGTCGCGCGGGCACCAAGCCCTTCGGTGGCCGTCCGTTCCAGGTGGTGGGCCTCGTCGAAGATCACGACTCGGTGCGAGGGCAGGACTTGCGCGCCCGCTCCGCGCAGCTGCAGATCTGCGACGTACAAGCTGTGGTTGACGACGAGGATCTGTGCGGTCTCGAGTCGTCGGCGTGCTCGTTGGAATCCGCAGGCCTCGAAGTACTTGCAGGCCTTGTAGAGGCAGTTGCCGTGTTCGGCTCGAACCTCTTCCCAGACGACGTCTGTGACCGGCGGGTCGAGCTCGAACCGGAGGCCTTCTTGGCTCTGGTTGGCCCAATCTTCGACCCGAGTCAGTTCGTTGGCTCGGGCGCGGTCGTCGAAGAGCTCGCCGCCGTCCTTCATCGCGCGCTCGAGACGTCGCATGCAGACGTAGTTGTTGCGGCCGACTGCGGTCACGGCGGTCCACTCCAGCGGCAGCACGGCGCGGAGGAAGGGAAGGTCGCGTTCCGCGAGCTGTTCCTGCAGCGCGATCGTGCGGGTCGAGATGACGACCGGTCCCTGATCAGGATGGCGGAGTGAGTAGAGAACCGCAGGGAGGAGATACGCGAACGACTTGCCGACTCCGGTCCCGGCCTCCGCGACGAGGTGCGAGCCTCCTTCGAGGGCTTCTTCGCAGGCCTTCGCGAGTTCGAGCTGCTCCGGGCGAATCTCGTAGTTCTCAAGACGCCGAGCGACCGGGCCGTCGGGCGCGAGGATGTCCGCTGCTCGGAATTGCGAGGCGTCCTGACTCATGCGGGTTCGCCGGAGGACGTGTCGAGGCGAGTCAGCGCACGACGGCGAAGCAGGAGTCCGAGGACCGCAAGGGATGGTAGGAGCACGAACCCGAACACAGCATGTGTCCAAGCCTCGACCGGGTCGTGACGACCGTCTCGCACGCGGTGGAGTGTCGGGTCGCTCGGCACGAATTCGATCGTGCACGGCCCGACGGTCGTCGATGCAGGGACGAAACAGGAGCCCTCGAAGTCCTGTCCGCCGTGACGAAACCGAAACTCCGCTCGGCGCAGGTCCTCGGGTAGTGGCCATCCGGCCTCGCTCAGCACGAGGACTTCGCCCTGCGTGAAGCTGCGCACTTCTTCCAGTCGAGCATCGGTGTCACCGATTACTTCGACCCCGCGAGCGAGCAAAACGATCAGGGCGAGGACGGACGTGACAAGGCCGACCGTCGCGAGCACGAACAGCAAGCGCCATCGTGGATCCGTGCGTTGGTTCGGTTCGGTCTCGTCGCTCACGGGATCGATCGGAAGGCTCGGGCCGTTGCTCGTCAATCGCGTTCGTGAGGTCTAGGGTCGCGATCGGGCGACTGGGCGTGCGGCGAGTTCTCGGGAACCGGCGACATTCCGTACTGACTCTCGAACGTCGCCTTCAGCAGGTGGTCCAGATCGATGAGTCGATGTTGGCTCGGCTTCTTGCGGTCGTGGACGACCAGGACCTCCCGCTTGCCCTGCGTGAGGGAGTCTCCGAGTTCCGAGTAGAGGCGGATCTGATCGCGGCCCTGGTGGATCTCGGCATGATGATCCCGGAACCAGAACTGCACGGTCAGGGTGCGAGGTCCGATCGATCGCGACTCCGTCCACTCGGTGGCCTCGCCGATCGAGATGTCACCGGTTCGGAGGAGCCGTCGTTGGTCGCGAACCGATCGAAGCCAGAGCACGACGAACGCCGACCCAGGCACGATCGTCACCCACGGGGCAACCGCTCGCAGATCCCTCGCTGGGCCCAAGATTCGGCCAGTGTCGCTCAGCGAGGCAAAGGTGAACATGAGTGTCACCAGGCCGCCGTAGACGAACAGCAGGACTGCGCCGAGCAGAAGTCGCCAGCGCAGGGTCAGGATCGGGATCCAGCGCACACGACGGGGAGCCGGTGGGATCTTCGAGATGGCCTGACGCATCGGAGGTTCGGAGGCAGCGGACACGGCGATCTGGGTTGATCCCGCGGCCGACCGATTCGAATCATACGGGAGGGTCGGATTCGACGTCGTCGCTCGCGAGCGGGGCTAGAGCCAGGATCAGCCAACCGACGAGGAATGCGGTGCCCCCGATCGGGGCGACGGCTCCAGCGATCTTGGTGCCGAACGCCACGACGTAGAGAGAGGTGCAGAAGACGATCGTCCCGAACAGCAGGATTCCTCCGCCGAGGCGCAGGCGGGCCCGGGCGCGCAGGCCCGGACCGGTGCCGTTGCCTCCCTCGGAAAAGCGTAGAGCGAGGCCAAGGCCCGCCAGAGCGATCGCATGGACGAACTGGTAGAGGACGGCTTTCTCGTAGGTGCGAAGATCTTTCGGCTCCAGCTGGCCCTCGAGTGCGTGCGCTCCGAACGCTCCGAACGCGACTCCCAGCGCGCCCAGGGCACACCCGGCGCGGAACAGCTGGATCGGGGAGGGTTTCATGGCGTATGGGACGCCGCGGGTAGACTCGGTGTTTCGTCTTGTTCCATCGCTGAGCGTGCCGGTTAGGCTCTCCGGCCGATGCAACTGCGACCAGGACAGGCAGCCCTGATCAGTCTGGCGATGCCGGGGCTGAGCCATGTCTTCTTGGGCAAACCGGTGCGGGCCGCCGTGGTCTTCGCGCTGGCCTTCGGCCTGTTCTTCGCCGGCTACGGCCTCTGCACGGACCGGATCTGGTTCATCGGTCTCGATCTCGGGAGCCTCGGCTTCCTGCCGGGCAGCCTGCACCTGCTGATCCCCGAGATTCTGAACCCGACGCCCTACCTGCTCGCGCATACCTTGCAGGACTTGGACGGCCCGGCAGCTCTGCGCCACATCCGCCTTCCGCGGGAAAGCGAGCATCTGGGGTTCTGGCTGATGGCGGGTTCCGGCTTCGCGTCCGCGTTCGCGGCCGCTGATGCTTGTTGGATCGCTCGCGGCATCAAGTCGTTGAACCCGGTGAAGGGGATCGACCTCGGACCGCTTCGAGCAGCTCTGCTGACGTTCATGGTGCCCGGCTCGGGGCACATCGTCCTCGGCCAGAAGAGCAAGGGTCTCCTCGTCGGTGGGTCGGTGATCGCGCTGTTCCTACTCGGAATGCTCTTCAGCGGTGGCCACGGCATCGACCGTGCCGCACGGCCGATCTGGTGGTCCGGCCAGAGTCCGTTCGGCGGTGCCACGTTGCTGACGGCTCTCCTCGTTGGCGGGTCGCAGATGTCTGAACTCTCGGGTCGGTTCTTCGAACTCGGAGTCGTGTTGTGCACCTGCGCCGGGTTGCTCAACGTCGTGTTGATCGTCGATTCGTTCAGCATCGCCGAGCGCCGCCTGCTCGGTCTCGAGACCGAGGGGGAAGGCAAGGGTGACGAGTCGTCCACTGCGTCCAGCGAAGCCGCATCCGACGCTGTCCCGTCTGAGGGGGGAGCATGACCTTGATCTGGCACTTCCTGGTCCTCGTTCCGGTTTCGTTCCTGGTGATGTTCGCGTTCTCGGCGCCGCAGGCTTCCGATGCGAAGGGTGTGATCCGCTCCGCGGTTCCGAAGGCGATTCGCCTCATCGTCGGCACGGCCATCCTGGTCGTGCTGATGCAGGTGTTCCCAGCGCTCGTCTGATCGAGCGCGCGGGCCAAGCTCGTGTGCCCGTCGCCTGCGCCCTTGGTCCGGGGGGCTGGAGGGAGACTGCCCGAGAGTCGTCACGGCGGGGCGCGGGTTCCGTGCCGGGCGGCGAGCAGTCCGCCCGGCAGGCGAGTCACGAGTGAGCGCTCCAGTGCCTCGACGAGAGTTCGGATGAACGTCTCAGGCTCGAGGCCTGACTCTCGGAGTACAGCGTCCTCGGGGCGAGGTCCCGGTTGGAGTGTGGAGAGCAGTGCTCTCAGATCCGCAGCGAACTCCAGGTTCAGGAGGCTCCCGTCGATCCCGACCGGCGGGTCAATCGTTGCTTCGGAGTCTGGCCTGCATCGTTCGACGTCGGCGGCGGTCTCCGAGCGAAGGCTCCAGCCGAGGTCCCGTAGCAACCGGCTCGGGCTGTCGGCGAGCTGAGCCCCCTCGCGAAGCAGTGCGTGACAACCTCGGCAGCGCTCCGAGGTGTACGGGCCCGGGACTGCAAACACGTCGACGCCGGCGTCGACCGCATGACGCGCTGTGTGCAGGGTTCCCGAACGCGATCCCGCCTCGATCACGAGAACAGCGTCCACGGCGCGTGCGAGGATCCGGTTCCGCCTCGGAAAGTGACCCCTCCGCGGCCGGTGGCCGGGCGGGGCCTCTGAGATCAGGGCGCCGCCGTGTTCGACGATGGCGTCCGCGAGTCCCTGGTGACTCCGGGGTTCGACCTCGTCGAGTCCCCCTGCCAGAACGGCGACGGTCCGGCCTCCGGCGGCCAGAGTCGCCTGGTGGGCGCGCTGGTCGATCCCGCGTGCGAGGCCCGACCAAATTGTGACTCCGACCGAGGCCAGGGTGCTCGCGAAGTCTTCGGTCGCCGCGAGCCCGTACGCGGTCGGCGTGCGACTGCCGACGATGGCGACGGCCGGCCGATTGTGGATGGCCCCTCGATCCCCTCTCAGGAAGAGCACGACCGGCCGATCCTCGACCTCACCGAGCACACCGGGAAACGAATCGGACTCGGCGCGAAGCCAGGCCATCCCGAGGTCTGCGCAGAGTCGTTCGACGCTCCGCACTTTCTCGGACAGTTGGTCGCTGCGGAGTCGTGCCTTCACGCCGGGAGGCAGATCCCGAGGTGGATGTCTCAAGGTGTCTCGAGGGTCCACTCCAGGCCGCAGCAGAGGCGAGACCGGCGCTGGGCCATAGCCTTCGATCAGGCTGAGAGCGAGCCAGGGATCCATCGAGGACCCCGTGTCCAGGAACCGCCTTCGGTCACTCGCTCGGCTGGGGTTCTGCTAACTTCGCACCATGCCGAATCCTGGCGTGTCTCCAACGCTGTTGCTGACTCTCGCACTCGGTGGTCTCAGCGCCTGCGCTGCGACCGAGCCGAAAGCCGAGGCCGAAGAAGTCCTCTACACGGCGCTGGTGTTCTGGCCGGAGCCCGAGGCCCGGATCGATCAGGGCGAGCAGCAACGACTCGCGAACGAGCAACTCAAGTGGCTCGACGCTCTCGCGCGGGCGCTCTTCCTGGTTTCTGCCGGCCCGATGGTGTGCGAACCCATCGAGCCGGAGCCGCTGATTCGATCGCAGACCCTACCTCCGGGTTTGCTCCTCCTCGACATCTCGGACGAGGCGACGGTCGATGAGGTCCTCGAGCACAACGAGGCCGTGCAAGCGGGCCTGTTCCGAGTCGAGCGGACTCGGGTCGTCGGCTCCGACGCCCTGCGCCGTGTGCCGCATCTCGATGCGAAGCGACGGTCTGAGCTGCAAGAGGAACGCCGGGCGGATCGCTCGGCGACGATCGCGACCTACGTGGTTGGAGTGGCCAAGGATCGTTCGTCCTCGCCGGTCGAGGAGTTCGATCCGGTGTTGGTTCCGTGGAGCGGACGGACTGAGGACGGTCGGGTTGTCGCTGTGATCTGGACTCGAGACTTCCGCGAGGCCCGCGATCTGCTCGGGCCGGACTTTGCGCTGATGCGCTGGCAGGCTTCGCGGGGCCTCGCCGATCTCTCGAGTCGAGATCGGGAGTCGCCCAGCACGCAACCGTGAACGCATGCTGAGCCGCTGCTACGGTGCGTGAAGTGGATCGATCGAGCGACCAACCCATCGCGGCAGCGCCGCCCGAGCGCAGTGAGAACCGTCTCGCGACGCGGCTGCTGTGGTTGCTGGCACTCGTCGTCTTCATCGTCTCGGTGACGCTCTGGTCGCCGTTTTCCGATGGTCGGATGGCGGTCATCGATCCGGTTCTGTACGCGCAGGGCGTCGAGGCCGCCGAGTCGCTGACCAACGATCCGGAGCTCGGAGCGACGAACGCGAACCACATCCTCTACCACTTCGCCCTCTTCGGCCTGACGCGGGGGTTCGAGTCGCTCGGGATTTCGCATCCGGGTCACCATGCAACCCAAGTCCTCAGTGGGCTCGGTACGGCGCTCTGCGTGCTCTTACTCGGACTTCTGGCCGGTCCGGAGCGACGTTGGGTCGGGCTCGCCTGCGCGGCCGTCCTGGTATCGATGCGTGGCAGCTTCTACCACGCCTGCGGGGGGGAGACGGTGCCGCTCGCGACCGCCCTGTCCCTGGCGACCCTCTTCCTCGCGTCCAAGGATCGTCCGAGCCTCGTGGCCGTCGGCCTGACGCTGGGGGCGGCGTTTCTCGCGAGACAGGACAGCATCTTCATCACGCCGGCGGTGTTCGTCCTGCTGATCGGCCGTGTGCGATTCTGGCCGATGGTCGTCGCGTTCGCCGCCGCTGGTGCGATGCCGGTCGCGACCTGGTATCTCGCGTGGAGTGCGAACGACGCCGTGAACAGCATCGCGACGTTCAAGGACTTCGTTCTCGGTATCGGCAACCACGGCACCTTCTCCTTCGCGGAGATCGTCGGGCTGTCGTCGCCGCACCTGTTGGCGGTCGCCTTCCACAACGCGTTCGTGCCGCAGATCGACGCGCTGGATTCGGTGCCGGTTGCGCTGGGCCTCGTTCCGATCACACTGCTCGCCGGCGTTGCCTTCGTCTGGAGGGGGCGTTCCGGAGGCCGCAACACCCGCTTGCTCGCCGCGTTCGCGACGCTGTTTGTCTGTCGCCAGAGCTTCTTCCTCTGGTTCGAACCGCAGAACTGGGAATGGCAGGTCCCGCTCGTCGCGATGGGCCTCGGTCTTCTGGCTCGTTCAACTCGGGGAGAGGCGATTTCGTCCGCAGGGCTGAGGCGACTTGGTGGTGTGGCGCTCGTCGTCTTCGGTGCTTGCGTGTTCTCCCTGCACCTTCCGGCCTCGCTCAGGGCCAGGCATGACCATCTCGACCAGTCCGTTGAGACCGCCGTCGCGGCCGCCGGTTCCGAGGCGCAATACCTCTGCCTGGGCTTCAAGCCGTTTCGCCTCGCGGGTTGGCGTGGGTTCGACTCCGTGAAGCTCGACGATGCGCACTCGTTCACGGCGCTGCCGAGTCGCTGGCGTGATTGGCCAGTGAATGTGCTGCCGTTTGCGCGGGCTCAGGGGGTGGACGTCGTGCTCCTCGTGGATGTATTCGTTCGCAACGGCCAGCCCTACACGCGGCAGGCACTCGGCGACGCGGTCCAGCTCGCGTCGGATCCTCGAGTCGTCGAGTCCGACGAGCTGACCTTTCTGTGGCATGACGGCCGCCTCTTCGGCCTCTGGGCTCATCCCAAGAGGTGAGAGCCGAACAGCGTCGCGGTCGCCGCACCGGCCTCGCTACACTGCCTGCGAATGGCCATCTCGGAGAAGCTCCCGATCGTCGCCTTCGGGCTGAGCGCGACCCTGCTCGTCTTCCTGCTCGGCTTCGCCGATGCCTACTACGGCTGGTGGCCGTCGTCGGCGATCCGTAGCGCGATCGAGGGGGCTGAGCAGATCGAGGAGGACTACCACCTGAAGCGACACTCGCACCCTGCGCGACCGGGGTTCGAAACGGGTGTGCGACGCCTGGGGTCGGGATCTTTGCAGCCCGGCACCACGCTGATCACCTCGCTGTGGAAGGAGCATGGTGGTGTCGCCGGAGCGCGCTTGATCGATGCCGAAGGCAAGGTGCTCGGGCACTACGTCACCGATCCGTTCGAGATCTGGCCGGAGAATCCCTACACGGACGGCCTGAAAGACCTCTTCTACATCCAGAGCAACTACATCCACGGCACCTGGCTGTTCCCCGACGGCGACCTGCTGTTCAACATCGAGTACCTCGGTCTGGTTCGGATGGCCCCGGATGGCACCGTGCGATGGAAGTCCGGTCGCCGGACGCACCACTCGATCGCGCGGAACGAGGACGGCAACTTTTGGGTCTGCGGTCTGAACTTCCGGGAGCTTCCCACGGACGCACTCCAGTTCCGGGGGCTGAAGCTGCCGTTCGTCGAAGACCTCGCCGTCCTCTACTCGCCCGACGGTGAGGTTCTCAAGGAGGTCAGCATCCTGAAGGCGCTGTTTCAGAACGGTCTGGACCGTCTGATCAGTCAGCGACTCGCGCCGGATCCGGTCGCGGATGACGTCACCCACATGAACGATGTCGAGGAGTTGTCGGCCGAGATGGCGGATCAGTACCCGATGTTCGAGGCCGGGGATCTGCTGGTGTCACTCCGCGACACGCACACGGTGCTGGTGCTCGATCCCGACACGCTCGAGATCAAGTGGTTCGACGCGGCACATACGATTCGTCAGCACGACCCGGATTTCATCGGCGACGGCTGGATCTCGGTGTTCGACAACAACCCCGACGGGGAGTTCAACGGCGCGTTGCGCATGGGGACGCGGCTCCTGGGCCTGCGACCGCACACTGGCGAGGTGAAAGTGATCTATCCGGAGCCCGACCCGACCGACCTTCAGCCGTTCTACTCCACCGTCGGCGGTAAGGCGGAGTTACTCCCGAATGGCAATTGGCTGATCCTCGAGGCGACCGGCGGACGGGTCGTCGAGTTCGACCAGAACGGCAACGACCTCTGGGAGTACTGCCACGAGATCCAGGACTCGGGCCTCGTCTGCGAAGTGCTTGGAGGGTCGCGTGTGCCCTACGACGCGGCCACGATCCGGTCCTGGTTCGCTCGCTGAGCGAAACCGGTCACTCCGCGAGAGGTGACCGAGCGGCGTGAATGCGCAGCGCGCGTTCGAGGCACCGCTCGAATCGCAGCACGCCGAACAAGAGCAGCAAGCCGCCGACCACGAACTGAGCGAGATCGAAGTCGATGGCGCCGACGAGCTGCGCCGGGGAGACCGAGTCGATGTCTTCCGATAGATCCAAGATCGTCGAGGCCAGGTGTCGGTGCGAGGCGAGCACGAGTCCGACGGTGCTGAGCGCCGCCGCGGATGCCAGCTGGCGCAACAGGATTGTTCGAGCGAGCTGCTCGCGACGCGCCCGCACCAGGAGAATGGCGAGCGACACGGCAGTGAGTAGGAGCAGCCCGAGAGAGGCCGATCCCACCTGAGAGAGCGTTCGTGCGGACTCGCCGAGTCGAGCCGTTTCGCTCGTGTAGACCAGATCGAAGATCGCGTCGGCGTAGGTGACGACCGCGGTCGATGCCCAGACGAAGAAGGCTCCGAGCCCCGCGATCAGAATCCCGAGCGGAACCGCTTGCGCCGTCAGCCGAGGGTGCACGCGGCGCAGTGTCAGGATCGTCGCTGCGATCAGCAGCACGAAGCCGAGGATCCCGAGGGCGGTGCCGGTCGGCGGGGGCGATGGTTCTCCGTAGCCGGTCAACAACGTCATCGTCTCGGGGAACGGGCTGTGAGTCGCCAGGTCGGACGCGTCGCGAACGGCCTCCAAGTCGACGACACCCGACTGATTGATCGAGACCCGTGCCGTTCCGAAGGCGCTGGAGAATGCTCCAATCGTCGGAATCAACCAGCCGAAGAGCAGTCCGAAGGCCGCGAAGAAGAGGCCGAGCCGTGCGGTCGCTCTGGGAGCAGTCCACTCCTCCATGTCGATGAGGCCGAAAAGCCGGAATCGCGAGCGGAGGTAGTCGTCGTAGTAGTCACGCTCCAGGGGCTCCGCATCACCGAAGGACTCGAGCGTGTGCTCCAGTGCCTTCTCCAGCGAATCTCCACCTGTCAGGCGATCGTCGACCGACGATTCGAAGTGCCCCAGCAGTTCTTCCCGCGTCGCACGGGCGTGGATCGAGTCACTCGGCACTCGGGCGAGGACCTCGTCGATACGTCGGATCAGGGGTCTCATGGTTTGGGTTCCGGCTCGCTGACCTGAAGGGCGAAACGAGCGAACTCTGCGAACTCGTCATGGGCCTTCTTCAGTGCGCGCTTCCCGGCTGCCGTGAGCGCGTAGGACTTCCGTGGGCGGCCGCTTGAAGCGTCGCTGGCGGAGCGGAGGAGCTTGCCGCGTTCCAGTCGGTGGAGGAGCGGGTAGACCGCACCCTCGTTCATCCGTAAGCGAGAGTCCGAACGCGTGCGGAGCTCCTGGATCAGCGCGTAGCCGTGGAGCGCTCCGTCTTGGAGGGTGCCGAGGACGAGGAGCTCGAGCGCTCCGCGAACGAACTCGGTTGGGAAGGGGTGGCTCTCCGCCATACATCAGATTGTGATGTATTAGGTCCTGAGGTGTCAATCCTCTCAGAGGAGGCGGTTGCCGATCCGCGCGCGGAGCTGCAGGCAGAATCGAGAACCGGCCTTGCCCCGGACGGCGGTTCTCGCTTCACCGGGTGTGCATGGATCCGACGACTGTGTTCGCGATCGCCGCTCTCGTCTTCGCCTACGGCCTGGTGTCGTCGCGGATCGAGGGCTCGCCGATCACCGCGCCGATGCTGTTCGTCTCGATCGGTTGGGTGTTGGGACCCCACGGATTCGACTGGATCCGCGTCGACGGTGAGGGCGTCGATCTGGTGATCGAGGTCACGCTGGTCTTGGTGCTCTTCTCGGATGCCTCTCGAATCCGATTCTCCGAGCTCCGTCGTGGTTACTCGATCCCTGCGCGCCTGCTCGCGATCGGAATGCCGCTCACGATCCTCCTCGGAGGAGCATTCGCGCGGCTGTTCTTTCCCGAGCTCTCGTGGGCCGAAGCGCTCCTGCTCGGAGCCGTGCTCGCCCCGACAGACGCCGCACTCGGTCAGGTCGTCGTCAGCAGTGAGCGGGTCCCGATCCGTATTCGGCAGGCCCTCAAAGTCGAGAGTGGCCTGAACGACGGGGTCGCGGTGCCGATCGTGATGGTGCTGCTCGCTGCGGCGGTCGTCGGAACTTCCGAGAGCCCGAGTGAGCCGAGTGGCCTGTCGTTCGCCTTGCAGCAGATCGGGTTGGGACCGGTAGCTGGGGTCCTGGTCGCATGGCCCGCAGCCCGCATAGTTCAGCGGGCTGCCGACGCCGGAACAATCGCGCGTGCGTCCCAGCACTTCGCCGGACTTGCGATGGCACTCGGGGCTTTCGCCGCGGCCGAGCTTCTTGGTGGGAATGGCTTCATCGCCGCGTTCGTCGCTGGGCTGGTGTTGGGGAACACGACCACGACGGTCTGCGAGGCGATGCAGGAGTTTGCGGAAGAAGAGGGTCAGCTTCTCGCGACGATGGCGTTCTTGATGTTTGGGGCGGCCATGTTGCCTCCGGTTCTCGGAGCGTTCGACGTCTCGGTTGCCGGCTATCTGGTCCTCAGCCTCACCTTGATTCGGATGGTGCCGTCGGCGATCGCCCTGTTCGGAACGAAACTGATGCTGCCGAGTGTGGGGTTTCTAGGGTGGTTCGGCCCACGCGGCCTCGCGACGATCCTGTTCGCAATCCTGGTCGCGGAGCACGCGGCCATCCCGCACCGAGAGGCGATTTATCAAGTCACGGTCTTGGCCGTCGGGCTCAGCACCTTCGCGCACGGAGCTACGGCCGTTGGGCGAAGCGTCATCAGGCTCGATTTCCGGACGGGGCCGAGTGCCAGTCGGTCCCCGATCTGCCAGTGCGCCGGAGGTTGAAGTTCGAGGAAGACTGACTCGGTCCGGCCTACGACGCAGCGCAGCCTGGAGACACGATCCGGATCCTGCAAGGGAACTACCCAGGCATCATCCGGACCGGTGCGCAGGCCAAGGGGGTGCGCATCCTTGGTGAGTCAGGGGTGTCCTTGAATTCGCGGTTGCAGATCGAGGACGTGCCCGCCGGTCAGTGCTTCCAGATTTCCGGCGTCCGCTTCACGGCGACGTCTCAGGCAGTGGTGTTCCGCCGTTGCCCCGAAGTGCTGGTTAGCGATTGCAGAATCACGCCCTCGCCGCCGAACTTGTCGAGCGTGGCCGTCATCTTGGACGACTCCACCGTGGCGTTCGCAAGCTGCGAGATCGGTGCCTTCGGGAGCGTTGCCGGGCTGCTCGATGGAGTCGTTGCTTCGACTCCGTTCTTGGGTCGCGGCACCGTGATGTTCTCCGGAGGTGCGATTCGTGCGGGGAACTCCACGTTCTCACGAGATGCCGCGGTCGCCGCCGGGAACACGACGATGGTCTTCGACGAGTGCATCCTCGAAGGGAACGGGCCGGTGTCTTCTGATGTCACGCCCCTTGGCAACGCACGAGTACTCGTGTCGAACCAGCTGGGTGGCCTCGGCGATCTGACTTGTGACGGCAATCTCCCGGCCGAGGTGTCGGGGGTGGTTCCCGCGGCGACCCTTGGCCCGTCTTGCACCGCTGGACGGCCAGTCGTTCGCCGGCAGCCAGGTTTGGTTGGGCCATCGTTCATCCTGCGGGGATCTCCGATCCCGTGGACCGTCCACGGCGACTCGGGCGATCTCGGAATCGCCGCGATCGGTCTCGACACGCAGCCTCTCGAGAGTCCCGGCCTCTTCGATGGAACGTTCTTCCTGGCCGTGCCCGGGGCGCTCTCCCTGCCAGTGGCGATCGGAGCGAACGGGATCACGAACTACTCGATCTCCGTGCCGGGAATGTCCAGCCTACGGAACACGTTCGTCTACTCGCAGGTCGTCGGCTGGAGTGGCCAGCCCACCCTGAGGATCAGCAGCCTCGCGATCACTCGCATTCTCTGACCGTGCCTCCGTGAGGGGCGCGGTCGGTCGGTGCGATTGCTCGCACCGGCTCGAGCGGAGCCCTCGGGCCCCGCGAGCGCGGAAGGCTCAGCCTTCTGCGGAGTCGTCACCCGAGCCAGCCGGCTGCTCGTCAACCCGGGGAGCTTCACCGGCATCGCTGGAGTCCCCGCGGTCGTCTGCCACTTCCGGCGGCTTCGGCAGCTCCTCGAAGTCGAAGGCGATCTCGCCGTTCTTCATCGAGGACAGGATCTTGAAGTGCCCATCGAGGTGGCCGCGGAGGATCTCCTCCGACAGCGGGTCTTCGAGGTGGCGCTCGACCGCCCGCTTCAGTGGACGGGCACCGAAGTCGGCGTTGAAGTCGTGTTCGATCATCCAATCGACGACGTCCTGGCCGACTTCGAGCTGCAGGTTCCGCGGCGCCAAGCGCTCGCCGACCTTCTTGAGCTCGTTCTCGACGATGCGCTGCATGTCTTCGAGCTGCAGCTTGTTGAAGACGACGATCTCGTCGAGGCGGTTGATGAACTCCGGGCGGAAGTGGCGCTCCACCTCCTGCTTGATCATCTCGCCCATCTTCTCCGCGCCGGCATCTGCACCGCTCTTGGCGAAGCCGAGGCCCGCCGAGTTCTTGATCAGGTTGGCGCCGATGTTCGACGTCATGATCAGGATCACGTTGCGGAAGTCGATGTGGCGACCGAACGAGTCGGTCAAGCGACCCTCCTCCATGATCTGGAGGAGCATGTTGAAGATGTCGGGGTGCGCCTTCTCGATCTCATCGAGGAGCACGACGGAGTACGGACGGCGCCGGACCTTCTCGGTCAGGTGACCGCCTTCCTCGTAGCCGACGTAGCCCGGAGGCGCGCCGACGAGGCGGGAAGCGTTGTGCTTCTCCATGTACTCCGACATGTCGATCTGGATGATCGCGTCGTCGGTGCCGAACATGAACTTGGCCAAGCACTTGCTGAGCCAGGTCTTGCCGACGCCACTCGGGCCGAGGAACAGGAAGCAACCCATCGGGCGCGACGGGTCCTTCAGACCCGAACGGGTGCGGCGAACGGCGCGGCTGACCGCCTCGATCGCGCGATCCTGGTTGATCACGTGTTCCTTCAGCTCGCCTTCCATGTTCAGGAGGCGTTCTGCTTCAGCCTGGTCCATCCGGTTGAGCGGGATGCCCGTCATCTTGCTGACGGTCTCGGCGATGATGTCCTCATCGACCTTGCCGCCGGTCTCGACAGACGCCTCACGCTCACGCCACTGCTTCTGGATGGTCTCCTTCTTCTTTTGAAGCTGGTAGGCCTGATCTCGCAGGTCGGCCGCGCGCTCGAAGTCCTGGTTGGCGACCGCCTCTTCCTTCTCCTTGCTGAGGCGTTCGATCTCCTGGTCCATCTCCCGCATGTCGGGCGGCTGCGTCATCGAGCGGATGCGGATGCGCGCACCCGCTTCGTCGATCACGTCGATCGCCTTGTCCGGCAGGAAGCGGCCGTTGATGTAGCGGCTCGACAGCTCGACCGCCGACAAGAGAGCGCCGTCGGTGTAGATGACTCGGTGGTGGGCTTCGTACTTATCGCGGAGCCCCTTGAGGATCTCGAAGGCCTGATCCTGCGTCGGTGGATCGACCGGGACGGTCTGGAAGCGACGCTCGAGCGCACCGTCCTTCTCGATGTACTTGCGGTACTCGTCCAGGGTCGTGGCGCCGATGCACTGCACCTCGCCGCGCGACAGCGCGGGCTTGAGCACGTTGCTGGCGTCGATTGCGCCCTCTGCGCCACCGGCACCGACCAGCGTGTGGAGCTCGTCGATGAAGAGGATCACGTCCTTCGCGCGACGCACCTCGGTCATGACTGCCTTGATGCGCTCCTCGAACTGACCGCGGTACTTCGTGCCAGCGACCATCATTGCGAGGTCGAGCACGACGAGGCGCTTGCGACGCAGGATCTCCGGGACGTTGCCCTTGACGATGTCTTGCGCCAGGCCTTCGACGATCGCGGTCTTGCCGACACCGGCCTCGCCGAGGAGGACCGGGTTGTTCTTCGTGCGGCGTGAGAGGATCTGGATGACCCGCTCGATCTCGTGCTCACGGCCGATGACCGGGTCGAGCTTGCCGTCCTTGGCGAGGTCCGTGAGGTCGCGGCCGAACGAGTCGAGCGCCGGGGTCTTCGACTTAGCCGAGCCACTAGCTGCCTGGCCGGTTCCCAGCGGCTCGGCGTCCGGTTCTTCATCCGAACCGTTGTCCGAAGCGCCGAGGAATTCGAGGACCTCTTCGCGGACTTCTTCGAGCTTGACGCCCAGGTTCATCAGGACCTGAGCGGCGATGCCCTCGTTCTCCTTGATCAGACCGAGCAGCAGGTGCTCGGTTCCGATGTAGTTGTGGCTGAGCTGGCTCGCTTCCTCCATCGACAGTTCGAGGACCTTCTTGGCCCGCGGCGTGAAGGGGAGCTGGCCCATCGTGACCATCGACGGCCCGGTCTTGACGATCTTCTCGACCTCGTGACGGACCTTCTCCAGGTCGATGCTCATGTTCTTGAGCACGTTGGCAGCGACTCCGCTGCCCTCCTGAACGAGGCCGAGCAGGATGTGCTCGGTGCCGATGTATTCGTGGTTGAACTTCTGCGCCTCTTGGCGCGCGAAGGACATGACCTTTTTGGCCCGGTCGGTGAAGCGGTCGAACATGCAGAGTCTCAGGTGGGGCGTTAGGACGCCGTGCCTTCAGATGTAGTCTGTCGGACAGGGGATTACGAATCACCGGTGGCATCCGGTCCATCGGACCGCGCTGCACCAAGATTCTTCATCGGCCAGACAGGTGGATTCCCTGGACGGAATCGACCTCGAGCCGGCCTGAATTGCGGGGATGCGGCCGATCCAGGTCCTCAGGCGCCTCCTAGTCGCCCCAGATCGTCCTCTGGACGACCTCTGCCCGCAACTCGTCGCGTTCTTCAGGGCTCAGAGCCCGGCCCACCAGGTGCTGCAGGTGTGCCGGCTGGGTGTAGAGCAAGAGGCGGTTCAGGCGTTCTAGGTCGAGATCGAGGCCATATTCGGAGGCCAGGTCGACACCGGAGACGAGCGCGAGGCGAAGCGCCGACATCGCGTCGAGACAAGTGCCGGAATCGAGCGCCCGGGCGCGCCGGAGACTTTTTTCCGCTTCCTCGATGCGGTCGTCGGTCTTGCGGCGCTGCGTCTTGCCCTCGAGCAGGGTCTGGCGGGTGTCGCGCTCCCACTTGATGACGCCGGTCACGGCCTCGGAGACATCTTCGCGAAGCTGATCCTCGGACTTGCCGAGGGTCACTTGATTGCTGATCTGATAGAAGTCGCCGACGCCGCGACTGCCTTCGCCGTAGAGGCCGCGCACCGCGAGGTTGGTGTTCTGGGCGGCGTTCATCATCTTCTCGATTTCGCCGGCCCAGACCATCGCTGGCAGGTGGACCAGGACTGAGACTCGGAGACCGGTGCCGAGGTTCGTCGGGCAGGAGGTCAGGAATCCGAACTCCTCCGAGAAGGCGAGCGGCATCGCTTCGACCATCAGGTCGTCGATCGACTCGGCTTCGGAGAAAGCTTCCTCGATCGCGAACCCGCTGCGGAACACCTGGCTTCGCAGGTGATCCTCCTCGTTCAGCATGATCGACAGCGACTCGTCCGAGTCGACGACGGCCGCAGCCGGGCGGGGGTGAAGGGCCAGTTCGCGGCTGACCAGGTGTCGCTCGACGAGGACCTCGCGCTCGTAGGGATCGAGGCCGGTCAGATCGAGGACTCGAACGCCACGCACGCGATCGCGGAGCAGGTCTGGGACTTCGACGGTCAGGATCTCGAGGAGTTCCTCGGCGTCCCGCTGGTTCTGGTTGGTCGAGAACCGGTGGCCTTGGAGGTTCCGAGCCAGACGGACGCGCGTGCAGAGCGCGACCTCCGAGTCGGGGCCGCCGGGCCGAAGCCACTCACCGAGCGTGTTGTCCTCGGGGATCTTCGGCTGCTCCGTCACTGGGTGTCGGCTCCCTCCTCGAGTCGACGCAGCGCATCCCGCAGGCGGGCGGCGGCTTCGTAGTCCTCGGCGTCGACCGCACGCTCGAGTTGCTGCCGGAGATCGGTCAGCGTGACCGGCTTCGGCCGACGAGCGTTTGGTTGTCCGGGGAACCGACCGACGTGGGTGGTCGCGCCGTGGACCCGATCCAGGAGGCGCAAGATATGCGTCTTGAAGGTCTCGTAGCAACGCGGGCAGCCGACGCGGCCCTTCTTCCGGAACTCCGACAGCGTCAGGCCGCAGCCGGCACATCGCTGCCCATGAGGGAGGGCCCCGGGTTGGATCGGAGCGCCCTGGATGTCCGTGCTGATTGTCGCGCCGATGTCCGAGAGCAGGGACTCGATCAACTTCGCGTTCGGAACGGTGCTCGCGCTCTGCTGCACAAAACCCATCGCCTCGGCGACGGCCGGGCAGACGAAGTGGTCGTGCACGTTGCCTTCTTCATCGAAGTCGAGAACGTGCACGCTGGCCTGCCCGTTCTTGCAGGCGGATTGGCCGCAGTGTGTGCAGGGTCCTTGGCTCATCGGGTCCGCCGAGTCGGTCGGCATTCCGGAGCGTATCAGCCCCGGGCCTCGTCGCTCAATCGGCGGTTCTCTCCCGGTGCCAAGTGAGGAAGCTCTTCGCCCGAGCTTCGAAGTTCGGAAACTGGTCGAAGGAGGCGAACGCGGGGCTGAACAGGAGGGCTGCGGATGCGGTTTCCCGGGCTTCTGCGAGCGATTCTTCGAGGGCCTCGATCGGGCTCGCGTGGGTGGTGACCCGGACGCCAGAGGGAGCGAGGGCCGCGCCGAAGGTCTCTCCGACCCGTCCGAACACCGCGATTCTCGCGGGTTTGCAAGGCAGCCCTTCGAGCGCCTGGCGGGCGAGTGCCGGGAGGGCGTCCGGCTCGCACTTCGCGACTCCGCCGGTCACCCAGTGGATGGCGGCGATTCGGGGCTGGGTACCGAGGGTTTCGAGAGCGGCTCGGCTCGCCAGCACGGACGTCGCGACCGAGTCGTCGAAGACCCGGACTCGTCCGATCGGGCGCAGCTCCCGCAGGCGGTAGGGCAGCGGTTCGGCTTGCGCGATTCCGAGGCCGATCCGTTTGGTCGGGAGGTCGACTTGCTCGGCGGCCAGGGCCGTGGCGAGCAGGTTGCGAACCTGTGCGTTGCCGAGTCGGCGGAGCGCGTCGCGGTGGGCGAGGCGGCGGGGCTTGCCGCCCGTCGCGAGGGACAGGAATCCGGCCTCGTCGACGAAGGCGTCGACGCGATCGGTCTCCGCGTGAGTGAATCTGTGTCTGGCCGGGCTCTCGAACGAGGCGGCGACCTGGTCGTCGGCTCCGTGGACGAGGAAGATCTCGGCCGCCTTCGCAGCACGTGCCTTGGTCGCTCGGTAGTTCTCGAGCGTGCCGTGTCGGTCGAGGTGGTCGACCGTCACCGGTGCGAGCACGGCGCCAAACACGGAGCGCTCGCGCATGCGTTCGAGCTGGAACGAAGAGACCTCGAGGACGGCGATCGCGTCTTCGGACCACTGGTTCCGATCCTCGAGGAGGCTGTGGCCGATGTTGCCGCCGATGAGAGTCGGACGTCCGGCCGTGCGCAGGACGAACCCCAGCGCACTGGTGATCGAGGACTTCCCGTTCGTGCCGGTGACCAGGATCACCCGGCCGGGGAACGCGTCGAGGAACAGATCGAGTTCCTGCGTCTGTTCGATTCCGACCTCCTCGGCGGTTCTCAACGTCGGATGCCCGCCGGGGATCGCTGGGTTGACCACGACGAGGTCGACGCCCGAAAGCTCGGGTTCCGCGACACCGAGTTCGAAGCGGAGCCGCGATTCTGCGTTGAGATCCCTGGCGTCGGCGGTCAGTCGACGGACCGAGTCTTCGAGCGACGAGGCTTCGGCACGATCCGCGACGACGAGGTCCGCGCCCTCTTCGAGCAAGAACTTCGCTGCCGCCCGTCCGCCGCCGAATCGGCCGAGTCCGAGAACCAGCACCCGCCGATTCGCGAACTTCATCGATCGGTTTCGTCGGACGCGTTCTCGGTCCCGAAGGCGGGATGGATTGGTTCGTAGACGCTGCGCCGGGCGCGGGCGTGCTCCGCTCGACGAGACAGCGCTTCGAGCTCCTCGTCTTCGAGCAAGAACACCGATTCTCGCTCGGCGGGTCCGATCGAGGTGCGCTGCGGCGGGAGCAACCCGAGGCCGCCCATGGTCACTTCAACGAGGAAGTCGAGCGGAAACAGCCACGGCGAGGCCGGCTCCTGGATCGAGAAGAGCTGGCGGTCGGTGCGCAGGTCGAGGGCTAATTCGGTGTCCCGGACGGCCGCGAGGAGCTCGATGTCGCCGTAGTAAGGGATCGGGCGCAGCTCGATCGGGCGAGTGGCTCGACCGTCGACCTGGAGGGCGATCCGGGGATCAGCCGGCGGTGCGGGCTCGAGGATCGGATCGTCGATCGGGCTTGGGCCCTCGGGATCGACGGGGACCGAATCCGGCAGCTCCGACTCGAGAGTCCAGAGTTGGGGCCGGTAGAGCTGGTTGCTGCAGCCGGTGGCCAAGAGGCCCAGCAGCAGGGCACTCAGGGCCGCGCCCAGTTGGGGGACTCGGTTCCTGCGCGCGACGCGGGCTCGCTGGGGAACCGCGCCGCGCGCCGGCCGCGACACTGGCGGAGAGAGGGGGATTCGAACCCCCGGTGAGGAAAAACCCCACGTCACCTTAGCAAGGTGGTGCATTCAACCGCTCTGCCATCTCTCCGGATTGGTCGCAGCCGGCCGCGAGACGGTCCGCGAAGTTGAACCGACCCAGGCTCGACTCGCAAGCCGCGGCCAGCCGAAAAAGCAGAGGCGCGCCCGAGGCGAGATCGTGAAGATCGGGCTCCCCTCCACCATGCCCCTCATCCTCTTCATCCTCTCGGCTCTGGTCCTCGGTCTCGAGGTCCTCGAGACGAAGATCTTCGCGCACTCGCTCGAGAACAGCCTGATCTTCCTGGTCGTCGGCGTGGTCCTGTTGGGCTTCGGTGCCGGCGGCAGCATTCTCTCTCTGCGGAAGGAGCTGCCGGAGGTCCGGCCGCTGGTTCGGAACTGCCTCTGGACGACGGCGGTCCTGCTGGTCGTCGCCCACGTGGTCTTCGCGCAGTACTCGGACCGGCTGACCTTCGGGTTTGACTGGTGGACGGCCGGCATTCTCGCGGCGCTCGCCGCACCCTACGTCTCCGCCGGCATGGCGATCTCGGCGATGCTCGCCGAGGATGGAGCGAACGTCCACCGGCGCTACGGCATCAACCTCGCTGGATCGGCGGTCGGCTGCCTCCTGCCCTTCGCGTTGCTCGGTCCCTTGTCCGGGCCTCAGTGCCTGATGCTCTGCGCGATCATCTGCGCGGTCCTCGGGGCGATGATGATGAAGATGAAGCCGCTGGGCCTCGTGCTCGCGGCACTCTTCGGCGTCCCGGTGTTCGTTTACGCCGACGCACTCCTGCCCTACAAGATCCAAGGGGCGGATACGGGCGGCCAGCTGGCCTTGATCGAGAAGAACCTCGAGGAGGCGATCGATCGCAGTCATCGCAAGGCGATTTACGACGTCCTCGATGCCGAGATGCGTGCGGCAGCGGCCCCCGAGACCAACGAAGTCCGCGCGGCGATCGCCACCGGTCTCGCCGCAGCGACCGCGAATCTCGATCGGGATCCGACGGTCGAGCAGTTGCGTGCGGCCCTCGAGGCGGAGATGGGGACATCGCTCGGGGCGATCGGAGAGGTCGGTCGGCTGGCCGAGGTTCTCGCGATGTTCGAGCCGACGCTTCAAGCGGCGATCGACAACGAGCCAGAGTTCTCGAGTGGCAAGATCGTCGAGGTCTTCGACAAGTGGGATCCCACCGCGCGGGTGCGGGTGCACAAGTTCGACGTCGAGACGACGAACGAGAGCGCCAAGGCTCAGCTCGAGCTGAGCCGTTGGTTTACTCAGGACAGTTCGTACGGGTCGCCACTCCTCGGTCTCGGCCTGGATCCCGACTCGCCGAGCGTGAAGGGGGTCTACGAGCGGAGTTGCTACGGTGTCGGCTACTTCCGTGAAATGCAGGGGCCGCGGATTCTGATCATCGGCCTCGGTGGGGCGCCGGACGTTCAGACCGCGCTGCACCACGATGCATCCGAGATCGACTGCGTCGACATCAACGCGACGACGGTCGAGATGGTGCGGACGGACATGGCCGAGTATCTCGGCGACCCGTACGGTGACGAGCGGGTCACCATCCATCTCTCGGATGGTCGGAGCTACGTCCGCTCGACCGAGAAGCTCTACGACCTGATTCAGCTCTCGGGAGTCGACACCAAGTCGGTCTTGGCGAGTGGGACCCTCGCCCTGAACGAGAGCTACCTCTACACCTCCGAGGCGTTCGACGAGTATGTCGCTCGACTCGATCAGGACGGCGTCCTGGTGATCAACTACGCCGGCGTCGAGTTTCGTCGGCGTTTGATGCTGACGGCTGCCGCGGCTCTGGATCGTGATGGTGCGAAGGATCCAACGCAGCACATGATGCTCGTTCAGCAGAACGACATCTTCAGCCTGATCGTCAAGCGCGCGCCGTTCGATGCGGCCGAAGTTCAGGCCATGAAGGGCTGGATCGGCCGGGCCGAGGCTGCGGTTCAGACGACCGAGGACTACGACGGCGAGAAAGAGCGAGTGGTCGTCTGGGCCTACGAGCTCCTGACGCCGGGCTCCGGGCTCAGTCTCTACCAGACACCGCAAGCGCTCTACCTACCCAGGCAGCCCTTGCTCGAGCCGGGAGAGCGTTGGGGTTCGGATCAGGAGATCGGTCAGCTCGCCGGGCAGATCCTGCCTGCCGTGCCGAACTCGAGGACTCGGTTCGTCGACGACATCGACGAGTTGCTGCCCGTCGACCAGCGCAACCTCCGGTTCCGATCCGACCGTGAGCTGCTCTGGGCGATTCGAGAGGATGCCAGGCGCGACCGGTTCTTGGACCTGCGTCCGCAGCCGACGAACGCGAAGGGCCAGCCGGTTCCGAGGACCTTCGTCCGACGCTACCTCGACCGGCAGGTCTACCAACTCGCGCCTGCCCCCGACAAGCGGCCGTTCTTCTTCAACACGACCCGCAACCGCGAAGCGCTCGCGAGCCTCGCCGACAACCTGGGTGTGCTCGGTGAGCCTCTGGCTTCGGATGTTCGCCAACGCACCGGGCACTACGCACGCGCTTTCACGCTGCTGATCGTGATGTCGGTGCTGGCACTCGTCCTGATCCTCGGACCGCTACCGGTGCTGGGCCTCCGCGGCTTGAAGGCGACACAGACCCTGCCGTTCGCATTCTACTTCGCGGCACTCGGGGCGGGCTTCATCTTCGCGATGTCCGGTCTGATCCAGCGCTACGTGCTGTTCCTCGGACACCAGGCCTTCGCGTTCTCCGTCGTGATCGGCGGGTTGCTCGTCAGCGCTGGAATCGGTTCGTCGATCGCCGGAGCCTGGTCCAACAAGCCGCGTCGTACCGTGGTCGTCTCGGTCACGATGATCTGGATCATGCTCGCTGGGATTCACCTCGGTCTGGACGAGTTGTTCTCGGTGACCGCGGGTCTCGAACGCCCGCTCCGCGTCCTGATCGCGGTCGGGGTGCTCGTCCCGCTCGGCATCCCACTCGGCGCGATGTTCCCGACCGGCCTTGCCTGCGTGAAAGAACGCTCACCGCTCTTCGTGCCTTGGGCCTTCGGGATCAACGGAGTGTTTTCGGTGATCGGCTCGTCGATTGTGCTGCCCGGGGCTCTGATCCTGGGCTTCCCGTCGATGGCTGTGGTCGCAGCTGTGACCTACGGGTTCGCGATGCTGATCGGATTGACGGTCATGCGGCGGTCAGCCGCGTCGGCGTGACCGAGATGGGCCGGCCTTCGCGAGTTCGTTCGAAACTCGGGTTCCTCGGGTTCTTGCTGGCTGTGCTCGGTTGCCGGGCCACCGAGTCGTGCGACGCTCCCGTTGATGTTGGAGAAGTCGTCTGTCTCATCCGCAGTGCGGGAGGTGGCGAGGACGGCAGCCAGTATCGAGTCCATGTGTTCGACTCTGGTTGCACGCACTTCTGGACCGACGACGCGAGCGGCTGGGAACCGGAAGAGTTCGAGGCGCCCGTGCCTGAGGGTTGGGTCGTCCTCAAGGAAACACTGGCGGATCCCGTCGAGGTCTTGCGTGGTCACGGTGTAGACCAGATCCGATCGAGCTGGATCGAGCAGACCGAGGTCTGCTATTCCTCGGGATTGAGCATCACCCTGGACTCCGACGCAGACGGCCCGATCGTCGAGCGGATCGACGAGTGGTTCGAGGCGCTGATCCCGGACCTCAGACGCCAGGCCGGCCGGGCTCCTTGAGCCGAGGACGGCGGGAATCAGAATCCCGCGAATACTCGGCCCGATCCCACGCTACGCTCGCTCCATGCGGCGCCTGAAGTTCATCGTGCTGGTTCTGGCAGCGATCGTGCTGCTGATCATCGCGCTGCAGAACACGGAGTCGGTCACGACCGAGGTGCTCTGGGCCGAGGTCGAGACCTCCCGGGCTCTGCTCCTGATCGTGTGCCTGGGCTTCGGCTACGTGTTCGGCGTCGCCCACGTGCTGCTGCGAACGCGCCGCGCGAAGAAGAAGGGCGATTCGAGCCGGAAGATCGCCGCCTAGCGATCGGCGCGTTGATTCATCTCGGTCGCGAGTGCGATGTCGAGTTCGGTCAGGCCGCCGGCATCGTGGGTCGTCAGATGGACGCGCACGGTCTTGTAGACGTTGAACCACTCTGGGTGGTGGTTCATCGCCTCGGCTGCTGTCGCGATCTGTGCCATGAAGCCAAAGGCTTCGCGGAAGTCGCGGAACACGAACTCCGAGTGCAGCTTGCCGTTCTCGATCGACCAGCCGTCCAGTCGTTCGAGGGCTTCACGGACCTGATCGTCGGTCAGTCTGGTGGCCATGTCCGGTCCTCGGCCGCGCGGGCCGTCACTTCAACGCTTCGGTGAAACCCTCCGGCGGAGTGACCTCTTCACCGTCGAACTCGAATGCTTTGATCTCGCCGTCCTCGGTGCGCCAGAAAACCGACGTCGAAAGTGCCTCGGCTCCGAACGCGTTCTGTTCGGCGAGTACGCGCAGCCCGGCGATCGTGTACGCCGCTTTCGGGGAGTTCACCGGCACGGCGTAGAGCACGTCCGTCCGCGGGATCGCGATCAGCGTTCCGCCAGGGCCTACCAGGTCCGGCCACTCCTCGAGGACGCGCGCGGAGAGAGAGGCCGAGGGTCCAGCGAGCGAGCTGATCTGCAGCTCGTCGTAGCCCTCGACCGGGCGGGACTCGAGCGTGATCGCGTTCCCGACGAGGCGTGCCCTGGTCTGCTCCTCGGCCGTGACCATCACACTGCGCTCGGGGCGTTCCCACATCTCGAGGACCGGGCGCGGAACCGTGACCTCGGCGAGCTCCTGATCGAACACCACCGCGGTCCAAAGTCCGTCGATCTCGCTGGTGGCGATCGTCGTGCTGGCGTCTTGACCAGTCTCGCGGAACACCTCGGCGGTGAAGAACTTCAGGTGCAGCAGGGGCTTGGCTGCTTCCCAGCTCGGCACGGTCCAGTTCTCGAGCGAGGACAGGCGGTCGAACCAGGAGCCGAGGTGCTCGTCGAACACGTCCCGCCAGCCTTCACCACCGACCTCGGCGCAGAGCTTCGCGAGCGGTGCGATGTCGAGTTCAGTGCCGAGCGTCGGGAGCTGGAGGTCGCCGTCGTCGTCCAGCGAGACCGCATAGCCGCGATCGAACACGTACTGCTGAACCTGCAGCGAGAACGCGATCTGGTTGCCGACGTCGCCGGGGAAGTGCACGAACCAATCCGCCTGCATCCTCGGGTTCAGGCGCGGACGCTGATCGATCTCCGGGACCTCGACGGCGGCCGGGTCGTCCTCGGGCGTGATCACGATGGTCTCGCCACACCCGGTGAGAGCGACCAGGCAGAGCGGGCCGAGGAGCGAGGCTCGAGTGAGGCGCGAAGCCGCGAGATCGATTCTTCGGGTCATCGAAGTGTCGAAGCGCGGGAATGCGCTCCCCGGTTCAGTGCGGATCGAAAACGGACCGGGGCCCCGAGCGACGGTGGGAGAGGGATTCGAACCCCCGGTCGACTTGCGCCGACAGCGGTTTTCAAAACCGCCGCATTCGGCCACTCTGCCATCCCACCTGGATGCTCGGGGCCGGTCCGGCACACAGTGTGACGCGCTTACTGGTCGGCCGCAACTTCGTCGAGGACGGAGCGCGAGACGAAAATCGGCGCGCCGACCTGCGCCGCGAGGCAGAGGGCGTCCGAGGGGCGGCAATCGATCAGCTTCTCGGTCCCGTCGTGGTCCAGAACGAGCATTGCGAAGAACGTTCCGTCGTGGAGGGCGTTCACGGCCACTTTCTTCAGGGTCCAGTCGGTCGCTTCGAGGATTCGGCCGATCAAGTCGTGGGTCATCGGCCGTTCGCCATCCTGAGACAGGATCTTTCGACGAAGTTCGTTCGCCTCGACGAACCCGATCACGATCGGAAACGTTCGGTTGTCCTCCTTGGTCCGCAGGTGGACGTACTGGTGGTCGTCGCTCGTCTGCACGACGAGGCGCGCGAGCTCGACTTCGACCAGATCATCCATGACGGCAGTGTAGCGGACCGAGAGGCCCAGAGACGCAGGTTCCGTGCTTCGGACGTCGGGGTCTCGGCGGCCGCCATCTCGCACCGGCCACTGGCCTCGATCGCTCCGATGCATGAGAACTTCCATTGATGCCTGAGGACCTCCAGTGGATCGATCGGCCTGCGCCGCTGCCGACCCGGCCGGACGACGGGCACAAAGGCACCTTCGGGCGGGTCGGGCTGCTCGCTGGTTCGCCCGGGATGCTCGGTGCGGCGATTCTCTGTGCGCGTGCGGCGTTGCGTGCTGGGGCAGGCTCCGTGCTCTGCAGCCTGCCAGACGAGCAACGTGATGCGTTCACGGTCGCAGTCCCTGCGGCGATGACCACCGTGCGTCGGAGCGGTGACGAACTCGAGTCCGCGGATGCGGTCGTGATCGGTCCGGGACTCGGCGGTTCCGGTGGTCCCGAATCCGCTGCCAACCCGCGGAGCCAGAGCGTTCGTTCCGTCCTCGGTCCCTTCGTCCGCAGTGCCTTCGCACGCTTCTCGGACCGATCTGTCGTTCTAGACGCGGACGGTCTGAATGCGATCAGTCCGCTGCCGACCGATCGCCCGCTGCTCGATCCAGCCTCAGATCCCAAGGTCGTGCTGACACCCCACCCGGGGGAAGCGGCGCGGCTTCTCGGAGTGACTGTTCCGGAGGTCCAGTCCGGGCGTGAGAATGCGTTGAGCGCGCTGATCGAGCGATCCGGGGCGATCGTCGTGCTGAAGGGTGCGAACACGCTGGTCGGCCATGGCTCGCGTCGGTTCCGCAACCGAAGCGGCAACTCCGGGCTCGGTACCGCAGGCAGTGGTGACGTCCTCGCTGGTGTGCTCGGAGCGTTGCTCTGCGAGCCGATGGATCCGTTCGAGGCTGCGTGTCACGCGGTCGATCTTCACGGGCGAGCGGGTGATCTCGTCGCGGCCGGGCTCTCGCGCCGCGGGGTCTGTGCCGAAGACCTCCCGGACGCCGTCGCCGTCACGCTTCGCGAAGACGAGAAGATCGTCGAGGGAGGTTCCGAGTCCGCATGAACATCTGCATTCGAATCCCCGCGGTCGCTTTCGCCAGCGTGACCTTGCTCGCGTCGGCGTGGGCGCAGACCAGTGGTCGACCTCGCTCGATCGACGAGCTCCTCGCCCTGGCCAAGGCGGAGATCGCCGCGGCCGACCCCGAGTCGGGTCTCGAGCCGTCGTTTGCTCTGCGTAATGCGTTTGCTCACGCAGTCCTCGACGAGGCCGATCTGCGGTCCGATGCGGCGTTCGAGTCAGCCGTGGCGGATCTCGATCTGCTCAGGCACCTGCTGTCCGTTGCAGCGCTGCGTCCGCGCCGCGAACTGCAGCCCTTGCTCGATCGCGTGCTGCAGGACTCGTGGCTTCGAGACTTGCATCCGTTGGCTCTGGCGGCTTCGGATCCGTCGACGCTCGATCGTTCTGCGGTCTGGAGGGTCTTCGACGCGCTCGAGGAGGCCGAGTCCGAGACCGACCTCGGCCAGGTCTTGGGGCTCCGGCGATCTCTCGGCCGGGTTCCGTCGGCACTCGCTGACCGGATCGTCGGCGAGGCCCTGCGCCGACTGGCGTCCGGCGCTGAGGTCAGCGACCTCGTCGTCCTCCTCGAGAGGGCGAGTCCGCGGGGGCGAACACGACTCGCGTCCGGGCTCGATCAACTTCGCGGAGAGGCCGAGACCGAGATGGTGCGTTGGCTGGGATTCGAGGATCCCGCCCTGCTCGATGGTTGGGCGGAGCGGGTCTTTCGGTCTGGCCGGACTCTGCGGCTGGCACTCGGACACCTCTCCAGGAACACGCTTCGCGAACGTCAGGACCACCTGGTCGCGATCATCGCCGACGAGACTGCCGATCGAGGGCTGCGCGAGGCCGCGGTCCGCTCGATGGTGAGGGCTGCGGTCACCAGCGACGCACTCGCGAGAGCGGTGTGTGGCTCGGGTTTGGTCAGTGAGCGGCTGATCTCGGAGCTTGCGACCGTCGACTGGCCGAGCGCCGATCCGTTCGTCGAAGTGGGAGCTCGGATGGCGCCGGTGCTGCCACGGTGTCCGGGCGGGATCGAGGCCCTGTCCGCGCTCGACGAGGCCAGCGATTCGTTGAAACCCGCGATCGTACTCCTGCGCTCCGCGCCTCCGGAGTTCGCGCTCGCGACCTGGGACCGAGCCGATCGTTCGGAGCGGGAAGCTCTGCACGGTGTACTCGCGCGACGGTCGGACCGCCTCGGTCAGAAGCGCCTCGACGACCTGAAGGAACTCGGCCCGAAGGCGATCGCGTCTCGGCTTCGAATCGGGGACGTGTCGGTGGTCGACGAGTGGCTTGAGCTCGACGAGCGGTGGTCGTTGCGGTCGGTCCGGTCCTTCGCGGAGCTAGCTGCGCCGTTGATCGAAGAGCGCCACGTTCCGCGGTTCGTCGAGGTGCTTCGCGACGAGACCGTCTCGTCGCGCGACCGCGGCATCGTCTGCGAGTTGGCTGAGCGTCGACCGGATCTCGCCTTCGAAGACGTGCTGCGCGAGGTCTATGCCGCGACGTCGAGCCGATCGATGCGGGAAGAGATCGAGGCGGCCTTGTTCGAGAAGACCGAGGCCCGGAGGGACCGGGCGCGTGCCGAACTCCGGGTGCCGATCGATCGGATTTCGATCGCGCTCCTGGACTCGATGGAGCAGGAACTCTCCGTGGAGGAGGCTCAGCTCTGTGCCCGCGTGCTCTGCGAGTCCGGAGCAGAGGAGCTCGCGCGTCGCATCGTGCTCAAGCGTCTCGAGGCGCCCAGCAGCGCACTGATCGTGGCTCTGACGGATCGTTTGAAGAACGACGTCGTTCCGTCTGCGGGAGATTGGAACCCGGCGTTCGACGAGCGGGTGCTTCTCGCCTCGATGTCCGACTTCGAGCTCAGAGTCCGATTGGCGCCGCTCTACAGCCTCCGCGCGATCTCTTCGTCCGAGGCCGAAGGTCCTTCTCGAGTTCTGGCCCGATTCGCACTCGCGGAGCAGGACGAGCGGAACGGGGAGTTCGATCTCGCAGCCGAGCGCTATCGGGACGCACTCCTGGCGCTCGAGGCGGTCGCCAATTGGACCGACGCCCGATTCGACCTCTGTCGCAGTGAACCGGCCGACGAGGCCCGCCGTTCGGATGCTGCCTTCCGGGCCGTTCGGCCGACCCTCTGCCGTATTCGAGCCGCTCTCGGGCGTTCTGACCAGGAAGGGGCTCGCGCCCTGCTGCCGATCGCCCGATCCTTGGCGTTCGGGGATTCCGCCGCCGAGGCGGAGATCCTCGCTCTCGAACAATCGATCCGATGAACCACTCGCACCCGTTCTTCGCCGCGCTGTTGTCGCTCGCCCTCCCGATGTCGATCGCGGCTCAGGAGCCGGTCCCCGAAGAGCCTGCACCTCAGGAGCAGGGCGAGATTGACACGCCGCAGGATCCGAGTGATCCGGAGTCGCAGCAGAAGAAGGCGGAGGCCGTGGCCGCGCTCGTCAAGGCGCTCGCGGATCAAGGGGTCGAGCTCGACCTCGAAAACCGTCGGGTTTCTCTCGAGGTGCAGGTCGGTCGACCGACGGACCCTCTGGAGTACTTGCTGATCACCCCGCGCGGCAAGGACCATGAAGCGCTGCTCGTGACGGAGATCCAGCCGAGCATGTTGAACGCCGCGTTCCTGACCCTCGGACTCGAGAAGGGCACCAACGCGTCGACGAAGGACATCGAACCGATGCCGACGGAAGAGGAGATTCGTGCCGGCGCTCCGTGGTTCGAGGTCATCCCTCCCGAGGGTCAGAAGTTGTTCTTCTCGGTCGAATGGTCGGTCGAGGGGGAGAACGGTGAGCTCGAGCAGAAGCGCGCACCGATCGAGGACTGGATTCTCGACTTCTCGACCGAGCGACCGCTCGAAGAGTGCGAGTGGATCTACCTCGGCGGCCGGATGGGGCCGCTGAACCGGGGTGAAGATGCCGTCTTCCTGACCGACTACACCGGCGATCTGATCTCGCTCTGCTACCGCGACCCGGCGAACCACCTGATCACGCCGCGTCACGAGAAGGCCAACAACGACGACATCTGGTGGCTGACCAACGTCGTGCCGGAGCCGGGGACGATCGTGAAGCTGAGCATCGATCTCGAAGAGACGCCGATGCACCGCGAGCGCAACGAGCGCGTCAAGAAAGAGCGCGCGGAGCGCGAGCGCCAGGCCTTCGAGGAAGCCGACTCGTCCGGGGGTGACGGTGACGGCGGCGAAGGTGGCGGTACCTCAGAAGCCGACAACGACCGCTGACTCGGTCGCCCAGTGTCCGGTGCTCGACCGGGCGAAACTTCAGCGGCTGCGGGCCGCTCGCTGGTCCTTCTCGAGCTGAACCAGAAAACGACCGATCGCGAGCTGCTCTTCGGTCGAGAGGTGTGGGTAGGCCGGCATGTCGTCCGGTGGGAAGAGCAGCGTCTCCTGGATGCCATCGACGTCGGCATCCGCCAAGTCGATCAGGGTCGGCCAGTCCTCGTCCTCGGGGTCACCGAGACTGACTCCGTCCTGTTCGTGCACGTGGCACTCGATGCAGCCCTCACGACGCACCAGTTGGTAACCCAGGCGTAGTTCGTCATCCCACTCGACCGAGGAGCGGATCGTTGGCTCGGGAGCCTCGAGTTCCATGGCCTGGGCGGCCGACAGACCGACGATCACGATCCCGAGGAGAGACGCCGAGACGAGGACCGCGAGATGCGGCATCCGCTTCGCTCGCGAGCGATCGAGGAACGGCAGGGCGACGAGAGCCAGTGCGAGGAGTGACGGGAAGTAGACGCCTGCGGCGGTCGCGAGTGAGCCCGGAACTCGTTCGATCAGGCCGTTGAGCCACAGGAAGTGCCACTCCGGTCGAGCCTCGAACGCGGCTTCGCCGTCGACGTGTACGAAACCGACGGTCGGTTCGGGGCCTTGGATCGCGCGCCAACCGATGAAGGCGCATCCGAGGAAGAACGTGGTGGCTTCGAAGACACTGGGCCTCGGCTTCGCCGGAGCGAGTCGGCGAAGTGCCCGCAATCGCCAGGTCACGACGGCGATCAAGAGCAGCGGCAGCAGCTGCGTGTGAAGCACGTGGAACCGGGTCAGCGTCGGAGCCGAGATCTCGGGGGCGCCCAGGACCGAGCGGTGGATCGTCTGGCCGAGGACCGGAGTCTGCTCGACGAGGCCGGTGCGGACCTCCGTTGCGGTGACCGCCTGACGAGACCAGGGGAGGAGCTCGCCGGTCAGACCGAGTGCGCAGGTCACGCCGAACAGGGCCAGCGCGCTCCACCAGTTGAAGCGGCCGCCGGCGCGGAACGAGCCCCGGAACAGGGTCGCGATGATGGCCGACAGGGTGGCGAACACCGCGGTGTGCATCGACCAGATGTGCGCGGAGCGGATCCAGGCGCCACCGGGAATCTCGTCATGGATCGAGCGGATCGACCCGTGTGCTCCCTCCGGAGTCGGCACGTAGTGCAGAGACATGCCGAGGCCGCTGAGAGCTCCGAGTACGAGCGCGCCGAGTGCGAGCGCCGTCAGGATTGCCTGCGGAGACCGCGTCTTGTCGAGCGGCGAGTCACCGTCGAGATCCTGATCGAATGCTTCGCTCACGAGTCACCTCGCTCGGTCCGGAGCCAGAAGACTTCGGCGGCCGAGCCTTCGCCGACGACTTCGATCGGGAGTCGATCGAGCGGCCGGCTTGCCGGGCCCTCGAGAGGGTTCCCCTGGGCGTCGAAGGCGGCGTCGTGGCAGGGACAGAGGATCGGTCGTTCGGCATCGCGGTCGTCGAGTGTGACGCGACAGCCGACGTGCGTGCATCGTGTCGACATCGCGATCGCCGACTCGCCCTCGCGACCGACCAGCACGAGATCCGAGACCTCGTCGATTCGGCCGCCGATCCGCCGTCGATAGCGCACGGTGCGAGTTGCGAGCCCGGACTCGGGCAGGTCGGCGAGTGGCCCGAGCGAGATGCGCTCCGGGCCGTGCACCGGCATGGGGCGGCCACCGACCCGGAGGGCGGCGAACAGTCCGGACAGGATCGGAAGGCCGATCAGGGCGCGGACGGTGAGAGTGGCAAAGCCGCGACGATCGATCGATTCTCCGGTCGATTCGGGGGCTTCGCTGCGGTCAGAAGGGGACGGACTCATCGCGGTCGACTCGAACGACCGCTCAGCATAGCAGCCCGGTGGGTGCGACCACCGGGCTCCGCGAGTCCGGGTCAGCGGGCGGTCCGAACCTTCTTGTAGCGGTAGAGCGCCGAGCGGCCGTCCAGCTTCCCAGCGTGGACGATCGTGTGGTTGCGGCGCATCCGTGCTGCGAACGCGTCCGCGTCCAGATCTTCTCCGGTCAGGGTGTCGTGGATCATGCGCAGATCGCCCATCGAGAACTTGCGGGGGAGCAGCGGTCCGAGGTGGCCGCGTAGCTCGATCATCTCACGCAGGTGCGCGAGCGTCTGCTTGACGATGTCCTTGTGGTCGAACGCGAGCTTGCCGGGGCGATGAACGTCGACCCACTTGGCGTCCGCTGCATCGTCCGCCGGAGTCAGTTCCGGCTCCTCACCGAGAAATAGAGCCGCGTAGACGAGCGAGACGGTTCGCCCGCGCGGGTCGCGACCAGGTGCTCCGAAGTGTCCGATTGGTTCGAGTTCCGAGGCGACCAGGCCGGTTTCTTCCTGCAGCTCACGTCGGGCCGACTCAGCGATTTCTTCCTTTGCTTCGGCGAATCCTCCGGGGAGGGCCCAGGCCCCCTTGTGTGGGGCGTTCTTGCGTTTGACGACACAGAGTCGCGCACTGGATTCGTCGATGGCGAGTGCGCAGACATCGACGGTCAGTGCGATTCGAGGGGTGTTGTTGGTTGTACGAGCCACGCGCGTATTCGGCCGCCGGGAGTCGATCGGTTCAACCTGGCGAAGAGGGAAAATCCCGACTGTCGAACACGTGGAGCGTCGTTGTTCGCTCGGCGTGTGAAGACGCGATCAACGACCGGTCAACTCACGCCAAGTTGGCGCGTTTGAGGTGAAATTCCGAGAGCGGCTATGGTGTGTCCGATGGGTCGCACGATCCTGCATGCAGATCTCGACGCGTTCTACGCATCGGTCGAACAACGTGACGATCCGTCGTTGCGTGGACGGCCGGTCGTGGTCGGTGGCGAGGGGCGACGAGGAGTCGTCGCGACGGCGTCCTACGAGGCGCGGGTCTTTGGCGTGAAGTCGGCGATGCCCGGCGCGGAGGCCCGGCGTCGCTGCCCCGACGCGGTCTTCGTTCGGCCTCGGATGGAGGTCTACGTCCGGATCGCCGAGCAAGTGCGGCAGGCGTTCCTCGACCTGACCGACCTCGTCGAGCCGCTGAGTCTGGACGAGGCGTTTCTCGATGTATCGGCCCTCTGCGGCTCCGACGTCGAAGGCGTCGGCGTCGAGGTCGCCGAGGAACTCCGCGCCAGGGTGCACGAAGAGACCAAACTCACACTCTCCGTCGGCGTTGCCACCTGCAAGTTCGTCGCGAAGATCGCGTCCGACCTGAAGAAACCGGACGGGCTCGTCGTCGTGCCGGCGGATACGGAGTCATCGTTCCTGGCTCCGTTACCGATCAGTCGGCTGTTCGGGGCTGGCCCCGTGACTCAGACGGCCTTGCGATCCGTTGGGCTCGAGACGATCGGAGATCTGGCGGGGGTCCCACGGTCCACTCTGGTCGACGCGGTCGGGGAAAGGCAGGCTGAGCGGCTCTCACAGCTGGCGGTCGGAGCCGACGACCGGCCTGTCGAGCCGGATCGGGAGCGGAAGTCGATCGGTCGCGAGACGACGTTCGAGGTCGATCGTGGTGATCCCGAAGACCTGCTGCGGGTCCTCTTCGAGCTGAGCGACGAGGTTGGGCGCAGACTTCGACGAGCCGGGATCCGGACCTCCGGGCTGCGGCTGAAGCTCCGTCATCCGCCGTTCCGCACCAGTCAGAAGCAGCGAGTTCTGACCCGAGCCATCGATGATGACCTCGCCCTCCGGCGTGAGGCTCAGGCGCTCTTCGAGGAGGCTTGGGATCGAAAGCCCCTCCGCCTGATCGGAATCACGGCGACCAACCTCCGTTCGGCCGACGCGCCACAGCAGGGTCTGCTCTTCGATGCGGACGCGGCGGAGAGCCAGAAGAGCCGTGCCTTCTCTAAAGCGAAGGACGCTCTGCGGCAGCGCTACGGCGATGACGTGATCCGCTGATCGACCGAGCCGATCAAGCCGACTCGAGCTTCTCTCGCACGAGTCGAATGTGCATTCGGGCGTTGTAGAGCTCTTCGGCGTAGCCGAGTGGGACGCGCACCTCGGCGATTTCGTCTTCGAGGCGATCGAGTTCGTCGACGGCCTTCTTCTGGGTTGTCGGTGAGTTCTCGTCGCGTAGGTCGGCTTCGACCTGAAGGAGCTCCTTGTACCAGCGGAGAATTCGCGACCGAATGCGCCAGCGATAGACCGGCGGGAATGCCTTGAGCAGGGGGATCAGGAGCGTGAGCAAGGGCAGCAGCAGGATCTTCAGTCGATCGATCCCCGCGGCGAGCTGGAACGGCAGGACGCGGTAGAGGAACGACGGTCCGCGCGCGTAGTAGGTCGCTGCAGACTTCGCGATGGGGAGCGTGACCGCGTGCTCGGAAGGGAACTCGTCCGGGTCCTCGAACAGTCCGCCACGGCCGTAGTCTGCTTCGAGGGCTTCGATCAGCAGCGGTGGAATCGCTGGGTGGAGGTCCTCGTGTCCGACGAGGCACGCGGCCGCGGCGACGATCGGCACGTTCGCCGTCGGTTGGCGTCGTTCGAGGTCGACGAGACCGGGGGTCAGGTCCAGGGCTGTCAGAGACCGGAAGTGCCGGCTGATCGCGTGCGCCCGCGCGAGCGGGAACTGCTTCACGCCGTCCGCTTCAAGCAGCTGGAGAACCCGCGGCGAGCTCGGCGACGCGATCAGGAACATCACTTCGACGCGGCCTTGCAGCAGCCCCTCGATCGCGACGTCCGGGGTGCTCCCACCGGGCAGGAAGTCTCCGATGCCGACCCCGTTCGCCTCGAGAAGTTCGATCGCGACGCTGCGCGTGCCGCTACCCGGAGCACCGACCTCGATGGTCTGCCCTCCGAGGTCACCGAGTGTGTCGGCTTCGACGTTGTCCCGGACGAAGATCCACAGGGGTTCGTAGTAGACGCTTCCGATCGCCTCGGGAGTCGATCCGTCGATCGAGAGTCCGCTCTGGACCATCGCCAGATCGATCTCGCCGTCGCGCAGCCACTCGAGGTTCCGGATCGATCCGGGACTCTCGCGAAGCTCGACTTCGATGCCGCTCTCAGCGAGCGCGTCGCGGATCACGGTTCCCGCCTGCGCGTAGCCGCCTCCGGCCGGGCCGGTCGCGAGAACGAGACGCTTCGGTGGCGGTGCGCCGACGAATTGCCAGGCGATCACGAAGCCGACGGCCACGATCGAGACCGCGATCAGGATCGACTTGTTCGGACCTCGGGAGTCGGAATCTCCGTTGGGAGCGGCGTTCTTGTTGGAACTCATCGGCGGTTCGGTCGCGGTCCGAGATTCTGCGCCGCGTCGAAGCCGACGACCAGCAGCGGGTGGGATCGGACCCGAGTTCCGGTCGCGGCATCCGGGTCGCCTCAATGGTAAACCTCTTCTCCCTCCACCCTTCCAACGACGGCCGGTTTCCGGTGCTCTCGCCCGAACCGTGGATTCCGTCGGCGTGACTCCGGCGGACCCGGATGACTTTTGCGTCCCTTCTCTTCGTCCTCGGCTTCCTGCCGCTGGCGCTCGGTCTGTACACGCTGGCGCCAGGGCTCCGCGCGAAGAACCTCACGCTGACGCTCTGCAGCTTCGTCTTCTACGGCTGGTGGCGGATCGACTTCATCTTGCTGATGGTCTTCTCGACCATCGTCGATCATCAGTGTTCGGTGCGGATGGGGCCGAAGGACAGCGGGCGACCTCGCAGGGTGTGGCTGCTCGTGTCACTCGTGACGAACCTGGGGATGCTCGCGTGGTTCAAATACGCGAACTTCGGAGCGGAGATCGCGCAGGACCTCGGAGTCGGCCCGAACCACTGGACCGAGATCGTGCTGCCGGTCGGCATCTCGTTCTTCACGTTCCAGTCGATGAGCTACACGATCGACGTCTACCGAGGTGAAGTCCGACCGGTGCGTTCGATCCTCGATCTGCTGTGCTTCGTGTCGATGTTCCCGCAGCTCGTCGCGGGACCGATCGTCCGCTACCGCGAGGTGCAGAGTCAGCTCGTCGAGCGGCGACAGGATCTGCCGAAGTTCGCGGCTGGCTTCTACCTGTTCGCGATCGGGATGCTGAAGAAGGTCCTGATCGCAGATCACGTCGCTTGGATCGCCGACCCGGTCTTCGCTTCCGAGGCGCCGGGTTTTGCCGAGGCCTGGCTCGGGGCGCTCGCCTACACGCTTCAGATCTTCTTCGACTTCTCCGGTTATTCGGACATGGCTGTCGGGCTCGGGTTGATGCTCGGGTTCCAGTTCCCCAAGAACTTCAACTCGCCCTACGTCGCACGGTCGATCACCGACTTCTGGCATCGCTGGCATATGTCGCTGTCGACCTGGCTGCGTGACTACCTCTACATCCCGCTCGGCGGCAATCGGCGAAGTCGCTTCCGGACCTACTTCAACCTCTCCGCGACGATGCTGCTCGGCGGCCTGTGGCACGGCGCGGCCTGGACCTTCGTGATCTGGGGAGCCTTCCACGGCCTGTTCCTCGCGGTCGAGCGAGCGAACGGCAAGCGAGCACTGTGGTTCTTCTTGCCACGGGTCTTGCAGATCGCGACCTGCTTCGTCGTCACGATCCTCGGTTGGGTTGTGTTCCGCTCCGAATCGCTCGAGGAGCTCGGGCGCATGCTTTCGGGGATGGCCTTCTCGAACGGCTTGGGCGAGGTCCACGACCCGAGTGAACAGCCGCAGCTCGCCTGGGCCGCGTTCGCGATCGGGCTTCCCCTCTGCTTCTTCGGGAAGCACTCCTGGGAGCTGGCGAAGAACCCAAATCCGATCACGGTTGGCTGGGTGCTGCTCGGGTTCGCCGTCTCCCTCGTCCTTCTTGCCGGGCGCGCCTACACCCCGTTCCTGTACTTCCAATTCTGATGACCGAGACGTTTCCGGATCTCCCGCCGACGAAGCGCCTAAAGGCCACCGGACTGGTCTTGGTCGTGGCGTTCGTCGGATTCGCCGCGGTCATCCCTCTCGGTCTCTGGCTCGGAGAGGTGAAGCCGTCGAAGCGCACGAGTCTTCCGCAAGCGAGTTTCGACGACGTCGTGAAGGGGCGTTTCACTCGCGATTTCGAGGCTTGGAGTTCGAAGAACGTGCCGACGCTCGTCGGGATGGAAGTGGCAGCATTGACCAGCCAATTCCTCGTCGGAGTGGACCCCGATCCGCTGTTCCGTTGGCCGGGCAACGGCTGGGGCTTTCTCGACGCGACCTTCGAACTTCAGCAGAGTGACGAGCTGCGGCGCAAACGCCAGCGCTTCTTCGACGCGTTGCGGTCGCGGGTCGAATCGTTCGACGGAACCCTGACGGTCTGCCTCGCGCCGAACAAGGCGATGGTCTACCCGGAGTTCGCAGGGATCGATCCATCCGATCTCGCCGACTGGGAGGCCTTCTCGAACGAGATCGCGGATTCGTTCCGCGTACTCGGGGCGACCGTCGTCGAACCGCTCGAGGAGTTTCGTCGCCACCGAGACGACGTTTCTGCCGTTCCGCTCTACGCCCGCACCGATTCGCACTGGAACCCCCGAGCGGTCGCGATGGTGAACCGGCGAGTCTTGGATGCGATGGATCTGTCGCAGCTGTCGAACCGCAACCGGAACGTGTTGCTCGACTGGTCGCGTGCCGCCCCGGTCGCGACCGATGGTGGGGACTCCAGAGTCGGAGCCGATCGAGATCGGCCCTATCACGGGTGGTTGCTCGAACGGCGACCGTTCAACTGGATTCTGACTCCGAACGAAACGGGGTTCGCCGTGCCGACGCCTATCGCGGTGCCGGGTGCTCCGGTCCTCCTCTGTGGTGACAGCTTCGGGCTCGCCCTTGCGCCGCTGTTCGTCCACGCATGTCCGGCCGAGGTCGACCGCAAGACCATCGGTGGGGGGGTCACCCCCTGGGCGGCCCTGGAGCAGGCCTTCGATCGCATCGAACAAGGAGAAGACGTCGAGCACGTTGTGTTGGTCTCGATCCTCCGCCTGTTCCAGTACGACCCGTTTGGCCAGGAGCAGATTCGGCGATGAAGGTTTCCGATTGGATGTCGGGTCTCGGCCTTGCGGTCGTTGTTGCGGGAGGCGTCTGGATCCTCGGCAGCGAGGGTGGGCAAGCCGAGCTCGATCGGATGGCGCTGCGACGCGTGCCAGGGCACCCGTCTCAGCTCTGCGAGCCGGTGCCGGGTCGCGTACTGGTGATCGGTGATGGGGCGGCCTTCGGAGTCGGTGTGGATCGGGCGAGCTCCTGGCCGAACCTCCTCCGGAGCGAGCACGGGCTCGATGTCGTGCATCGATTGGCACCCCGGCTCGTCGTGCGCGATGCGCTTCGACAGGCGCCGATCTGGCTCCTCGAAACACGTCCGGAAGTCGTGGTTCTGGCTCTCGGGGCAGACGAAGGGTTCGTCGACGCGACGAACTGGACCGAGATCGAGACCAAGATGCTCGCGGCCTGGATTGGTGACGAACGGGTGCCGAAGCAGCGAGACGCGGCCGGAGAGGTCTTTCTCGGTGTGTGGATCTCCGCGTTCGGTCAGATCGATGTTCGTGCCGACGGGTCGGTCGATTGGTTCGGAGTCGAAGCGAGGTGGCGACTCGGAGACGGCGACTTCGTCCTCGTCGGAGACCCGGACGAGACCGTGTTTCGATGGGAGCTGAAGGATTCGTTCCTCCTGCTCATCCCTCGTCATGACGGTCGAGTGCCGGACTTGGTGTTCGAGCGGCCGGGCCAGACCCGTGCACCCGAGATTCGCATTTCCCGCGCTATCGATGCCGGCCGCGTCGTCGAGGCTCGCGCTCGGATCGACTCCGAACGCCGCCGGAACCCTGGCGTGTTCGAAAGCGAAAAGCAGGCGCTCGACGCAATCGAGGGGCGAGCGCACCCGGTTGGACTTCCGGATGCCTACCGCGGAGCGCCAACTCCGTTCTCGAGCGAGGGTGTCGAGGATCTCATGAGGATCGTCGAGTGCGTGGAACGCGCGGGTGCGCGAGTTCTCATCGTTCGATCACCTGCGGTGGAGTCGATCGAGGGGCTTCGGGGCATCGAGCGGTTTGAGTTGCCGGATGCAGCGGTCTTGGCGGCGTCCCCGCGCTACCTGGACCGCCGTGGCCACGCGGGGTTCGCGGCCGCGCTCGCGGCGCGGCTCTCGGTCGTTCTGGACGACCGGTGAATCGCCGACTCAGCGAGCCGGTAGCTCGATCGCGAACTCGCGGTTCGGGATGATCTCGTTCAGCGGAACCGAGACGCGCCCCTGCGAGGTGTCCGGGCTGTTGAACCAGCTCTGGTTCGTCGAGCCGCCGGACGAGGCCCAAGCACCGAACTGCGGGTAGCCGAGTTCGATTCCGACGGTCTCCAGCGGGTAGCGGAAGTTGTTCGGGACTTCGAGAGCCCACGGGAAGCCGTTCTCATCGACGAACGAGAAGGCGCCCGACTCGGTCGGGAGGTAGCTCGGGCGATCGGCGAACGACGATTGTCCCGTCAGGTGGATATCGATCCGGTCGTTCGGGAAGAACGGGTTGTCGACGAAGATGAATGGGTCGTAGGGCGCGGCGCCGAGGACAGCCGGATCCACGGGAGTCGTGAATTCGATGTGGAGGCGAGCGTCTGCGCCAGGTTGGATCGCCGGGTCGAACAGAGTGTTCGTGAAGTTGTTGCCCTGGGGCGGAGGCAGCCGCGTCATCGTGGAGTCGAACACGTCGTCGATCCGGCGGTTCCCGTTCGCGATCAGGTCTTGAATGGTCCGCTGGGGCATCATCTCGGACGTTGTCGATCCACTGGTGAACACTTCGAGATCGATCGTGCCCGTTGCGTTGGCCGGTAGACCCGGGAAGTGCACCCCGAACGAGTGGTCATAGCTCGCGCCGCGTGCGATCAGCGAGAACGTCGCAAAGATGTCCTTCACGTCGCCATCGGCGTTCGTGATGACCTCGTAGACGTAGGCGACGACCACGTCGTTGTAGTCCTCGTCACCCACCGAGGGGTACTGGTCTTCGAATGCGAGGACCGTACGTCCGACCGTCGGCGTGCGAGTCACAACCGCGCGGTCCGGATCGTTCGGGAACGCGTCGTTCGTTCCGGGTACTCCGTCACTGTCGGCGTCTCCAGGGACGTAGACGAAGGCCTCGGTCTCGTCGATGGCTTCGAGCGGGTCGGCATCGACGAGGAAAACCAGGTCGTTGAAGTCCTCGTCCGAGTTCAGGTCACGGCGGAGATCCTCGAAGCCGACCAGCAGAAAGTCCTCGCCATCCAGGAAGCCTGCCACTCCGTCGAGCCAGATCAGCGCCAGGTGGCGCGTCTTGTCAAACGCGTTGAACTGGTTCTCCGGGTTCAGCTCGGCCAGGCTCGTGTAGAGGCCGCGGCCCCGCTGGCGATTCTCGCTCGGAACCGCGCTCGGGACGGTGCCGAAGGAGTCCGTCTGGTTGAAGGTCCAGCCCTGGACGAGCGACGAGGCCCTACGGTTGCCGTCCGAGATCAGGAAGAAGCCGATGTTCTCACCTGCGCTGAAGACCCGCGTATCACCGGCGGCGTCTTTCAGTTCGAAGCCATCTCCTGGGCTGACCGCGTTCGGCATCGACGCGTTGACGATCAGGAGGTCCGACGAGTCGATCGTGATCGAACCGTCGAGGTTCTCCGTGTAGGTGAAGTAGCCCAGGGAGTTCTGGTAGCCCGCGCCCTCGTGGATGAACACGACGCGGACCGTGCAGTCCTCCTCGACCGTGATGTTCGCGTCGAAGCTCTCGGAGACGTAGGCCGCGCCGGCGTTCGAGCTCTCTGGGAGGATGGTTCCGATCGTGGAGAGCACGGAGTTCGGGACGGAGATCTGGAAGTCTTGGCCGGTGACCGGCGCGCTGAGTGCGAGCCCCAGCAGTGGCAAGAGAATCTTGTTCATCGTGGGTTCCTCAGCGGTCGTTCAGGGCCACGTCGAGTGCGATCGACGCATCGACGGTTTCGGTCTGACGAGAGCTCGGCGCGAAGAAGCCGAGTTCGTCCCGGAGATCGGTGTCGGTCCACGCGCCGGTCTTTCCGGCTGCATTGACGATCACATCGACCTGCGTCACGCCTCCCGGGAAGCGAACTGAGGCGCTGATCTCGCCGTTCGCGTCGGTTACCCCGCGGAAGTAGACGCCGTAGCGAGCGTCGTCCTCTTCCTCGAGAGTGCGCAGATAGACATCCTCGACCGTGACCGAGGCGCCGCGAACTGGGTTGTCAGACTCGTCGACGACGCGGACGTCGATCTGAGTGGACTCGAAGGTCGCGAAGTCAAACGTCGGCGTCGTTCCGTCCGACGGAGGCGAGCAGCCCCCGAGTAGGACCAGAACCGCCGGTACAAGCAGTTTGGTTTTCATCCGTCTCAACAACCTTCCGACGAACTTCTGGCTTGGGAAGCGCGCGGAAGAAAGCTCTCCACGGATGTTCCATCGGCGGGACCGCAGACGTTGCTTGAGTGCAACGCCGCCCGGGACTCCCCGAGTGACACGTCGTGGAACGAGACGTGTCGGGGTTCGGGTCGGGGATGTCCCCTGGGTGTCGGTGCGCCCCGGACCAGTGATTGGCCCGAGGCTCGGTTCGATCACACTCGGGTGTAGGTGTAGTGCGAGATCTGCACTTCTTCAGGCGCTCCGGGTGGAGTGATGAACATCTCGAACGTGCGGGTGTACTCGTCCACCGTGGTCTCGACGGTGCGCCACACAGCCGGCTTTCCGCTGTGGGGTTCGGGGTTCGTGCCGCTCATCTCCAAGACCTTCTTGTCCTCGCTGAGCGTGCCGGCGAACTGGTAGATGTGCGAGGAGAACGAGTCACACCACGTCGACACAAACTTGTTGGTCGCCGTGTCGAAGCCCATCGTCGCGAGGCCTCGGAACTCTTGGCCGAACATGCTTGCTCGGAAGTGGCCGAGTACGAAGAACGGTCCGTGCTGCTCGACGGAGTCCGAGCCTTCGACCTCCATCGTCTCGGGGCCGGTGAAGAACTTGCACTGGACCTTCCAGTCTCCGAGGTGGCTCTGGAGCCACCGGTGTTCGTCGGTCGGTTGGGGGAATCCTGCGTTTTCGGTCATGACCCAGTCAATGTCCTCTGTTCGCTCGATGAGGGCCAGTCCGACATGGATCCGCAACCCGATTGGCGATCCCGACTTCGCAGCAAGCCGTGACGCTGCGTAGTTGCACTCCATTGCGGGGCATGCCTGCTGCCGCCCTTGACCATGGAAGACTCGTTATCCGGGGACCGGTCTCGTCGCGTCGTCGTACGTCAGACCGTCCTCGCATTCGCCATCGTCTGCCTCGGAGCCGTTCGGAGCACGGGACAGGAGGATCCGGTTGCCCTGCCGGCAGGGAACTTGGTCGTACTCGGAATGGGGGACGGTTCGATCTTCGTGATCGACACGGCGCGAGGGGAGACGCGAGCCGAGTTGTCGACCGACGTGGTGCCGCACGAGGTGTGCGTTTCGCCGGACGGGGACCAGGCGTTCGTGATGCTTTACGGCAACCAGACGCCTGGGCATGAGGTCCTTCCGTTGGATCTCGGTGGGGAGAACGTCGAGCTCGGAGACCCGATCGATCTGGGAGGCCTCGCCCGGCCTCACGGGTGCATGTCCGACACGGGCGGGGTGTGGTTCACCAGCGAGGTTGCTCGCGCGGTCGCGCACGTGGATGCGGAGACCGGCCGAATCGATCGGGTGATCGGGCACGGTGCCCGAGGTGGACACATGCTCACGCTCGATCGGCCGCGAGATCGTGTCTACGTCACTGCGATTTACGACCGCGAAGTGAGTTGTCTCGATCTGCAGGGGCAGGGACCTGTGCGTCGTTGTGTCCTGGAGGACCAGGCTCCGGAGGGGATCGGTCTCTCGGCTGATGGTCGGTCGATTCTCGCGGCTCATCGAGGAGTCGGAGTGCTCAGCATTGTCGACACCGACCAGATGACGTTGCGAAGCCGACTCGAGATCGGCGGCGATCCGTTCCGGATCCTCTGTCCGCGCGATCGGCCGGCAGTCGTCGGCGACCCAGGCGGTTCGCGCTTGGTCCTGGTCGATGTGGGCGAAGCACGCGTTGTCGGTGAGATCGCACTCCCCGGTGCGCCGGCCGGTATCGCGTTGTCTCCAGACCAGCGGTTCCTCGCGGCTTCTCTGTTCACGATGGCGAAGGTCGTGATCGTCGATCTCGAATCCCGGGAGGTGGTGCGGGAGTTCGAGGTTGGTGCGAATCCGGATGGGATCTTCTGGGGCGCGCCGGCCGGGACGTCGCCTCCCGATCCGAAGCCTCGTGGTCGGCTCGGAATCGCTCTGGCTCCCGTTGGTGAGGCCGAGCGCGAGCGTCTTTTGTTCGAAGGCGAGGGGGCCCTGCTCGCGCGGGTCGAGGCGGGTTCGCCGGCCGAGGCCCAGGGGCTCGAGGTCGGGATGATCGTCGTCGCCTGTGACGAAGTTCCGGTTCGCGATCCCTACGTGTTCATCGAGCTGATGAAGGGGCGCCTGGCCGGGGATCGGTTGACGCTCGATGTCGTGGATCTCGAAGGTGAGCTTCGCACGATCGAGATCGAGCTCGGCGGCGGGGCCTGAGCCTCGCGGTCAGGTCGTCGCGCTCTGGTAGATAGGGAGCGCATGGCGATCGGTGTGCTCGAAGATCAGCGAGGTCTCGACGTGCGCGACTTCTGGTCGGGCGGTCAGGAAGTCCACGGCCAGATCGCGCAGGTGTTTCGTGTCGCGGACTGCGACATGGATCAGGAAGTCCGTCCGACCTGCTAGGTAGAACGCCGCGATCACCGCTTCCGAGGTGAACAGGTAGGTCCGGAACTCCTTCACGATCGCGTCGGTGTGCCGGTCCAGCTGGACCGCGATCAGCGCCTGGAGCCCGATCCCGATGGCCTCTGGCTCCACGACTGCGTGCGCGCCACCAAGCACCCCTGATTCTCGGAGTCGCCGAACTCTCTCGAGGCAGCTGGAGGGTGCCAGGTGGACCCTCTGCGCGAGTTCCTTGTTGCTGAGCCGAGCATCGTTCTGCAGGAGGCCCAAGAGAGCGAAGTCCGTTCGGTCGAGGCGGAGATCAGAGCCTGAGGTCCGTTCGGAATTCGGTGTGGAGTCGACCATCAGGAGACGATCCTACCGACATGTCGATGGGCCGAACAAGATTCGATCAGGGAGTCCCGGAACGCTCTCAGGTTCGGAGCGTGCTCACGGCTCCGGAACTCGGGGCCGGTCTGCCCCGGGCGGCGGCGATTTCCTCTCAGGCGGCCGCGCTCGCCGGCATCGGGTCGGATCGGCTGCGCTTCGTGCTGCGCCTCGCGGCGTCGCTCCACGGCTTCGGCGTCCCGGCCCATCGGCTCGAACCGATGCTCGAGTCAGTCGGCCTGAGTGTTGGCCTCGAGCTGACCTGCTTCGTCGAACCCACGGCGATTCACGCGAGCGTCGTGCAGGGCGGGGTCGCGTCGCACCATTTCCTCCGTCCGGTTCCGGCGGGTGAGGATCTCGGCAAGCTCTGCGCCCTGGATGCGCTCGCGACACGGGTGGCTCTCGGCGAGGTCTCAGTGTCCGACGGGCTCGTCGAACTCGAGTCGATCCTCGAGCAGCCCTCCGGTGCCAGTCCCGCCGTGCAGGTTCTCGCGTTCGCAGCGGCGTCCGCTTCGGCGAGTTGCTTCTTCGGTGGTGGCGTTGCGGACGTCCTGGCGGCGGGGGCCATCGGTGCCTTCGTCGGTTGGATTCTCCGGGTCTTGGCGAAGCACGATCGCGCAGCCCCGCTGCAGGACGGGCTCTGCGCACTGATCGCATCCCTCCTGGCGAACCTGGTGCAGCTCACGGGCGTGCCGCTCGACGTCGACCGGGCTCTCGTCGCTTCGTTGATCGTCCTGATCCCGGGCCTGACGCTGACCCTGGCGGTGGCGGAGCTCGCGACCCGTCACCTGGCCTCGGGAGTCGGCCGCCTGTTCCAGGCGCTCGTGTCGTTTGGCGGCATCGCATTCGGCGTGATCCTGGGCAACCGCATGGTCCTCCGGCTCGCCGAGCTGGTGGGGGCGGAGGACGCACTCGCAGTTGAGCTCGTCGAACCGACGCCGACACCCCTGATCGCCACGATCACGGCACTGATCGTTGCTCCACTTGCGTTCGCGGTCCTGCTGCGCGCGCGGCGCGCCGACGTGCTGCCGATCCTCGGCGTCGGAATCCTCTCGTTCCTCAGCGCGAAGCTCGGAGGGGCGATCCTCGGTTCGGAGCTCGGAGCCTTCGTCGGCGGGTTCGCGGTCGCCGCGGTGTCGAACGTGTTGGCCTCGCGTTTCGATCGCCCGAGCAGCGTGACCCTGGTCCCGGGCATCCTCCTGCTCGTGCCGGGCAGCCTCGGCTTCCGCTCCGTACAGGCACTGATGGAGCAGGACGTCTCCCAGAGCCTCGCGTCGTTGGCCAGCGTCGTCACGGTCGCATTCTCGCTGGTCGCCGGGCTGCTGTTCGCGAACTGGGTCTGCTCACCCAAGCGGGGGCTCTAGAACGGGCCGCGCGGGGCGTTCCGAGGCTCGCGGTTTCCCTTTGGAGCCCTCTCGGCCAAACTGCGCCCCCTCAGATCCCAAGATGAGCGCCGAACGAGACCCGAAGACGACTCCCTACCCCGAAGTCACCTCGCAGGTGGACTTCCCGGCGATCGAGCGCCGCCAGCTCGAGCGGTGGCAGCAGGAGAAGATCTTCGAACGATCGATCGAGCAGCGGGGAGAGGCCTCTGCCCCGGAGTTCGTCTTCTACGACGGGCCGCCGTTTGCCAACGGCCTGCCGCACTACGGCCACCTGCTGACCGGCTACGTCAAGGACGTGATCCCGCGCTACCAGACGATGCGCGGGAAGAAGGTCGACCGCCGCTTCGGCTGGGACTGTCACGGTCTGCCGGCCGAGATGGAGGCCGAGAAGCAGCTCGAGATCTCGGGCCGCAAGGCGATCACCGACTTCGGCATCGACAAGTTCAACGATGCCTGCAAGACCTCGGTCATGCGCTACACGAACGAGTGGCGCAGCTACGTCACGCGGCAGGCGCGCTGGGTCGACTTCGACAACGACTACAAGACCATGGATCGCTCCTACATGGAGAGCGTGATGTGGGCCTTCAAGCAGTTGTGGGACCAGGGGCTGGTCTACGAGGGCTTCAAGGTGATGCCTTACTCGTGGGCCGCGGAGACGCCGCTCTCGAACTTCGAGACGCGCCTCGACAACTCCTACCGCATGCGCCAGGACCCGGCCGCGACGGTCGCGTTCACGCTTCGGCCGAAGGACGGCGATCCCTGTCCGATGCGTCTGCTCGCTTGGACGACGACGCCCTGGACCCTGCCGTCGAACCTCGCGACCTGTGTCGGCGAAGAGATCGACTACGTCGTGATGAAGCCCGAGGGAGCCGGCGCCTCCGAAGTAGGCGCGGTGCTCGCGGCGGCGGCGCAGGGGCGCTACCAGAAAGAGCTGAAGGGCTTCGAGGTCGTCGCCGAGCTGAAGGGCAAGGACCTGGTCGGCCGTGAATACGAGCCGCTGTTTCCGTACTTCGCCGGTCGCGAGAACTGCTTCTGCGTCCTCAGCGATCCGTTCGTCTCGACCGAGGACGGCACCGGTGTCGTGCACATGGCGCCGGGCTTTGGTGAAGACGACCAGCGCATCTGCGAAGCGCACGGCATCGAGCTCGTCGTGCCCGTCGACGACGCCGGCGAATACACCCAGGAGATCACCGACTTCGTGGGCGTGAACGTCATCGAGGCGAACAAGCCGATCCTCGAGCGTCTGAAGAACGAAGGGAAGCTCTTCAAGCGCGCGACCTACGACCACAACTACCCGCACTGCTGGCGCACCGACGAGCCGCTGATCTACCGCGCGCTGAATTCGTGGTATGTCCGCGTGACGGACTTCAAGGACCGGATGCTGGAGCTCAACCAGCAGATCAATTGGATCCCGGAGCGCGTCAAGGACGGCCAGTTCGGTCGCTGGCTCGAGAATGCCCGCGACTGGTCGATCAGCCGCAACCGCTTCTGGGGCGCGCCGATCCCGGTCTGGCGGAGCGACGACGAGAACTACCCGCGCACCGACGTCTACGCCTCGATCGAAGAGCTACAGCGCGACTTCGGAGTCGAGGTCACCGACCTGCACCGGCCCTTCATCGACGAACTGACGCGCCCGAACCCGGACGACCCGACCGGCAAGTCGACGATGCGTCGCGTGCCCGAGGTGCTCGACTGCTGGTTCGAATCCGGGTCGATGCCGTTCGCGCAGGTCCACTACCCGTTCGAGAACAAAGAGTGGTTCGACAGCCACTCGCCGGCGGACTTCATCGTCGAATACGTCGCGCAGACTCGCGGCTGGTTCTACACGATGACGGTGCTCGGCACGGCGTTGTTCGATCGGCCGCCGTTCCAGAACGTGATCTGTCACGGTGTCGTCCTGGACGAGGACGGCCAGAAGCTCAGCAAGCGCCTGCGCAACTACCCGGACCCCGAAGAGGTATTCGAGACGATCGGCTCCGACGCTCTGCGTTGGTTCCTGATCAGCTCGCCGGTGCTCCGCGGCCAGGATCTGCAGATCGATCGCGACGGCAAGAGCATCCGCGAAGTCGTTCGCGCGGTCCTCAACCCGATCTGGAACGCCTACGCGTTCTTCACGCTCTACGCCAACACCGAGGGCTACGAGGCCAGCTTCCGGACTGACTCGCAAAATCAGCTCGATCGCTACGCACTCGGCAAGACGCGTCAGCTCGTCGAGCGTGTTCAAGGCTCGCTCGACAGCTACGACCTGATGGGCGCCTGCTCGGAGGTCACGGCCTACCTCGACGCGCTCAACAACTGGGTCATCCGCCGCAGCCGTTCACGCTTCTGGAACGAGAAGTCCGAGGAGCCCGATCGCGATGCGTTCGACACGCTCTACACCGTGCTCGTCACGCTGAGCCGCACGCTGGCGCCGATGCTGCCGCTCATCGCCGAGGAGATCCACCAGGGTCTGACCGGCGAGGAGTCGGTGCACCTGATCGATTGGCCCGACGTCTCGAGCTGGCCACAAGAACTCGAGCTCGTCGAGGACATGGACAAGGTGCGTGCTGCGTGCAGTGCCGGCCTGAGCCTCCGCGAATCCCAAAGACTGCGTATCCGTCTGCCACTCGCGACCTGCACCCTCGCCGGTGCCGGAATGGATCGCCTGGCCCAGTACAAGGACCTGATCCGCGATGAGTTGAACGTCAAGGACGTCCAGGTGGCCGAGGACATGGAGGCCTACGGCTCGTTCCAGCTGCAACCGAACGCACGTGAGCTCGGCCCCAAGCTCGGCCAGTCGATGAAGTCCGTCATGCAAGCCGCGCGCTCGGGTGACTGGAAGGTCGATGACGACGGCAAGGCGCATCTCGCGGAGGTCGTACTCGAGACGTCGGAGTTCACGCTGCGACTCCAACCGAAGGAAGGCGTCGCGAGCGCCGCACTGCCGACCAACGACGCAGTCGTCGTGATCGACACCGAGGTGACGCCCGATCTCGAAGCCGAGGGCTACGCGCGCGATCTGATCCGCGCGATCCAGCAGGCCCGCAAGGACGCGGACTTCCAGGTCAGCGACCGGATCGCGCTGCAGTTCAGCTGCGACGATGCGCTTGCGGCGGCGTTCGACTCACATCGCCAGACGGTCATGGAGCAGACGCTCTGTAAGTCGTTCGAGCGGGTGACGAGTCGCGCGGGGACCGGCTTCCAGGCGGAGGCCAAGATCGGCGAGGGCCGGGTCGAGATCGAAGTCAGCCGCAACGGCTGATCAAGGCTCCGCATCCAACGCGTGCCATAAGAGGCGGCACGCGGTCGAGCGGTAGGGGGCCCAGGCTTCGGCTCGGGCTTCGGCCTCGTCGGTGCTGAGCTCGTCGAGGCCCTCCAACACCCGGATCGCGCGTCGCAGTCCGGCGTCCTCCGGTGCGAACACGTCGGGCCGGTGGAAGTCGAAGATCAGAGTCATCTTCGCGCTCCATGGACCGATACCGGGTAGCGCTATGAGTTCTTCGATCAGGGCCGCGTCCGAGAGGTTTGCCCAACGATGACGTGTCAGTCGACGTTGCACCGAGGCCTCGGCGAGACCGAGAACGGCGCGGGTCTTCGCGCCGGAGAGGCCCGCCGACCGGAGTCGGTCCGGATCGGCCTCCGCGACGGATCGGGCCGACCATCGGCCGCTCGAGGATCCGAGCTCGGTTTCGAGGCGTTTCCAGATCGTCCGCGCGGCGGCGACCGAGAGCTGTTGGCCGCAGACGATCCGGCTCAGCGAAACCCAGAGAGGGCCACGAGCCTGCAGTGGTCGGAGAGCCGGCAGGCCTTGGACCCATCGCCCGAGGGCTGGGTCCATCCGGCCAAGACGACGCTGGATCGTCGGATCCTCGGGTTTCCCTGACTGTGGAGACATTCGTTAGGAACTGGGGGAGACTTTCCACAGAGTGCCGAGTGCGGGCTCGGATGCGGTGTCCCGGCGGGGTCGTGAAGTGTGGATAACCGTGCGCCTTGGGGAAACCACGGCACCGAGCCTGGTTGCCGTCGAGGTCTTCATGTTGCGTTTCACCGTACGGAATAGCATCGCGAGCGAAGGAAACGACTCCGCTTGTCCATGATCCATCGACTCGACTCTCACCGCGATCCGGCTCCTGAGACCCAAATGCGCAGCAAAACCGACAAGCTGCCCAAGCTGTTCGTTCTCGACACGAACGTCATCCTGCACGACGCAGGATGCATTCGACAGTTCGAGGAGAACGACGTCGTCATCCCCATCGTCGTGCTCGAGGAGCTCGACCGATTCAAGCGCGGCAACGAGGACCTGAACTTTCAGGCTCGTGAGTTTCTGCGCCGGATGGACGACCTCACCGGGGACATCCTCTGCGACGACGGCGCGCCACTCGGCGACGGCCTCGGCCGCCTGCGGGTGATCCTCAGCACGGGCAAGAACCAGAAGCTCCACGAGTTCTTCCAGAACGATACCGCTGATCACCGAATCCTCGGCTCGACGCTCGACCTCAAGGAGAAGTACCCGGACCGCTCCGTTGTGCTCCTGTCGAAGGACACGAACCTGCGGATGAAGGCGAAGTCCGTCGGTCTCGTCTCGCAGGACTACAACAACGACAAGGTTCAGAACCTTCAATCGCTCTACAACGGTCGCCGCACGATCGAGGACGTCCCGGAGGAGATGATCTCGGCGTTCTACCGCGACTCGGGGGGCTTCGTCGGCGCCGAGGAGCTGCCGGTCATCGAGGATCCAGTTCCGCACGAGAACTTCATCCTGCGCAACGGATCTCGGTCGGTGCTCGCGACCTATCGTCCGGACGAGGACGCGTTCTTGCGGATCAAGAAACACTCGGCCTACGGCATCAGCCCGCGGAATGCCGAACAGGCCTTCGCTCTCGAGGCCTTGATGAACGACGACATCAAGCTCGTCACGATCGCCGGCACGGCGGGCACCGGCAAGACCCTGCTCGCGCTCGCTGCTGCGCTCGAGTGTCGCAAGAAGTACCGCCAGATCCTGCTCGCCCGTCCGGTCGTTCCGCTGAGCAACCGAGACCTCGGTTATCTGCCGGGAGACATCGAGGCCAAGCTCGATCCCTACATGCAGCCGCTCTACGACAACCTGTCGGTGATTCGCAACGAGATCGGCGACGACGAGGCGGCGGCACAGAAGATCCAGCACATGCGCGAGAGCGAGAAGCTCCTCGTTACGCCGCTGGCCTACATCCGTGGTCGGACTTTGCAGCGCATCTTCTTCATCATCGACGAGGCGCAGAACCTCACGCCGCACGAGGTGAAGACGATCATCACGCGTGCGGGCGAGGGAACGAAGATCATCTTCACCGGCGACATCCATCAGATCGACCAGCCGTATCTCGATGCACGTTCGAACGGCATCAGCTACCTGATCAGCCGGATGGTGGGGCAGAGCCTCTATGCGCACGTCACTCTCGAACGTGGCGAGCGGAGTCAGTTGTCCGAGCTGGCGTCCGAGCTGCTCTAATCGAGTGCGAATGGACTTCAACCTCGGCATTCTCGGCTGCGGGAAGCTCGGTGAGTCGATCCTCTCCGGGCTGCTCGCGGCCGATCCCTCGGCGAAGGGGCACGTGCAGGTCACCTGCCGGAAGACCTCGCGAGCGAAGCAGCTGCGTGAGGTCTACGGCGTCACCGTCGCGGCCTCGAACGAGCAGCTCAGCGAGTTCGCCGACCTGGTGCTGCTCTGCGTGAAGCCGGCCATGGCGCTCGAGGCGACGCGCCCTCTCGGTGGAGCTCTGAAGGACAAGTCGCTGTGCAGCGTCTGTGCCGGTGTTCGTCTCTCGCAGCTCGATCCGATCCTTCCTGACACCGCGCTGATCCGCGCGATGCCGAACACGCCGGCGCAGATCCAGCAGGGGATGACCGTCCTGTCGGAGGGCCCGCGGGTTCGTGAGCTGGACGTCGATCGCACCCGTTCGGTGTTCCAGAGCGTCGGTCGCGTGCTCGAACTCGACGAGAAGCATCTCGATGTCGTCACCGGTCTGTCCGGCTCCGGGCCGGCCTTCGCGATGGTGATGATCGAAGCCTTGGCCGACGGGGGCGTGATGATGGGGCTGCCGCGCGACGCGGCTCTCGAACTGGCCGCTCAGACGATGCAGGGCGCTTCGAGACTGGTGCTCGAGACCGGGCAGCACCCGGCCGCTCTCAAGGACGACGTCACGACGCCCGCGGGATCGACGATCGCCGGGCTCCTGATGCTCGAAGACGGTCGGATTCGCTCCACGCTGGCGCGGGCGATCCAGGAGACGACTCGGGTCGCGAGCGGTCTCGGCGGCGCGTCCGAATCCAAGGCCTGAGCGAGGACTTGGCGTCCGGTTGGTCGATCAGTCGGCCGCGGGTAGGAGGATCTCGAACACGGTGCCGCGCCCCGGTTCGGACTCGACGGCGATCCGGCCGCCGAGGACGTGGACGCGTTCGTTCACGGTGACCAGACCTAGACCTGAGCCCGCCCCAGGTCCCTTGGTCGAGAACTTCGGTTCGAAGATGCGATCACGGATCTCGTCCGCCATGCCTGGTCCGTCGTCGCCGAATCGGAGCCGGACCCAGGACTTCCCGTCGACCTCGAGTCGAGTCGTTGCGATCTGCACGGCACCGCGGCCGCCGAGCGCGTCCCGCGCGTTCGACCCGAGGTTGAGAAGGATCTGACTCAGCTGAACCGGGCGGCCGTGGATGCGTGACTCTGCCGTGCCGAGCTGAAGCGAGAGGTTGATGCCCTCTCCGAGCTGTGCGCGCAGAAGGGGCTCGTTGTCGGTCAGGAACTGATCGAAGGTGATCGCGTCTGCTTCGCGGCAATCGCCGGTCGATGGCTCCGAGAGATCGTGGATCAGATCCGAGAAGTGTCGCAACGCTTCGTTGCCGTGGTTCAGGATCTCGGTCTGCGGTCCCTTCTCGGTCTTGCCGTCGAGGAACTGCATCGCACCTCGGACCGTCGTCAGCATGTTGTTCATGTCGTGACGGACGGCGAGTGCTTCGCGGCCGACCTCCGCTTCGCGCTGAAGGGACAGGACCCACTCCGGATCCGTCGACGCCGAGCGGAGGGTGCGGGCCAGGTGTCGTCGCTCCAGAAACGGAGCCAGCCGGAGCGCGAACTCGGCGAAGACTTCCTGCGCCGAGTCTGGCGCACCGTTCGGAGCGGAAGCGAGCCGTCCGGACACCAGGCCCAAGACCGAGTCCACGCCCTGGATCGGAGCATCGTGAATCGAGCCGGGCTCGGTCCAGAGTGGGTGGTGCCGAGACTCGATCTGGCGGACTCCTACCGCGCCGATAGAAGCCAGAGTTGCCGTCGCAGCCGCCGGTTGGAACGAGCGTGCCGTGATCGACGGGGCAGCCGCGGTCGCGAAGGGGAGCAGCACGTCGTCGCACACTTCGGACACGACCAATTCGTCCAGACCGAGGGCTTCACGGACCGCTTCGACGCAATTCTCGACTCGCTGGTCGGGGGCGATCGTCCGGTCGGCGAGCGTCTGGAAGATCGCCGTCGACGGGGTGGTGTTCTGGGACGTGTGGTCCATCGGGTCGAGGGTTCCGCACAGTCTAGGCTCCATGCCGCGCGCCGCCACGGCTCCTCCGGCGTTTCGGGGGCGGGGTGAGGCCTGCTAGACTCAGGTGATGAAGAGCCTCGACGAACAGGAGCGAATGCGCCTGCTGCGATTCGTCTGCACCTTCGCGTGGACGGACCTCAAGGTCACGGAGCAGGAGCAGAACGTTGTGCTCGCGCTCTGCGATCGCCTCGGGCTCGACGATGCCGAGCGAATCATCGTCGCGTCCTGGCTCAAATCACCGCCGCCGATCGAGGAGACGGATCCGCTCGATATTCCGGCGGAGCACCGTGAGATGTTCGTCGATGCCGTGCACCAGATGGTCGAGGCCGATGGAATCGCACCGAGCGAGGCCGATCATCTCGCCGTGTTCGAGGAACTACTCGAAGGGTGACCGATCGCTCATTTCGGGTCGTGGCGGCCTTCGTCCTCACGGCTTTGCTCGCTGGTTGTGCCAGCGAGCCGTCGGTGCGACTCGAGTTCACGGGTCGTGCGGTGCCGGTTGGACTGTGGTTCGACCAGGAGTCCGATCACATTTTCGTCGCAGTCACGGATCTCGGCGCGATTCCGAATCCGACGGGCGCGATCGTCGTCTTCGACGCCGACGGCGACCTCGTCGATCGTGATTGGTCGGCTGCCCAGACACTTCGCTCGCCGACTGGGCTTGCCCGGATCGGAAGCGAGCTGTGGATCTGCGATGGCGCTCGGGTGCGGCGTCTTCCGATCGCGAACTCGGGGGCGCGTCCCGAGTCTTCGGGCGTGATCGAAGTCGAGCGCGCGATCTCTCTGGATCAGATCACTCCGGATGGTGCCGGTGGTGCGTTCATCAGTGATCGCGAGACAGGACTCGTGCACCACCTTCGATCTGACGGTGCACAGGTCTCCGTGTTGCGACGACCCGAAGGCGTGTCGGCTCTGTGCCAGTACGGCGGGCGGTTGTTTGCCTCGTCTCGTACAGAGGCCGTCTTGGCGGAAGTCTCGAGCGACAGCTGGGATCCGCGGACGACGTTCCGCTTTGGGCTTCCGGGCTTCACGAGTCTCCAACGCTTCGACGGTCGTTGGTACGCCTGTGGTGCGGGATCGGACGTGATCGCGACGTTCGGAGTCGTGGACGATCAGGTCGTCGCCGCGTCGCGCGCGGTCGGGCGCACCTTGCCAGCGCCCAGTCTCCGCCTCATCGGAGACGACTGCGCGCCGGCGTCCCGACTCGCAGTCGACCCTGGTCGTGCGCGCTTGATCGTGCTGCAGCAGAGCGATCCCGGTCTGATCGCGCTCTGCTTCCTCGATCTCTGATCAGCGTTGGCCGTTGCGGCGCTCTTCTGCCACGCGGGCGCGCACTTCCGGGATTGCGTCCCGCAAGGCTTGCTCCCGATTGCTCGGGTCAGGGTGGGTGCTCTGCCACTCCGGCGGGCGATCCGGGCTCAGGGCGCCCATGCGGGCCCAGAGCTTCGGAGCCTCTTCGAGCCGGAAGCCAGCGCGTTCCATGAAGATCAACCCGACGTAGTCGGCGTCGGTCTCGTTCGATCGGCTGAACGGCAGCTCGACGCCGTACTGCGTGCCCAGACCGATCGCAGCCAGGGCGAGGTCGCGGTCCGAGCCTTCGAGCACCGAGCCGGCACCGGAGGCGACGATTGCCGAGATCACGTTGACGCCGAGCGTCGTGGTCATTCGCTGCTCACCGTGTTCCTCGGTCACGTGCGCAATTTCGTGGCCGATCACGGCCGCGAGTTGGTCCTCGTTCTCGGCGACACGGAGTAGGCCGGTGTAGACCGCGATCTTGCCGCCGGGGAGCGCGAAGGCGTTCACGACGTCCGGAGCATCGAGGACTTTGACCTCCCACTCGTAGTCGTAGCCGTAGGCGACCGCGGTGATGCGGTCGGTGACTCGGCGAACCATGTCGTATTGCGCACCGGAGGTGAGTTCCGGGAAGCCCGAGGTGCTCTCCGCGTAGGCGGCGAGCCCCATGTCGTTCAGGATTCCGTCGGGGATGATGTCGATGCGGGACTTACCGGTCTCGGGGCTGACCGTGCAGCCGCTGATCGGCGCGAGGAGTGCGAGGACCGACAGGAGCGAGGCGCGCTTCATGGCGGAGAGCGTATCTCCGAGTCGGCGACCTGCGAACTTCCCTGGGGTCGTGCTACACAGTTCGGGCGCCTGTGCTACACAGGTCGCCCCCGATGGACTGGCAGAATCGCTGGATCGAACGTACGACGCCCTGGGACCTGAAGCAGGTCACGCCGCCGTTGCGTCACCTGCTCCGGGAGGGGGCCCTACAGGCCGTCGGCCTCCCGACGTCGGCTCTCGTCGCGGTGCCCGGGTGTGGACGTGGGCACGATCTCCGCGCCTTCGTCGGCTCCGGCTATCGGGCGGTCGGATTCGATGTGGTGCCGGAGGCTGTGCGGGAGGCCAGGGAGCTGCTCGCGCTGAATCGCGTTCCTGAGCTCGAGTTCGAGACGGGAGCTGCCCGATCCGGAGGGGACGCGCTCTCGCCCGGTGAGGCGCCCGAGTCGGGGGCGGCGGTCTTCTGTCGCGATGTTCTCGGCCTCGAGCCAGAGTGGCATGGCCGGTTCGACCTGGTGTTCGACTACACCTGCCTGTGCGCGTTGAAGCCCCACCTGCGAACGACCTACCTGCGGTCGATGCGCCGGGCCCTGAACGGCGGCGGACTGTTCCTGCATCTGGCGTTTCCGATGCGCGCGGACCGGGCCGGCGTGGACGGGCCGCCTTACCTGCTCGAGCAGGAGATGCTTCAGAGCCTGTTCACGGGCGAGGGCTTCGAGCTGGTATTCGAGCGGGAGGCGATCGCGAGTGTTCCGCAGCGGATGGGGAGGGAACGCTTCTTCCTGTGGCGCAGCCCCGGTCCGATCGGCTGAAATGTAGGTCCCCGGCCGATCTCTCGGCCTTCTCGTTTCCGCTCTCCGACATGATTGCCAAGACAACCCGATCCGCTTTCGTTTCTCTCGTCCTCGGGTTCTGTCTCTGCTCCTGCAACACGACCGAGCTAGCACAGGACAACCCCGAGAACTCTGAGCCCGAGAACTCGGAGATCGTCGAAGCCCCTCAGATGGGCATGGACCAGATCCCAGCCACTGCCATGAACGTTCAGTACCTCGAGATCGTCACGCTCGAAGTGGATGCGACATGCAGCGCCCTCGAGGCGATGCACGCAGTGAATTTCGGCGAGCCGTTGCCGGGGTTCGGCAATGCTCGCACCGCTGCGCTCGCTGGTGGTGGAATGCTCGGGGTCCGCGGGCCGTTGCGCCCGGACGAAGAGCCGGTCGTGCGGCCCTATCTGCTCGTCGACGACATCGACGCTTCGGTGCAGGCGGCGGAGGCCGCCGGTGCCCAAATCGCTCTCCCGCCGATGGAGATGCCCGGGCAGGGCAAGTTCGCGATCTACATCCTGGGCGGCATCGAGCACGGCCTCTGGATGCGCTGAGTGGCCCTCGGGTTCGACCGAGCGGGGGGGGAGATCGTCTCGCAGGCAAACTCTTCGGTTGTCGCTCGGCCGCCTTCGGCCGACGATGCGCGTCCATGACGCAAGAATTCGTGATCCTCGGCGGCGCCCGCACGCCGATGGCGGAGTACTCCGGCACCCCGGGCTTCGGCCTGTTCGCTGACCTTTCGGCCCTCGAACTCGGCGCGATCGCAGCGAAGGCTGCGATGGAGCGCTCGGGCATCAGCCCCGACGTCGTCGAGCACGTCGTGATGGGCAACGCCGAGCAGACGAGCGCCGACGCGCTCTACGGCGCCCGCCATGTCGCCCTCAAGTCGGGCATGCCGATCGAGACCCCGGCTTTGACCGTCAACCGCATCTGCGGCTCGGGCATCCAGAGCGTCGTCTCCGCTTGCCACATCATGGGCGCGGGCGAGGCGAACGTCACCGTCGCCGGTGGCATGGAGAACATGAGTCAGGCGCCGTTCGTCCTGCGCGGCCTGCGCACCGGCATCCGCTTCGGCACGCAGCCGACGCTCGAGGACATGCTCTTCGCTGCTCTCTACGACCCGTACTGCGGCTGCTTCATGGCCCAGACCGCGGACAACGTTGCGAAGAAGTTCGAGGTCAGCCGCGAAGAGCAGGACGCCTACGCGCTCCGCAGCCACCAACTCGGTGCTGCCGCCGTGAAGGCCGGCAAGTTCGCCGACGAGATCGTCCCGGTCACGGTCAAGAAGGGCCGCCACGAAATCGTGGTCGACGACGACGACCACATCAAACCGGACACCACGATCGAGGGTCTCGCGAAGCTGCGCCCGGCCTTCGGCAAGGAAGGCACCGTCACCGCCGGCAACGCCTCGGGCATCGTCGACGGTGCCGCCGCGCTGGTCGTCACCACCGCCGAGCGCGCCAAGGAACTCGGTGTCACTCCGAAGGCCAAGATCCGCTCTTGGGGCATCGCCGGTGTTCCGCCGGAGCTGATGGGTATCGGCCCGGTCCCGGCGATCCAGATGGCTTGCGAGAAGGCGGGGGTTGGAGTCCAAGACCTCGACCTCGTCGAGATCAACGAGGCCTTCGCCGGTCAGTACCTCGGCTGCGAGAAGGAGCTCGAGCTCGACCGCGACAAGTGCAACGTCAACGGCGGCGCGATCGCGTTGGGGCATCCGCTGGGTGCGACCGGCACGCGACTGTTGCTGACGCTGGTGCGTGAGTTGCACGCGAGCGACAAGGAGCTCGGGTGTGCGAGTGCTTGCATCGGTGGCGGTCAGGGCATCGCGATGATTGTCGAGCGGGTTTGAGTTTGAGACTGGCCTGGTCTTCGCCCTGCTCCGCTTGGTGGTGCTCCGGTCAGTCCGACACACGGTCGGTGTGAGACGCTAGCCTAGCGCAGCGTCAACCGCCGGCTGCCCTGCTGGTAGGTCACGCGAAACCCGAAGAAGCGCGGCAGTGCTGTGGCCGGAGGCTCTTTCCGCTTGCGTGCCTTCGCATCCATCGGCTGCAGTTGCACCGTCCGCTGAGCGGGTAGCACGGTGCACGAATAGAGCCCGCCGTCGTACTTCCAACTCCGGGGGAAGGCCTTGAGCACCGGCTCGGCCGCCCAAGCGGCGATCCCGGTCAGCGCCTCGAGGTCGGGTAGCAGGTCCGAGGGCTCGAGCAGAGACAGATCTGCAGTGGATTCGACGCCGAGTGTCTGAAGACGCGTGGCGAGCCAGGCTTCCTCATCGTCGGGGGGCGACTCGGGCGCAGGTCTGTCGTCGGTCAACGGATCGCCCTTCCAATGCGCGAGCACCGACCAGCTGTGCAGCGCGTCGCGGATCGCATCACCGGCGCCCTTGAACAACCGGTTTCCGAACACGAACGTCGCAACCGCGCGGTGCAGATCGGGTCCGCGCAACTCCGTGTCGTCACTGGCCAAGGAGACCGAAGCGAGTTGGACTTCGCGTCGGGCCGTGATCTTGGGGCGTCCGCGAGAGTTCTTGGCGAGGTGGATGTCGGTGATCTTGGTTTCGCCGAGTCCGGCCGCGGCGAGATCCTTAGGGGCTGCGGGCAACACCATGCGGCCGATGCCGGTGACGCCGCGGGCGGTGGAGAGCCATTCGGTTTCGAGAATGACGGCCGCGATCGCCTTGTGTGGTGTGGTTTCGGGGTCCGCGGGTTCGAACGGATAGAGCTGCACTTCGATGCTGCCGTTGGCCCAGGGTGCTGAACGGCCCTGCTTCTTGTCGGCCCGCGGTCGCTTGACGAAGCCGGCTGTCGGGAGGCGTTCGAGGATGTATCGGGCGAGGCGCTCGGTGGCTGGGCCGTCGGTAGCCACGCCGTCGGTGGATCTGCCCTTGGCACCGATCAGCTCGCGCAGCTGACGGCTGATCGCTTTGGCATCGTCGAGGCGACGGCCGCTGAGATGATGGGTTCGCGCATCGCCCCTGCGAAGCAGCACCAGGTTCGTGGTGACTTCGTCCGCGACACCGCGCAGCAGTTCTTCGCGTGCGGCTTCGACGGCGTCTCGGGAGCCGGGCGGTAGGTCTCGGAGATCACGCAGTAACGAGCCCCGCGATTGCAACAACGCGACGAGATCGCACAGCGTCGCGGCGATCGATGGCGGTGCCCCAACCAGCAACGCGGCTTCTTCCGCCGAGACGGGTAACCGCGCCAGGTCACGACCCCGCTGTGTCATCCCCTGTGCATCGACCGCCTCCAGGCCAGCGAGTCGCTGCACGGCGCGCTCGACGGCGAACTCGGGTGGTTGGGTCACCCACAGAGCAGATGCGAACGCCTCTCCGACCAGGCCGAACTCGGCCGCCTGCAACATCAGGTCATCCAACTCGATCCGTTCGATCTCCGGACGTTGATAGGGCTCCGGTTGGAAGCGATCCGACCACATCCGGATGCACACACCGGCCGCGACTCGACCCGCACGACCCGCGCGTTGTTGCATCGAAGCGTCAGAGATCGCAGTCGTCGCCAACACCGCTCGGCCGGCGCGGTGCAATCGAGTCTTCGCAAGGCCGCTGTCGATGACCACGCGCACGCCGGGCAGCGTGATCGATGTCTCTGCGACGTTGGTCGACAGGTAGACCCGCCGTCGTTTGGAACTCTGGAACACCCGACGCATCGCCTCGGGCGGTTGCGATCCGTGCACGACGAGGACCTCTTCGGGGCCTCGACCCAAGGCCGACTCGACCGCGCGGATCTCCCGCATTCCCGGCAAGAACACCAGGACATCGCCGGGATGATCCTGCAGGGCGCGCGCGATCGTGTTGGCTGTGCGGGGTCCGATGTCCCGCGTGTGCGGCTCGATCGAGTCGCCAGCGTAGAGCACTTCGACCGGAAAGGTCCTGCCCTTCGCGTGCAGGGTCTCCGCGCCGAGGGTCCCGGCCGCCGCCTCCGCATCGATGGTCGCCGAGGTCAGGATCAGCGGCACATTCTTCAACCGCGGCAGGCTGGCGGCTGCAGCGACCACGAGGTCCATCTGCCACGATCGTTCGTGGAACTCGTCGACCACGATTGCCGCCGGCGTGCGCTCGGCGTCGGCGAGTATCCGCAACGCGACGCCCGGCGTGCAGAACAACACGCGTGTCTCACGACTCGATCGATCGGAGAACCGCACGCGACTGCCGAAGAACCCACCGACGGCTTCTCCACGTTGTCCGGCGAGGAAGTCGGCGAGCGCGTGGCAGGCCACCCGCCGCGGTTCGACGACGAGAATCGGGCCGTCGAAGCGTTCGGCGAGCCAGACCGGCACGCAGGTCGACTTACCGGCGCCGGTCTCCGCGGTGACGACGAGCCGCGACGACGCGTCGAGCGCGCGCTCGAAGTCGGGGCGGATGTCGTCGATCGGGAGGCTCATGCGCGGAGCGTATCGGGTCGATCGCCTTGCTCGATGTCTTCCGCGACTCGTGACTCGCGATTGGCGACGCTCGTAGGTCGCCTCGAGCGAGCGGAGTTCCGGTGCGGGAGTGGCGTTGTTCGGTGTGGCCGGCGAGACGGGGGCTGACCCGCCTTCGATTGTCGGCACTGGCTAGTTGAGCGAAGAAGCAGCACCCTTGCCGTTGCTGACCTGGTCGGTTCCCCGAACGCGTTTGCTCCGCAGCGACCCCGTGTTCCGCGGTGGACCCGGGTCGGGCCGCCAGCCGGGGTCTGCCGCACTCTCCACACTCCGCCCGTGACAGTTACCATCCACTGCAAGGACCTCGCGGCCAGTTTCGGTGCGCGCGACCTGTTCTCCCGACTCGACCTCGTGGTGGCACCCGGCGAGGTCGTCGGGCTGGTCGGTCCGAACGGCACCGGCAAGACCACGCTGCTGCGCATCCTCGCGGGCGAACGTCCGGCCGACGACGGCAGCGTGCGGTTGGCTCCGACGACCGGCACGGTCGGCTACCTCGCACAGGAGCCGGATCGAATCGAGGGGGAGAGCCTGCGAGGTCTGCTCGGTCGCCGCACCGGGGTCGACGCAGCGGAGGCTGCGATGAACCAAGCGGCCGAGGCGATGTCCGACGACGATCCGGGCGCGTCCGACCGTTACTCCGACGCGCTCGAGCGGTGGATGGCGCTGGGTGGTGCGGACTTCGAAGAGCGAAGGGCGGTCGTGCTTGCCGACGTCGGTCTCGACGTCGACTTGGATCATCCGATGACCGGGTTGTCGGGAGGCCAGGCGGCACGGGCCGGGCTCGCCGCACTTCTGCTCTCGCGCTACGACGCGTTCTTGCTGGACGAGCCGACCAACGATCTAGACGTCGAAGGCCTCGACCATCTGGAGAACTTCGTGCAGTCGCTCCAAGCGCCGACGGTCCTGGTCAGTCACGACCGGGAGTTCCTGTCGAGAGTGGTCACCAAGGTCGTCGACATCGATCGAAGCCTGCAACGCATCTCGGTCTACGGCGGGAGCTTCGACTCCTATCTGGAGGAGCGTGCGACCGCGCGTCGGCACGCGGCGACAGCCTATGCGGACTACGCCGAGAAGCGCGGCGATCTCCAGGCGCGAGCACGGCGGCAGCGCGCGTGGATGTCGAAGGGTGTCAAGAACGCCCGTCGCAAAGCTCCCGACGGAGACAAGTTGGGGCGCGCCTTCCGCGTCGAGTCGACCGAGAAGCAGGCTTCGAAGGTACGTCAGACCGAGCGCATGCTCGAGCGATTGGATGAAGTCGAGGCGCCGCGTAAGGAATGGCAGCTGCAGTTCACGATTGCATCGGCTGGGCGTTCTGGCGACGTCGTCGCCGTCGCACGCGGCACGGTGGTGAGCCGTGGTTCGTTCCGGTTCGGTCCGATTGAACTTCAGCTCGACAATGGCGACCGCGTGGCGATCACCGGTCCCAACGGCGGTGGGAAGAGCACGCTGCTCGCGCTGCTGCTTGGCCGCCTGTCTCCGAGCGAGGGCTCCGTGTCGCTAGGTTCAGGAGTAGTGATCGGCGAAGTCGATCAGGCCCGCGACGCTTTCGTCGCGGATGAGCCCCTGGTCGACGTGTTTTCGCGATGCGTTCCGGACATGGGGCGCGCCGAAGTCCGGGCGCTGCTGGCGAAGTTTGGCGTCGGCAAGGGCTTCTTCGAGCGCTCGGCGGCGTCGATGTCACCCGGCGAACGCACTCGTGCTTCGCTGGCCCTGCTGCAGGCGAGTGGCGTGAACCTGCTGATACTGGACGAGCCGACCAACCACCTGGACCTCGAGGCAATCGATCAACTGGAACAGGCGCTCGAGAGCTTCGGTGGCACGATCCTGCTCGTCACCCACGATCGTCGCATGCTCGAGACCGTGCGGTTGACGCGGCGCTGGCACGTCGAACGGGGCTCCGTCACGGAGATTCCGGCCGACTGAGTTTCCCGAGGGCAGGAGATCCGACGGCAGTACTTCCGAGGGCGGGACTTCCGAGGTCTGGGTTGCCGAGGTCTGGGATTCCTGGGACTGGGTTCCCCAGGATCGGGGTTCCGCGGTTTGGGAAACCCCTCGGGCAGCGACCCCTCAACGAGGTGCGTGCTCAGCACCCTCGATGTGGTCGTGCTCGTGGTGGTGCCGCAGGAGATCCGCACCGAAGTCGCGGGTGAGATCGTGCCAAACCACGTGCACGTGGTTCGCTCCGTTCTGCGTGTTGTCGTACTCGATCGCGAAGGTCGGCCCGTGGATCCGGTAATAGTGGCCCTCGCCACGCTCTGGAGAACCGATCCAAAGGAAGTGGATCGAGTCGCGGCCCGCGGCCTCGATGCGCGCGCGGTGCGACTCGGCGATCGGGGCGTCGAGGTTCCGGAGGTAGACCTCGACCAACTGCCACAGCAGATGGCGCTGGTCCGGGATCATGTCGCTGTGCGGCAGTCCCTCAGGATCCCCCAGGTTGTTCTCCAGGCTCGCCGGTCCCCAGATCACGTCCTCGGGGGCGTCGGTCGAATGCAGCGCGGTCGGACGCTGGATCTCCGACATCGATCGCAGAATTGCTCGGCCGAGGTCTTCCTCCTCTGGCATCGTACGCAGTCCTGCGAGGTGCCCGGTACGGACCTCGGCGGGGTTCGCGCCGAGGAATGCCGGAGTTGCGGCGACATGGCCGTGCACACAGGTGAAGTTCCAACTCACGTGGTGGCCCTGCAGCCGGAAGCCCCAGGTGCCCAGGGGATCAGGTTCACCGAAGATGGCCAACGCGTAGCGGCCGGGGTCGCGGACCGAGATCTCCCGGGTCCGTCCCGCTTCCTCGGCAAGTTGCCGGAGCACGTTCTCCAGCCCCATGATCGTCGTCGTCTTGTGGTACCCCGCTGCGCTGAGAGCCGTCTGCATCAGGTCGTGTACGGAGCGCTTCTGCTCCAGATCGAGCTCGGAGAGCGGCACTCCTGGATAGACTCCCGGAACGAAGTTCCACGTCACGCGCTCGGCGTCGTCGAATGCAAACGTCGCCTTCGCTCGCAGCTCGTCGTCCAAGCTGCGGAGGAAGGAGCGGGTGCTATCTGTCATCCGCCGAGCTGCGCCGTGGTCCGCGTGGCTGTGGTCGACATGGTCGTGTCCAGCGGGGTCATGTCCGGCATGTGAGTGCGGTCGACTGCGCTGGTCGCCGGGCCCGGCACAGCCGAACACCGAGGCAACGACTAGGGCGGAAACCAAGACCGCGGGATGCTCAAAGCGAGAGAGAGCCATGGACGGCAATGCTCTCGGATGTCCTGGATTCCCGCCTCCTGATTCGCGCAAAAGCAGGGAGCAGAAGCGACGCTCTGACGGCCTCAGCGGACTCGGGCCGCGTGCCGGTCCGTTCTTATCCGCGAGCGCGGCGAAGCGCCGGTCGCAGTCGGGCGACCACGCACTACGCGGATTCGGTAGCGTACGCCCATGCTCGCTCGCTCGGTCCTGTCGGTGATCCTGCTCGTTGCGTCGGCCTGCTCTCAGATCGATGCGACCGATGTCTTCCGCGAAGAGTCTGTGACCATCGCGTCCGGAGAGTTGGCCGGACGGAGCTTCCGGTATCGGATCTTCGTTCCCGAGGATCAGGGGCCTGACGAGAAGCTCCCGGTCGTGCTGTTCTTGCACGGCGCTGGTGAACGCGGGAACGACAACCGTCGTCAGCTCAAGTTCCTGCCCGAGCGGATGCTCGAAACGGATTATCGCAAGCGATTCCGCTCGATCGTCGTGGCCCCTCAGTGCCCGCGGGGTGTTTGGTGGGTCTCTGCCGAGACCGTCGATGGGCGACGCGTCTCCGCCGATGGGCCGATGCTGGACCTGGTCCAGAGTGTCCTCGACCGGACGCTCGAGGAAGAACGCTGCGATGAGGACCGGATCTATCTGACCGGGTTGTCGATGGGGGGATACGGAACCTGGCACATGGCGGCCAGGTCGCCAAAGCGGTTTGCCGCGGCAGCCCCGATCTGTGGTGGGGGTTCCACGACGGACGCCGCGACGCTCGTCGATCTGCCGATGCAGGCGTGGCATGGTGCGAAGGACCGGACCGTGCCGAAGGACGCGTCGCTCGAGATGGTGCGTGCCGTGCGGGACGCTGGCGGGATCTGTCACTACGTCGAGCTACCTGGGGTCGGGCATGCCTCGTGGCATCGAGCCTATTCGCCGGAGGGGCTTCTCGAATGGATGTTCCGCCAGAGGCGCGGGCAGCGAACGCTCGGCCGAGTCGTTGCTTGTGATCAGGCTGGTCCGCGGATCCTCGTCCTGGACTTGGACCGTCCTTGGGCCGTGGATGGCGAGCTCGACGAGAGTGTCGTCGTTTGGGAATGGCGAGGCGAAGGGCTGAGCAGTGAGCAGCGGAAGTGGTTCGCCACGCCCGACGAGGTCAAACCGCACGACGACGGGACAACGCTCTGGGTCACCGCGTCGGGTGGTGGTGTGTTCAAGATCCGACTTGCGGATAAGAAGCTGCTGTTCGCGGCCAAGCCGGGTGGCAATCCCCACAGCGCGACGGAGTTGCCCGACGGCAGCGTCGTCGTCGCGTCGAGTACCGGGAACCGGCTGACGCGCTATCCGGTGCTCGGAGACGCCGGCAGTCGGGCCTCCCGGACCTTCGAGCTCAGCGACGCGCATGGCGTGCATTGGGACTCCGAGCGACAACGGCTGTTCGCCCTGGGCGGCAAGGAGTTGGTGAGTTTCCAGCTCGGTCGTGGAGGCCTGCGCGAGGAGCGGCGCTGGCCGCTTCCGGTGACCGAGGAGAATCAGCAGCACGAGCGACACGGCGGGCACGACCTCTCGCCTTGGGCTGAGCCAGGCGAGGCGACGCGCTACCTGGTGACGGACATGGAACGCATCTTCGTGTTCGATCCCGACACGGATTCCGGCGCGGCTTGGTCTCCGTTCGCACCGTTGCCCGAGGCCGAGCACGTCAAGGCGATCGGGTCGGTCCGGCCGTCGGGGCCGTTTGTCGGCCTGCAGGCGACGACGGAATGGTGGTCCGATCGGCTCCTTTTCGTCGATGCCAAGGGCAACCGTTCCCTTGAGAGGCGGCTACCAGGCAGTCGGGTCTACAAGTTCCGGCCGTTCCGGTGAGCTGGAACGACTTCGAGCGTTGATGCCCTCCGCGGATGTCGGTTCCCGGTCGCGCGTCGGGTTTTCTCCGGAAACCCGTCCGGTGCTCCAGAGCGGTCTCGCCAGACCCCCTTGGAGACACCACCATGAACAGTCATTCGCTCAGAACCACCACCCAAACCGCGCTCACGGGGCTCGTGCTCACGGCCTCGCTCTTAGCTCAGGGCGCCGGCTCGTCGTCGATTCGGATCAACGAGGTCGTCTACGACGATGAAGGCAACGACGATCGCGAGTTCGTCGAGCTCTTCAACGGCGGGGCTTCGCCGGTCGACCTCGGTGGCTTTCTGATCCAGATCGACACGCCAGGGGGCGCGCTGCCGCCATACCCGATTCCTTCCGGGACCGTGATCGACCCGCGGGGGTTCGTTGTCCTGGGAGGGGCGAATGCGATGCACCTGACTGTGCCGCTCGTCAGTCCGCAAACCGGCGGCGATCTCTTCCCGGACGGTCCCGCGACGATGATCCTGATCGATCCGCTTGGACAGCCGATCGATGCGTTCGCGTACCAGACCGGATCGGCTCAGTGGCCGACTGCGCATCTCGAAGGGGACGGCTTCGTTGGATCGCTCCAAAGCCTCGACAACCTCCCGTTGTCGATCCAGCGCATCTTCGATGGCCACGACACCGATCGGAATGGTCGCGACTTCGTCGTGCAGGAGCAGACTCCCGGTGAGTCCAACAACCGTTCGACGTTCTCGCCGGTGACGCGGTTCGACCTGCTCGGTCGGGAGATCGGGAGTCAGTTGCTGCCCGTCGAGATGCTCGGCATCAACTCGATCCAGCCGCTCATCGTAGATCCGCAGCTTCCGCCGACACCTGGTCTCCCGACGCTGTTGCAGCCGGTGCCGCCGTCGCCGTTCGGACCGAACGTGCTCGCGCTGGGGGATCCGATGTTCGCGGGTCCGCAGAGCACGAGTTACGTCATCCCGCAGCAGCAGGCTTCGCGCTTCATCGTCGAATCCTACGTCTACATCGACCCGCAACCGATGCCGCAGGGCGGGTTCGAAGGCTTTGCTCTGGGAGTCGGTTCCACCTCGGAGTTCCGACTCCAGGAGCAAGGCGATCCGCTTGGGATCTCGCAGCAGAATGGCAACACCGGGGCATCGCTCATCTACCGCTCGACCGAGTTCGGCAACGAGCTTCTGATCGTCGACCACAACGATGGTGGCTTCGGACCACAGGCGCAGTCGCCCGAGCAGGTCGTCGCGGCATTCCCCGTCGACCCCGCGATGTTTGGGGGCTGGCAGCGGGTCCGCTTCGAGGTGCTGCCCGAGTGCATCTTCGTGCGTGTCGGTGGCACGGTTGGTCAGGACGACGGCATCGAGTTCAGCGTCTTCCATGATGGCTCGCCGTTGCTGGTCTACGCCGGCTACGAAACGAACGGTCTCGGCGCACGTCGCCCGCTGCTGCTCGATGGTTTGACCATCCGGGGTCCGAAGTCGATGGACATCGGCCTCCAGGAGGTTCCCTACGTGCAGGGTGCGTCCATCGGTCCGCTCACTTCGCCCGTCGACCCGGGTCGTGAGGCCGAAGAGAAGGTCTACGCACAGGCCTACTGGACCGCGCACGACAGCAGTGGTGCGGACACGGCGGCCCTGCAGGCGTTCCAGTTCAGCCAGGGTGTGACCGACGCTCCGGGGGCCTACTCCTGCGACGAGGATCCGTTCGTCCAGGGCTACCAGCTGTTCCGCGAGATCTACTCGCACCGTCTGCAGCTCGATCCGCGCTTCCCGCTCTACGACCTCGACGATCTGATCCGTGACG
>JBCBZB010000087.1:0-20898 GCA_039815565.1 Planctomycetota bacterium
GCTCCAGCTCAGCAAGCTTTTCCATGGAGAAGAATGGAGGGGAAGGGGAGGCAGCTCGACATGCCTCTGTTCTTGTCCAAGATCGTTTTCATCAAGCTCAACCCCTCCGTATCTTTCCAGACCTTTGAAGACCTCTCCTGATCAATCAAGCAGCGATGTCGGTGCCCTCAACTTCCGGGGGTGTTCCGGTCGGGGGCGATGATGAAGACGGCGCGATGAGCAGCGCGATGTCGGTGAACTACCAGCACCTGCTCGGCCGGAATCCCTGAGTCCCCGCGAGTTCGTACTGGAGTTGAGTGGCGATCGCGCAGGCTGTGAGATCGCGGTTTACGTGCACTTGGAACGCGTAGGTTCCCTGCAGGACCGGGTGGGCAAGCACTCTGTGGATGGATGGTTCGAGCTCCCGGACTGGAGTGGGGTTTCGACCGTTCTCTCGTCCTTCCGCCAGCTGCTCGTCTGAACGCTTGCGGCAGAACGGCCACACGCGAGCGAGGGACCGAACCCGTGATCGTGAGCTGCTTGGCCGGTCTATCGACGACACAAAGCAGTGGAACGAAGCGCCTTGGTCGGGCTGCTACGCCCGCCGAGAAGGCAACTCCGCCCCGGCCGGCAAGTCACAACCGAGTCGAGAAGCGCTAGCTTCTTCCGCGAATGGACCTGGACCGATTCATCGAATCATTCTCGGACGGCGACGTCGATTGCCTCCGATTCGCCTGGAACGGAGAGCACGGGGAGAACCTCCGTGACCCCAACCTCGAGCTTCGCAGGCAAGTCGTTGATCGTGTTCTCACAGAACCCAACTCCGCTTCAAGCGAACTGCTTCGTGTCCTCTTCGAGGCTGAGACGGAGTGCGCAAAGGAAGCTTGGGGAGTCCGTCGAGACCTTCATCTGCTGGCCGGAGCACTGCTCAAAGCTGGAGGTCGCTCTACGGTGAAGACCTTCCTGATCGGCCGGTCCATGAGCATGGACACCTACATAGAGTGCTCGCAGATTCGGATCGACACGAGCCTCGCTTCGGATCTCGCTGGCTACTGCCGAGAGTGGCTAGAGGACTGCGACACCGAAGCCGAGACCAAGCTCGCGCAGGGCGGAGCCTCGCTCTTCGAATCGACCGCGACACATGAGGGAGACGACTAGATCAACTAGCCTTGGCCACTGACACGTCTTCCACCGGGAACTGACCCCGCGGAAGGCTTCGTCAAGATTTGAAGCGCATTCATGAGCAAGAACCGGTTTAGACACCTCACCCCGGCGGTAATCGGGATGATCACGTTCGCGACGTTCGGTCACACACCATTCACCGTGGTTTGCGGGACGGTCTTCGTAGCCGGCGTGATCGTGATCTGTGCTGAGTGGATCGTCACCGAGCTTCGACGGCACATGTCGTCACTCCAGAGTGCGGACGGCTAACGGCGTGTGGACAGACAGAACGTGCAGCTCACGGCCGTGAATACAACCGGTCGTTCTCCCTACCCTCCGCGACACCAGACTCGGCTTCGACCACCTGGTGCCACCGGCACGAATTCCGGACATCCAGAACCACCCCTCATGCGCGTAGCAGCTCTCTTCCTCCTTCTCGTCCCGTTGATCGGCTGCGATCAGGGGCCTTCCGATTTCGCCCAGACCGAGTTTCGGGCAATGATCGGCCCCAGCGATCCGACGCTCCAGCAGACCGATCTGAGCATGTCCGTCGTTGGAACACTCAGCCACCATCACTGGGAGGTCGAGATCGTGGCCAAGGAGCCACGCGCGCTGGAAGTGTTCGAAGCGCACAAGCAGCGGGTGAAGGACGCGCTCGACCGGGAGGGCCTCGAGGTGGTCAGCACGGGCCGCTCAGCCGGCAGCCTGCCGTCGTTCCACTTCTACTACGAGGCTCCATCCGGACCTGCAGTGATTCACTGCCTGCTCATCAAACGGCCGAAGGACACCTGGTCCATCGTTCAGATGGTGCACGAGCCGTCCGAGTTCTAGGAGTCGGGATACGGAGCTTCGAGCCGCCGAGCTCCAGGAGACCAAGGCCTGGCGCATCGATGTCCGACAAGTTCGAATGGCGAGAGCCTCGCCCGCCGGATTGCACCGACGAAGAGCGTGACCGGCACCTGAGAGCGTTCATCAACGCGTTCGTCGCCTCCTCGCGACGTGAAGGCGCCGCCCACCTCCTGCGGACGTACAAGGGTCGCTCCCGACAGGAGTTGAACACCGTGCTCGGATGGTCGCGGGAGGACCGGAGGACGGTGCTAGATGGCTCGACCGGGTTTCCACAGCACTTGGAGCAGCGCTTCGGCGATGCCCTCGGTGTCGACGTCCGCAACTCCATGAAAGCGATCAAGCTGAATGCCGCCGAAGCCGCCTGCAAGGCTGTGGACGATCTGTCGGGCGCCATTCTCTCGCTGGATCCCGGAGCGCTTGCGCTCGTGTTCTACGACCCGGGCCCTCCAAGCTTGCTTCGGGTGTAGGTTGCTTCCCGAGTCGCCGTGGGTCATACCGACTTGCGCGGGACCTGGTGCCGGGAAGAGACTCAGTCAACGGTCCATGGACTCACGGAGTGTGAAGGAAGGGGGGGTGCTCGCGCGGATCGGCTCGATCGAGGCGGATCTTGCCAAGGCGCGGGAGTATCTGGCGAGCGGCCGACACGCGGACTGGCACGGCTTCCGGGCTCTGTTCGAACAGAAGCACCGTGAGGATCGCGAACTCCCGCCCTACAAAGACTCGGCTCGCAACGTGTTCGTCCGACGGCTCGAGTCGGACTTGTCGAAGGCCGAGAGGGCGCTGGAGCGGCTCGCAGCCCGCCGGGAGCGGAGAGACGAAGCGCGAGACAGGAAGTCGCGACGCGAGTCGGGCGGCCGAAGCACCACGCAGACATGACGAAACGCGAGTTTCGCCCAGGGTTCCGATTGTCCTGGATGGACGGGCTGGTCCTAGTCGTTGGTGGCGCGGGCTCGGCCCTCGTATGGGGTAGGTCCCCCTACCTGGCCATCCTGTTAGGCACGGTCGTGCTGCACTTCTTCCTCTTCTGCAACGTGTTCCGCGTTGCTCGCATTCCAGAACTCGTCTGGAGTGGGATCCTGATCGCGTGCGTTCTGGCCGAAGTGAGTCTGGGATTGCCACGGGTTGCAGCCGTCAGCGTGATCCTGACTGGTACCGTGGCGGTTGTGTGGCAAGAGATGCGCAAGCCCGCCTACCACGGAGTGTGGTGGACGCGTACGAACCCAGGTCTTCGGTCTTGGTGGGAGGACCATCAGAGCGCGAACAGCCAACGCCCCTCGGTAGACCGGGGGCATCCACCTCGCAGCTGAGAGAACGGATACGCTGAGAGATCCCAGTGCTCGCAAGTGCGTGCAGCACCTTTCGACTATTCCTGCTGCGACGCGCCACCCCTCGGACAGCCCGACACGAGAACTCCGACGTGCCACACCTGATCCACAGCCCTCGCGATGGTGAAGACATCGTGGCGACGTCTGCATTCCTTCAACCGGATCACCTGCTGTGGTGAGACCCTCATCTCCGTGCAGGACAGAGGCGGCTGGCCGGGATGTCGGCATGTGTCTCACGCGAGCGAAGTTGGAGACAGCCGAAGCGGTTCGTGTTGAACCTCGAACGCGCCCCTCTCCCCCAGATTGAGATGCATGTGACCCTCCAGATCGACGGCGACAACCGAGGAACCGTGCGATGCTCGTGCTGTTCCGAGAGACTGAAGATCCGGGACTCACGTCGCGGGCGAGCGACACCCCGGGTGACCACTCGCTGGAGTTCCGACTCGCGAACGGCCAGGTGGATGAATTCCCCGCATCCGGGACCGTCCCTTTCGCTGAGCCGATCCGCAAGGTTCTCTGTTCGTCACCGGACGTCAATGAGCCCTCCGCTCGCGACTTGCTGGCTACCCCAGGAACGCCTGATCCAGACTAGCCAACTGCCGCAGCATCTTCGCACCCTTCGCCCGCAGCCACTGCGCGCTGTCACTCTCCTCGTGCACCCGCCGCGCAGCGTCCTGCTCAGGACCGAGTTCCTCCGGATCGACCGCTTCCGCCCCGAGCGCCACGCGCACCTGGTCGTCGAACGAGAACACCGGCTCGTGCCACACCGCAGCACCCCGCATCCGCGGAGACTGATCGACGCAGCGGGACTCGAGCACGACCGCATCACCCCGCCCAATGCCTCGGCGTTCGATCCAGCGTGGCAGGGCCTTGCCGTAGTGCCACAGTTGCGGGAGTGCGCGGCGAGCTGGCGAGAGGCCGCGCACGAGCTCGGTGACCGCCGGCCACTCGGCCTCGCGATCCTGCGGGACGCAGTCGTGGATCACCGGGCCGCCTTCGGTGTGTTCGAGCACGCCGAACCAGAGCAGGCGGTCGTCGAAGTCGTCGAGCAACACGGCTGCGTGGACGAACCGTTCGCGCTGGCTCGCGTTACGTGACTCGGGTTGCGGCGTTGCCTCGACGACGGCGCGCGCAGCGCGACGCAGCCGCAGCAGCACATTGCGGGCGATGCCCGACTGCTTGCCCGCGCCATCGATCCAGTCCCCCGCCAGGTCTTCGACCTTGGCGCAGCCCTGCGCTTCGCAGACCGAGCGCAGCTTCGGAGTCATGCCGGGCACCAATGACAGGTCGCGGGCGGCATCGATCTCGCCCCGGCAGTGCGGCTGCCATCGACACGAGTCGCAGGCGGGCACCCAGAATGGGCGCCCGGTCGAAGCCTCAGCGCGGATCGCTCGCAATCGCGCGAGCGCTTCGTCGATCGCGGGTTCAAAGTCCGCAAGACGGAAACGTTCTTCGCGACCGTCGCGGAGAATGATGCCACCCTCGGTCGGCCGCCGTTCTTGCAACTCCGTAAGGAGCTGCGAATAGAACATCACCTGCAGGATCTGGTCCGAGCGCTCGCGTCGCGAGGACTTGATGTCGACAACCTCGTAGTGCCAATCGCCGAGCGCGGACTCACCTTCGACACGGCGGAGCAAGTCGGGGATGCCCAAGTACGTCGAGTCATCTTCGACATCGGCACCGAGGAGCACTGCTTGCTGAATGCCTGCCACGCCGTCACCGAGCAGCGACTTGGTCGATTGCGCGAGCGCCTCGTAGTCGCGCGAGTCTCCCTCTGGCTCTGGCCAGTCGAGCTGCGCGGTCCACTCGTCTTCGAAGTCACGACCTCGCTTGAGCAGGAACTCCTCGTGCGGCCAGACCTCGCGCTGCCAATCCTTGTCGCCAAACCAACGCAGCGCGACCTTCCGCTCGCAGGACACGAGCGAGTAGAGGTCTGAGCCGGTCGTTCGCACCGACTTCGTGTCCTTTGCTTTCGGTCCCTTGGTCACGCCTGGGGTCGACTCAGCCGCACCCGGCACTCCTGGAGCGCCGCGCCGAGCCCGATGTCGGTCGGGGCCTCAGGGATCAAGATATTGCAGGCCGTTCCACCGTCGAAGGAACCGCCCTTCGGGACGACGACGGTGTCCGCGCGCAGCGATTCGTCGACGACGAGTCGGGCAGTGAGGCGTCCAACCTCGCTTTCGACCGTCACCTCGTCTCCGTCAACGAGACCTTCCGGACAAGCGCTGGGGTGCACGCGAATCGGCAGCCGATCCGGCAGGTCCACGGCCCATTGACCGCACTGCGAATCGCGGTGCGAGTTGCTCAACAGCCACAGCCCCTTCGACGAATCCGCCGGCTCGAACGCCGACTCGTCGACGTCCTGCTCACCGATCAGGTTCACGCGGCCGTCCGCGGTCGCGACCTTCCCGTCCTCGAACAAAACCTGCCTGGTCCCCGGGGCCTGCTGCGCACCGCGCTGCAAGGTCTCCCGATCGAGCCCATGCTTGGCGAGCGGTGCCAGCAGCACATCGCGCCAGTGGTCGACCGAGGGAGAGAATTCCTCCCCGAGACCGACGCGTTGCGCGAGCCCGGCGATCCACTCGACTTCGTGTCGTACCTCGGGCGGCGGCTCGATCAGCGGATCCGACACGCTGACAAAGTGATGCCCATAGCTCCCGAGCACGTCGGTGTCCTCGACCAGGCTCGGCACCGGGAGCACCAGGTCCGCGCGACGGTTGCTGTCGTTCCAGAGGCAATCGAGCGCGACGACGAACTCGGTTCGTTCGATCGCCGCTGCGACCCTCGCCGAGTTGGGGAGATTGTTGACCGGGTTCCCGGCAGTGATCCAGAGGGCGCGCACCGACGGCGACGCCGCGTCCAGAAGATCGCTTCCGAACACCGGCTCTCGCACGAAGCGCGGAGCGGTTCCCTCGCGGATGTCCGCGAAGGGCTTGCGCCGCGCGAAGTAGAACGAGCAGCCGCCGCCAGATCGGTAGAGATTCCCGGTGACCGCCGACAGTGCGTCGAGCGCTCGCACGATCGCGCCGCCGCGAGCACGACGCTGCATGCCCCAGCCGACCAGAATCGCAGTCGGTCCATCGAGCAGGCGCCGAGCGAGCGACTCCGTCACCTCGACCGACACACCGGCGAGCTCCGACCACTCGGAGACCGAGCGCCTCCGGACCAGCGAGCGATAGGACTCGAGTCCGTTGCAGCGCTCTTCGGCCCGCGGGTCGAAGCCCGGGCCGTCATCGATCACACGAGCGACACCGAGGGCCAAGGCAAGGTCGCCACCGGGCTTCAGGGTGTGGAACTCGTCCGCAAACGCCTGCACGCCAGTCGGCATCACGTCGAGGCCGACGATCGAAGCGCCTTTGGCCCGAGCGTCTCGGAGCACCTTGACCGTGTGTGTGCTGCTGACGGTCGGATTCTTGCCCCAACACAGGATGTGTCGGCTCTCGAGCAGATCGAACAGGTCGTTCGAATCCGACACACCGAAGTCCATCACCTGCGCCTCTTCACCCGCACCCGAGCAGATATCGCCGGACTTGATCGTGCAGGGCCCGAATCGCTCGAAGAACCGGTCGGAGACAGCCTTCAGGAGGCCGAGGCTTCCGCCGCTGCGGTAATGGAAGATCGATTCGGGCCCCGACTCCCGCCGGAACGTCGTCAATCGATCGGCGAGCAGATCCAGTGCCTCGTCACCGTCAATCGGCTCGAAGACCGCATTGGGCCCGTAGCCCGACACACGCCGCATCGGCTGGGTAATGCGCTGCGGCCCGCTGGCGAGTTGGGGGAATCGACTCGTCCGGAAGCAGAGAAAGCCGCGGGTCACCGGATGTTCCGGATCGCCCTTCAACGAACGCAGCACGCCATCTTCGACCTCGGCGACGAGGCCGCAGGCGTCTGGACAGTCACGGTTGCAGGTGCTGCGTCGCAGCTCGGTCGGCATGCGCGGAGCTTACACCGGGGCGCGCCGGACCCATCGCAGTGGGTCGGCGTTCCCTGGCGGCCTACTTGCTAGACTGTTCCGCCCTTGTCCCGCCGATGTCAGCGATCGAATCCGACTCTGGCCCATCTCGGGCTCGCGGTCCTGCTCGCACTCGGGCTGGGACTGATCGGCGGATCTTGCGCCAAACTCGATCGAAGGGGGAACGGCCGCCCGGGACCCGACCAGGTTGCCCCACCGAGCCCCGAGCGAGTCGAAGAACAGCCGGGGTCTGAGGCCGGACGAGAAACTCCGGAGCCCGTGTCGCCGTCCCAGCGCGCGCGCCCGGCGGAGCTGGTCCTCGCGAGGACCGACGACGCTCCGACCCTCGAGCTGCGTTCGACTCGCGGAGTCCTGATGCGCTGCCGCCAGGTCCGTCTCGACGACGAGCGAGGAGTGCGGACGATCGGATTCGCGACTGCGACGGCCGACCGTGACGGATTCACACTGAGCGCCGCCGCGGACCCGGCTCACCGCATCGAGCTCCGGGCGACGAAGGACGGATCCGTATGGCACTTCGACCTCGTCGACCGCATTGCATCGCGAGCACAGTTGTCGGAGGTCTCGCTGGTCTGGGAGCTCAGCCAGACGCCGCGCGCGGTGCTCGCCCCGAACACGGAGCGAGGCGTTCTGCGTGACACGCGGTTCCGCACTCCGACCACCGGTCTCCGATTCCCGGAGGGCACCGTGACGATCGCCCCGGATCTCGCGCAACTGGAAGTCGACCGACGCATGCCGTGGTTCCAGGCGATCGAGGCCCGGCGCCCGACCCTGCGCATCCGGCTCGGCTTGCTCGCCGAGACCACCCTGCCGCTGCGGGACGACACCCTGCGGTTCTCGTTCGACGTCCTCGCGGACGACGGCCGGGACCTACTCGAGCCCAGTCGACGGCTCGTCGGTCGCTCATGGACCGAGAACGCTGCGCAGCAAATCCGCGAGGGCGCGGCCCCAATCCCCAACGGGCGCACGGTCTCCGACGAACGATTCGCTTTGCTGGAAGATCTCGTCGAGGCCTTCCGCGACGGGCGCTTCCCCGGCGAGCAGCAAGGGCTCGAGGATCTCCTCGCCGCGGCGCACATCCTGGCTGCACCGACCAACTTCCCCGATCGACAGATCGGATTGGCGATCGCGGAGAACATCGTCGGCGACGCGACGGCCGAGGGCCTCTTCCCCTACGCACTGGACGCAGGCGGTCAGGAGATCCGCAACCGCAGCGGCATTCAGAGTCCGACACAGCGCTATGACGGCGCGGTCTCTGCGCGCATTGCCCGACGGCTCCTGCTCTTGCGTGGTGCGATTCCTGGCAATGAGAACGCGATCCTAGAGGTCGTACAAAAGACTGCCCGCACTCTGACCGCAGCACAACAGGAAGACGGCCGTATCCCGGATCGGTTCCTCGCGACGAACGGCGCCCCGGAAGGTCGCGCAGCCGGGCTCTCGAGTTCGACTGCGACCGCTGCACTGCTAGCGGATCTCAAGCGCGCGCTCGGAACTCTCCCAACCGAACTCGAATCCGCCGCCCTCGGGCTGGTGGAGACGATTGTCGCCGAGTGCCGTGCTGGAAAGCCGATTGTCGAACGCCTGGTCGACTCGATCGAATCGCCGGTCGGTGTCGGTCGGCCGGCCTGGGACGCCAGCACCAACTCGGCGCTGATCGAGACCGAGCCTTTGCTCGAGGCGCTCGCGGCCGTCATCGAGTTCGGGACCGACGAACAGCTCGAACTCGTCACCGCTCGCGCGCGGGCGCTCGGGCGTTCGTTCACGCCACCAACCGACCCAGCCCCCCTGCTCGGCGCTGCCGGTCGCTATTGGGGTGACCCAATCGACGACCCAGCTGCGACCGCCGGTCTCGCCTGGGTGCTCGGCCGGAGCGCGCAACGCAGGTTCGTCCGCGATCTCTGGGCGACCGCTTCGGCGTGTTACCGCGCCGCACTCTTCATCGAGCCGGGCGTCGGGCGCACACCCGGCGAACCCGACTGGCTCGCAGGTCGGGTCCGCGCCGCGTCGCATCTCGAACGCTGCCGCACCGAGTTCGGCGACCTGTTTCTCGATGCCTCACGCCTGACCGCGGCGAGTTTCGATGCTGCCTGGGTCGAGTCTCTCCGACTCGATGCCGAGAACGGCGTGCTCGAGTTCGACCTGCGAAGCGACCGACCACTGCGCCCACTCGACATCCGGGTCCAACGCGAGGAGTCCCCGAGTCCTCTCAACGTCGTCTTCCGCGGGCAGACTTTGTCGACCACGATCGGCACGCGCACTTCGTTCGAAGCACTCCCAGTACCGGTCCCAGCAACCCGACTGATTCGACCAGGAGCCCTCCGCCACGGCTCGGCCTGGCTGCCCGAAGCGACCGGGCCCTGGACCTCCCCGAACGAACGCTGCCGACTGGTGGGATCGTTCGAATCCGGGCGATCGTTCGACATCGAGTTGCGACCCGACCTGCCCGGACACTGGACGGCGGCCGGGCCGCTGTCGATTCCGGATGACGCCTCGCTGACCGCCCTCTCCTGCGAACTGTTCGTTGCCGACGGTGACACGGAGCGCTCGACCGGGAGCTTCACGATTCCGCTCGCCGATTACGCGCGCATCGACCCCGCGCAGAACGTCGCTGGAGATCCGGACTCGACGGTCCGCGTCGTGCACTTCGCCGACGGTCGCCGACTCGCCGCGAGGATCCGACGCGGCGATCAGCTCTCACTGGACTTCGACGTCAACCCCAAGGCCGAGCGACTCGAGCTGCTCTGTGACGTCGCCGGCCCGATCCGGATCGAAGCCGGAGGCAGCGAGGTCCACCTCTCCGGCGACAGCGACCTTCTGCCACGGACGGTGACGCTCGAACTCGGCGATCGTCGTCTCTGGTCCGGCGGTCAACTGTCGCTTCGATTCCAGACCGAAGAGGCCGCCCAGATCGCGAGCGTCGCGTGGCGTCCTCGAGGCGTGCTCAACACCGCACTCGCAGGTGAAGACCTCGCCGTTCGTGCAGTCGATCGCCAGTCGGAAGACAGCAGGGTCGGCTCGACTCTGCGCCTGCTCGTCGTTCCGACCAGGGTGCCGGACGCGACCGGCGACCCTTCGGTTGTCGATCTTCGCCGCGCATTCTTTGGAGGCAGCGACTACCGCCGAACGCCCGAACCCCAATCTCGCGCGACGATCGGATCGCTCGCGAGCCTCGTGCAGACACTGTCCGGTGGACGAACGGCACTCATCGGCCGAGTGACCGACCCAGTTTCGGTCCCGACCCCGAGTGATGACCCGACGACACTCGCCCGATGGTGGGAGCTGATCGAGGCGAGTGAAGCCGGCGCGGAGCTCACCACGGCGAACTTTGACGCAATCGTCGTCGTCCAAGGAGTCGAGGACGACCCGGGCCGCCGCCGCCCCTCGTCGATCGTCAACACCGGTAGCCGCACCCCGTTGCTCTGGCTACCCGAGCGGATGGACGACGGATCGTTCGTCTCGACGGGCTACCTCGCAGCACAGCTCTTCGCGAACTTGTCCGAATGGCCTGTGTCCACCGATCGCGACGGCGACTCACAGAACTATCTTCCCCTCGACGGCGATCTCGGACTCCTGGCCGGCGGCGGTCACGCACCAAGCGCGCCGCGAGCCGAATGGCTCCAGCGCCTCGGCTGGATCGACGTCGTGACACCGGACCTCTCGGGTGAGAATCCGACGAGCGTTCTCTACCTGTCCCCGATGCTCGGCGGACGCAACGCACTCCTGCTTCCCGGCGACGGCATCGAGACGTTCCATCTCTCGATCCGCGGCGCCCACCCAGGGGATCCGAACATCTCCTCTCCGGGCCTCGCGATCAATCGCGCCTGGTCGGGCGGAGTCCTGCCACGTCTCTACCGGCTCGATGGCCGCACGATCGATCTCGACTCGTGGTGGATGTCCGAGAGCCGTCCTTCGATCGAAATCGCGATGAGCCAGCCGAACGATCGGGACCTGTTCCGATCGATCGAGACGCTGGACCAGGAGTCGATTCCTCCGCTGACAACCGTCGACGGCACCTTGCCCTGGCGACTCGACTCGATGGCATTCCTGGCCGGCAGCGAACCGTCGACCGCCGAGAACGAGTCGGAGATCGGCCTCGGTGGAGGGCGTTCGCTGAGCTTCTCGATCGAACGCCTGAGACGAACGCTCGACGACCTGGACGTATCCGTCGAACGCCGCCGCGACCCGACTTCGACGTTCCAGTTCGAGGAACCCCGGCGCACGGCGGACAGCCTGGAGATCTCGCTCCCACGCAACACGACGTCGGTCGCCCGGGTGCGAGTCGTGGCCCCGGCGACCGTGACCGGTCGTCAGCGCACGCGGTTCCGCGTTCGGACAACGAGCGTGACATCGCAAATGCGCATCCCAGCACTCGGTGATCGGGAGTTCTCGGTCACGCTCGAGCCGCAGTGGTTCGAGCTCGATCGCATCGCTGCGGAGGCCGGCGAGATCGTCCTCGAGTTCCAGAGCCTCGGTCAGCTGTCCGATGTCGTGATCGACGATTGGACGTCGACGCCGCTCGCCTGGTTCGAATCTTCGATCTCCGACAGGGCCGAACAACCGGTGACGTTCGCCGACGACACGACGAGACTCGCCCGCGTCTTGCGGCTCGATGGCGAGCCGACCGCCACGCTCCAGATCCCGCTCCTCCTCCAGCCGGGCTCCAACCTACTGACTCTTCGGCTCCAGTCCGAAGGACAGCCTGGCCTGGCGCTGCGGGTTCGTGGCCTCGCAGGCGGCCGCTCGCAAGAACTCTTCACCGAGTCAGAACTCGAGGACGGGAAGTTCCACCGACTGATCGTCGAGCTCCCGCCAACCGACTCCGTGCAGACGGTCTTCCTCGACCTCTCTTGGTCCAGGAACCGCGATGCGGAGGCCGAGATCCGGCTCTCCGATCTGTTCGTGAGTCGGTGCTGGCGCTGAGCGCGCTCAGTCGTCGCTACGCAGGCCGCGCAATCGCTCGCGGGAGTCGACGATCCGCGTGATGCGGAGACCGTAGTCGTCGTCGACCATGACGACTTCACCACGTGCCACGAGGCAGCCGTTGACGCGTAGATCGACCGGGTCGTCGGCACGCTTGTCGAGGCGCACGACCGAACCTGGAACCAGATCGAGGATCTCCTCGAGGGTCATCTTCGTCGACCCGACCTCGACGGTGATCGGAACGCGTACGTCGAGCAGGAACTCGAGCTTCTGCCGTTCACCATCGGGCTGGGACTCGCCCAGCTCCCCGAACTCGACCGGGTGCACCGCAGGTCCGACCAGGTCTTCTTCGTGTTGGCTCATGACGTGGTTTGCTCCTGAGGCCGGACGACCTCGCTCTCAACACAATCGGCAATCCGGATACCCCGACGAGAGCCCTGGTTGCCGAGATCACCGGAGAACTTCGACCGCCCAGCGACCTCGACCGAGATCCGGGAGCCGACGCGGCGATCCAGGGGCAGGACGTCCCCGACCTCCAGATCGAGCAGGTCCTCGACTCGCAGGTCCAGGCGATCCAGCACGGCTCGCAGGTCCAAACGAACATCGCGAAGACTCGATTCGACCGCGTCCTGCTGCGAGCCCGGGTGGGCGTCGTAGTCCGGCGTGCCACCGTGCTGCATCTGAGTCAGCAACGGCTCGATCGCCGCGAACGGCATCGCGAAGCGCAGGTTGCCCGAGAACCACTCGCTGCTGACCGCGAACAGGAGCGACAGAACAACGTCGTTCCGGCCGACGATCCGGGCTGAGCTATGGCTGTGCAGGCGACGATCGCAGTGCATCGTGATCGGCAGGATCTCGGCAAGGCTCGATCGCAGTCGCTCGACCGTCGTCTCGATGACGACGTCGGCCGCCGTCAGACAGGCCTCGGTCAAGCCGTCGATGGTCGGATCGACGACACCGCGTCCGCCGAGTAGGCGATCGACGAGCCCGTGGACAAGCTCGCCATCGACGCTCAGCAGAGCCGAGTCATCGTCGCCGATCTGCAACGCGTAGAGCGCAGACATGCCAGCACCTTGGGCCTGCCAGTCTGAGAAGCGAAGCTGCTCGACCGACACGCAGTCGCAGAACAGATCGAGACGCAGCTTCTCGCTCAGCGAGGAGCCAATGCCCGCCGCAGCCCCGGTGAGGAAGCGCTCAAAGGCATCGAGTTCGTCACGGCCGAAGCGGTTGGGCTTCAGCAAATCTACCGGCCGAACGCGTTCCGGCAGCGACGCACCGACCTCGCTCTCTCCCGCGCTGTCTTCGCGGAAGAGCTGCATCAAGGTATCGATCTCGGCGCTGCTGAGGAGTTCGCTCATCGGACGGAGAAAGGCAGTCCGGTGCTCATTGCACCAAGATCTTCATGAACATGATCTCGTCGACGTGAGCGATGCCGTCGGCGAACACGGTCTCATCGATCGCGTGCGCGAGACGGCTCTCGAGCAACGCCGAGTCCTGAATCTCGTGGGGCTGCTGCTCCATCAACACCGACAGCACTCGACTCTCGATGCGGTCCCAGTTCTTCTCGACACGCTGAAGCACGCGGGCCTTGCGAACCGGATCGGTGCGGAAGCTGAAGCGGAAGTCGACGCGCGCGATACTTCGACCAGGCGTGCGCGTCCGCGGGTTGAACGGCTTGCTGATCGTGCGCGGGCAGAGCACACGGATCACGTCGTCGAGGGTTCCAGCTCCGACGACTTCGCCGAAGTCATCCTGGGCCGGCTCGGCTGGCGCGAAGCCAACCACACCGACGCCCGCGAAGACCGCGATCAAAGCAGCCAGGATCGCGTGGTTCGCACGCTGACTCGACGCCTTGGTCGCATCGTCGGTCGCCTGATCGGTGTCCTTGGCCTGAGCCTGCGTCGATTGCTTCATCTCGGTCCCCCGCGTCGTCCAGTTCTGAATCGACCAACGAGGGTCTGTCTGTTCAGTCCCGGGACACCGTCGGTCCCGGTTCGGGTCACCGTCCGGTCGCGGTCTGGGACGGCACCAGGACGCGCACCCACTCTCCAAGGATCTCGTTCACGAGGTCCGGATCGTCGATGGCACCGAGGAGATCGGACCGCTCCGACGCGTCGAGAACGGCGCGGAGATGGATGATCCGACTGCGTTCGCGGTCGGTCCCGTTCCACTGCTGGCGGACGTGCTCGGTGATCGTGTTGCCCCCGTACCGCTTGTGGAATCGGAGCAGGGACTGGTAGGTGCCTCCGAGCGACTGGTCGAGGTCCTCAGGACGCACGATGTGGATCTGCGCCTGGAACTCGTCGAACTTCCGCTGCAGTTCCTGGCGAGCCTGCGCGACTTCGACATGCTCGCGCTGCGCCGAACGGAGTCGCTCGTCGACTTCGGCCATCATCATCTGCAGGTCCTGCTCGCGTTCACCCAACGCGGCTTCTCGCGCTTCGATCACTCGGGTCCGCTCTTGCAGCGCCGTTGCGATCTGATCGAGCTCGACCGCCGTCCACGCCGGACCGCCGGTTTCGAAGTCCTGCCCGGGCTCGTCGAGCAGATTGCGCAGATCGTCGGTGCTTCGGATGACCGGATCGCGCAGATCGGAGCTCCGACCGGCGTTGATCAGATCTCCCGCCGGTGCGGGCTGCGTCGGGAAGTTCGGGAGTGCATCGCCCTCATCCTGCGCGTTCGGCACGGAGTCCTGCGGGTTCGGGTCGTTCGAGCCTGGCGATGCGAACTCCTCCGCCGGATCACCAAACCAACGGTTCAGCGTCGACTGCAGACGTCCCTGCGCCGACAACGCGATCGTCGCCGTGCCGAGGAACAGGCAGACCGCGAGACCGGCCAATCCGAGTCGCTGGGTCCAATTCATCGCTTGCTCCCGATTCGCCGCTCTCGAACGGCGCGACCCGCGCGGGCCAGTTCTTCGATCCGTTGGTTCTCTCGTCGCGCTTCGACGCGAGCGATCTCTTGCCGACGCCTCTCGAGGACCGACTCGGTCAGCTGCTGTTGCTGACGTTGCTCACGCCAGCTCGCCGCGTCACGATCCCGCCGTTGCGCACACCCGCGCATCCGCGGTTCCAGTCCGCGCCGGGACGCCTCGAGGCCCCGCGCGAGGGCGAGCCCGAGCGAACCGCCGTAGGTCTCCGACTCATCACGCTGCACACGGAGGGCCTCCTCTCGGGCCTCGAGTCCGCGCAGCTCTGCCTGGCTGGCCATCAGGCGGCGACGCGCGACGCGTTCTTCGACCGCGCGCACCCGCAGAAGGCCCTGAAGGCTCGATGTCTTCGACCGTTTCACCACGGGGTGTATCGACCAGCTGGGGCCTCGGGATGGAGCCGTTGTTCCCGGGGAACTGATCCCCCGGAGTGTGGCGAATGAGCCGGTCAATCCGATGTCATCGAAAGTTCCGGACCAAGAACCCGCGCGCAGGGCCTTCGATTCTCCGAAATCCCCGTAGGAGCCGGCCCGAACCGCCCAGACGCCGATCCGTCGAGGGGCATCCACCCTCCGGGGGGTCAGTCCCGGTGGTGACGCTTGGAGAGCCTGGCCCCGGTGAATCCGGTCTTCGTCTCGCTCTCCTCCTGCCCCAGCACCTCCCCGAGCAGCTTCCGGAACCGCTCCGGTTCCCGATACATCTCGAGCTTGATGCTGCGCTTCGTGCCGTCGCGCAGGTCCAGCAGCAGGATGCGCTCGCGGCCGCCGCCCGAGGACTTCTCCATGCCCACGCCGAACCGGGTGATCTCGCGGAGCTCGACGGTCCGCGGGCTGCACCAGAGACCGAAGCCGAGGTAGGTGAGCGTCGAGTCGGTCAGCGCCAGGCGAGAATGTCGGAGGCCGGTCCAGGCGAATGGCTGCAGCGCAACTCCGACGATGGCCGCGGTCAGGAGCTCGGCGGGGCTCTCCTCAGCTTCGACGAGGCCCGCAGACCCGGCGATGCCGTAGGCCAGAGCGAAGAGTCCGAGGACTCCGAGACCGACGAACAGGAGCCGCCAGATCGGGCTCATCTCGAAGACCTGGCCGGCTTTCGGGTCGCTCATCTCGTGGCCTTGCGGACGGCGAGCCGGGAATTCAGCTGCCGCGAGATTGCACCGTGGCCCTCCGGGGCATCGGACCCGTCACGGGCTCGATCAACCCAGAGCGGCGACGCGGAGTGCCTGCAGCGTGTCGGCGAACGCCCGGCCCTCGAGGGCGTGCTGCCGCAGCACCTCTTCGATCATCGGTGCGCGTTCGACGGCGCGATCGAGTTCGGGATCCGCACCCTTCTTCCAAGCACCGACCCGCACGAGGTCTCGACCGTCCTCGTAGACCGACAGGAGCTTGCGCGCCTCGTTCACGGCTTCGAGGTGCTCTTCGGTGACGACACGCGGCATCGCTCGGCTGACCGAACGCAACACGTCGACCGCCGGGAATCGCCCGCGCTCGGCAATCTCCCGCGAGAGCACGAGGTGCCCATCGAGGTGACCTCGGAGCGCGTCGGCGACCGGCTCGTCGTGGTCATCGCCTTCGACCAAGACAGTCAGGAGGGCCGTGATCGAACCGTTCGAGTCATTGCCGAGTCGCTCCACGAGGGACGGAATGCGACCGAACAAGGAGGGCGGATAGCCACGCAGCGTCGGCGGCTCGCCGGCGGCGAGACCGATCTCGCGCACGGCCATCGCGAAGCGTGTGACCGAGTCGAGCACGAACAGCACGTCGTGGCCCTCCTCACGGAACGCCTCAGCGATCGTCACCGACGCGAAAGCCCCAGCGACTCGCAGCGGTGCGGGCGTCTCGGCCGTCGCCACGATCACGACCGAAGTCGCGAGTCCTTCCGGACCGAGGATCTCGTGGACGAACTCCGACACTTCGCGTCCACGCTCGCCGAGGAGACACACGACACGGCGGTCAGCCTGGGAGCCGCGGACGATCGAACCCATCAGCGTCGACTTGCCGACCCCTGAGCCTGCAAACAGACCCATGCGCTGACCGCGGCCGAGGGTCGTGAAGCCATCGATCGCCGACACACCGGTCTGGAACGGTTCCTGAATCGGCCGCCGGGACATCGGGTCGGGTGCGTTCGCGAACAGGCCGCGGCGCGGGCCGAGTGGTACGGGCCCGCCGTCGAGCGGACGACCGAGTGGATCGAGAATGCGACCGAGCAGTCGATCGCCGACCGGCACTTCGATCGGAAGTGCTCGGCTCGAGACCGCCATGCCCGGGTGCAGTCCGCGATCGGACCCGAGAGGGACCGCGATCGCTTCGCCACCATCGAATCCGACGATCTCGGCGAGGCATCCGCCGTCACCCTCCGGCTGTCCACCAAGCTGACACAAGGTGCCGATCGGCAGACGAAGTCCTTCGAGCCGCACGCCGAGTCCGGTGACCGCGACGACACGCCCGCGTTGAGTCACCGCCCCAGGCGCACGCCCGTCCGGGCCGAGCGCCCCTTGGAGCGCACCCTCGAGAACGTCGGGGAGCGTGGTCATCCCGGCAGCTCCGAGCGCACCCGGTCGAGCAGGTCGTCGAGGATCGCGCGCGGATCGATCGTGACTGCGGACGTGCCGCTCACCGCCGTGACCGTCCCCGGCCCGGCCGAGGCATCGACCTGAACCCGAACGTCGGGCTCTCCGGTCAGCGCTTCCTGCACGATCGCATGATCGGCGGGAGCCACTCGCACCTCGATCGGCTGGGACGAGAGGTCGGTCGCGAGGGCTGCGATCGCACGACGGGCCCGATCTTCGAGACCCGTACCGCGATCGATAGACTCCTCGAGCGCAACCTCTGCCAGGCGCAGTCCAAACTCCGCCGCGATCTCCGCGACCTCGGTGAGCTTCTGCTCAACGCCGGAGTGGATCGTCGCCAGGGCGTTCTCGGTCGCCTGAAGCAGGCTGCAACGGCGGTCGGACTCGGCCTGCTCGAGCTCTGCCTTCTCGCGGAGCTGAAGCAGGCGCACCGCACTCGGGTGATGAACGGGACGGGCCTTCACCGAACGCAAGGACGCGTCGACACCCACTGTGACCTTCGCAGGTTCAGTGACCCGGGGCGCCTGCAGACTCTGTGGAGTGAAGTCTCTCTCTCCAGTCACAGCACCTCCTCTTCGACTTCGCCGAGGCGCAGCTCACCCTGCTCGATCATCCGGCGGATGGTCTTCAGGATCTGCTGCTGGGCCTCGTCGACCTCCGAGAGGGGTACCGGTCCGAGATCGTTGCGCTCTTCCTGGACCATGTCCCAGGCGCGGCGCGAGAGGTTCTGGGCGATGTTCAGGTCGATGGCCGGGGCCGAAGCCTTCAACGCCGTCGCCAGCGTGGTGGTCTGCACCTCAGCGAGGACCTTCTGCATCGAGCGCTTGTCGAGCGTCGCCAGGTCCTCGAACTTGAACATCTCCTCCTCGATGCGAGCCGCGAGCTGCGGATCCTCTGCACGGAGGCAGAACATGATGTCGCCGTCTTCGCGCATGCTGAGCAGGATGTCGGCGACGGTCTTCTCGGTGGCGCGTGGTTCGAAGCGCAGAGTCACGAGACCGAGCTCCCTGACCTTCTCGCGAAGGACCTCGAACACGCTCTGCACGACTTCGGGCGGCGTGCGCTCGAGGGTCGCGACGCGGCGAAGCAGCGAGACCTGACGCTCTTCGGGCATCGCCTCGACGACCTTGGCCGCGCGCTTGGGGGCGAGACGCGCGAGGAATACCGCGGCGATCTGCGGGTGCTCGTCGGAGATCAGCGCCGCCAGGTCCTCCGGCGGCAGAGTCTCGAACATCGCGAACGGGCGCTTCGCGACGATGCCACGATCGGCATCGTCCTCGAGACGCTTCGCCGTGTCCCTGTCGTAGGCCGTGTTCAGCAGGTGCTTCATCTGTGACCCGGCATCGCCGAGCACAGAGTCCCCACTGACAGTCCGATCCGCGAACTCTTCGTAGATCTGCTGCAGAGCGGCGGCATCGATCGGAACGTCACGCAGCTCCTTCATTGCCCGCAGAACGGTGTCCCGGATGTCGTCGGTGAATTCCTTCAACACCCCGACCGAAGCATCGCGATCGATCGACAGAAGCAGCGCGGCGATACGCTGTGCCGGGTTCAGTTCGTCGACGATCGAGGTCAATTCTTGGCCTCCGTCAACCAACTCTCGAGCACGCGCGAGACGGTGTTCGGATCACGATCGAACTGGCGTTCGACCTCACCCCGCTGCGCGAGCATCGGATCCATCTCTGGCTCCGGCTTGATCGGCTTCGGGATCTCGACGGTCTTCGGCTTCTTCGGCTTGGGCGAAGAGCGACGGACCATCGCGTAGAAGAAGGCGAGGACGACCAGCACTGACCCGAAGCGCACGACCGAGGGTAGGTAGGACGCCCACTCACTCGTCGGCTCGGTATCGATCGGTTGCGACTCCGGTTCGAAGTCCGAGATCGGACCGGGGATCGGGGTGGTCGCCGGCTGCGATCCAGTTCGGATCTCTTCGATCAGCAGCGGATCCGCCGGCAGGTACTGGACGAGGATCGGGTACTCGCCCTGCGGGTATTGGGCCTCGATGCTCTTGCTGATCTGCAAGGCTTCGGTGTCCGAGTAGTCGGTCGAGATCTGCAGCATCACCGAGATGCCGGAGATTCGCGGCATGCGGTGCTGGAGCTTGCGCACTCCGTCCGGCGTCGTGTCGTACTCGACGTCTTCGGTCGTGGAAGCTTGCGAGGGGCCGCTGCTGCTCGGTGGGTTTGGGCCGACGCCATCGCCGATGGAGCTCCGCGTCGCGACCGGGTCGATCGTCTCTCGGCGTGATCGAACACGATCGGTCTCGGGGCGTAGAACCCGCTCTTCGTCGACCAGCGAGCGATCGAAGTCGACGCGCACGGTGCCGGCGACGCCCTTGATCGGACGAAGCACGCTGTCGAGGTACTCCTGCTCGTCGCCGCGGAGGCGTTCTTCGAACTCCTCGAGCGAACCGATCGAGTTGGTGCCGCCACGCTGCGACCCATCGCGGATCTCGCCGGTTCGGGCGTCGGTCACGGTCACGTCCTCGCGCGAGAGGTTCTCGGCCGAGGCGACGATCGCGATCACGCTGCCAGCGAGCTGGTGGAAGTCCGCGGAGTCGAGGCCGTGGTTGAGCTCGAGCGTCACGGCGGCCGTGCGCCGCTGACCGCGGTTGCGCAAGACGGTGCGCGATCGGCGGTTGGGAACCGAGGTCGCCACGCTGGCGCGGCGGATGCCTTCGATCGCCTGCAGCTTGTCGGCGAGCACGCGGTTCTGCGAGTCTTGCAACATCGCGGCTCGATAGCCGCTGTCCGCAGTGATCGAGCCGAGACCTGACAGAAGTTCGCTGAGGGAGGTCTGATCGGACGGCAGGTCGAAGCCGCCGAGGCGTTCGCGGTTGGCGATGTCGTCGCGCGGCACGCGGACCTCGAGACCTTCCACCGTGTAGTGGATGCCCTGGTCGGTCAGCTGCTGGGTGAACTCCTCGAGTTCGGCGATCGAGCTCGCCTTGTGGATCACGAGGTCGTCCGGGCGGCCGGCGTAGTAGACAACAGCGACCAGGCCGACGACTGCCGCAAGTGCGACCGATCCGATCTGCAGACGCTGAGCGAGATCCATCCGCGACCAGATGGATCGGAGCTGCTTGATCAGTTGGTTCAGGAACTCGGGCATGGAGGGTCTAGGTCAGAGCGCGATCAGATCGGGCCACGCGTGACTTCGCGCCAGGCATCGACGAGCTGATTGCGGACTTCGATCAGGA
>JBCBZB010000097.1:0-10000 GCA_039815565.1 Planctomycetota bacterium
CGATCGAGTCGCTGCCGGCGGTCGTCCGTCGAAGGACTGACCGCTCGGCTGGTGAGCTGGATGCGTGGCGGCGGGGTCGGCGCTACGTGCCCGGTGAAGACGGCCAGTGGGTCCGAGAGGTCGATGTCGGTCAACCCGCGACCTCGGTCAAGTTCGACCTCGAGTGGCTCAGCCTCAGTGATCAGATCGCGCTCTCAAATGGCATCGGTCGTTCGAAGGCGGAAGAGAACGACTTCCACTCGCGCCTTCTGCGCTGGTGGAAGATCCCCTCCGAGCACTTCCACGCCTACTCGACCTGTGAACGCAGCCGGACGTTGACGGCGCTCGAGTGGATGGAGAGCGCCCATGCAGACCTCGTACGGATTTACGGCGTCGAGCCACAGCTGCCCGCGACGGTGATCCTGACGCGCTCGCTCGAGCAGTACAACCTGTTCGGCATCACGCAGCCGGACGGTCTGGAGGACGTGCCGCCGGAATTGACTGGGCGGCAGGCGCTCTACCATTCGTTCCCCTGTGAGTCCTGGCTCGATGTCGCTGAGGGGGCGCAGTACCCCGGTGCAGCCGCGGCCTACTGGGAGTCGAACTCGGTCGGTGATGCCTGGGGACCCTTGGCGGTTCGGCACGCGGCTGGCCTCGCTTTCGCCGAGGTCGTCGATCCGAGCCCGGCCGAGGAGCGGCGCTACCGGACGGATCCGGAGCGACAGTTCGATGCGGTGGCCTTCTGGTCGGAGAAGCAGGTTCCTCTGTGGTTCCGCTACGGCGCAGCGACCTACGTCGAGCGTTACCTGATCGACGACAACAGCTCGGATCCGACCTGGGCCCGCAACTGGTCGCTCGGTGAGTTGCAGGCCAAGGGTGGAGTCGGCGAGCTCGAACGCCTTTTCCGGTTCGATCTCGATCAGAACGCGGTCTCTCGTTCCCGGGATCTGATTCTTCGATCCGGCGCCGTCATGGCCTTCATCCTCGATGGTGGTGTGCCCGCGGTCGAAGAAGCGCACCTTGCGTTCAAGGCGGCTCTCCGAGATCAGCAGGGTGTTGCCGAGGCCTTCGATGGACTCGAAGAAGCCCTGCGATCGGCTCGCGAAGAACTCGAAGCCTTCACACTCCGGCGCTGAGTCGTCAGCGCGGTGCGGCGAGTGCGCTCGCCCGCTCGACGGCGATCGCGTTCAGCACGCGCTCCGTCATCTTCCTCGCACCAGGATCATCGAGGTGATCCACGTCGAAGAAGTCCAAGTCCTCGAAGTCGGCGTCGGCCACGAGGTCGAGGACGCGACCCTGCATCCCGTCGTGAGCACGGATCCTGGCGAGGCATTCCTGGCCAATCTCGCTCCATTCGGCGGGCATGGCCTCGCGGTAGGCGGTGGTGACCGGCGGTACGAGGCACCAGACTCGAACGTCCTCGGCGTCGAGCTCGTCGACGAGAGCGAGCAGTTTCGTTACTGCAGCTCGGGCGTAGTCCGCGTCACGGAAGAGCCCTCGTGCATAGCGGATGCGCGCCTCGGCGAACTGGTCGGCGCTGTTGGTCAGTCGGGTGCGGGCGAGTCGGCGCTTCTTCTCTCGGCGCTTGGTCTTCTCCGTCTGCGCGTCGTCCTCGGAGCTCAGGTCGAGGTTGATGCGTCGCGAAGGGTGGTTGGTGACGAGTCCGCGACCCGCGAGCGTATCGAGCCAGAGGGAGCGGGATCGGGCGCTCGAGCCGTGGTCGGGAAGACGGTTGGCGTCGAGATCCAGCGCAGCGCAGAGGCCGGGCACCGAGGTCGGATCTTCGACGACGACGTCCGCGAGCAAGGAGAAGTCGCTGACCTCGAATACCACGTCTCGCAGGTGCGGGAAGCGCTCGCGGTGTTCCTCGAGCGCTGCGATCGCAGTGTGCAGATCGAGGCAGGGGAACACGATCTTGCGAACGGCGAGGTCGTCCCTGTCTCGGAGCGTGATGCCGTCGCGTGTTCGGCTGCTTCCCAGGAAGAGCACTTCGGCCTGACCATCGCCCCACTCCGGGCGATGGATCTCCCGCGTGAGTTCGGTCCCAACCCAGGCGGCGACGGCCACGAGGGCCGGTGCGATCAGCGCGAATCGGTCCATGCTCAAAACTGGAAGTAGAGGAACTCGCTTTGCTCGGCGACGCCGAGGATCGGGAGGGCGACCGCGATCGCGCAGACGACCGCGAGACACAGGCTGCGGGGGAGTTTCGAGACCGCGTCGTCAGCGTTCGCGCGCGTGCGGGCGATGTCGGCTGTCGTCAGGGCGACGGCGATCAGAGACACCCAGGCGAGTGCTGTCGTGGTCTCGGGATCGAGCTGGAGCTTCAATGCCTGATCGATCGCGGTCGCCCAGGCGTCCATCGAGAAGATCGCGGTGATCAATTCCCAGCAGGCGCTCAGTGATTCGCAGCGGAACAGGATCCAGCCGAGGCAGGTGACGTGGAAGAACGCGATGATTCGCAGCGGACGCGTCGCAAACGCCGGTTCCTGCGCCTCGTCGGAGCTTCGGTCGGACAGATGCGCGATGCAGAGGATCACGCCGTGCCAGGCACCCCAGGCGACGAAGGTCCAGGCAGCTCCGTGCCAGAGTCCGCCGATCAGCATCGTCAGTAGTAGGTTGCGGTAGGTCACGATGCGCCCACCCCGGTTCCCGCCGAGCGGGATGTAGACGTAGTCACGTAGCCACTGCGACAGCGTGACGTGCCAGCGCTTCCAGAAGTCCCGCGGTCCGGTCGCCAGATACGGCATGCGGAAGTTCTGCGAGAGTTCGAATCCGAGCATGCGCGCCACACCGCGAGCCATGTCCGAGTAGCCTGAGAAGTCGCAGAGGATCTGGAACGCGAAGGCGTAGACCGCGAGCAGTGTGAGCGGGCCACCGCTCGCTCCACCGACCGCAAACTCCTGGTCGACCAGCCGCGCGAGGTTGTCGGCGAGGACGAGCTTCTTGAACAACCCGACGAAGAACAGCGCCGCGCCGCGGCCGAGGTCCTCGAGTCGTCGTTCGCGTGCGTTCTCGATCTGTGGAAGGAGCTTGCTCGCACGCTCAATCGGCCCTGCGACCAGCTGGGGGAAGAACGCGACGAAGAGTGCGAAGTCCGCGAAGTCGCGGCGAGCTTGAATGCGCCCGGCGTAGACGTCGAGCGTGTAGCTGAGCGTCTGGAACGTGTAGAACGAAATGCCGACCGGCAGGACGAACTCGAGCCGGAGCGGTGCGGATTCGATTCCGAATCCAGCGAGCAACTCTTCCAGGCTCGTCAGGAAGAACCCGGCGTACTTGAAGAGCCCGAGCGCGCCAAGATTGGTCGTCAGGCTGAGCAGAACCCAGAAGCGGGCGTTGCGATTTCCACCGTCGGAGCCGCGCCCCCTTGCCGCCTCGATTCGCCTCGCCGCGCAGTAGTCGACGAGCGTCGACGCGAGAATCAGGCCGAGGAATTGGGCGCTCCAGCTCGCGTAGAACAGGTAGCTCGCGCCCAGCAGTAGGAGGTTCTGCCCGCGCCGAGGAAGCGCGCGGTACAGCAGCAGGACTGCCAGCAGGAACCAGGCGAACTCGAGAGTGTGGAACAGCATGCCGGCCCGACTTCGTTGGACATCGGCGTTTTCCCGAGGCTCGCTTGATCGGAACCGCCACTCTCAACGGCGGTTCGTGTCGGTGTCGGGTTCTCCAACACCGATGCCGCAGGCAGGCGTCAGAGTGCCTGCGGAACCGAGCGCGCACGCAGCAGTTCCTGGCTGTCGATCGGCTCTTCGCCTTCTGCGGGCGTGCGGATCTCGTAGCTGCCGTCGGGCAGGACTTCGCGCGCCTTGACGTTGTCGCTGAAAGTGAGGTCCAACACCTCGACGACGGTCTGCTTGGCCTCGGGGTCGAGAAGTGGAATCGCCTGCTCGACGCGTCGGTCGAGGTTGCGCGTCATCCAGTCGGCGGACGCGAGGTAGAGCTCGGATTCGCCTTCGGCGTTCTGGAACTCGTAGATCCGCGGGTGCTCGAGGAAGCGGCCGACGATCGAGATCACGCGGATGTTCTCACTGAGGCCTTCGACGCCCGGGCGAAGGCAGCAGATGCCGCGAACGCAGAGCTCGATCGGCACGCCGGCACTCGAGGCCTCATAAAGTGCTTCGATGATCTCGGGATCCATGATCGAGTTCATCTTCGCGCGGATACGGGTCGGCAATCCGTTGCGGGCGTTGTTCGTCTCGCGATGAATGCGTTCGAGCATGCCCGAGCGCATCGTGATCGGAGAGACGAGCAGGTGCTCCATTTCCGGTAGCTGCGCGTAGCCGGTGATCATGTTGAACAACCCGGCGACGTCCTTGCCGATGTCTTCACGGGCGGTCATCAGGCCGAAGTCCGTGTAGATGCGCGCGGTGGTCGGGTTGTAGTTGCCGGTACCGAGGTGCGCGTATTGGCGCATGCCATCCTCGTCACGGCGCACGATCAGCGTTGCCTTCGCGTGCGTCTTCAGGTGGACGACGCCATAGACGACGTGCACACCGGCTCGCTCCATGCGTGCAGCCCAGCGGATGTTCGCTTCCTCGTCAAAGCGCGCCTTCAGCTCGACGACGACCGTCACCTGTTTGCGGTTCTCTGCGGCGTGAATCAGTGCTCGCACGATCTGCGAGGTCTCGCCGGCACGGTAGATCGTGTGCTTGATCGCGAGGACCTTCGGGTCCTTGGACGCGTGGTTGACGAACCGTTCGACGGTCGCGAACGAGTCGTAGGGGTGGTGGACCAGAACGTCCTTCTCGCGAAGGGCCTCGAACATTTCGTCCGCGGTCTCCCAAAGCGCCACGGTCCGCGGCGCGAAGGGGGTGTCCTTCAGGTTCGCGCCGTCCTCGCGGCCGTAGAGTTCCATCAGGCGGCCCAGGTTGACCGGTCCATCGCACTCGTAGACGTCCTCGGGCTCGAGTTCGAACGCCTCGAGGAAGCGCGCGAGAATCACTGGATGCGCGCCGCGGCTGACTTCGAGTCGAACCGGCTCGCCGCGACGCTGGCGCTTCAGGGACGCCTGGAGCGTCTGGACCAGGTCGGTCGATTTCTCTTCGTCGTAGTCGAGGTTGCTGTCGCGCGTGACCCGAAACGAGCAGGCGTGCAGCACGGTCAGGCCCGGGAACAGCGAGTCGAGGTGTTCACGGACGATGTCGACCATGAACGCATAGGCCGAGCCGGTCTCTCCCTCGCGATTGGGCAGCTTGACCAGTCGCGGGAGGACCCGCGGGACCTGGACGACCGCGATTCGGTGGATGTTGCGCTCCTGACGCGGATCCAACAGCAGGACCGCCAGGTTGAGAGACTTGTTGAGCAGCGACGGGAATGGGTGGGCCGGGTCGACGGCGAGGGGCGTCAGGACCGGGAAGACCTCTTCGTCGAAGTAGTTCGACAGCCACTGCCGCCGCTTGCCATCGAGGGTCCAGATGTCGGGGAAGGTGATGCCCTTCGAGGTCAGTTCAGGAACGAGCACGTCCTTCCAGGTGGAGTGCATGTCGTTCGTGAACTCCCGGGCCGCGTCACGGATGGCTTGGAGCTCGACCTTCGGGTGCAGCTTGTCGGGGTTCTCGCCCTCCGGCAGGCCGGCGTCGACGAGTTCCATCGTCCCAGCAACCCGGATCTCGAAGAACTCGTCGAGGTTGGTGCTGCTGATAGCGAGGAACTTCAGTCGCTCCAAGATCGGATTCTTCGGGTCTCGAGCCTCGTCGAGCACTCTCCGGTTGAACTGGATCCAAGTCAGCTCGCGGTTGTTGAACAGCTTCTCTTCCATCGCTCTGGCCGGGTCCGAGCCGCTCCTCGGCTGGGGCCCTCACCGGACACCATCCTGCCCGCTGAAGGCTCCGGCGGGAACCTCGTAGCCAGCTCCTCGGCCGAGGCCGTCGTCTAGCGCTCGGCCCGGAACCCCAGAGGAATCGCGGCCTGCAGCCGATCGTCCCGTTGAGCCACCCTCTCGGAGTCCGTACGCTTTCCCCGATGCCGAGCGTGCCTTTGCTCGACCTCACCCGAGGCGGCGAATCTATCCGAGCCGAACTGATGAGCGCCTGCGAGCGCGTCATCGACAGCGGTTACTACATCCTCGGACCCGACGTCCAAGCTCTCGAGGAGGAGTGTGCCGAGTTCCTCGGCAACAAGTTCGCAATCGGCGTCTCGTCCGGTTCGGACGCCCTGCTCCTGGCGCTGATGGCGCTGTGCATCGGGCCGGGCGACGAGGTCCTTTGCCCGAGCTTCACGTTCTTTGCGACCGCAGGTGCCGTCTGGCGTCTCGGTGCGAAGCCCGTGTTCTGCGACGTCGACCCGCTGACCTTGAACCTCGACCCGGAGGAGATCGTCCGCAAGACGACCGACAAGACCCGTGCGGTCATCCCGGTGCACCTCTACGGCCGCTCGGCCGACATGGATCCGATCCTCAGCTTGTGCAAGGAGCGCGGCCTGCGAGTGATCGAAGATGCGGCGCAGAGCTATGGAGCCACCTACAAGGGCCGGCAGAGCGGCTCGATGGGTGACTTCGGCGCGTTCTCGTTCTTCCCGACGAAGAACCTGGGCGGCCTCGGAGACGGTGGTCTCGTCAGCTCTGACGACCCCGAGATCTTCGAGATGGCGAAGATCATGCGCGTCCACGGTGGCGCTCCGAAGTACCACCACAAGGTCGTCGGCGGCAACTTCCGTATCGACACACTGCAGGCCGCCTGTCTGCGCGTGAAGGCCAAGTACCTGACCGATGCGATCGATTGCCGTCGTCGCAACGCCGATCTCTACCGTCAGGGATTCGAGGCCACTGGTCTCGTGCAGCCCTACGCCGCGCTCGAGGCCGGTGCGATCGCGCTGCCGCCTCACGACGATCCGGGCCAGTCCTGGAACCAATACTGCATCCGAGTTGGTGGCGGCCGTCAGGCGCGCGACGCGATGCGGCAGCACTTCGTGGAGCAGGGTGTCGGCTCGGAGGTCTACTACCCGATCCCGTTGCACCTGCAGGAGTGCTTCCAGCACCTCGGAGGCAAGCCGGGCGACCTGCCGATCTCGGAGCAGGCCTCGGAGGACGTGATGGCGTTGCCGATCTTCCCAGAGCTGACCGAAGGCGAAATCGCTCAGGTCGTCGAGACCGTGTCGGCGTTCTGCACCGCCAAGGCCTGATCATGGTCGTCTTCGCCGCCTGATCCGGTGGCGATCAGCCGGGTCGCAAACAGTCCGGTCACGATCCAGGCCGCGCCGGACCAATGCATCAGCACGCGGCCGATGCTGGACTTCAGATAGTGCGTGAAGTCCTCCTCGGGAGTCAGGCAGGCCATCATCGTGACCGTGCCGAGCCCGAGGATCAGGTAGAGCCCGGCCATGCCGATCAACGCGCTCCCGCGTCGCGTCAGCATCACGAACGTGACGCAGGGAGCGAGGAACGTGACCGCCAATCGGCCCTTGCCGAACAGGGCGTGTTGCGGGAACTCCCAGAGCATCCGTCCGAGGCGGCCGAGAGCCCGGCCACCGCGCTGCGACTCCTCGAGATACGCGCCGATCGCTGAGTGTCCGAACAACTCCTGTCGGAACACGAAGGTCAGGGTCAGGCCGATCAAGGAGACGCCGAGGGCGGTCACGGCGCGGGCGCGGAACGACCACTCGTGCAGGAGTGACGCCGTCAGCGCGACCACGGCGGTGAGGGCGAGAAGGCCGAGTCCGATCTTCCAGAGGCCGGAGCCGAGCGGGCTTCCGACCAGATCCTGTCGCAGCGGGAGCCAGGCGAGAAGGCCTGTCGAAAGGCCGAGCGTGGCCGCGATCGAGAGTCGCCGCTCCGCGCTGAGCCAAGCGACTGCGATCGGGACCAGTGCGTGCAGGATCCCCTCGGGCTTGGACCAGATCAGCAGCGCTGTGCCGGCGCTGAGCAGGAGAGCGTCACGGCGGGCGAAGCCGAGCGCGAGGAAGGTCAGGAGTGCGGCATGTGGAACGTCCGCGAACCCCGAATCGACGGCGCCGACGCACTCGTCGAGCATACGCGGGTTCGTCAGCGCGGCGGTCGTCACGGCGAGCGCGAGCGTCACGCCGAGCTTCCGGAGGCCGGTGAAGACGGCCGCGCCGAGGCTCAGCCAGAGTGCGACCGGCAGCATGCGGCTGGTCGCCTCGCCGAACATCTGGGTGAGCGTTCCCTGCAGCAGCGGCCAGAGCAGCGGGTAGCTGTGGCTCGGCCGTAGGACCTGCTCGTCGAGGAACAGAGGCTGTGCGAGCGTCGGTTGGTCCGCGAGAGCGCGTGCACGGAGCTCCCAGGCCACGACTCCGTCCCATTGCCTGGCACTGGTCGAGATCGCCCCCCAGCTCAGCACACCGAGTTGGAACAGCGTCCAGCAAGCGGCGATCAGGAGCACCACGAGCCTCAGGCGCGGCGCGAGCGGGCAGGTGGGCTCAGGTTCGATCTCGTGGGGGTCGTCCCGCAGACCGAACGGAACGGCGGCTGCCAGCGCGCCGGTGAGAAGGGCCCAGCGAAGCGCCGTTTCCAGGTCCGCGACTCCACCTCCGGAGAGCTGGATCTGAGCGATCAGTCCGAACCCGAACAGCGTGATCGCGAGTGCGCGGACGAGTCGGTGGGTGAGGCGGAACACCGGGGAGCTCGGGAGGGGCGGGCTTGCGAGTCAGCGGAATTGTGGCGGGATCGGTTCGAGCCGCAGGGACCGGCGCCCTTCGCCACGGAGGCGGATCGGCGCGGGGTCGGAGTCTTCGAAGCGCCGGATCGGAACGCGCACTCGCTGAGCTTCGTCGAGTTCGAAGACACACAGTCGCGGCCACAGCAGAGCTGGTGCGAACTCCATGTCGCCGCGCGCCGAGCCGATGACGGGGATCACCGCATCGGGCGGCGTCGTGTCGCGGAGTTCCTTGAGGACCGCCGCGGACTGTTCCGAGCAGAGCCGGAACGGCCCGCCGTCTCTCTGGTGCGCCTCGATTTGGTCGACGCGTCGTCCAATCGCCTTCTTCGGGACGCCGGTGGCGGTCCAGGCGACCTGGGCCGCGCAGAGGGCGAGGACGATTGCGGACGGGCGCATCCGCGGAGTGTATCAGCCGCTGACGGCCGTCCCGACGGCTGTGTTTCGGATGTCCTTCGACGGCTGGTCAGCGCGCGGCTCCGTCGCTCCAGATGCGACCACTCGAGATGCGCTGGAAGGCCTCGTCCTGAAGCCGTGTGGAGATGATCTCGTCGGCCATCTCGCGGGATTCCTCGACGAGTCCCGCCTCGTAGAGGTGTCTCGAGGCCTCGTAGGCCACTGCGTCCCCCATGTCCGAATAGACGACCTCGTCGAGCGCCTCCTGCGCGAGTTCGACGCAGCCGCTCGCCGCCGCGTCCAAGGTGATCTTCGCGAACGCGACGTCCGCGGTCTTTGTGTAGATGATCTGCTGCGCGGCCTCGAGGCGGGCCCGCAACCGATGCTCGGGTTGGTCCCGGAGCGGTTGGTAGGCCCGCGGTTGGAACCCGTCCGAATCGGAGTCCAAGCCGGATCGACCGTTGGCTTGGATGCGGCAGCCGGCGGCGGTGAGTAGGAGGGTGGCGACGGCGAGAAGGAGGCAGCGCGAGGGCAACGCGCTGCGCTGGGGCGACATCGGAGCCATGCCCCGATGGTAGCAACCGCCATGCCTCAGACCTTGGCGGTCGTGTTGCGCTCGGCGACCCACCACTCGGCGGTTTGACGCAGGCCTTCTTCGAGCTCGGTCTTGGCTTCGAAGCCGAGGAGGTGGCGTGCGCGCTGGGTGTCCAGGCAGCGGCGCGGTTGGCCGTCTGGCTTGCTCGAATCCCAGACGATGTCCCCCTCGAAGCCCGTAACGTCGCGGATCAGCTCCACGAGGTTCTTGATCGTGACTTCCCGGCCGGTGCCGAGGTTGATCGGGTCCGGACCGTCGTAGAGCTCGGCGGCACGGATCAATCCTTCTGCGCAGTCCTCGACGTAGAGGAACTCCCGAGAGGCACTGCCGGTGCCCCAGACCTCGACGGAGTCCGCACCACGGTCCTTGGCGTCCTGGAACTTCCGGATCAGGGCCGGGATTACGTGGCTCGTCTGCAGGTCGAAGT
>JBCBZB010000051.1:0-34458 GCA_039815565.1 Planctomycetota bacterium
AACCATGGCTGTACCATCACTCCATAGATAGTTGATCGGCGCCTCATAACCACTTACTTGTATGGTATAGCGCGTACCCAGATAACAATTTCCCTCAATTATACAATCTAGATTTACAGCAATTGAACCAGTTGTTGGATCACCAATCTCTTCTTCATCAAAAAGGACTACCTGGGTACAACCTGCCCAAGAAGGTCGTCATCCATTTGGATGACGGCCTTTTTGCGTTTCTGGGACCTCGTCGCCAGGCGCCGCCGGCGGTCAGGAGTTTCCGTGTTGTCCGTCGGGGCCAGATCACTCCGGGTCTAGGCTCAGGGGATGACTCGGCTTGTTGCTGTGCTCTTCGTCCTCGCGCTCGCCCTGTCGGTTGGCCTGCGAGCGCAGGCGTCGCCCGCGACTGGGTTCGAAGGTCTGCCGACGGGTGAGCTTCGGGATGTTTCGACGGCTCTGGGTCGGTTCAGGGCTTCGGCCGGTCACGCGGTGGTCGACGATCAGCACCATCGTTCCGGAGCTCAGTGCCTTCATATCCTCGGGGGTGATTCTCGGACCGTCCTGATCGAGCTTCGACTCGAGGGACATCGACCGGCCGGGTTGCGATTCTGGGCGGAACGTTGGACCAGACGGGATCCGTTCGAGTTCCGGGTCGAGGTGCAGCGGGACGGAGCTTGGCGCGAGGCCTACCGGGGTGACTCGGAGATCGTGATCGGAGGCTTCCGGACCGAGGTTCGGGTCCCTCTAGGTGGTGATGATCGTCGGCTTCGTGTCTCCTGCTCGTCGCCGTCCGGCATCTTGATCGATGACATGCGGGTCGAGCTGGCTGAGCCGATGCGGGTTGTGTCCGCGACAACCCGACAGGAGATCGTTCCGTGCCTGCTTGGAAACCCGCGCAACGTGATCGCTCGCGTCGAGGTTTCGACTCTCGGTGCACTTGAGCCGCTCGCGGTGTGCGAGGTCCGATTGGACCTCTCTGGCTGCAGTGACCTCTCGGATCTCGCGTCCGTTCAGATTCTGACTGGGGAGGGGCTGCCGGCAAGCGAAGCAGTGGCTCCATCGATGGAGCTCTCGATAGCTTGTCGCGTTGGTCTCGCGTCAGGCACGAATGAGTTCAGCGTGTCGGTTGTCCTCGCGTCCGATGCGAACCTCGATCACTTCGTCGATGTCGCGTGTCTCGAGCTTGGGTTCGAGGACGGGACTCTTCTCGTTCCCCAGGTCACCGATCCTGAGGGCCATCAGAGGATCGGGGTTGCACTGCGACGAGCGGGGGACGACGGCGTGCGGGGGTATCGAATCCCCGGTCTGGTGACGACGAACGCCGGGTCATTGATCGCGGTCTATGACGCGCGATGGCGTGGCATGGGGGATCTTCCGGGCGATGTTGACGTCGGGATGTCACGGAGTGAGGACGGAGGCCGTTCCTGGGAGCCGATGGCCATCGTCATGGACATGGGCCGCGACGAAGCGCACGCGTTCGACGGAATCGGAGATCCCTCGATCCTCGTCGACCGAGAGACCGGAACGATCTGGATTGCGGCGACTTGGAGTCACGGCAACCGCGCCTGGCGTGGCTCGGGACCGGGACTGACGCCTGAGGAGACCGGCCAGTTGATGTTGGTGCGGAGTGATGACGATGGGATGTCGTGGTCGGAGCCGATCAACATCACATCGCAGGTCAAGCAGCCGGAGTGGTGCTACCTCCTGCAGGGACCGGGGCGAGGCATTCAGATGCGCGACGGCACCCTGGTTTTCCCTGCGCAGTTTCAGGCCTCCGAGGAGGACGGGCGGGTGCCGAGTTCGACCATCCTCTACTCGGTGGACCACGGGGAGAGTTGGCGGCTTGGTCAGGGAGCGCGGCTGAACACCACGGAGGCCCAGGTCGTCGAGACCGAGCCCGGGGTCTTGATGCTCAACATGCGGGATAATCGAGGCGGTTCGCGCGCCGTCTGCACGACGTCGGACCTGGGCGTGACCTGGTCGGAACATCCGACCTCTCGCCGATCGTTGATCGAACCAGTCTGCAACGCCGCCCTGATCCGGGCGAGTGAACGAGAGCTTCTCTTCGTGAACCCGGCTGTGCCTCGTGGTCCGCGACGTCGAATGACGGTTCGCTGGTCGCCCGACCTCGGGGAGACATGGCCGGAGGGGCATGAGTTGCTTCTCGACGCCGGGGTGAGTGCTGGCTACCCGAGCGCGACGATGATCGACGAGGACTGGGTCGGAGTGTTGTTCGAAGGCTCGTCGGCGCTTCTTGCCTTCGTTCGGGTTCCGATGGCGGAGATCCGGAACTGAGCTGCGCTCGTCGCGGCGGATCGGTCGCCGGCTCGGCTACTTTGCCGGCATGCTCGCTGCCTGCTCCTCGTCGGTCACCGCTCGGTCGACCACGATTCGTGCCCGATCGTTCGTTCTGGCGGCTCTAACCGTTGGGATCCTCGCGGCGTCCGATCGGTCGGTCATCGCTCAGGATCAGGACTCGCCGGCGGCGGGCCTGGAGAGTCCGTTCCCTTCGCTCGAGGTTCAGCTTGAGCGCGTCGCCGATCTCGACGCGAGTCTGCGTGGTCTCTCGGTTGCTCCCGACGGAGCGGTTTGGATCAGCGGTAGCTCCGGCACGATGGGGCGTCGCGACCCATCGACCGGTGAGTGGAGGGTCTGGCAGGCCTTCGAGCATCCGGACGCGGACTTTCGTGATGTCGAAGCGGTGAGCGTCGACGAGGCCCTCCTGATGCGCATCCGCGGGCCTGCCGCGGTGATGCGAGCCAAGGTCAGCGATGTCCGGCTGTCGGTCGTTTCACTTCTCGAGGAGCCCCGGCCCCTGGCGTTCTTCGACTCGATCGCCTTCACGGACGAAGGCCGAGGGATCGTGTTCGGCGATCCGCTCGACGGGGAACTCTTCGTGGCCCGGACGGAGGCATGGGGCGGAGCCTGGGAACGGTTGCGGCAGCCGACTCTGCCGCTGGCCGGCGCGGGCGAGGCCGGATTCGCGGCCTCCGGAACCTGCATCGCTCTGACGTCCGAGTCGCGCCTTCGGATCGCGACCGGCGGGGCGACGAGTCGAGTGTTCGGTTCCGACGACTTCGGACAGACCTGGTTCGTCGTTGAGCATCCGATCGCCGGTGTTTCGGCAACGAGTGGCGCGTACTCGATCGCGTTCGCGGATGCGGATCACGGGGTGATCGTCGGTGGAGACTTCACGAAACCGGACGCTTCGGAGTTATCCGCGTGCTTCACGACCGATGGGGGGCGGACCTGGAACATGCCGAGGGCTGTTCGAAGTTCGACTCAGGTCGGGCCCTCGGGCTATCGCTCGGCGGTTGCTGCCTTCCCGCCTCTCGGCGAACGAGCTTTCCTGGCGGCTGGTCCGAACGGCTTGGACTGGACGCTCGACGGTGGTGAGACCTGGGCCCGGTTGCCGGAGGCTCCAGGGGCTCACACCCTCGCCTACGACGCGACGACGAACCGGATGTGGTTCGCGGGTTCGGCTGGGCGGGTCGGCTACATCGCGGTTCCAGATGAGGAGCTGAACGAACTCTGTGAGGCGTTGCGGGTCGAGAATCGACTGCCTGCGCTGGCGGTTGGCGTGATCGAGGTCGGTCGCCCTTCCCGCTCCCTCGTGGTCGGCGATCGGGATTACTGCCGGGAGGATGCGCCGCCGCTGGAGCAACAGTTGTTCATGGCGGGCTCGATCACCAAGGTGTTCACCGGAACTCTGTTGTCGCTCGCGGTCTCAGCGGGACTCGTCGAGCTCGACCAAGCGATCGGTGAATACCTCCCCGACGATCGGGAGTGGCCGGCGGAAACACGCGCGATCACCTTCGCGCAACTGGCCTCGCACAGTAGCGGACTGCCTCGCATGCCGCGGCTCGATGCCCGTGGATCGCCGGCTGGGCTGCCCGGCGACGAGATGGATCCGTACGGGTCGGCGTCTTTCGATGGCCTGTTCGAAGGACTGGCACTGAGTCCGCCTACCGGGACTCCCGGAGACTACAGCGGCTACTCGAATCTCGGCGTCGCTCTGCTCGGTCAGGCGATCGCGAAGGCCGCGGGCGCTGACTACGACGCGCTCGTTCGTGAGCGCATTCTCGATCCGCTCGGCATGACGCAGAGTTCAGTCGATTCCCGGGCGGCGCTGGATGCAGCAGTTCGCGACGGCCGCCTGGCGGTTGGCTTTACCGGCGGGGACCTCGCTGCGCGAGACGAGGTCTGGCACCTCGGCGCCTATGGTCCCGCGGGTTCACTCTATGGTTCGGTCGACGACTTGCTCCGCTTCGCTGGGGATCACCTGCGGGCCGCGCGCGGCGAGAACACCATCCTCGATGTCGACGCTCTGAGGCGCTCGCACGAGTCGAGGGTCGAGTTTGGTCCAGGTCAGTCCGTCGGACTCGGATGGCATCGCGCGGACTTCTCGCCGGACCATTACCGGTTGTGGCACAACGGTGCAGTCGGAGGGTTTCAGTCGCTGATGGTGATCGATCCGAGTGCGGGTTGGGCGGTGATCCTCTTGTGCAACCGCGGTCCGATCGCCGGTCCTTCGCCGCTCGATCGTGTGATGCCCGAACTCTTGGAGTTCCTGGCCGAACGGTCCCAGCGACCACGCTGAGCGGTCATTGATCCATCAGCGCGCCCTTGGCGAGGAGTCGCCCGAGGGTCCGCCGACCGAGTTGCAGGCGCATCCGGCAGCCCTGCTCGTCAAACCGCTCCTCGAGCACCGTCGCTTGTCCGCGGAGTTCGGAGCGAAGGCCGCCGAGGGTGTGTGGAATGAGCAAGTCGACGACCTTTTCTTCCTCGGTCATGCGCTCGAACACCAAGGCGGCCAGGTCCTCGAGACCGAACCCTGTCTTCGCCGAGACGACGACCGAGTGACCGCCATGTCGGTGAATCGGGGCCAGCAAGGACATGTCCTTGATCTGGTCCTGCTTGTTCACGACGTAGATCCGTTCCGTGTCCGCGGCCCCTAGATCGTCGATGACCTCCTCGACGGTGTGCAGATGTTCGATGGCCTGAGGGTTGCTGCCATCCAGCACCAGCAGCAAGAGGTCGGCGTTCAGTGCCTCTTCGAGGGTGGCGTGGAAGCTCGCGACGAGTTGGTGAGGGAGCTTCTTGATGAAGCCGACCGTGTCCGACAGCAACGCCAGTCGATTCCCGGGGAGCGTCCAGGGCCGAGTCCGCGTGTCGAGCGTCGAGAACAGGCGGTTCTCCGACAGCACTCCGGCGTCGGTCAACGTGTTCATTAACGTCGACTTGCCGGCGTTCGTGTAGCCGACGCAGGCGGCGGTGAAGTTCTCTTCGCGCGTGCGAACCTCGCGCTTCTTGCGCTTGGCGATGTCGACGAGTTGGCGTCGGATCCTCGAGAGCTTGGTCCGTAGCTCGCTCCGGTCGAGGTCGATCTGCTTCTCGCCGGCACCACCGCGCAGACCGATGCCTCCTCGTTGGCGTTCGAGGTGGGTCCACATCCGCTTCAGGCGGGGGAGTTGGTACTCCAGTCGCGCGAGTTCGACCTGCAGCCTCGCCTGGGCGGTGCGGGCGTGGGTGCCGAAGATGTGGAGGATCAGCTCACTCCGGTCGAGGACCGCGACATCCTTGAGCAGGCGTTCGATGTTGCGTCCCTGTGCCGGCGACAGAGGGTCGTCACAGATGATCGCCTGGGCTCCGGTCTCCGTCGCGAGTTCGACCAGCTCGTCGAGTTTCCCTCGACCCAGATACAGGTTCGGATCCGGATGCCGCCGGTGCTGCGCGACGAAGCCCGACACCGTGAAGTTGCCGGTGTCGGCCAGCTCGGCGAGCTCCTCGAGCACTTCGGACGCCGAACGCTCATCGCCGTGTGGGGTGACGCCGAACAGGATCGCGTCGGAGCGCCTCGCGGCCGTGGTCAGGATCTTTCGATCTTCCATCGATCGAGGGTTCAGAGACCCAAGTCGGTCGGCTCGAAGGCCGACCCCGTGTTGACTTCGAGTGAGCCGCCTTCGCCGCGACGCAGCAAGACTGGACGGCACCAGTTGTCGTCGTCTCGCTCGAGGAAGTCGCTCCGAAAGTGCGTGCCGCGGCTCTCCTGACGATAGCGTGCGGCGGTGGCGATCATCGTGGCCGTTGTCAGCAGGTTGCGGAGTTCCTGGTCCCGCACGCTCGGGCGCTCCTTGCGTGACACGTAGCGGTTCCAGAGCGCGATGCGTTCGATGGCTTGCGACAGTCCCTCGGCTTCTCGAACCACCCCGACTTGTCGCCACATCAGACTCTTCAACGAGTAGAGGACATCCTCGAGGTGGAGGTTCGGAGACGGGGTCGAGTCGAGATTCTCCGACGAGACGTCCGGTCGGTGTCTGAGACGTGGACCGTCGGGTTCGTTGGCGGCGGCTTCACCGGCGCTCAGCCCGAGAATGGCTCCCTCGAGCAGAGAGTTCGAGGCGAGTCGGTTCGCGCCATGCAGGCCACTCGAAGCGGCCTCACCGACCACGTAGAGCCCAGGAACGTCCGTACGCCCGTGCAGGTCACAGCGGGCGCCCCCGATCACGTAGTGCGCGCCCGGTCGGACTGGGATCGCGTCCTCGCGCAGATCCAGGTCGAACGCATCACAGATGCGTGCGATGGACGGGAACAACTCACGGGGGTCGCCGTCGACGTCCTTCAGGTCGAGGTAGACGTGAGTGTCCTGCGTCTCGACCATCTGCTTGAGGATCGCCCGACTGACCACATCGCGTGGGGCCAGTTCGGCGTCGGGGTGCACCGACTCCATGAAGTGCGCGCCGTGTCGATCCACGAGTCGTGCGCCAGCGCCGCGGACGACTTCTGAGATCAGGAAGCGGGAAGCACCGGCGATGTAGAGGACGGTCGGGTGGAACTGGACGAACTCCATGTCAGCCAGCGTTGCACCGGCACGGAGCGCGAGCGCCTGACCGTCACCCGTCGCGCCGCTGGGATTCGTGGTCTCCCGGTAGAGCTGGCCGGCGCCGCCGGTCGCCAGGACCACCGCGCGGGCGTGGATCACCAGCTGCCCAGCGGACTCGCGAATGATCGCTCCGACGCAACGTCCGTCGACGATCAGTAGATCTTCGACGAAGGTGTCGAGCCGGAGCTGGATCGACGGGCAGGACTGCAGTGCCTCGCCCAGCGCGCGTTCGATCTCCAGTCCGGTCGCGTCACCGCCGGCGTGCACGATGCGTGCGGTCGAGTGACCGCCTTCGCGGCCGAGCTGAACGGCGCCGTCTTCGCTGTTGTCGAACTGGGTCCCAAGCGAGACGAGCCAGTCGTAGGCCTTGGGTCCCTTGTCGACGATCGCCTTCGCCACCTCACGAGAGGTGAGGCCAGCACCGACCTTTAAGGTGTCCCTAAGGTGCCACTCGAATCGATCGTTCTCGGCCAGTACGGCTGCGATGCCACCCTTGGCCCAGGCGGTGTTGGCCTGACCCAGTGGGCGTTTCGCGATGCAGATGACCGACGATCCCTCGTCGGCGGCTCGCAGGGCCGCAGCCGCACCGGCGATCCCTGCTCCAACCACGAGAACATCCGTCTCAAGGGCCGGGATCTTGCCGGTGTCGAACCCGCCGGGAGCGGCGGGGATCCGAAGTGCTTCGTGGGAGGACACGGAGAGGGGTTCGTCGTCGGGCGCCCGATCAAGTCCGGCAGGGGCGCCCGAACGGGGGGCTCGATCAGGCCCCCGAGGTGGCGAGTGCCGGGTCGTCCTTCGTGTCGGACGAGGGCTTCGCCGGAGCGGCGCCGTCGCCGAGGTCGCGACGCCAGAGCCACAGCATCACCGGGGAGGCGATGAAGATCGTCGAGTAGGTTCCCGACAGCAAGCCGATCATGAGCGCGAAGGAGAATCCTTCGAGTGACGAACCGGCACCGGAGTTGACGACGAACTGGGTCACAACGACCGCCATCGTGGTCAACGTCGTCAGGATCGTTCGCGACAGGGTCTGCGAGATCGAACGGTTCAGCAGTTCGGCCCGGTCGATCTTCTCACCGAGGCGCACGCCTTCCTGCAGGTTCTCCCGGACACGGTCGAAGATGACGATCGTGTCGTTGATCGAGTAACCGATGATCGTCAGGAAGGCTGCGATCATCGCCAGGTTTATCTCCGCATCGACCAATCCCAGATAGTTCGCCAAGGTGACGAGTCCGAGGGTGACGAGCACGTCGTGGACGAGCGCGACAACCGCCGCGATGCCGTACTTGTACTCGTGGAAGCGGACGCGGATGAACAAGACGATCACGAACAGCGAGATCGCCAACGCCGAGATCGCCGAGTTGCGAAGGTCACCGACGATGCGGCCGCCGATCGTCGATGACTCGGGGATCGGATCCGAGAGTTTGACCGGCGTGCCGTCAACCGCCGAGAGGTCGTCGCCGTCGCGCTGGCGGTCGTTCTCGAGGCCGTCGTTGATCATAGTCAGGACCGCGACGTTGTCGGTGCCCTTGAGGACCGGGAACTGGAGGCTGACCGAGGTCAGCTGAGCATCGTCCGCGGCGACTTCTCCGTTCGCCGGGTCGACCACCTGCAGTTGATCGGTGAGGTCGGGGGCGAGGGCGCGCTTGATGTCGCCTGCTCGCACCGGCTTCTGGAAGTTGATCGGCACTGCGGCGAACGCATTGCTGTCGCCCGGGATCTCGGTCACGACCGGCTCCCCAAAGGGCTTCGAGACCAGATCTCCTTCCAGGCTGTCGCGCAGCTTGATGAGGTAGTCCGGCTCGAACTCGGGGCCGCCGGTGCGGCGGGCCTCGTCAATCAGCTCACGTTGGTCGTCAGTCAGCTTGACGCGAACCGCGAACGACGTGGCGCGGTTGTCTTGGTCGGCATCGATCGTGTTGACGATCGGGTCGCCGTAGACCTGCGCGAAGTCCGAGTTCTGAAGCTTCTCGCGGACGTCCTTGACGGCGGTCGGCTCCCGAAGCGCGATCGTCAGGTTCGCACCACCGGTGAAGTCGATCGCGTACTTCTGCGCCCGCGGGACCATCGCGAAGACGACCAGGCCTCCGATGACGAGCACCACGCTGAGCGCCACGGCCTTCTTCGCCTGGCCGAGGAAGTCGAACTTGACGTTCTTGAGCCAGCTGGCGGCGTGGAAGGAGTCGAGCTTCCCGGCTTCGAGCAGGTAGTGGAAGACCACCCGCGAGACGAAGAACGCGGTGAACAGCGTCGTAACGATGCCGATCATCAGAGTGACCGCGAAGCCACTGACTGGGCCCGAACCGACGTTGTAGAGAACGATACCGGCGATGAACGTCGTGACGTTCGCATCGATGATCGTGACGATCGCTCGATCGAAGCCGGTCCGGCACGCCTGCAGGATCTCCTTACCGCGTGCGAGTTCCTCGCGGATGCGCTCGTAGATCAGGATGTTGGCGTCGATCGCCATACCCATCGTGAGCACGAGACCGGCGAGACCTGGCAGCGTGAGCGTCGATCGCGTCGCCGCGATCAACCCCATGATCAGGAGAACGTTCAGCATCAGCGCCGAGAAGGCGACGATGCCGGACAGGCGGTAGTAGAAGAGGATGAAGCCGAGGACCAGCAGCGCGCCGATCGAGATCGAGATCAGCGCGAGGTCGATCGAGCGCTGACCAAGGGTCGCACCGATAACGCTCTTGGAGATCTGAACCGGTCGGAGCTTCAGCGAGCCGGTGCGCAGGGTCTTCTGCAGCTCCTGGACCGACTCGGGTGTGAAGTTGCCGCTGATCTGGCCAACGCCGGAGATACCGTTGACGAAGTACGGTGCCGACTCGATGTAGCCGTTGAGGATGATCGCCGAGTGATCGCCCTTGTACTGGAGCGACCAATCGTAGTAGTCACCCTGGCGCGAGCTCTTCATCTCGTAGCTCAGCGCCGGCTTGCCAGCCTCGTCGAGCGTTCCGCGAACCGAGGACGGGTTGAGGTCCTCGCCGCTGAAGTGCTCGGCGTGCATGTTCACCGCGATGAACTCGATCTTCGGCTCGACGTCGGGGCTCTCGGGCGGGTTGTCGAGTGCGACCTCGCTGAGGTCGAAGGCCGGCACAGCCGCGGCTGGGAGTTGGGCCGCCGCTTCTCCGCGAGAGTAGGCGTTCCATACCAGCTGTTTGGATCCGCGCCGACGCTCGGGCTTCACGAGGTGGGGGAACCACTGGATGTTCAGGGTTCCCGTGCGCTCGATCTGGCGAAGGTTGTTGAAGTTGCGGATCCGCGTCGGCTCTTCGAGAACCTGCTGCAGGTTGTCGCCTTCGTTCAGCCAGCTCTCGAGCTCCGCCTTCTCGCTTGCGAGTTCGAGGCGGATCGTGCGCTCGTCCGGAGTGCCTTCGTCCTCGACGACGTTGTAGTTCGACTTCGCGACCATCCGGAACTCGAGACGACCGAGCGTCTGGATCCGGCTCTCGATCGCGCGAGCCTCAGCCTCGTCTCGTTGCGGCAGCTCGACGAGGATGCCGCTTTCACCACGACGGGTGACGAGGGCGTCGAACTTGCCGTCCGGGTCGATTCGCTCGCTGATGATGCGGACGGTCTCATCGACGAGCTGCGAGATCTCGGCAGTGCTTGCCGAGCGCTCGATCAGCCCCTGCTCCTTCGCGGAGGCGATGTCGATGTCGTAGATCAGCTGCGTGCCGCCCTTCAGGTCGAGACCCTGGCGGATGCCGAGGGTGCCGAGGAAGAGGAGCGCGGCGACGATGGACAGAGCCACCACAACAAGTTGGCGGCGTGCGTTCTCGAGCATGCTGGCGGACGGTAGGTGTTTCTTGCGAGGGGCAGCGTCCCCGGGCGGGGGCGCTGACTCGCGTGATCTGCGATCGACGTGCGGAACAGGCGAACCCGATCCGCGACGCGGACGACCCCTGGTCTCGGAGCGAATTCACGCTCCAGTCGGGGTCAGCCGGCTGCGATCAGGATTCGGTCGACTCGTCGGACGGGGCCGCGGCTTCCTTTTTCGCGCCACCGAGTTGCTCGGGGTTGCGACGCGTAGCGAGCGGCAGCGAGCGCGGTCCGCGCAGGTTGCCGAAGTTCTGGGCGAGGCGCACCGACTTGCCCACGCGGTCACGCAGGTAGTAGAGGCGAGCGCGGCGGATCCGGCCGGGGGTCCGGATCTTCACGGTCTGAACGCGGGGCGAGTGGATCGGGAACGTCCGCTCGACGCCTTCGCCAGCCACCAGGCGGCGAACGACGACGTTGCGGCGCGGTCCGGAGCCGGCGATACGGATCACGGTGCCCGAGAAGATCTGGACGCGCTCCTTCTCACCTTCGCGGATCAGGTAGTGCACGTCGACTGTGTCACCGACTCCAAAGTCGGGGACCTCGGTCTTCATGTTCTCGAGTTCGATCTGTCGGATCAGGTCCATCGTATGTCTCGACCGCGAGGATCGCGGTGCTTGTCGAAGTGGGCCGCCAGAGCGGCCGTTTCAGGGGTGGGTTCTCAGAGGATCGGCCAGACGGACCGATCATGAGATGAGTGCAGTTGCGATGTGGTTGAGGCGAAGACGTCCCGACTGTGAACTCAATCGGCCGCGTCGTCGCGAGGAGTGGAGTGCTCGTCACGGAACTGTTCGGTCAGCTTTCGAGCCTGCTCGTCCCGCCACTTCTGCACGGCACCGTGGTCGCCAGAGAGAAGAACCTCCGGCACGTTCGAGCCGCGGAATTCGCGGGGTCGCGTGTACTGCGGGTAGTCGAACCACTCGCCTTCGAAGGACTCCAACACCGGCGACTCGGCGCAGCCGAGAACGCCCGGGATCAGTCGAGCAGCGGCTTCCAGCACACTGAGCGCAGGAAGTTCGCCACCGGCCAACACGAAGTCACCGAGAGAGATCTCGTCCCAGTCGAAGCCCTCACGAATGCGTTCGTCGAAGCCCTCGTACCGTCCGCACAGCATCAAGAGCCGCTCTTTCGAGCGCAATTCGTGGGCCTTCCGCTGGTCGAATCGACGGCCGCGGGGGCAGAGCAGGACCTTGTGCAACGGGCCGTGGCGCCGTTCCGTGTCCTCAACAGCATCAAAGATCGGTTCGGGCTTGAGGACCATTCCTGGTCCACCGCCGAAAGGGCGGTCGTCGACTGTGCGGTGGCGGTCTGTCGCGAACTTCCGGAAGTCGACCAGCTCGACTTCGAGTTTGCCGCTCGCCTGCGCGATACCGAGAATGCTCTCTTCCAAGTAGGGGCGAATCGCCTCTGGAAAGAGCGTCAGCAGAGCACAGAACACGGAGCGTCAATCGAGAGCTCGGTGCCGTGCTCGGTGCGAACCCGTCCGATCGCAGCTACGCGATTGACGAAAGTCCAGCGACCACAGAACCTTGCGACTCACTCGAGTGAACTGGCGACCGCAACGGCGGACGCCACAGGCCCCACGGCAGAGCTTCTAGCCAAGCCGAAAGGGTCGCGAAGGTTAGAGAGCGGTTCTAGGGCCGTCAAGACACACGAAAACATGTTCAGAGTGGCTGCGACGATCGGAGGAATCCCGTGTTCACAGGCCTGATCCGCGAAGTCGGAGAGGTGGTCGATGTGCGGTCGACCGCAAACACTGCGGAGGAGGGGTTGGAGATCCAGGTCGACCTCGGTTCGCAGGCCTCGGCGGCCACGCTCGGGGCGTCTATCGCCCTGTCGGGGGTCTGTTGCACGGCCACCCAGTGCGTCGATTCGGTGGCGACGTTCTTCCTCAGCCCCGAGACCTTGGACAAGACCTGGCTCGGTGAGGCTGAGATCGGCCGGGAACTCAATCTCGAGCCAGCGCTGTGCGCTGGGGAGCCGCTTGGCGGTCACCTGGTCCAGGGTCATGTCGACGGGGTCGGCCTCTGCCTCGAGCCGATTGATCCGAGCGAGGGAGGGGAACTCTGGATCGGAGTGCCCGAGCCGCTGCAGAAGTACTGTGTCTCGAAGGGCTCGATCACGGTCGACGGCGTCTCGTTGACGATCATGGGCCAGGACGAGAGAGGAGTCGGGATCGCCGTGATCCCGCACACGGCCCAGGCGACGACCCTCGGTCGGCTCGCGGCCGGCACGAAGGTCCACCTGGAGGTCGACGTGCTCGCCAAATACGTCGAGACGATGCTCGCGGCGCGCGGCCTCTGACAGGTCGTCGCCCAGGTCGCTGATCAGGTCGTCGAGGCGGCGCGATCAGAAAGCTGCGATCAGCACCGACGCGAAGGTCGAGACCGGTGCGGCCTCGCGGACGTCTTCGATCGTGCGCGAGACCTGGTTGAGGATCCGGCTGAGCTGTTCGCCCATGTCCGGGTCGTTCAACGCGCGAGCGATCAGGCCGTCGCCTTCGAGCACTCGGTTCACGACCTCGTCGGCGTCGACGAGCAACTGCTCGCCTTCGGCGAGGATGCGCTGCACGAACTCACGGCTCTCCTCGTTCGCGATCAGGTAGCCGGCGGCACCGCCGTCGGGGTCATTGAGGTTGCTCGCGACGCCGGAGATGTCCTCGGCGGCCTGCTCGACGTTGTTGCTGAGATCCTGACTGTGAAGGACGCGGCTCAGCAGGCCGGTGCCTTCCGGCGAGGCGGCGAGCTCGACGTCCGCGATGAACGACTCGATTCGGTCACGCAGCTCGGTGCCGTTGAGCAGCCGAGCGACGATGCCGTTGCCGTCCACGGAGACGGCGAGTTCGATGTCGTCGAGGATCGAGGCGACCGAGTCTGCGAGGCTGGAGCTGTGTAGCACGCGACCCAACAGGCCCTGAGAGCCGGGCGACGTCGCGTCGCCGACGTCTCCGAGGATCCCCTGGATCGACTCCAGGATGTCGTCGACACGATCGGGGATGGTCGGGTCGTTGATCAGTCGCGCGATCAGGCCATTGCCGGAATTGAGGTTCTTTGTGACGTCGGCGACGTTGCTCAGGATGTCGCGAATGTCCCGACCGACCTCTGGGTCGGCGAAGATCTCGCCGACGGCATCGAGAGCACTGAGTTCGACCGTGCCGGTCAGGACGGCGTCGTCGCGCAGAACTGGCGGCAGAGCACCGGGGTCGATCTCGATCCCGCGCCCGCCGAGCAAGCTCGACTCGGAGATTTTGACCTCGTAGCCGTTCTGGATCTCGACTGGTTCGTCGAGGCGGATCGTCACGAGGAAGCGTTCGTCGGGCGGCACGTTCCCCTGCCGGAACTCGATCTTCTCGACGAGTCCGTAGCGGAGACCGAGGACTTCGACCGAGTCGCCTTCCTGCAGGCTGCCGACTTCGGGGAAGTGCACCGCACGCACCTGCGAGTTGTCGACGAAGCGGACATTCGTCAGCACGAGTGTGGCGAGAACGAGGCCCGCGAGGCCGGCGAAGAAGACGAGGCCGAGAAGCAGGTCTTGGCGTGAGCGTTTCATAGGCTTCGAGTCAATCGGCGTGGCCACTCAGGAAGTCTCGGACGAGCGGGATGTCGGAGTTCTGCATCTCCTCGACGGTTCCCTGGGCGACCAGGCGGCCCTTGTCGAGCACGCCGATCTGGTCGCCGGTGTCGCAGGCGCACTGCCGCGAGTGGGTGACGACGAGCCCGGTCACTCCGAGTCGGTCGCGGACCTCGGCGATCAGGCGGTGGATCGACATCGACAGGATCGGGTCGAGTCCGGCGTTCGGTTCGTCGTAGAGGACGTAGCGGGGTTCGGTGATCAGTGCGCGAGCTAGACCGGTGCGCAGCTTCATGCCTCCGGAGATCTGCCCCGGCCGCTTGTGCGCGGCCTGCGACATCCCGACCAGGCTCAGCAGTTCGTGCACGCGATCGTCGACCTCGGAGCGCGCGCAGTCCCCGGTCTCCTTCAGCGGAAGGGCGACGTTTTCGTGCACGGTCAGCCAGTTGATCAGGGCACCGTTCTGGAACAGGTAGCCCATGTTCTTCCGGAGCTGCTGCAGTCCCTTGCGATCGAGATCGGGGACCGATTGCCCATCGACCAGCACCTCGCCGCGGTCGGGGTCGAGGATGCCGATGACGTGCTGCAGGGTGACGCTCTTGCCTGTGCCCGAGCGGCCCATCAGGACGAAGTTCTTTCCTTCGGGGATCGTCAGGTCGAGGCCGTCGAGGACGACCAGGCTGTCGAAGCGCTTGTGGACGGAACGGAGTTCGATCACAGCTCTTTCCCCCGAAGCAGGTCGTAGAAGAGCCAGCTGAACCAGTAGCCGAACACGATGATCAAGATCACCGAGGTCATCACCGCGTGCTGGACGGCGCGGCCGACGCCGAGCGCGCCGCCGCGGGCGCGCAGCCCGGTCGAGCAAGCGACGGTGGCGATCGTCGCGCCGAAGACGAGGCCCTTGATCAGGCCTGCGTAGACGTCCTTCGGGAACAGCGTCTCAGGCGCGTAGAGCGCGTCGAGAACGGTGTTCCAGTAGAGGTCTTGGCTGAGTCCGAGTTGTGCGGTTGCAACGACCGAGCCACCGACGATGCCCATCAGGTCGCTCAGTGCGGTCAGCACCGGGCACATGATGGTCAGGGCCGCGACTCGCGGAAGGACGAGGTAGTTCGTCGGATCGATCGACATCACGTCGAGCGCCGTGACCTCGTCCGAGACCTTCATCGTTCCGAGCTCGGCCGCGATCTTCGAGCCGACCGTCGCCGCGAGAACGATCGCAGTCATCATCGGGCCCATCTCACGACACATCGCGAGAGCCATGACCTGGCCGACCAAGGACGTCTGCCCGAACGTCTGCAGGGTCAGTCCGGTCTGCAGCGCGAGGATCATCCCGGAGAAGAATGCGACCGCGATGGTGACCGGAAGCGCACGCACGCCGGCGGCGTAGGCGGCGTCGAGCGTGAAGCGCATCCGCCGTGGCAAATACGGCAGTGCCGCCACCGTGCGCAGCAACAATGCGACCGTGAAGCCGGCGTCCAAGCTGGCTTGGCGGAACGAGCCGCCGAGCCCGTGGATCGGCGTGGTGCCCGGACGCTCTTCGACGGGAATGCCGTCACCGTCGGCGGTCATTCGCTGTCCTCACTCGGGTTGGTCGCTTGCTCCGCTGCGGCCGGGTCGGAGGCCGGGTCGTTGGACTTCGAGGCTGATGGGCCGAGCGGGATCGGGATGAACTGGAACAACCTCAGCACGCGGTCCTCGCCGTCATCCTCGTAGTTGAACAGGAACGGCACGGACTTTTGCACGTGGTCGCCCCGAGTCCGGCTGGAGTAGAGGTGGGCGAAGAGCTCGAACCGGTCGTCGTCACCACGCCAGCGTCGGCGTGCCAGGGTCCACAGCCAGTCGTAGGCCTCGCTGATTCCACGCGCGGTGCTGTCGCGGTAGGGGAACGGGGAGAGCAGGCTCCACTCACCTTCCTCCGTGCCGTCGGGATAGGTGACCACATCGCGGTGGTAGACGGGCCAGACGTGGTCGAAGTCATCGGTCGACTCGTCCACACCGTCGCGGTTCACGGTCCAGTAGAACGGGAGGAACCACCGCTGCTGCTGAAGCCCTTCGGGGTCGTCGTATTCCTGCCACCAGATCAGTGGCCAAAGGAAGTTCCAGGCCCACTGATCGTTGGTGACCGTCCGTGCGACGAGTGGCCACACCCACCATTGGTAGACCGGGCTCGACTCGCTGAGGTCTTCCTCGTAGCGGAAGATCGGCCAGAACAAGTCGAGCTTCTTCCGCCTTCCCTCGATCTCGAGATACTGGAAGAACGGGTTGAGGAACGTCCATCCCCACGCGCGGCCGCTCTCGCTCTCGGTGCGTCCGAAGAAGGGCCAGATCAGCCAGCGGTGCACCGGGTCCGGACCACTCTTGTTCGTCACGCCCCAGGAGATGAACGGCCACAGGATCGTCGTGTGCGTCGTCTCGGTGTGATCGGTGCGCGAGAAGAACGGCAGGGCCCGAGCCCAGAGCACTTCGCCGGTTTCATCGCGGACACCCCAGCCGCCGAGCGGCCAGAGGATGTGGTGCCCGGTGCGGCCGGACTTCTTGGTCCGCGTGTAGAGCGGGAAGAGGATGTAGGTGATCCGTTCCTGGATCAGGAAGTTCGGCAGGTCCGCGTAGAACGGGAAGAAGCCGAAGTAGTCCTCCTCGCCGTCCTCACGCGTGCCGCCCCAGAACAGCGGGAACAGCGCGTACCAGTCAGTTTCACGCAGGCCGTCGGAGCCGATGCGGTCGGTGTACGACCAGAGTGGGAAGAAGCGGCTTCGCGTCTGCTCGCCGTCTCGACGGTAGAGACCGAGCGGGGCCAAGTACTGGTACTCGACGGCGTCGTAGCCGGCGATCCAGTTCTCGTCCTCCGAGATCTCCAGACGGCGGACGAACGGCCGCAGTCGGATGTCGAGGTCCTGGTCGACCGGATCCTTCTCGATGTGGATCAGCGGCCAGAGGACGTCGAGCTCCAGCAGATTGCCGTCCTTGTCGAGGCGCTGCCGGTAGAGCGGGGAGAGGTTGAACTCGTTCGGCAGCCAGGTGCACCCGGTGCAGGCGAGGATCGCGAGCAGGATCAGGCCGCGCCACGGCCTCCGGACTCCCGGCGAGCGCACGCATCGCGAGCGTGCACGAAGTGGTCGCGGAGCAGCTCCTCGGAGCTGTCCGGTGAAAGAGTCCCGTAACCGCGGCATCCAACCCGCAACATAGCCAATCACGCGGCCGGCCGACTAGCCAATCGCGTGCCAAACGGACTCGGTAACTCAGACTCCCACTGGAGATCGCTGCCGCTACGCTCTGACGCATGGCGAGGGATCAGCAACAGGGGCCGGTTCGGCTGGCCACGGACGGTGGTGTGATCGAGCAGGCCGAGCGCCCGACGGACGTTCCATATCGCAGGCGGGTCGGTCTGACGACGTTTCGGCTCGTCTGGTCGCTCAGCCTCTTCGTCTTCTGGACAACGGCCTGTCTGGGGACCGACCCCGACCAGCTGACGGAGGAGGAGATCCTGGTTGCAGAGACCGATCTGATGGCTCCGTTCGAGTCCGAGAAGACCGTGCTCTGTGACGCTCTGGACATCGAGTTGAGCCCCAACTTCTACGACCGGGCTTTGACCCTTCCGACCGCTTCGGTGCACATCAAGGTCGAGAGGACGCCGCAGGATGACGGCGGCACTCTCTACACCTACGCGAACCGAGTCGATACACCGATGCGCGTCGATGTCGGAAAGGTGAAGTACTACGCCTTCCGCAGCGTCCGGATTCGAGTCGTCGGAGGCGATCGCGTTCAGGCGCGGCTCCAATCGGCTGCGGTCGGCAACGTCCGAGTGAGGGATGACAGCGTCGCCGAGTCGGACTTCGTGAACCCGCCTCGGTTCGTTCTGGGCTTGTTGCCCGGAGAAGGCGCCTCGGCGCTGCGGGCCACTCCGGCACGCTGATCGAGAACCCACGGCATGCCTCGGTTCATGAGCCATCTTCGAGTCCCGGCGCCTCGACCGGCGGTTGCGCTCCCTCGCGGCGCGCTCAGCGTCTTGTTTCTGGTGACGCTGATGTCCGCCAGTTCGTGCAACTGGTCGCGGGCGGTCGGTCCGACCGACGTCGACTATGCGCCCGACGATTCGGCGACGCTCTACCTACAGGCCCGTCGTTCTCTCGCCGTCGGTGAGGACCAGGAGGCCTTGGAGACGCTCCTGGAGCTGGTTGAACGCGACGAGGTCCACCTCGAAGGTCACATCCTCTATCAGGATCTCGCCCGCCGGCTCGGTGGGGGAACAGCGTCGACGATGGGGCGCTACTACGACGAGCTTCGCGACGATGGCAGCGCTGCGGTCCCCTACCTGAAGTCTCGACTGAAAGGCCCGGGCGGCCGCTCGGATCTGCTCCGGGTCGCGATCGAGCGGGACGAAGGCCTTCACTATGCCTACCTCGATCTCGCCGAGATTTGGGATCAGGAAGGCGAGACCGAGCGCGCCCTCGAAGCAGCGATCCGTGCATCCGAGGCGGCTCCGAATGATCCGCAGGTCAATCTCCGTCTGGCGCGGAGCCTGGAGGCCACCGGTCGTGCGAAGGACGCGGCCGAGCGATACCGCCGCTACCTGGCCGCGATGCCCGGCGATCTGCCGGTGTTCGAGACCTACCTGCGCCTGACCCTGTACTCCCTGGGGGACATCGAAGCGGCTCGCGAGGTACTCTCGCGACTCGAGACCGCGCGGGGGGCTGACGATCCCGACCTCCGCTTGCACCGCGCCGCCCTCCTCTGGCGGACTGGCGACCTCGACGGCGCGCGCGACATCTATCGGGTCCTCCTGAGGAGCGATCCGTTGGAGTCCCGCGCCGTGCTCAATCTGGCGAACTCTTACTACCTGTCGGATCAGCGCTCGGAGGACGAGAAGCGCGCCGAATGGCCGAAGGCCCGTCGCATCTACCGCTACTACCTGTCCCTCTCGAGTCGCGGCGAGATCGGGGATCTGCTCGACTCGACCCTGACCGTTCCTTCCCGGATCGCCAGGATCGACGAGTTTCTCGGTCCGGATCCGGATCCGTCGTTGCCGACGGTCGAAGATCTCTGAGAGATCCTCGCTAGGGAGCGCTCTCCAGAGCTCGCAGCCCACGCTCCAATCGCTCGCGATCCGCTCGGGCGAGGGTTCGACCGACGCCGAGGATTCTCAGAGCCGTCGGGATCACGCGGTATCGGGGGGAGTCGATCTTCGTGATCCGCGTGGTGCCGTCACGCGACTCGACGATCAGGTTGCGTGGGTCAAGGTTGCGGTCGCGGTAGCCCGCAGCGTGGAGCGCTTCGACGGCTCGACCCAGCTGACGGCGGATCCCATCCCGCTCGCTCGGGGTCAGATCGGGCCAGAGTTCGTCGAGTGGACGGCCGGGCGCAGCGCCGGTGACGATCAGCGCCCGGCGGAGCAGGGGGCCTGATCGCCATTCCGCAACCAGCAGGGGCTCGGGGGCCTGGAGTCCGGTCGAGCCGTCGAGCCCGGCCGTGGCCAGCCACTCGGCGGCGTCGCGCTCGCGTACGGCCCGCGACCGAGCGAACGCGGTGTTCCGGAACAGCCCACGCCAGCGGTCTTTCCGTGACGGGTAGTCATACGTCTTCGCGAACACGGTCCGATCGGCGATCGACAGCCGGCAGACCCAGGAACTGCGGTTCTGACGGACCGATCTTCCGGCCTCGCGATCTGTCAGGTTCCACAGGAATCGGGCCTGATCGGGGCTTTCGGGCACCACGCTTTGGATCGACGAGTGGATCCAGGCGTCTGCCGGTTGAAGGAAATCCCGCGATCGCATGGGCGGGAGACTCTATGCTCTCGAGTCCGCTCGACGGAGCCCTCGGTCGACTCCGTGAACACGCCGTTCTCGATGAAAACGATCACCAAGAAGGAGCTGGTTCATCGGATTGCCCAGTCGACGGGCCAGACCAAGGTCGTCGTGAAGGACGTGATCCAAGCGTTCCTCGACGCGACGATCGATGAGCTCGCACGCGGCAACCGCTTGGAATTCCGAGAGTTCGGAGTGTTCGAGACCAAGGAGCGGGCGGCTCGTCGCGCACAGAACCCGCGGACGCTCGAGAAGGTGGAGGTCCCAGCGAAGCGCACGGTGAAGTTCAAGCCCGGCCGCTTGATGCGCGAGCAGGTCTCGGATGGGCCTGCGGAGCAGAACGCCGATGTCGCTGCGGACCAGAACGCCGATCGCGACCCGGTTTCGATCGACGGGTCGCGTGCTGCCGGCGCCGATCCGGCGGCGAACAGCCACCCGGATTCGCCGAACCAGAACCATCAGGGCTAGTCGCCCCGAGCCGGTCTCTTCGGCGGCGAGTTGGCTCGAGGTGGACTGCTCGGATCAGCCGAGTGTCGACAGTCCGCGCTCGACGTCCTCGAGCAGGTCTTCGATGTCCTCGATGCCGACCGACAGTCGGATCAGACCGTCCTGGAAGCCGGCCTTGATGCGCTCCTCACGTGGGATCGCCCCGTGGGTCATCGACACCGGGTGGTCGACGAGGCTTTCGACGCCGCCGAGGCTCTCGGCGAGCGAGAACACTTTGAAGCTCGAAGCGACCTTCATCGCGTCCTCAACCGAGGCGTCGACTTCGAAGCTGACCATGCCGCCGCCGTTGCGCATCTGCTTCTCTGCGATCGCGAACTGCGCGTGTGACTCGAGGCCGGGGTAGTAGACCTTCGTGACTTTGCCGTGCGCTTCGAGCGCACGAGCGATCTGGAGAGCGTTCTCAGCGTGCCGCTCCATGCGGACGTGGAGGGTCTTCGTGCCGCGCAGCACGAGGAATGCGTCGAACGGACCGTTGGTGCCACCGACCGTGTTGTGGAAGTGGGCCAGCTGGTCGTTGAGCTCGTCGTCGTTGCAGATCAACGCGCCACCGACGACGTCGCTGTGACCGCCGAGGTACTTCGTCGTCGAGTGCATGACGATGTCGAAGCCGTGGTCGAGTGGAGTCTGCACGTAGGGCGTGCCGAAGGTGTTGTCGGCCATCGACAGGACACCCTTCTCCTTGCAGATCTCGGTCAGGGCCGCGAAGTCCGCCAGCTTGAGCAGCGGGTTGGACGGCGACTCGACCATCAGGAGTTTCGTGTTCGGACGGAACGCCGCGCGGACCGCGTCCAGGTCCGCCATGTCGATGAACGAGAACTCGACTCCAAACTTGGTGTAGAGCGTCTGGCAGAGTCGATATGTGCCGCCGTAGAGGTCGTTGCCCGCGACGACGTGGTCCCCGCTCTGCAGCAGGTTCAGCACGCAGTTGATCGCCGCCATGCCCGACGCGAAGCACAGGCCGTGCTTGCCGTTCTCGAGCGCTGCGAGGTTCTTCTGCAGCGCGTCGCGGGTGGGATTGAGGCCACGCGAGTAGTCGTAGCCTTTGATCTGCCCCGGCGACTCCTGCACGTATGTGCTGGTCTGGTAGATCGGCGTCATGATCGCGCCGGTCGTGGGGTCGGGGGATTGCCCGGCGTGGATCGCTCGGGTGCCGAAGCCGCTTGGTCGTTCCATCTGCAAAGTCTGGGAGCGGCGCAGCGTAGCGGCAGGTTGGTCGGGCGCTACGGCGCATCGCGAGGAGAGCTGCGGCTGGTATGGTTCCCGCCCCATGCCGACCGCGCGTTTCGACCTCGACACCCTGGAGTTCCAGGCCGTGCGAGAACTCCTGATCGAGCGCCTGCAGACCGCCCTCGGTCGCCGGGCGGTCCAGGAGCTCGCTCCGATCGAGGACGAGGCCCGCCTCGACGCGACTCGGCGCCAGGTCGCTGAGATCGCGAAGGCTCTCAGCGACGATCAGGAGCCGCCGGCGTCGGGCGCAGTCGAGATTCGATCCTGGCTCGGTCCGTTCTTCGAGGGGCATCACCAGCCGGAGACCCGGGACGTCGCGGACCTGATGCGACTTCTCCAGGCGACCGCTCGGTGTCAGGGCTGGCTCGCGCGACGAGAGGATTCGCCGGCTCTGGTTGCCCTGTCCTCGCAATTCCCGCCCGTGGCGGACCTCGCCGACGAGCTCTCGGGCATCGTCGATTCGCGCGGTGAGGTGCTCGACAGCGCCTCGGTCCGGTTGGCCGAGATCCGTACGGAGATCGAGGAGGCGGAGAACGGCGTCCGCGCAGCGCTCCACTCGTTCCTGTCCGACGAGCGGAACCGCCGATGCCTGCAGAGTCCGGAGGCGAGTTGGCGTCATGGGCGTCCGGTGGTGCAGGTTCGTTTCGAGCAGCGGCGACAGATCCGCGGAGTGCAACACGACCGCAGTCAGTCCGGCGCGACGGTGTTCGTCGAGCCGGAGGTCGTCGTCGAGGCCGCGAACCGTCTCTCCGATCTCCGTGGCGACGAGCACCGCGAGGTGCAGGTCGTGCTCACGCAGACCTGCCGCGGGCTCCGGCGCTCGCAGGAAGAGATCGAGCGCGCTTGTGTCGTGATGAGTGAGCTCGACCTGACGGTCGCTCGTGCTCGTCTGATCACTGAAGACGGCTACTTGCCCGCGGTCGTTTCCGTCGGCGGTCCACTCCGGCTCCGCAGAGCGCGGCACCCGTTGCTCGAGCGTTCGGGCATCGAGGACCCGGTGCCGCTCGACCTCACGCTCGGCGATCCGTTCTCGATGCTGGTCGTCACCGGTCCGAACACCGGCGGTAAGACCGTCGCGATGAAGACCGTCGGCCTGCTCGCGGTCATGGCTCTGTGCGCCGTTCCGGTGCCAGCGGAGGAGGGGACTGAGTTCCCGTTGCTCGATGGAGTGTTCGCGGACATCGGTGACGAGCAGGGAATCCGTCAGAACCTCTCGACCTTCAGTTCACACGTCACGCGAATCGCACGCTGCATCCGCGAGTCGGGGCCGAACACCCTCGTGCTGCTGGACGAGCTGGGTGCCGGAACCGACCCTGAGGAAGGGGGCGCTCTCGGTGAAGCGGTTCTCGAGGACCTCGCGAGGCGGAAGGTGCTGTCGGTCGTCACGACGCACATCGGGCGACTGAAGGACTTCGCCTACCAGAACCCGCAGGCGGAGAACGGTGCGATGGCCTTCGACGGCAAGACGCTCGCACCGATCTATCGCCTCGACGTCGGTATCCCTGGCTCTTCGCACGCACTCGACATCGCGCGGCGGGTCGGTCTCGCCGAGCGTTTGGTCGATCGAGCCCGTGAGCTGCTCGGCGAACGCGATCTCCGCGTCGAGCAGATGATCGAGCGGGTTCAGGTCGCGCGACAAGAGGCGGAGGCCCAACGACGGCGGACCGAGCAGCTCTCGCGGCAGGCCGAGCGGAAGGGGCAGGAGGTCGAGTTGCGGTCCAAGGACATGGAGCGCAAGCGCGCTTGGCTCGGCGAGGAGGCGGACGCGCTGGTCGACGAGCAGATGAAGAAGCTCCGGACGGCGCTCGTGCCCGGGCTCGAACGCCTGAGAGGCGGCCCCAAGTCCGTCTCGGAGGAGGCGGCGGCGCTGCTGAGCGGTCTCCAGCAGGTCGTTGAGGAAACCTCGGTCCATCGGCGCCGGATGCGGTTCTTGGGATCCGTTCGGAAGGACACGATTGTGTTCGTCCCGCGGCTCGGGAAGCGTTGCGTGATCCGCAAGATCGACCGGGCGAAGCAGCTGCTGACGGTCGAAGTCGGCAAGATGCGGGTCGAGGTGGCGTTCGAGGACGTTTCCTGGATCCAGCCACTCGACGCCTGATCGGTCTCGGCCTAGGTTGCGTTCGGGCGCCCTCTGGCGCCTGAGGAGCCCGAATGGCAGATTCTCCCGAGTCCGACGCCGTGCGAGGGGCCCCCGGAGGGCCGTCTGGGGGCGAGCGTCGTGTGCCGACGGTGCTCATCGCCGACAACGACGTTCACGTCGTCGCGATCCTCGGTGCGTTCCTGAACGACCAGGGCCTCTCGGTCCGTTCGGTCGAGGACGGAGAAGCGGCGCTCGAGATGCTGCGGGAAGGGGGGGTGGACCTCCTGGTCTGCGATCTGTGCATGCCCAGGCTGACCGGCGAGGAAGTCGTGCGGACGATGCGGGCGGAGGGTCTGACCATTCCGACCTTCGTGATCTCGGGCTTCCTGAACGAGGCGCAGCGGGCCGAGTTCGAGGACGTGCCCTTCGTGCGGGCGATCCTGCGCAAGCCGTTCGACCTGCGGGGTTTCGCTCAGCAAGCGGCCGAGTGTGTGGCGTCTTCCGAACCGCCGCAAAAAGGCCCTGGCTCGGCTTGACCTGCCCTCGGGCAGCGCTAGGCTCCCCCGTCCTTTCTCTGACCGGTCCGAGCGCTAGCGTAGCTCAACGGTAGAGCTCCTGATTTGTAATCAGGCGGTTGTGGGTTCGACTCCCTCCGCTAGCTCGCATCCGATCGCCTTCTGGGCTTCGGATCGCGGCTCTGCGGGGCCTCGGAGCTGCGACGCGGAGATGGCGCTCGATGCGTCCTCCGGGCTCTTCAATCGACACGCGATTCGGGACGATCGGGGGGAGGGGCGACCGGGTCTTGGCTCGGATCGTCGCTGACAACACGGGCGAACCAGCTGGCGGACGCGTTCGGGCGAATACCCAAGCGGCCAACGGGGTCAGACTGTAAATCTGATGGCTTAGCCTTCGCAGGTTCGAATCCTGCTTCGCCCATTCACCATCCCCTCTGGTGGGCCCGTGTTGCACGCGACGAGACGTCCTCGAGGCGGTCGTCGAAACCCTGTAGGTCCTCCAAGGTGATCGCGCCCGAGAGGACTGCGCAGGGAGCTGTTTCCTGCGGGTGTAGCTCAACGGTAGAGCCCCAGCCTTCCAAGCTGGTAGTGAGGGTTCGATTCCCTTCACCCGCTCTCGGCTGTCCGTTCTTTTTCCACTTCCGTCTTTTCCGTTCGATCGATCGAACCGACCGTCTCCGTCGCGTTCGCTGCTGTAGCTCAGGGGTAGAGCACTTCCTTGGTAAGGAAGAGGTCGAGGGTTCGAATCCCTCCAGCAGCTCCAACCGGGGGCTTCGTCTAAGTCGCTGAATCGTCCGTCCCATGCCCTGTTCCAGGGTTCCAGGCGGATCGCTTCGACGTCCCGGGCGTCTTGTTTCCGGTCGAACACACGGTCCGCGACCTCTGATTCGGGGTCCGTTTTGCCACTGCTCCCTAGCCTCGTTCCACCTGGTCGCCCCGGCGTCCTGGCTTGACGAAATCGGCGTTTCGGGCGCAAGCTGGCAAATCGGACTCGACGGACGCCGTTCCGCCGTGTAACTCCCCCTTCCCGCCTGTCGGCGGGCACTTCATCCAAGAGATCCTTTCACTTCAGAACCAGGCTCAAACTGAAGGCCTCCCTGCGGAGGCCCGGAGTCCGCAGACCCATGGCCAAGGAAGAGTTCGTACGCACTAAGCCCCACGTCAACGTGGGCACCATCGGTCACGTCGCCCACGGCAAGACCACCACAACTGCGGCAATCAGTCGCACCTTGTCGAGCGTTGGCCTCGCCACGCAGAAGGAGTATGCGGATATCGCCAAGGGCGGAACCGCGCGTGACGACACCCGTGTCGTGACGATCGCCTCGGCGCACATCGAGTACGAGACCGAGAAGCGTCACTACGCTCACGTCGACTGCCCCGGCCACGCCGACTACATCAAGAACATGATCACGGGTGCCGCCCAGATGGACGGCGCGATCCTGGTTGTGGCGGCGGACGACGGCCCGATGCCCCAGACGAAGGAGCACATCCTGCTCGGTCGTCAGGTCGGTATCCCGGCGATCGTCGTCTACCTCAACAAGACGGACGAAGTCGACGACGAAGAGCTCCTCGAGCTCGTCGAGATGGAAGTGCGCGAGCTGCTGTCGACTTACGAGTTCCCCGGAGACGACTGCCCGGTCGTCAAGGGCTCGTCGTTCAAGGCGCTCCACACCGACAACCCGGGTCGTGACAACGCGGACTCGAAGTGCATCTTCGACCTCATGGACGCGGTCGACGAATACATCCCGGAGCCTGAGCGCGAAGTCGACAAGCCGTTCCTGATGCCGGTCGAGGACGTGTTCTCGATCGCGGGTCGTGGAACGGTTGCGACCGGTCGTGTCGAGCGCGGCATCGTCAAGGTTGGCGACTCGATTGAGATCGTTGGTCTCGGCGACACCCAGACCACGACGATCACCGGTGTCGAGATGTTCCAGAAGACCATGCAAGAAGGCCAGGCCGGCGACAACGTCGGTTGCCTCCTCCGTGGTGTGAAGAAGGAAGACATCCACCGTGGCATGGTCCTGGCGGCGCCGGGCAGCATCACCCCGCACACCAAGTTCAAGGCTGAGGTCTACTCGCTGTCGAAGGACGAGGGCGGTCGTCACACGCCGTTCTTCTCGGGCTACCGCCCGCAGTTCTACTTCCGCACGACCGACGTCACCGGCACGGCCGACCTGATCGGTGCCGAGATGTGCATGCCCGGCGACAACGTCCAGATCGAAGTCACGCTCGGCTCGCCGATCGCGATGGACGACCAGCAGCGCTTCGCGATCCGCGAAGGTGGCCGCACCGTCGGTGCGGGCATCGTCACCGAGATCGTCGAGTGATTGCTCGGGGCCTCCTCCGGAGGCTCCGTCCGAACGGGCCGTCGAGCGCTTGGGGGAGACCCTCCCGGGCGTGTTGAGGCGGCCGCCGGGCCCGGCGATCTCGGCGAACGTCGAGAGTCGGGCCTTTTCCGTTTCATGCTGCCCTGGCAGCATGGCGGAGTTTTCCGGTGTGCCGTTCGAGCTCCATCCGCGGATCTCGCAGTGGCGCAGCGGGGATGCCCATCCCTGAACGGTGCTAGCTCAATTGGTAGAGCAGCTGATTCCAAATCAGCAGGTTGGGGGTTCAAGTCCCTCGCACCGTGACCTCTAGCACTGTTTGATTGCTCGCCGGTCGCCCTTCCGATTCTTCGAATTCGGAGAGGCCCGGCGTTTTCGTCTGACCACACGAGTGTCGTCTCTGCGCGGCGCTCCTTCCGAACACCAAGGCACCCGGCTCCCGATGGCCTACAAACCCGACCAAGGACGCTACGCCCGCATGGCATCGTTCTGGGCGTTGTTCCTTCTTCTCGCCTACGGCTGTCTCGACGGAATGGTCGTGACGCTGCGGGACTGGTTCGATGCCGGCGATCCCTGGGCCGAGCTGCCGCTGGTCGGTGACATCGACCTCGCCAAGGTGATCTCGATCGGCGTTTTGCTCGCCGGTGGTCTGTTGATCTCCAGGACGCTGAACCGTCCGAAGACGGCCGATTTGCTGATCGACACCGAGAACGAGCTGAAGAAGGTGACCTGGCCGACCCCGAACGAGACCTGGGTCGGCTCGGTGGCCGTGATCGTCACCGTGCTGGTGATGTTGTTCTTCCTGTTCGGTTCCGATCTCCTCCTCACGAATCTGGTCGGAGAGGTCCTCAAAACAGGTGGTTGAGATGGCGGCCGATTGGTATTTCCTGCGCGTCCAGGTTGGGCGGGAGGAGACCATCCGTAAGAGCATGGTCGCCCGCATCAAGCAGCAGGGGCTCGAAGATGTCGTTCCCCAGGTGGTCGTTCCGATCGAGAAGGTCACCGAGGTTCGCAACGGCAAGAAGCGGTTGCGGAAGAAGCGCCTCTACCCGGGCTATTTGATGATCCAGATGGAGCTGACCGACGATGTCTGGTTCACGCTCCGTGAAACGCCGGGCTTCGGTGGGTTCATCGGCGGTAGCGTCGGCGAGCCGCCGACTCCGATCCCTCAGGCGGAGGTCGACAAGATCCTGGGTCTGATGGACGAGTCCAAGGAGCAGCCCCGCATGTCGGTGCAGTTCCAGAAGGGCGATCGCGTGAAGATCCGCGAGGGTGCGTTCGAAGACATGGACGGCACCGTCGAAGAGGTCAACGTCGAGAAGGGGACCTTGGACGTCGCCGTGACGATCTTCGGCCGCTCGACGCCGGTCACGCTCGGCTACTGGGAAGTCGAGCGTCTGTGACGCCCTGGGGGGCGCGAGTCGCCCTCCCGATCCCAGCTCGTGTGCGCCCGTCTCCGTGAGGGGAGGGGCTGCCCGATCCGGTCCGAACGGGCTCTCGAGCCAAGCCGAGACCGGGTCCTGAGATTTTTCGCGGCAGGGGGTGGCGACGTCCGAACGGACCGCTAAGCTCCTCCGCCCCTCGTGCGGGCCGACCTTCGGCTCGGGCGAGGCCTGACCTTCCGTCCGCGGGAGGAGGGGTGCTCCAGAGCCCAGTCGTGGCGCTGGGGGCCGCTCCGCTCGAACCGCGTGGAGTCGAACATGGCGAAAGAAGCAACCGGCTACATCAAGCTCCAGTGCCCCGCGGGACAGGCAACGCCTGCACCGCCTGTGGGACCTGCCCTCGGCCAGCACGGCGTCAACATCGGGCAGTTCGTCAAGGAGTTCAACGACGCAACGCGGGACAAGGCGGGTCTGATCATCCCTGTGGTGATCACGGTCTACAAAGACCGCTCCTTCAGCTTCGAGCTCAAGTCGCCACCGGCGGCTGTGTTGCTCAAGAAGGCTGCAGGCATCAAGTCCGCGGCGAACACTCCGGGCTCCCAGATCGCAGGTGAAGTCACCCGCGCTCAGGTCCAGGAGATCGCCGAGACCAAGATGAAGGACCTCAACGCGGCCTCCATGGAAGCCGCGATGCGCATCATCGAGGGCACTGCCCGTTCCGCCGGCCTCAAGGTCGTCGACTGAACCCCGAACCGAATCACTATCCGGTTACGAGCCGGCTTCCCGAGGGGGCCGAAACCGGCGCCGCGAGCTCCTCGCGGTTCTGTCGAGCTCGCGACCTGACCCGAACTTGAACGACTTCTGACGCGGTCGACTCGACCGAACCCCGAGAGCCTTCGCCCGAAAGTGGCAAGAGCGATTTGGGGTGCTCGAGGCTTCCGCGCCGCCTACCAGGACACTCACGATGGCTCGTAAGCGCAGCAAGCGATACCAGCGGGGCTCGGAGCTCGTCGACCGGACGAAGCTCTACTCGCCGGTCGAAGGGCTCGAAACCCTGAAGAAGATCCCCGGACCGAAGTTCGAGGAGTCGGTCGAAGTCGCGGTCCGACTCGGCATCGACCCGAAGAAGACCGATCAGTTGGTCCGCGGATCGGTGAGCCTGCCCAAGGGCACCGGCAAGTCGGTCAAGATCGCAGTCTTCGCCGAAGGTGATCGCGCCAAGGAAGCCGAAGAGGCGGGCGCGGACTACGTCGGTGGTCAGGACCTGGCCGAGAAGATCGAGGGCGGTTTCACCGACTTCGACATGACGATCGCTGCGCCCGACATGATGCGCTTCGTCGGCAAGCTCGGCCGCGTTCTCGGACCGCAGGGCAAAATGCCCTCGCCGAAGGCTGGCACCGTGACTCCGAACGTCGGGGACGCCGTTCGCGAGTTCAAGGCCGGCAAGATCGAGTTCCGGACCGACGCCGGTGCGAACGTGCACGCCGCGATCGGCCGTCGTTCCTTCTCGGCGGAGGACCTGGCAGAGAACCTGCAGGCCTTCATCGAGCACTTGAAGTCCCTGAAGCCGGCTCAGGCTAAGGGAACGTTCATCCGCAAGATCTCGGTCTCCACCACGATGGGACCGGGTCTGACCGTGGCCGTGGACTGAGGAGAACGTCATGCCGAACATCGTCAACGAGATGCTCTATCAGGAGCTCGAGCGCGACCTTCGCGACAACGGCTCCTTCCTGTTCCTCCGCTTCGACGAGCTGACGGTCTCGCAGGATCAGAGCCTGCGATCCAAGCTGCGTGATGCTGGGGTCGGCTACAAGGTCGTCAAGAACCGCCTCGCCACGCAGGCGATGAAGGACTTCCTCGGCGTCGACGTGGGTCGCACGCTCGCGGGCAAGTGCGGCATCGTCTTCGCTCCCGAGGAGAAGGCGATCTCCGCGGCCAAACTGGTCCGTGAGGAGATGAAGCCGCACAAGGACGAGGCCCCGGTCGAAGTCCTGGGTGGCGTCATCGAAGGCGAAGCAATTCTCGGCCCGATGGCCGCGACGATCGCCGACATGCCGGACCGCAACACGGTCAACCAGCAGATCGCCACCGCGATCAATGGGCCGGCTTCGATGCTCGCACGTGCGCTGGCCGCACTTCAGGGCGGACTGGCGCGCTGCATCCAACAGAAGATCGACGGAGACGAGTCCTGACGAGTCTCCAGTGAGCGAGGGAGCGATGCTCCTCGCTCGCGAACGAACCAACCACCGAACTCAAACCGACAACCCCCAAAGGAACCAGACATGTCCGAAGAGACCAGCACGGTCGAGCTCGATAGCGACCTCGAAGAAATCTTCACCAAGATCGATGGCCTGACGCTCGGCCAGGCGTCGCAACTCGTCAAGGCGATGGAAGATCGCTGGGGCGTTTCGGCGGCGGCTCCGGCCGGTGGCATGATGATGGCCGCTCCGGCCGACGGTGGCGGTGCAGCTGCCGAAGAGAAGACGGAGTTTGACGTCGTCCTCAAGGCTGCGGGCGGCAACAAGATCGCGGTCATCAAGGAAGTCCGCGCCATCACCGGCCTGGGCCTCAAGGAAGCCAAGGCACTCGTCGAAGAGGCACCGAAGCCGCTCAAGGAAGGTGTCAGCAAGGACGAAGCCGAAGAGCTCAAGAAGAAGCTCGAAGAGGCCGGCGCCGAGATCGAACTCAAGTGATCCGAGCGCGGGTCTAACCCCGCGTCGAACGACCGGTCGCCGGAGCGAGCTCCGTGCGGGCCGGATCGTCTTCGGTCCCTGAGTTCCCGTTCGACGTCCTCTCGATCCGTGATCGAGGGGCCCGTCGCCGCCCGTTCCGTGTCTCGGTTGTTCCGGGGGATGGTGCGGGCGGTTCCCTCGTCCAGCTTTGCTCGACGAGGGGCAGAAGGGTGCCAGCGCCTCGGATTCGTCCGACGCTGTGGACCGGGCGCTCCACTCCGGCTGGTCCGAGGTGGTCCTGGACCCGGTTCGAAGCGTGCCACCCACGATGCTTCCCGAAGGGCTCTGGTGGAGCCCTGGGGGAGGGCCGATTCGGGCTTCGTCCCGATCCGGTCGATCACCGCGGACGCCCGTCTCGACGGGCCCCTGGATTCGAGAGAATTCCCGGTTGCGCCCCTGACCAGCGTCCGACTAGGCTATCAGATTCCCGCAGCGGACCGGTATTTGCAGAGCGATCCCGAACAGCCTGGGACTGGCGTTTCCCGAACGCCCGTTTGCCCTAGGCGGGATCCGAGTGATTCCACTCCAACCGTCCGCTGCTTAGACCCGGGTCGCGAGCAACAACTCTAGGATGGAGACCGTCACGTACGGACGCTATCAGTCCGTCGCTGAGATCCCCGACCTCGTCGAGATGCAGACGAGGTCCTACGAGTACTTCCTGCAGCCGAAGACGGCACCGCACAAGAGGAAGGATCAAGGTCTGGAAGCTCTCCTTCGAGAGGTCTTCCCGATCTACTCGTACGACAAGTCACTGTGCTTGGAGTACGTCAGCTACGAGCTCGGCCGTCCGCGATACTCGCCGGACGAGTGCCGCAAGCTTCGGCTGACCTACGGCTATCCGTTCAAGATCCGTGTCCGCTTGGTGAAGCCGGAGCCGGTCGAGGAAGAGATCTACCTCGGCGAGATTCCGATCATGATCGGCGGGGGCGAATTCATCGTCAACGGCTCCGAGCGTGTCACGGTTTCGCAGCTCCACCGCTCGCCGGGTGTCGACTTCTCGGTCGAGATCCAGAGCGGGGAGAAGAAGCTGCACTCGTGCTGGATCATTCCCGAGCGCGGTAGCTGGATCGAACTCAACGTGTCCAAGAAGGACGCGGTCCAGGTTCGTATCGATCAGAGTGGCAAGTTTGCCGCGACCACACTGCTGCGCGCGCTCGATAACTCGCTTTCGAGCGACGCGTCCATCCTGCACCGCTTCTACGAAGTGGAGAACTGCAAGCGTCGCAAGTCCGATCCGGAAGCGAAGTACGCGGAACGTCTCCGCGGCGCCTACGCCGTTGGCGACATTCTCGAAGTCGAGAGCGAGGACATCCTCGTCCCTAGCGGTGAAGAGATCACCGAAGAGCAGGCCGAGGCGATCGCCGCGGCCGGCATCAAGGCCGTCGAGGTCTTGCGTGATCCGGACGACCTGCTGATCCTCAACACGCTGCGTGAGGACACCACGTCGTCGCACGAAGAAGCGCTGCTGAAGATCTACGGTCGCCTGCGCCCGGGTAACCCGCCGCAGGTCGAGAAGGCCCGTGAGCTCTTCGACGAGAAGTTCTTCGACGACACGCGCTACCGGCTCGGTCGTGTTGGCCGCTTCCGCCTGAACCGGAAGTTCCGTCAGGACATCCCCGAGGATCAGCAGACCCTGCTGCCCGAGGACTTCGTCCACGCGATCCACTACCTGATCGGCCTGCGCGCCAGCCAGGGTGAGATCGACGACATCGACCACCTGGGCAACCGCCGCGTGCGGACCATCCAGGAGCTGGCCGGGGAGGAGTTCCGCAAGGGCTTCCTCAAGCTGCGTCGCACCGCCCAGGAGCGCATGAGCATGGAGCCGCCCGACACGGTGACTCCGCGCAACCTGATCAACTCGAAGACCTTCAGCTCGGCGATCGACTACTTCTTCGGTCGCGGAGAACTGAGCCAGGTCGTCGACCAGACGAACCCGCTGTCGCAGCTGACGCACGAGCGTCGCCTGTCGGCGCTCGGTCCGGGTGGTCTCAACCGAAAGCGCGCGGGCTTCGAGGTCCGCGACGTCCACACTTCGCACTACGGTCGACTCTGCCCGATCGAAACGCCGGAAGGCACCAACATCGGTCTGATCTCGAGCCTCGCGATCTACAGCTCGCTCGACGACTACGGCTTCCTGACGACGCCCTACCGCGCCGTCAAGAAGGGCAAGGTCACGGACGAAGTCGCCCGCCTGCGCGCGGACGAGGAATACCAGGCCGTGCTGGCACCGGCCGACACTCCGGTCGACGAGAAGGGCAACCTGATCGTCGAAGAGGCGTCTGGCAAGGTCATCGCGCGGATCAACGGGGACCCGCAGCTCGTCGATCCGAAGGAGGTCACGTTCATGGACGTGAGCCCGAAGCAGATCGTCGGTGTGTCCGCGTCGCTGATCCCGTTCCTCGAGCACGACGACGCGAACCGCGCGCTGATGGGCTCGAACATGCAGCGACAAGCCGTGCCGCTCTTGGTGACCGATCCTCCGGTCGTCGGAACCGGCATGGAGGAAGTCGTCGCCGAGAACTCGTCGATGGTCGTCAAGGCCAAGAAGGCGGGCACGGTGAAGTATGTCGACTCGACGCGAATCGTCATCGGCGACCACACCCACAAGCTGCGTAAGTTCGAGGGCCTCAACGAGCGGACCTGTCTGAACCAGACGCCGCTCGTCGTTCCGGGTCAGAAGGTGAAGGCCGGGGAAGTGCTCGCCGACGGTGCCGCCACCAAGGACGGCATCCTCGCGCTGGGTCGCAACCTCACCGTCGCCTTCATGCCGTGGGACGGCTACAACTACGAGGACGCGATCCTTCTCTCCGAGAACCTCGTCAAGGAGGACGCTTATACGTCGATCCACATCGACGAGTTCGAGATCGAGATCCGCGAGACCAAGCTGGGCCGCGAGGAGTTCACCCGAGACATCCCGAACGTCTCGGAGCGAGCGCTTCGTCACCTCGACGAGAGTGGCATCGTCCACGTCGGAACGCGGGTCAAGCCAGGCGATATCCTCGTCGGCAAGGTCGCACCGAAGAGCAAGAGCGAGCTCACTCCGGAAGAGAAGCTGCTCCACGCGATCTTCGGTCGTGCCGGTGAGGACGTGAAGAACGCCTCACTCGAGGTGCCTTCGGGCGTCCAGGGCATCGTGATCTCGGCAGAGAAGTTCAGCCGCAAGGTGAACCTCACCGACGCCGAGCGGACGCGGAACCTGCAGCAGATCAAGAACGCCGAGATCGAGTTCCTCGACCAGTACCGCGAGTCCACTCGCACGCTGCTCGAGGAGGTCGTCCAGCAGCTCGGAGAGCCAGTCAAGGACAACGAGAGCGGCGATCCGCTCCAGGTCGACGACTCGATGCTCATGAGCGATTTGCGTCGCATCCGCGACCAGATCCGTGCCCTCGCGGACACGCACGGCACGCCGAAGACGCGCAACTCCTTGATGGAGCTCGTCCAGGCGCACACCGACAAGATCGAGGAAGCGGAGATCGAGAAGAACAAGCTCGTCAACCGTCTCTCTCGTGGCGACGACCTGCCGAACGGTGATGCGGGTGATCTTCATTTCAGTTCGAGCTCCACAAAGGCCATGGGGACGTCGCCTGCGTTGATCACGTTGTGCTCTACGCCTTGGTCTCG
>JBCBZB010000134.1:0-4894 GCA_039815565.1 Planctomycetota bacterium
CTGAACCAGCCCTCGTCGGAGCCCGTGATCTCCGGCCGGGTGGTTCGCCGCGTTTCGTTTGCCTCGGCGAAGCGGGGGCGGTCGGCACTCTGATGATCGGTGACTCGATGTTGCCAAGTCCGATCGACCTGGAGACCGTCGGGTTCCCGGGATGTGCGTTGCATATCCAGGCCTTCGCGACGCTGTCCGTTCCGATCCAGTCGTTCGTCGCCGATGCGTCGATGCCGGGGGTCGCTCAGATCGAACCGTTGCTCCCGCGGTCCGTTCCGTTGTTCGGGGCCACGCTGACGGCGCAATGGCTGAACTTCGGCAGTCGGCTCGAGGTGTCGAATGCTCTTCAGCTCCAGCTGGCGGCGCAACCGATCGTGTACGAGGTCGCGACTGTCCATGGCGCGCCGTTCAGCCCGACTGGAACCGTCTCCCCGGGCGTCGCGCCGGTCTTGCGGTTCGAGTGGGAGTGATCTAGCGGAGCGCCTTCCGAGTGTCGGATTCTTCGACACTTGGGCAGGTGTCAGGCGGGGAGCCCGTCGAGTGAAACGCCTTCGGTCGGCGTCCAGCAAACGCCGATGACTCTCGAGGTGCGCGGACTGCGACTCTCTCGCTGACGGGAGGCGTGGCGTTCGCGAGAGACGGAGGCTCCCGCGTGGGCAACGGCAAGAAGGACAAGTACTTCGCATTCGCGACCGAGATTGGTCGTTCGCTCGGGCGGTTCGCGCTCGGCATCCTGGTCGCCCGCGCGGCCGATACCGACGCCTACGCCGGCTACGTGCTGTTGCTGACCGCCGAGGTCGTCGTGCAGGCGTTCTGCTCGAGCCTCTGGGTTACACCGATGCTCAGCCTCGCGCCGGGCATGGACGAGCCGCAGCGATCGCGTCTGATCGCGTTCGCGACGCAGCGGAACTGGGTCGGCGGGGCGATCGCGTCGCTGACGCTTCTGCTTCTGATGCCGATCGCCGGCGACGAGGGGGTGTCGACGGCGCACTTCCTCGCCTTTGCCCTCGGGCTGTTCCTGTGGAACGGCACGGCTGGTGTTCGCGCGCGGTTGCAGGGCACTTTCCAGTCGAAGGGCGTGCTCTACGCCGATGTGTTCTGGACTCTGATCTCGGTCGGCGGCGTCGGCGTGGCGTACCTGCTCGACTGGGACATCCTGCTGTGGTTCTGGCTCAGCCGCGCGGTCGGATGCGTGGTAGCCGTGGCATGGATGACGCGGGCTGCGCCGGTTCCGGTGGCGGATGAAGCTCCCGACGTGGAGCGCTTCAACGTCATGGGGCGCGACATGGCCTTCGGCTCGCTCGCCAACTCGGCCTGTGCGCGTTCTCAGCCCTTCGTGCTGGCGGCGGTTGCTGCTCCGGCTCAGCTCGCAGCTTTCGGTGCTGCGACGGCTCTGGTCGGTCCGATCCGAATGGCGGCCGTCGCCTTGAGTGGCGTCCTGCGTCCACGACTCGCGCTGCATTTTGGTCGTGGAGATCGGAAGTCGGGTTGGAACGCCGTGGTCCGTGCGAGTGCGATGCTCGGGGGCGGTGGCTCGCTCGGAATCGTTCTCGCCCTGCTGATCGGCGACACGATGGCAGAGTTCGCGCTCGGTGAGCGGTTCGCGACACTGGGCGGAATCCTCGCCTGGGCTGTGGCCTATTCGACGATCGCTTCGATCAATGCGACTCTCGTCGTCGCGATCCAGATCGCCGACAGCGCACGCACGACCGCTGCGATGCGCCTTGGGGCTGCGATCCTCTCGATGGCTCTCGTGGTTCCGCTTGCGATGACGCATGGGGCCGTCGGAGCGTTCGCCTCCCTGGTCATCGCCGAAGTCGGCTACACCGCGGTCGGACTTTGGCGTCTGAGGAATGTCGAGCAGAGGGTCCGGAGTTCGTCGGGACAGCCCTCGGATCCACCGGAGACTTCGCCTCAGTCGACCGCCGAGAGGTCCTCCGTCGAACCGTCGGGGGAGGACGCAGCTGACCAGCAGCCGTCGGTCGAGTCCGGCGCGCAGTGAGGCTTCACAGATCAGTGCTTCGGCTGATCTGTAGCTGAGGGCAGGGTCTTGTCCTTGTATTCGACCCAGGACGTCGCGGTGTCGGCGGAGCGTGCAGCGTCAAAGCCGCCCTTCATCACCGACCACTGCAGGCGCGCACGGACGAGACGCTCGACCTTGCCGGTCAACAGCTGTGGCATCGCGGTCAGCGTGGTGTAGCTGATCCGGAGCAGGCGCTTGAGCAGGCGGAGCGTCGGGTTCTGATCGTGAGCGATCCGGTGGTAGACCAGGCCCGTGCGGTAGAAGCGCTTGGTCAGCCAGCCGAGTGAAGCACGCTCGGGCTCGACGAACTCGAACACGCGGGCCTCCTCGCAGGCGACGAACTTCGCCCCGAGGTCCTCCATTCGACGGAACAGCTCGCAGTCTGAGCCGCCGGAACGACTGAAGCTCCGGTCGAACCGCATCGCCGGAGTCTTGGCGGCCGGTGCGTCCGCAACCATCCAGGTGCCGCGAACCAGGGTGTTGCTGGTTCTGGTGCCGGTCCAATCGAGGATCGTGCCAGTCTGACCGGTCTCCTTGTTGAAGAAGCCGCCGCGCTCCATCCACTTCGGGGCTCCACTCGGGAGGATCCCGGTCACCGGACCGAGGACGACGTCGCCGCGGTGGTGTTCTGCGGTCTCGAGCAGTGACTCGAGCCAGCGTTCTTCGACCCACTCGTCGTCGTCGACGAAGACGTAGAACTCAGCTGGGCCGATATCCAAGGCACGGTTTCGGGCCTCGGCGATTCCTCGTTCGGTTTCGATGACATAGGTCAGACGCGAGCGGACCGCGGGCGGCAAGCTCGCAGCGTCAACGACTTCACGGGCCGAGCCGTCCGCGTCGTTGTCGACGACCCGGATCTGGAGTTCGTAGTGCTCGGGCAGGATCTGGCCACCGACCGTCTCGAGCAGTTTTCGCAGTTCGGTAGGACGGCGGTACGTCGCGATGCAGACTGCGACACGGGCCAGCCTGGTGCCGTCTCTCGCTCCGTCCGGTGCCAGCGGTTGGGTGCTCGATTCGGGGTCGTTCATCATCGATCCGAGGTCCGTTTCCGCGCCGGTCGAGTCTGTTTCGTATGCCATCAGCGGCCTCCCGGTGCCGGCGTCGCGCGGCGGTTCCGGGAGTCCACCGCGACGACTTTGCGCAGCATCAACTCGTCGATCAGCGCGTTCGTCAACGCCGAGCGATCGGTCGTGTCGACGTGTGAATAGTCCGGGCAGTCGAGCTGCGCCATTTCAGGGATGTCCTTGAAGTGCATGACGCGATCGCCGAACCGCTGCTCGAGCTGCGACCAGTACTGATCGCGAGGGTAGGCAGCTTCCTTGATCTCCCAGAGTTCGCCCGTTGCCGGAAGGCAAACAAACACGACCCGACCGCCGCGGCTCTCGATCGCCTCGACCCATTTCCCGACCGGCCCCAGCATCCGAGCCCAGGTTTCAGGATCGCTCGGTGGGTTCGCCTCGAGGATCTTGCGGCTCTTGTCGAGTCGCCATTCGCGGTGCTCCTCGAGCCATTCCGGGTCCTGGTTCAGGAAGTCAGCCGAGGCCTCACGTTCGGATGTCTGGTGCAGGTAGTTCGGAGTCGGCAGGTGGCCGTTCTCCGCGATGCTCTTGGCGACTCGGAGCGGGCTGAGGGACGGATTCATCACCGCCGAGCTGCCCTCGATCGTGACCGTGAGCTGATTCTCGAGGTTCGCGCCGATGTGGTAGTCGCGTGCGTAGAACTTCGCGAACGCTGCCTGCGGGCCGAACTTGTGTTCCTCGAACAGCTCGGCGAACACCGACACGATCGCGAGACCTTTGAACGACTCGTCGTCGGCCAGGTTCTTCAGCGTCGGTAGTGGCGATGAACCATCGATGGCCAGCATGAACGGCTCGTGGCTTGGAACGCGCTCGCGCCAGGTCGCCATGTCGAACCCGTAGTGCATCCGCGAGGCGCCGAGCAGCGCCACCGGCGACTCGACTTCGGTCATCGCGGCACGACGAGAGGCCCAGAGCGCGCGGCTGTCCTGAACCGTCGATCCGTGGCCCTGGCTGCGCAAGAACGCTTCGGCACCGCCGAAGAGCAGGGCGAAAGTCGCGGCGCCGGCGATCCAGGCCTGGCGCAGGTTCATCTTCGGCGCGCGAGTCAGACTGTTAGAACTGGAAGTAGATGAAGGCACGGTCGTTCCCCGGGAAGGACAGGATCAGGAAGAGTGACGCCGCGGTAATCGCGGAGGTCGTCCAAGACGGCAGGTGGGTGCCGAGCGTCTCGAAGGTCTTTCCGCGCATGAACGCGTGGAAACCGACCATGAAGGTCATCACCGACAGGCACATCAGCACCTCGAGTTGCGAGTAGCCGACGACCGAGTCGCCACCAAAGCCGGCCATCGCCGACAGCATCACGCCGGTCTGTGCGAACGTCGTCGCGCGGAACGGGACCCAAGCGATACAGACGAGTGCGAAGGTGCCGAGGATCAGCAGGGTCTTACCCGGCAGCGTCTTCCACAGTGGGAGCCCGCCCATCGTGGCCGAGAGCATTCGCTCGAGGATCAGGTAGCTGCCATGCAGAGCGCCCCAGAGGACGAAGTTCCATCCGGCGCCGTGCCACAGGCCACCGATGAGCATCGTCATCATCAGGTTCACCTGTGTGCGAGTCGGGCCCTTTCGATTGCCTCCCAGACTGATGTAGAGGTAGTCGCGCAGCCAGGAAGACAGCGAGATGTGCCACTTGCGCCAGAATTCGGAGAATCCGATCGCGCCGTACGGATGTCGAAAGTTGTCCGGGAGCGAGAACCCGAGACAGAGTGCGACTCCGATCGCGCAGATCGAATACCCGGCGAAGTCACCGTAGATCTGGCCGGCGAAGGCCAGCGTGCCGATCCAGGCGTCGCCGAAGCCCATC
>JBCBZB010000005.1:0-129057 GCA_039815565.1 Planctomycetota bacterium
GCTGTCCTTTGTCGATGAGCATATAGCGGCTGTCGGGCTCAGCCTGCCGCGCGATAACAAGACCTTCTCGGGTCTCGCACTGGACGACAAGTTGACGGAAGCGGGCGTCTCGCCGCGTTGCGGTGTGCGCTTCATCGATTTGCGGACGGGTGACACGGTTCATGCCCTCGCCTTTGAGGGCGTTGTGACTGAACTCTACGATGTTGGAGTACTGAAAGGCCCGAGCGGCGGTCGGCCGCTCCGACCCGGAGGCCGCTGTCGAGCACCTGGATCGCCTGACAGCGCCCGATCGTGGAGGCGCGCGGCTCGAACCGGTGTCCGATGTCCTGGAGCAAGCGCCTCGAGTCCGGGTTGAGCGCTCGCAGCTCCCACTTGAGCGCCTGGGGCTTCCACTGGTGGTGAACGCGAGGCGCGGTGACGGCCTCGGGCATCGACATGGCGTGATCGACGGAGTTGATCAGAACCTGCAGAACCGTCGTGATGATGCGTGAGCCGCCGGGCGAACCGATGACGCTCCTCAATTCGCCGTCTTCACAGACGATGATCGGCGTCATCGAGGACAGCATGCGCTTACCCGGTGCGATTGCGTTGGCTTCGTAGCCGATCAACCCGTACTGGTTCGGCACCCCCGGCTTGGCGGAGAAGTCGTCCATCTCGTTGTTCAGCAGAAAGCCGAGCCTGTCGACGACCATCGCCGAGCCGAAGCTCGAGTTGATCGTCGTCGTGCACGAGACGGCGTTGCCTTCGGCATCGACGATCGAGAAGTGCGTGGTGTCCTGCCCCTCGGGGGCACCCGGCGGGACACCGATCGCGACTTCCGAAATCGCATCCAGTGCGATCGAGGCGCCACGCTCTTGCAGGTAGTCAGGATCGAGCAGACCTTCCATCGGGACGTCGGCGAACGCGGTATCGCCGAGCCACTTTGTGCGGTCAGCGAACGCTCGCCGCATCACCTCACTCAGCAGATGGATCGATTGCGCGGATCCGTAGCCCATCGAGGGGAGGTCGTACGGCTCGAGCAATTCGAGCATCTGCAGCAAGGCCACTCCGCCGGACGACACCGGTGGCATCGCCAGCACTTCGAACCCTCGGTAGTCGCCACGCAGCACCTCCCGCCGGACGGATTCGTATCCAGCGAGGTCCGCCTCTGTGATGATCCCGCCGGCGTCCTTCATCGCAGCCGCAAACCGACGCGCGGTTTCGCCGCCGTAGAATCCATCGACACCACCTTCGGCGAAGCGCTCGAGTGTGTCGGCCAGATCGGACTGGCGAAGGATCTGACCGGCCTGCAAGGGCTCGTCGCCGTCGAAGAACACCGCGCGCGACGACTCGAATCGTCCGAGCGTTCGAGCTTTCGCATCGAGCGCGCGGGCGAGGAAGTGATCCACCTCGAACCCGAAGCGAGCGAGTGTGATTGCTGGGGCTGCGAGTTCGGCCAGCGGCCGCGAACCGAACAGGTCGAGGGCCTGGCAGAGGCCCGCGGGGCTACCCGGGACTCCCCCGGCCAACGCCCCCCAGAGACTCGCCTCCGGATGCACCGAGCCATCTGCCTGCAGATACATGTCTCGGGTGGCCGCGCCCGGGGCCGTTTCCCGGAAGTCCAGAGCCGCGGTGCGACCGTCTGCCATGCGGATCACCATGAATCCGCCCCCGCCGAGGTTGCCCGCCTGCGGGTGGGTGACTGCCAGGGCCAACGCGGTCGCCACCGCCGCGTCGACCGCGTTCCCACCTCGCTCGAGCGCGTCCAGCCCGATGCGTGCCGCCTGCGGTTCGGCCGCCACGACGCAGCCGTTGGGGCCGCGTGCAACGAGATCGTTTGCAGCAGCGGCAGAGTTCGGAGTCGGCTCGACACGGATTCGGAGCCGGACACCCCGGTCGGCCGTCGGATCCGCGGACTCCGAGGCGCCGATTCCCAGGGCATCGATTCCCAGAGCTCCGAGGCCGAGGAGCAGGCAACCCAGGCTGCCCGCGGGGCCAGTCAGTCGACCGAAGACGTCACCAGCCAAAGGCCGGCGACCCGCCGATCGCAGGCGCATCACCCTTCGAGATCGCTCCCGGTCGTGGCGCTCTCGCTCACCGTGGCTCCCTGGTCGCGGAGGAACTGCAGGACGCGTTCGATCTCTTCGGAGTCACCTTCGAGGTCGAGGGCCATAAAGCCGCCAGCCTCCGTGACCTGCGCCGCGCGGATGTTGATCGCGATGTCGAACTTCCGCATCAGCTGGTAGACGAGCGGTTCCTTGACCAACTCGTGTTCGAACTCGAAGTGAATGTACTTCTTTTGAGGGGCCATGAATCGGCCCGCCAGAATGCCTGTCCACGCCCCAGGCCGCCAGCCCCACTTCGCATTCCGCGAGTGCCAGCGCCAGAAGCTCCCGTGTCACGATCCCTCCGATCAGAGCGATCGATTCGGCCCCCCGGCCGCGCCGAGCTTGCGCCTCTTGCCGTTCCTCGCTAGCGTCTGCGGTCCGCCGTGCGGCCTCGGCCCCACGGAACGGTCCGGCTGGCTCCTGCGCCCCTCACTGGTGGTGTAGCCAAGTGGTTAGGCGCTGGATTGCAAATCCAGGAACGTGGGTTCGATTCCCACCACCACCTTTGGCGCAGGAGCCGCTGTCGGCCCCGAACTCGGCGACTGGCTGAGTTTCGGGGCTGGCTCCTGGGCCACGCATGAGCCACAGTCGGGCCACATGCGACTTCCACCCTACGTTCAGCGTCGCGCCCGCAAGGGCAAGCCGGACGCGTTCCGCGCCTGGGCGATGGTCAACGGCAAGCGCGTCTACTCGGGCAATTTCGCGACGCCCGAGGAGGCGTACGAGGAAGCGATTCGCATGCGCCGCGATGTCTTTCGCGTCCCGGATGAAGCCGTCACGTTCGGTGAGGCATGCGACCTCTTGCTGCGCACCACCGCTGCGAAGCGCAGTGCTGGCACGGTCAAGTTCTACGAGTTCCACATCAACGCTCTTCTGCGTGCTTGGGACCGTTCGCTCCCCCTCCATGAGCTCGACCGAGCGACCATCGAGGAGTTCGTCGAGATCCGCATGGGCCAGGTCGCTGCCGCGACCGTGAACCACGACTTGCGGACGCTGAACCGATTGTTCGAGCTGGCGATGAAGAACGACCTCATCGACACCAACCCCGTCCGCCTGGTCGAGCGCCCTCGCGCCGACATGCCGCGGACCGACTACTTCGAAGCCGAGGAGATCGCCGACGCGGTCCGCCAGCTCGCCGAGGGCAACCAGTTCGACGCCGACGTCGTCGGCCTGCTGGCGACCACTGGACTTCGCCGGGCCGAGCTGTCGCGACTCACGGTGGGCGACGTGAACCTGCGTTCTCGATCGCTGCACGTCATCGGCAAGCGACGCTCCGAGTCGATCCCGCTCGCCGAGGATGCCGTGGCGATCCTCAAGCGCCTGGTGAAGCGTGCCAAGGATCTGAAGCGACCCGAGGTCGCGACCATGGACGAGATCCGCCAGACCTTCCGTCGGGCCAAGGCGATGCTGGAGGACAACCGGATGCACCCCCACGCGCTGCGGCACACCTACGCCACCGCTCTGGTGAGGTCGGGCGCCCCGATGCACGTCGTCCAACGGCTGATGCGGGTGCGAACCATCCAGATGGTGATGCGCTACTACCACCACGGCGACGAGGCCCAGAAAGCGGTCAGCCAACTCTCTTTCCTCTCAGGTTCTTGAGCTTGTGGGCGTTGGACCGCTGAAGGCTGCGCGCCTTCACGAAGTCCTGGCGGAACTTGGCGAGCTTCTTCCGAGTCACGACGTCGCATCTCCCGAAGTGCTTCTCGACCTCGGCCAGCGAGACGCGGTAGCGGCGGTCGATCGGCTCGTAGACGGTGCAGAAGCGACCGTCCTTCGACGCCTCGACGAGCTCCTTCGAGGAGATCTTCAGCAGGCCTGCGATCCGCGTCAGAGGCACGAGATCGTCCGGCAGCGGTCTGGGAATCGGCTGCGGGTCGTTCATGCGCCGACCCTCCAGACGAGGCGGCGCTCGAAGTCGATACGGATCAGAAGCGTCCACCGCATCCGATCCGCAACCGCGCCCGTTCGGTCGGTGAAGCGACCGATCAGTTGTAGGAACACCCCTAGATCCAGGACTCTCCGGCCCTGAAACGTCAGATCTGACATGCGCGTCAGATCTTGAGGCTGCACTTGAGCAGTCTTCCTCCCTATCAACAGGTCGTGGGGTTGAACACGACTCGAGAGAGATCCAGAGGTCTGAGCGGACGTACGCATGGCTTCGGCTCCGTGGCAGCGGTGTCGTTGCACCAAACCTTACGAGAGCCTGTCTGTCAACCCATCGACACGTGGAATTGTAAGGCTGCTTGGTGTCAGCCGCAGAAACTTCGCCCGATGAGGCCTCAGACCTCGCTTTCTGGGAGGGCGACGCTGGACGACCTCCACCCGCATCCGCTACCAATGATTCCGCGCTGCCACGCTGATCTGCCGACGGTTGACCGAAATTCGCAAAGCCATTGGGGACCGCCTTCGCTCCGTCCGGGAGAAGGCGGGACTGCTGCAACGACAACTCGCAGAGGAGGTCGGGTGCTCGCTATCGACGGTCCAGAGCTGGGAGCGCGGTCGGTCTTCGCCCACAGGAGAAGACCTTTGGCACATTTGCCGGGCACTCAACACGACGTCCGACTTCCTGGTCTTCGGAAGCATCCACGTCATCGACGAAGAGAAGTTGGAGCTTCTCAAGTCTGCAGAATCCGCGGACCTCGCCTACTACCAGCAGCACTGTCGACTGCTCACGCGTGTGCACGAACGAAGCCGGCACATTCCGCCATCCGAAGCAGCGGAGGTGGTTCGTGACGTCGAACGAATCAGACTCGGTAACGAAGCGCTCGGTTCCGGAGGCGCCTAGCCTAGATCTCCTGGATCGCGAGTTAACCGCTGAGACCGGCGGCGCGTCGCCGCTGTCGCGTTTCGCTCCGCGGCGATCGCAGACCTCTCGCTGGGACCGAAAGCCGCCCTGGCGAATCCTGGTCGTTCTTTGCACTCTCACCTTCGCGACTGGATGCCTTGATCTAGTCAGCGGCTGGTTCGGACTGTTCTCCAGAACCATGCCGGTTCAGGAGGCCCGCGAGCGAATGCGCTCTGACCCCGATGCCGAGGTTCGCAGGAACGCGTCAGTGGTGGTCAAGGCCCACATCGACGGCTGTGTCCGGGAGATCTCCGAAGCGGCCGCTTCGGAGTCCGATCAACTCACGCGAGACACGTTGGAAGGCGTGCTCGAGGGGGCCCGCAAGGAGATCAGCTACCAGCTGGATCTTTTACGGCAAAGCCGTCGGGATTCGCCTGACCAGAAAGATCGTCCACAGTCCCCGAGGTAGCGTTCGACGGGACATCGACGGTCTCGCAGTTATCGGTCTTCGAGAGGCTGATGGTCTTCTGTTCCGTGCCGCCGCCCAGTAGGTCGAACTCGACCTGTAGCTGCACGGTGTCGACGGTTGAACCGGTGAAGTCGTAGCAGACTTCGATCGTCCCACCGGCTGTTGCCGGGCTTGGCGTGACGCTGATGCTTGGCGTGCTCATGGCTCTTCTTCCTTTCTGGCTCCTTCGGCGGCGGTCGACTCATTCTTGAGCCCGAATCCGCGTTGCCATCGAGCGATCCTATTCGAAGGCGTTGGGCTGACATACGACTGACCAGAACGCTCGACGCGGCATCTCCCCACCCTAGACATGACCAAGGAACTCGCCGCCCTATTGATGATCACTCTCGCAGTCCTGATGGCTGCGGTGATGACGGTCTTGCACTGGCTGGCGCGCCGAAAGACGGCTGCGGCCAAAGAGAGCCTGGAAGCGAAGGAGTTGGAGCTAAAGAAGGCAGAGGCCGAGCTTCGGGAGACGAGAAACGCAATCGACGAGCTGCGGCTCTACCAGAAGATTCCTGACGCAGAAGCTGAGGCCTCTCGAATCATTCGGTCTGCCAGAGAGGAGTCGAACCAACTCCTGAGGCACACCCAAGACAAGACATCCAAGGCTCTCAGCGATGCTCAGCGGCGACTTGATTCGGCTCGAGCGGACTCGGACCGGATCATCGCGTCCGCGAGAAGCGCCGCGAGCGAAGAGGCAAGAGAACTACAGCGAAACACACAGGCCAAAGCGTCCAAGGCGATCAGCGACGCTGAGCAACGATTGGCTTCTGCAATCGCAGAGTCCGATCGCATCATTGAAAGCGCCCGGAGCCGCGCCGAGGAAGTGGCCGGCGACGCCCTCAAGGCGAAGGAGAACGCAGATCACTACACGCGGGCGGCTCGGGCCATGCGCAACGTAGTCGAAGGCTACGGAGACGAATACGTCGTCCCGAACCACAGCACCCTGGACGATCTCGCCGAGGAGTTCAGCCACAAAGATGCAGGCGTTCAGCTGCGTGATGCGCGATCGCACTCGAAGAGCCTGGTCAAGAATCGGATCGCGGCCAGGTGTGACTACGTCGAAGAGCATCGGAGGACTACTGCCGTTCGGTTCGTACTGGACGCCTTCAACGGCAAGGTCGATTCCGCTCTCTCTCGCGTGAAGCACGACAATTTCGGGAAGCTGAGCCAGGAGGTCCAAGACGCCTATGACCTAGTCAATTCCAACGGCGCCGCCTTTCGCAACGCGCGGATCGAGCCCGACTACTTGGAAGCTCGGCTTGCCGAGTTGAAGTGGGCAGTAGCGACTCAGGAGCTGAGGCTGCAGGAGCGCGAAGAGCAGCGTCGCATCAAAGAAGCGATTCGCGAAGAAGAGAAGGCGCGGCGCGAGTACGAGCGCGCTCAGAAGCAGGCTGAGAAGGAGGCCAAGATGCTGCAGAAGGCGATGATCGAAGCTCGCAAGCAGCTCGAAGCCGCGAGCGCGGAAGAGAGGGCCAAGTTCGAAGCGGAAGTCGAGGAACTCCAACTCCGAGTTGCAGAAGCGGAGGCTAAGAACCAGCGGGCGATGTCGATGGCCCAGCAGACGAAGCGTGGACACGTCTACGTCATCTCGAACATCGGTTCGTTCGGAGACGACGTCTTCAAGATCGGTCTGACTCGCCGTCTAGAGCCTCTGGATCGAATCCGAGAGCTCGGGGATGCCAGCGTTCCCTTCGCCTTCGACGTGCACGCCATGCTCTACAGCGAGGATGCGCCGGCCCTAGAAACTCGGCTACACAAACTCTTCGTCGACCATCAGATCAACAAGGTGAACTCGCGGAAGGAGTTCTTCCGAGTGTCGCTGAGCGCCATCCGGTCGGCCGTCGAGACGAGCGACGACATCGGAGAAGCGCACTGGACGATGGTCGCAGAGGCTCGAGAGTTCCGCGAATCCCTGGCGCTACTGGGCGCAGCTGGTGAAGGCGCTATCGAAGACCGAGAGAGCTGAAAATTCCTCGACGAACGGAGAGCCGTTCTTCGCTTGAGGGATGGAGGCTTGCGTTGCGTTGCGCGCCTCCGCGCCCGCTCGGCAAGGGTTGCTCTCCTACTATCACGCCGAGCGGGCACTTATTGGCCCTTCGAGCTACCCGAAGGTCGGCCGACTGGATATCAGGTTCGGGGGACCTGGTGAGTGAACGCATCCAGGTCCTGAAGCGGAGGCTTCACTGGTCTGGCCTAGACCCCCGGACCGCCAGCCTGGTCGCCCACGAGGCCAGGTTGGATTTTTGAAGCTCGGGGGAAAGACCTGATGCGCCCGTCGATGTGATCCGCCGATTAGAGGTGAGGAACACATGGCCCGCTCAGCCGACGGCTATTCCAGGTCTCCATCTCTGAACTTGGGTCGGTTGGGCGGGTCCGCTTTCGGAGCAGTCGATCTAGCCCCGTGTGGCGGCTCGCTGAGCCGAAACCCGGCGACCAACGGCGGGCCGTCAACCATCTCCATGCTTGACCCCGAGCACCGTGCGCGGGGCTAGCTGGCGGCCCGTCGATTTTCTTCCTGCCACCAGCCCAGGATCTCAAGTCTCGGACGGAACGATCCGACGCTAGGGAGGGTTCGAAGTCACTACTTCGAGCCGGAGAGCCGCGTGCCTCCAGTTCAAACCAGTCTTCTCTTCGCGGCTCACCGGACCCGACCCCTGCAGACGAAGTGGGGGCACGTGAGCGACGCAGGATCGAGATGACGGAGCTGTCGAACTATCAACACCGATACGTCGCCAACGTGCGGAACGCGATCACGCTGGCTCGACTCGATTCGCGTCCATGGCCCCTGATCCTCGAGTTGCAGGAACTGCTGGAGCGTGCACGAGAAGGCTTCACCGGCGCGGAGCAGGCCTACCGCAAGCTAACGGCCGATGCGAAACTTCTCGTGGATTCGCCGAGCGCGTCACCCCGTCGTTAGCCCCGATCGCTGTCGACCAGCTCAGCCGCCAGAAGGAGGAAGCAACTCACTGGCAGTCGGCAGTTGCATTTCGCTGCGCAGTCGCTCGAGCGTCTCTGTCAGCGTCTTGTGGTCCTCCGCGCGGGCCTCGACGAGGAACATCCCCCCATCGGTGATGGTCAGAGAGAACGGTCCGTCTGATCGTTGCGGGGCCTCCAGGACTTCGGCTCGAAGGCCGCCGGCGAGGACCCAAAGTTGGGCTTCGCTACCGAGATCACGCACGTCGTACACGGAAATGGTCGGCGCAGGCTCGCCAGGGAGAGTGTTCCCCGAATCAGAGGTTGCGCATCCAGGGAGGACGCAGAGGGCCAGCGCGAGGGGTCTAAGCATGTCCCGAGCATACGGCCGAGACCGATCGCGTCGCATCGGGCCCTCAGCCACTAGAGGACTTTCGGATTCCTCGACCGGTTCTGAGCCCGCTTCTCGCTCTAGCTAGCGAGACCGCTCCCCGCTTCACCGGATGAGCACCAAGCCCTCCCGCAGTCGGCTCTGTCCTCGCCGCATCTGCTGAAAACTCACTGACTGCGTACTCATGGGCTCGGGCGCCGTGGAGAGATTCTCGGGCCTTCGCGGCTCCGCGGCGAAGAACCGGCGAAGTCGAGGCCAATTCCCCCGCCTGCAACCAAGCGATCAGAGAGCCCGTCGCGGGTGGGTGAGTTGGACTTTCGCTCGGAGTGGCTAGCCGTTCGAGTGGTGGATGACTTCGACGACCCGCCTCCACCGCCGCGTCGGGCGCTGATCGCACATCGAGTCACTCGGTCCGCATGGGTTGACGCCCGCCATGCCCAGGCGGACGCTCTCCTCCGCAATGGCTATCGGGAACCCAATGAAGAACGAGAGAATCGATGTTCAACCACCTTCTGCTCACCGCAGTTGCGCTCCTGGCGCTCTGCGCCAACCTGTTCGCTGAGGCCCCTGCGCCCACTCCCACTGGAGAGGCTCCGGCGGCGATCCACCTCATCTTCTTGGAGGCGGCCGACCAGGACCCAGGCCAGGGGACGGGAGTCTGCAAGTGCCGGCCGAGCCACCACTCGGTGCCTGAGTTCACGGGCAAAGAGTTCTGCCCCTGCCAACGGCTCTCGGGACTTCGGCCTGCCTGCGTGCACATCCTGATGGACGAAGAGCCGTGCGTCTCCGCGCGCGACTTCCAGATCAAGCCCCTCACCGGCCTCGTAGGTGAATGCGACTGCGATGACCCGAACGACCAGACGTCGACGAGCAGGTGCGCTTACCGGGTGACTTTCTCTATCACACTCAATCCATGCTGCACCCCGTCCGAGCCGCAGATCAACTGCTTCCTCGAGCTCGAGCACTCGCTCTTTCCTCTGGCCGACCGATGCTGCAACGGCAGCCTTGACGTCCCCGACGACAGCTGGGAGGGGCACGAAGGCCAGGGAACCGTGAAGGGTGCCCCGGGCGACGAAGTTGAAGGAGCGGCGCTGTTCGAGAATGCCTGCCCCTTCGACGGGATCAACCTGCGCCGAGTCTTCTGCGATGGCTCAGGGTCTACCGCGTACCCGGACAACAACGAAGCTCACGGGGCCAACCCAACCGAGCCAGCTGGAGGTCTGATGGGATACATCGCGTTCGAAACTATCTGCGGCTGCACGAGCGACTGGGAGTGATTCGATGAAGAAGCTTTTCGTCTCGGCGGCAGTCATCGCCGCCGCCGCTTTCGCAGCAGAACTCGTCGGCTGGGGCTTCACACCCCCGCCGGACGGGGTGCCCATGGGCGAGCCCGTCGTCATCCGCGACGCCGACGGCTTCCGCGACGCTCTGCGACGTGTCGCCTCCGGAGCCCAAATCACGGTCGAGACCCGAGCCGAGGAGGACTCCGACAGCACGATCGACCAGACCAGGTTCGGATCCACTCGGACCTACCCGCTCTGCCCCATGGCGTTCGATCAGGTCGCCAAGGACGTCCAGAACCAGCTCCGGAAGATCGAAGACAAGCTCAGGCAGGTGAAGATCACGGGCGACTCCACACTCCGCGAGATCCGGGAGGAAGCCAAGCTCATCGAGCGGGTCGCCCTCTACCACGCGAAGGCCGACGCGCTGCGCGATGGGATCGTGTTCATGCTCGAGCCCCGCTCCAGCCTCCCCGAGGTCGAAGGGTGGAGCTACCTGACGGACTACATCGCCGCCCCGATCTTCCTCGACTCTGACGGGAACCCCATCCCGATGACGCGAGAGATGTTCTCGTCGACCAGCGTCACTCGGCTCGAGGCGGGTGGAGGCCGGTATTCCCGAAACTTCGGCGTCGTCTTCCCGATCCAGCACACCGCGCACGGATGGGGTGATGCGCGAGCCTACACCGAGGCCGTCGACGCAGAGATCTTCAATGAGGGCGTCGATCGGTTCAACGCGCTCCCGTTCGACGAGCGCAGGGCTCACTACGAAGAGAGTCAACGATGCAAGCTCTGGTCTCCGAGCCAGGGGGACGACGGGCTGACGGACGCCGAACGACGGCAACGTCGCCTGCCGTACGAGATCGACCCCAACAGCTACATCGCTCAACGCTACGTCCCTCCGAACTAACCCGGGCGGTCGACTGCGAACTCGAGAGGAAGTTCGCACTTCAGCGTTAGGTCCGGAGCCGGTCAGCATCTTGATGCTTACTGAGGCGACGCGCGGCCCCGGAGACTCGGTCTCCGACCAGGCCCGTGCCAGGAACCCGTCGACCATCGGCAGGCTCTCTCCCTCAGCGAACAACGAGATTGACCGATGAAACACAAACACACCCTTCTCGCACTGCCGATCGTCGTCGGCATGCTCGCTGCCCAAGGCGCCGCTCAGGGAACCCGACAAGCACCTCTCTTCTTGGACGAAGGCGCGCTCGGGGGCGACCCGCTGCTCTCTTACCTCCAGCGATCACCCTACCAGCTGCTGTTCTCGGCCCCGGAACAGCCCAACCCGACGACTCCGTCCGTTCGAGACATTCCGACTCGCGACACGGTACGAACCCTTCCGTGGGACTTCAACGGAGACTCCTATCCAGATCTCGTCGTGTACGACGATCTATCCGGGAGCATTTTCCTGAACGGACGGGACGGCTCGGATCGGTGCCTACCCATCACAAGTCCCGGCCGGTTCTCTCGACTGAGTCAATCCTTCTACGCCGGACCCGGGACAGGCCCAACTCCGACAGCCTTTAATATTCCTAGTCAATTGGGAGCACTTCATGCCGCGGACTTGAACGGAGATGGCCGAGACGAGCTAATCGTCGCAAACGAGGGGACTCAACTGCAAATGACGATCTCCATTCTCGAACCCTACGGCTTGGAGCTTGATCCCAACGACAACGGGCAATTGACGGGCATCCACGAGTACGTGCTTACCTCAGCATGCGAGGGCGGGCCAGGCCGGCACCCGGTGACAATTGACACGACCGACTTCGACGGAGACGGCGATCTCGACATCCTGGTGGGATACAACCGCGGAGCGCTTCCCACCGTCACCTACCCCGGCATCGCGCTCTTCAGGAACGACGGAAACACGGAACTCGTGATCAATGGACCAAACGGTCCTGGCGCGACGGTCCAACCGAACATCTTCACGGACGTTTCGATGACCGTGCTCCCGGCAACCGTGACCCCGGTGAACTGCTTCTCGCCGGGCGCCTCAGGAAGCGACCTAGAGTTTGAAGCCTTGATGGCCGCGGACTTCGATGGAGACGGGCTGGAAGACGTTGTTGCCCTCTCGCAGACCGGGGTACGAGTCCTGATCAATGAGTTCGACACCACCGGCGCTTTCGTCGATGCGACGTCGACTTGGATTCCGACTCAGACCAACGGAACGCTAATCGCACGATCCGTGGATGTCGGCGATGTCGACGGCGATGGAAGAATGGACGTTGTTCTTGGCAGTTCGGCATTCTTCGCAAACTCCATCCTCCTTCAAACCACTGCCGGCACGTTCACGGAGACACTCATCCCCGGCGATGACCGCCTGGTAAACGATGTGGCCCTGGGCGACCTCGACCTCGACGGCGATCTCGACATTGTCTTCGGGACTCAGGCAGTATTTGACCCAATGGGTTCGCCGACTCTCGCAGGTTCGCTCCAAGCGCTGGAGAACGATGGGAGCGGTTCGTTCTCGGTTCCAACTGTCCCCTTCGCTAACCTCGCCACGTCGCCGAATCCAAGCAACGTCCAACCTCCACAGGCAGCACTCGACCTTCTTGAAGTCCACCTAGTGGACTTTGATCAGGACGGCGATTTGGATCTAGCGCGATCCCTGGAAGGACAGATTCCGTGCCAATCGACGAACGAGGATCGGTGGTTTCTCCCGATCGACATGAACCTCGCGAGAGAGATCGACTCACCGACTCTCGTGTCGATCAGCGCGAACCCGACGTTTACAGTGACTTACACTGCAGGTGTCGAACCGATGACGGTGTTCTGGGGCTTGGGACTCGGTCCAATCGATCAGATTCCCGGCATCAGCCCTGTGCTGGGAGGCCGCGTCTACGTCCCGCAGTTCGAGGCCACTCCGCTCGCTGCAGCAATTCCCTCAGTGAACCACTCGAGCTCGGCGAATCTCTTTCTTCCGCCGCTGATCCCCGCGCTCGTGGATCAGAGTGTCGTTGTTCAGTTCGCTGGTGTTCCTCTGCAGCCCACTTCGTCCCTGGACATTCAGGTCACCGCCCCGGTCCTCGTTGAGTTTGAGCTCTGAGCTGACTCCGCTGCACTAGGTCCGAAGGGCACGGCTCAAGCCGCGCCCTTCATTCGGCTAGTCACCGGATCAGACAAGGACGGCCCGCAGCGCCACACTGATGGCGCGCGTCGTCCACGTCATCACCGCCTCCTCGACCGCTCGCTTCGAACGGTGATGGAGGTTCGCCGTGATCGCCTTCAGAGTCTGCGCCTGGCGTTCGACGTCTTCGCCGAGAGCAGCTCGCGCACTCAGTTCGATGCCCTGCGTAAGTGCTCGAGCAGCGATCTGCCGGTCCTCCTCGTCGAGCCCCCGGACGACTTCGGTGCCGAACGCTCGCAGCTCCTCCGAGACGGAGCCGAACTCCTTCTCGAAGCCCCCATCGTCAGCCGCTGGCTCAGCGCGCTCAGACGAACTGCTCTCGGCTGCTGCCGGCGCCTGGCCTTGCTTCGCTGCGACTTCCGGCTCGTCGCTCTTCTTGTTCTCTTGGTCTGTCATCGATCTTGCTCCTGCAACAGGGCTTCCTCGCCCTCGATTCGCTTCTCCCAACTCCGCACGAGATCGAGCTCGCTCTGGACGTCGGCTTCGGTGAGTGACTCGTCCGCCTGCACGTAGAGTCGGTAGTTCGGCGCAACGGCCTCGAAGGTCGCACGGTCCGCGGCCACGTAGGACGCGCGAGGACCTTCGCACCCCACGCACAACAGGGCGGCCACCACGACCACCCACAGTCTTGGGTTCTTTCTCATTCGACTCAGTCCTTGTTCGAGCAGAGCCTGCCCAGCTCGCGAGCAACTTCCTTCTGCTCTCGGATCAGTTCCTGGTGCCTCTCGGCTGAACGCTCTTCGTGATGCTCCGATGCGGCCTTCATCTGCTGCATCGACTTGACCATTTCGGTCTGCGTCCTCGAGTTCTGCTCGACGAAGCGCTTCCCAAGCCACGCGAACACGAACAGCATCAGTCCGGGGAAGCCAAGCCGCTCGAACACAGCAACCATCTGGGTCATTCCTTCAGCTTCCATCAGTCCCACCTCCTCCGGCCCTTCACGTAGAGCAGCGACTGGCCGACGGCCTGCGGAGCACCCTCCATGCCGAGCACGAACTGCACGATCTCATTCGGTTGGATCGTGGACGACGCGTCAGGGGTGTGATCCCACGGTGTGTTGGCGACGAACTCGTCCCCGTCAGTGCTCGGCTCAGAGCCAGCAGTGAACAGGAAGGCTGTCGCCGTCCAGTTGATGAGCTGCTTGGTCCACTGCTTTCCGGCCGCCGAGCCGGCCGAGTTCGTGAACGGCACGACGCCGACGCTCAGCACGTCGTAGGTGAATGGCAGCGGTGGCAGGAACGCCGCAAGAGCTGCGGCACCCGACCACTGAGCGACCGGGATCGTGAAGTCGTCGATCGGCAGCCAGACACCATTGATGAAGCGGTAGCGATACCCGGTCCCCGTGTGCCGACACGCCTGGCCTTCGATCGGGTTCTCAGGGAAGTCGGGACCCGAGAACTCGGACCGCAGGGAGTCCGCCATGTTCGGCAGGAGCTCGGTGACCGCGGTCGGGAGGTCGGTCGAGAGGGTCGGTTTCTGGAAGTCTTGGACCATGGTCAGCTCGAGACGCGGGCGTCGCCGATGATTCGCCGGACGTGGATCTGGAACTCAGGACTGCGCCGCCGGAGCTCGAGGCGGAGCCTCATGCCCCGCGCATTGCGAAGCTGGGGGACGAATGGCTCGAAGGCGCTCCACGCGCCGCCCGCGTCCCGCCAGGACACGAGGACGTCGCAGCGAGTGTTCTGACCCGGCGTGACGCTCGGAGCGCCTACGCGGCGTCTGAGGCTCTCGATGGATCGCCCGGCGAAGTCCGAGATCCGCTCGAAGACAGCGCCTGGCTGCGCGAGCGTGGGCTCCCTCGAGGCAGCCGTCCGCCAGCGGAGCTCCGGATCATCGAGACGGACGCCTGCAAACGCGGACACGGGGATCGACTGGATCTCGTCCCACTCGAAGTCGGCGAGCCACAGTCGCTCTTCGGTCTTCGCGAAGTCGTACGCCGTCAGCTCGTAGGAGCCCTGGAGTCCGTCGAGGACAAGATGCTCGCCGCCCACCCACGCCGTGCCGTCGTGCGTTCCCGCCTCGCCCGTCTCGAGGTCCTTGAAGGAGCCCATCTCCGACATCGATCCGACGCCTGTCGGAACCACCTCGACCGCCCGCAGCGCGCCGTAGAGACCGCCCTTCATCTTCGGACGCACCATGAAGCGGTGCGTCAGACCTGGCGTAAGCCGATCGAGCTCGATCACGTTGGACTGCGTGACAGCGACGTCGTTGGCCCCAGACCAATGCTGGCCCCGACGCACCTCGAAGTGCTCGATGTCCGTCAGGCCGCCCAGATCCCACCGGAGGACGACGCGGTCCCCGGCCAGTGCTTGGAGACCGGTCACTCCGCGGAGCGACGACCGCGCGAATTCGGAGCTACGGACAACCGTCGGCTCCACCTGCTCGGGCGGGACGAACGCCTTCGAGTCGGTCTCGACCACGATTCTCAGTCGAGATTGGACCGTCGGATCGAGCCCTTGGACCTCAAGCTGCGACTCAGCAGTCTCTCCGAGAAGCTGCGGAGCACCCTCGGCCGAGTCCAAGAACACGCGCGCACGGCGACCATTGAATGTCGCAGGCATCCGCCACGAGACGAGGCTTCGCCCGCGTAGATCGCCCGGCTGCACCAGGACGTCCGAGACCGCCGGAGCAACCGACGACACCGCGAGAGCAGTGCTAGCAGGCGGCGCCCCCACCTGGATGAGCTTGTTCTTCAGATCGACAGGTTCGCCAACCGGCTGGACGTCGCCGTGGTCCGTCGTCACCGCGTCAGCATCGAACGCCTCGGGCGCCCAGAGAATGCACTCGGCCTTTCGCGATCCATCAGGTTCGCGGCTGAGCTTCAGGATCTGGAAGTCCTCCACTCCGACCAGCGCGCCCTTGGAGTCGGTCTTCGCGATGATGACCACGGCGCTCGAGGCGAACCCCGGCTCCGGCTCCCCAGTGGCGGTAGCGATGTCGTCGCCCGGTTCGTAGACGCCAGCGGCCGACTCGATCGAGAGCTCGCGGAGCTCTCCGTCAGGCCGCACTCCGAGGATCTTGTAGGTCTCGCCATCCTCGAGGAGCACCGGTTTGTCGAGACGAACCACTCGGCCTTGGCTGTCCTCGAGGAGCGTGGCGCTGTAAGCGATCTCGTCCTCAGGCGGTGGATCTTGATCGTGGAGGACCGCCACGACGTCGCCGACCTGCAGGTGCGTCATGGCCGGCGTGACGCGGAAGCTGCACCGCTTGAACTGCAGCTTGTTGATGGCCAGGCGGTAGAGGATCTCCCGGAGCGCCTGGTCCTCATCGGTGATCCCACGGAGGTCGAGCGTCTCCTTCTGCGTTGGCGCCTCTCGCAGGGCGAACTCGTCCTGCGCCCCGACCGCCGAGTCCTCGGCCGACACGAAGTCGAGCTCGTAGTTGAGATCATCGTTGTGGAACTGAGCGTCGAACTGGCTCGTCTGCTGCGAGCGAGGGACGTAGTCCACGCGGAAGTCGGCGCAGTTGTCCGTGGTGATGAGGTCGACCCGCTGGCGCTGCGGGACCACGTTGGCTCCGCGGCCGTGCGTCTCCCGATACTGGTAGAGCGGTCGCACCACTCGCCCCTCGAACACGGGCACTGCTCGACCAGCACGGAAGATCCTGGCCAGGACGTCGAGGCCACGGGTCCGGCGATCCCAGACGTGCGCACACGTCATCAGGGGATCACCACCTTCAAGCGTCTGATCACAGAAGTCGGCCCAGTCTCGGAACGCGTCGAGGTCGGGCACCAAGCGGTGACGACGAAGCCCGAACGGGGCTCCAATGAAATCGATCGCTTGCCACGCCGGGTTACGACCCGGGGCGTGTGACCAGATGCCGGAGTAGGGACCCGCCTCCGGTAGCTCCCAGAATCGGTCGGTCGACAGATCAGGGCCCGCGAGCCTGTCGAACACCTTGAGCCGGCGACCCTGCACCGGCACTTGGATCTGCGGATTGCCCCCGGTCAGCAACTCGCCTGCGGGGATCCGCATCGCGATGAGCGCCTCCCCCGGGTAGGCGAACCGCTGATCGACAATCGCCTGGACCTCGGCAAGCAGAGTCGAGTCGACGATGAACTCGTCGGGCTGCGCTCGCCCGTCGGAGGCTTGCGTGACTCGCCGCACGAGAACCTCGTAGCCGTCAGAGATGTCGTTCTCGGGGGTCGAGACGTCGAACCCGAACCACTCCGAGAACTCCCTGACCCGAGGGAATGTCGGCTCGATCACCACCGTCGCTGGCGACGAGTAGGCACTCGCGCCTCGAGGTCGCCACTGGACCGTGAACTCGACTCGCTCCCCGAACTGATCGGCGCCCATCTGCCGATAGAGCCCGTTCGGCAGTTGGAAGCGAACGCGCAGCCGGTTCGCATCCGGATTGGGAACCACGAACTGGACGATCTGCCCAGACGTCTCGAGCTCGCCTCCGATCTGATTCGTCGACTTCGCTGCCTCGAAGCCCGGGATCGGTGTCTGGATGTCCGAGCCAAGCCGGATCGACATCTCCGTCCCAGCACCCTGCTCGATCCCGTTCACGCGGACCCCCTTCGGGAACTCCGGCGAGTCGATCGTCAGACCGTTTCGGTTTCGAGAGACACCACCGATCGACTGGAACGGCCCCTCACCGAGCGAGAGCAGGACGGCCAGCTCCTCGCGATCGTTCCCGTTCACGTTCGTCGCGACTCGGACGGCGTCGACCGAGATCGAGATCACCTGCCCGCCGGTGTCGTGCTCGCCATAGACGAAGGCGACCGCCTGCCCCACTCCGTAGCTGGACTGGATGCCGTCGAACGAGGAGACGCTCGAGGCATCGTCGCCCCGCTCGATCACATCTTCCGGGACCACGTCGACGTCCTGACGTGCAGCCCGGATCGCCAGGAGCGACTGCCGGAAGGCCTGGCCGAACTGATCGATCCGACCGGCGGTCAGCGTGCCTGCAGGCAAGCTGAAGCCGGGTCCGCTCGTCCCGAGGATCTTGGCGGCGCCGGTGAGGATCTCGGTCGCGCCAACGACGATTCCGAAGACCATCTAGAAGAGCCTCCTCAGGATGCCGGGGTGCCCGCCGAACTGCTGCGGGTGCAGCCTCGGGAGCCCTCGAGACAACTCCTCATCGCCGTGCGCGATGCAGTCGGGCACGTCCTTTCGGCAGGTCGAAAGCGGGCCGTCGTATCCGCAGCCCGGTCCTCGGTAACGATGCCGGCACCCTCCGCGGGAGTAGCGATCCACCGGTGACTGCGTGTTCTCGATCCCGCCCGCGGTCAGCTCCAGAGTGACCGTGTCGCCCCCGACGCTCGGCGTCTCGATGGTCCACTCCGAGCGGAAGGCCACCAGGCCGTCGCCGGTCTCCGACTCGAGCACCGCGTCCAGCACGGCCGGCATGCCACGAAGGAAGCCCTGTCTCAGCAAGCGGGACCAGTAGCGATCGTGATTAGGAAGCGTGAGACGGCTCCGCTGAATCGACCCATCCGAGTTCGATGGGAGCGCCTGCCGCTCGATCGGAAGCGGGTAGTAGATGACCTCCTCGAACTCGACCGGCTGACTCACGCCTGCGACGGCGACCGTCGGGCTCGCGACCAGCGTCTGGTCGATCGTGAGCTGCCAGAACTCGAGCATCGCGTCCGCCCGGTTCGGGCGACGAAGCTTCTCGAATGTCGACTGCTGCAAGGTGAGGGTCACGGCTGAGTCTCCTCCTGCGTCCACAGCACCTCGACGAGGGCGAGCGTCATTCGGCGGTGCCCCTCGATCGAGTCCACGACCTCCTCACGGAGCTCGCCGGTAATCAGCCAGGCACGCGGCTCCGAGTCCGGCTCGATCTGATGCCGCACCAACGGCGCATCGAGGTTCTCGAGCCACGACCGGAACACATCGACCATGGGCCTCGAGAGCGTCCACTGCCTCTCGATGCGGCGGCCCGGCTCCATGAAGAGCCCCCAGGTCAGGAGGCGACCGTCGTCGGGCTCGAGCGTACCGCGAACGTCCTGCGGCTCGAGACGAAGGCCTTCATCGGGGACGTAGGGGAACTCCGGAAGGTTCGACGGGACCGGCGCCTCGAAGTTCGGCACGACGTAGACCGGTGGGCCTGGGCGAGGATCTTCCTCCTCGAAGTCGGAGGGGATGCCCGATTGCAGGTCGCACGTGACGAAGCACAGGGCGTTCGACTCGAACGCCGAGCGCCACGGCTCTGGGATCCGGGACGGCCCTCCGTTCTCGTCATTGAAGACGCCCCGAGCAGTTACCGAGATCCCGCCGCGGCCCATGTCGACGACCGAGGCCTCGTAGATCGGCATCGCATCGCCGTCCGCCAGCGACAGCGGGAAGATCGGGTTCTGTTGCGTGGACGTGTCGACGAGGGTCTCGTCCTGCACGAGCAGGAACGTGGCGAAGCTCAGGTATCGAGACGGCGAGACCTCGTTCCGAGGCGCCGCGAAGAACAGGACCAGCTTCCTGGATGGCTCGGTGGACTGCGCCTCGACGTCCGCTCGATTGTCGACGTCGTCCGCATTGGGCTCCCCGGTCACCGGCCCCCAGACCGGGAACTCCTGTTGCTCGGGGAACTGCGAGTTGCCGTTGTGTCGACCCGGCGCGGTGACGATCTGACCGTTGAGCGGCTCGAGATCGATCGCGAACAACGCGCCGGCGGCGGTGCCGGCTCGGTTGCCGCCGCCAACAACGTAGGCGTTGTAGCCCTCGAGCTGCGCACGGTGCCCTTGCTCGCCTGCGGGCACGAACATGCCTGCGGCGATCAGCATCGGCTCCACGCTCGGGATCGACTCGCTGTTGTCCGGCGACTGGCTACGGCCACGCGTCCCGACCGGACCAGAGGACTGACGGACTCCGGGCCCCATCCCGTCTGCACTACCGAATGGGTCGCGGTGCCTGAGGTAGGTCGCGTATCGCGCGGCCACGTTCCCGGGCGCGACAAGCGGCGCGCCGATTGCCAGGAAGTTGCGATCCTTGGCGGCATCCGAGTCGAGGTCCAGCGGCGGCAGGATCGAGGTGCCAAAGGTCGAGAACACTCCGCCTGCCGGATCGAACTGGCTCAGCGTCGTGGGGAGAGGGAACCCGTAGTTGTCGGCCCAGTGCCAGGCGATCCCCTGGGAGGTCGCGCGAGTCAGGTTGATGGCCGTGATCGTCGCGTTCTCCGTGGCCTGCTGGACGAACTGAAGGCCCACCTGCTGGGAAGGGAACGGTCCGTAGCCGATCCGTGTCCGAAGCGCTGTGCGGCCTCCTGCGACCAGCGTCGCCCGAACCATGTAGGCAACCGACAACCCGTCGCGCGTGCTACCTGAGCCGTCCTGAGGTCGGTCCTGGATCCACCGGACAGACTCGTAGAATCCGCCGGGATAAGTCCCGGTCGACACTACGTCGAACGCGCTCTCCGCCACGAGCGGGCTTGGGGGAGGCTGTCCCGGCAGACTCCTCCACTCCCACGCTCCGACGTTGCAGTGAAGGATGAAAACGACGTCGTCCCCCGGGTCACCGAGGATGTCGTGGTCGACACCGATCGCCTCGGTCCAAGCGACCGATCCTCGGGGCGCGGAGCCCTGGTGCGCCCGACGCTCCGGCCCACGCTGCACGACGATGATCTGCAGTCTGCTCAAACCCGAGCCCCCGCAGCGGCAGCGCGAGCTGCACTGTTGTCGACAATTGAGCGCGCAACCAGTGCTCCAAGCGCATCGGTCTGACTCGCGAGCGCGCCGATCACTTCGTCCCCCGAAGTCGCCGCCTGGACCGGCGCGTTCAAGGTGACCTGCACGCCTCCTACGTTGATGCCCCCACCTCGGATCCCCGAGCTCGCGAGCGCCACCGACCGAGCGGACCGAGCGCTTCCGATATCGCCGGCAGGGTCACCGACACGCGAGTTCCCGGCCCCAAGGCCTCCGGCGAGTGCGGCAGCCGGCACGCCCGTGAGGGCCGACAGTGCAGCGGCCAGCGTCTGGACGACGATCAACCGAACGATGATCCGCTGGAGCTCCAGGAGAATCAGTTCACCCAGGCGCGAGAAGGCCTCGCTCAGGGACTGCGTGCCGTTGATGACGTTCACGAACGCATCCGTGAGACCGTCCTCGATCGCCCGTCCGATTCGGGTGAAGGCCCCCACGGCCGTGCGGCTGAAGCGGGTCACTTCCTCCTGCATCGCGCGGAAGCGAACCTGGACACGCTCCGCTAGCGCCTCGAAGGCCTGGAGCCGTCGGCGCTCTTCCTGAGCGCGTTGATTCGAGCGCTCCGGCGTCTGGGCCGAAAACGCGAAGCCGGCCGCACGACCGCCAATCCCTCCGCCCGGTCCACCGGCCGCGATGGTCCCGGCTCGCGCCGCGTTGCCGAAGAACTCTCGGGCCTTCTGAGCGGCCTGCGTGGTGGCGTCACGGAGCCGCAGAACACCCGACACGAACCCACCGACGAGCGGCACGTTCTGCAGCGCCGCGAGCCCTACTCGGTCGATGCCGTCGGCCACGAGAGAAGCTCCTCTTCCGTAGGCCTTGAGAGCAGACGCTCCGAAGTCGACTTCCTTGTTGAGCTCCTCGGCCTCCGCACGGACGCGCTTGATCGACCGCTCTGTGCTGGCCTCCGTGATCCGAAGGCTATTCAACGCGGACTCGATCGGGCCCTGAGACTCCTCCAGGAAGTCCCCGAGCAGTCCACCCAGCAAGCCGAAGAAGCCGTTCTCGGCGAGCGCCTGAACACCGTCGACCAGGGCCTGGAGCGAGTCCGCGACGAAGTTGCGGACGAGGCGCTTGGCCTTGATGAAGCCGACCTCGAGGTCCGTGAAGAAACTCCGCAGAGCCTTGCGGATCGTCTCGAAGAATCCGAGAACCGAGCCGACGGCGTTGAGCAAGCCGGCCGCGATTCGGAGGAGGAACGAGAGCACGTTCGACGCGATCCGGTCGAAGACCGCGGCGAACCCTCCGCCCTGCCCGACCGAGTTCTTCAGGTCCGCGAGGAATCCGCTGATCTCCTGGATGATCGCGGTGAACACGGGCTCCAAAGCGACAAAAACGCCTCGGAGCAGGCCCTTCACCCGGAGCGACACTTCGGTCCAAGCGGTGAGGAACCGGTTGGACGCCTTGACGAAGTCGTCACCGATGACGAACCCGAGCTGGCGAGCTCGGTCGATCGATGCCTGGAACGCTTGCGGGCCCTGCTGCAGCCAGACCGAGAGCAGGTTCTCGGAGCCACCGATCAGATCCTCGGTGATGAGGACGAGCTCCTGCGGACCACCCTCTCGGGCGACACGTTGGAAGCCGGCGCTGATCTCGGGAAGGATGTCGACGACGTTCCGCAGGCGCCCCTGCGAGTCGACGACCTCAACACCCAGCTTCCGGAACTGACGTGCGTAGGTCTCCGCGCCCTGAGACGCGTCGTCCATCCGCTCCTGCAGGGTCTTCAGACCCTCCCGCAGCGTGTCGAAGTCGAACCCCTGAGACTGCGCTGCAGCGCTCAGGGTCGACAGGCTCTGCACACTCGTGCCGAGCTTCTGCGACCAGATGTCTAGCTCACGCCCTTGCTCGGCTATCGAGCGCGTGAGGGCACCGAAAACCGTCGCGCCGACGAGCGCGATGATCGCGGTTCGGAGCCGGAAGATGCGGCTAGAGAGCCCCTTGACATTGCGGCTGACGAACTGGAACGGCCGCGCGGCCACGCGCCCGAACCGACCGAACGCACGTCCCAACTGACCCAGGCGAGACCGCATCAAGCGGTCCCTGAGTCGTGCGACGATTGTGAGTTCGGTCTGTTGCATCGGCTAGTCGCCGGATCCCTTGTCGAGAAGTTGCTTCTGGTGGATCGCCTTGAGCCTGCTCACCACGGAGAGCGCGAGCTGGAAGTCCTTCGTCTGGTCGAGCAGGCTCCCCGGTCCCGGTAGAACTCCGTGCTCGAGCGCGAACAGCGCGGTGTTGAGAACCTGCTGCGCGCCCGGATCGAGTCGGCGGCCAGGACACTCGTGGAGGATCCACTTGCCTGATCCCTTGCACAGCCCGCACGCGTGTTGCCTTCCGAGACAGCGAGGACAGAGCTGCATCTCCGAGTGATGCGCGTCGCTCGGTCCGTCGCACCCGTTGAGTCGTCGAGCTTCCTCACTGAAGTCAGGCCCTCCGCACCGGTCGCACTCGAGCTCGTCCTCATCCAGGGCGAGCGAACAGGCGATGATTAGTTTCCCAGGTCACGTTCTCGCTCCGCCGCGCGCTCCGTCTGCTCCTCGTAGTCGTCAGCCTCGCCACCCGGCGTTTCCTCCATCAGGAGCCACTGAGCCAGCTCGAACCGATCACCGCCGCTGATGCAGTCCAGCAGGCCCTCGCGAACAACGTTCATCTGACTACCGAAGAGCCGCAGTCGCCGGCGCTCTTTCTTGAACTCGATCTCCTCGCCGTCCGAGTCGAAGAACCGGTCCCAGCCAGTGAGCCCCAGCGACAACACGTCGTCGAGCATGCCTGGCGGAAGCTCGCCGTTGCCGCCCGACAACTGGATCGCTGCCTGTTGAATGGCGGTCGAGTGCTTCGCCTTGAAGTTGCGGAAGTACCAAACGGTCTGCTCCGCTTCAGGGAGCTCCCGGTCATCCTCGAGCACGTAGCTACGGGAGGCCTTCGGGTCGATTGCTAGAGCCATGGTTGAATTGCGTCTGTGATTCAGCGGGAGAACAGGAAGACCTCGTCGTCCCCCTGGATGCCTCGTGCCTTGAGATCCACCTGCACCTGCACGGTGCCTTCGTTGTCGTTGTCGCTCGGCGACATCAGTTGGCCACGCACGATCGCGAACCCGATGCGGTTGCCGACTTCGTTGCCGGCTGCCATGCCCGACACCATCCACTCGGCGTCTTCCTCGAGGTTCTCGACCGCGAGTGCCCCGAACGTCGGCCGATCGAAGGTCGTCTGTGCCGTGACGTCGCGATCGGTCACGCGATACTCCGCCGTTCCCTCGTCCGCGTTGGCGTCTTCGCCTCGCGAGATCTGGTTGTTCATCTGCAGCGAGACGTTCGACATCCGCAGCGGACGACCGTTGAGCTCGCCGGCGCCAGCCGACCAGTTGGGCGGAAGGTGAACGGGATACTGGAGCCCCACGGGAAGCACCGCACGCCCCGACGGGCCAGCGATACCCTGGAACTGGAACGTGATCTTGAGCGGCTCACCCGCCTGACCCTCGATCGTGAACGAGCCGCGGGCGCCCAGCGCCTTGCGCCCGAAGCGGTCGACGATCTTCTGCATCGAGAGCGAAGGCGTTTCGCTCTGGAACGGACTCGGATCCGCAGCCACGGTCGCCGACACGGCACCGAATGCGATCGTCTGTCCGGCCTCGATCCGACCGAAGTCGACTCGGGCCTCGCAGACACCGGTAGCACTGTCGAATCGCAGGATGCTCGCCGCGGCGTCGACGGAGCCAAGTGTTGTTGGATTCCGGACCTGGAGGGTGTGACCCTCGCGAAGGTTGGGAGTCGCGACACCGCCGCCCGCGCCGTCGATCCAGTTCTCCAGCGTGAACTGGACCAGCTGCTCAGACGTCGGGTGCCACGCGTATCCGTGGTCGTCGACCAGGACCGGAAAGGTGACGACGTTCGTAACGCTCCCGACCAGGGGCTTCGACGACGAGAAGGCTCCCTGTGCCACGAAACAGTGCAGGATCTCCGTCTGAGTCCCCATGGCTCCGGCGTTCGAGAACTGGTAGTCCAGAACGAACCCGACCGGCATCTGCGTCGTCAGGACGCTTACTCCGAGCAACGCTCCCGAGATGTTCCGGTGCAGGATCAAGTCGCCGATCTGAGGCCGCTGCACGGGCCTCTGAGATCCGACCTGGATCAACTGCACGGTGATCTCGTTCGCTCCAGGGTTTAGTCCACGGACTGTCCCGACCACGCCGTCGGACTCCGACTGGTTCGGTCGGAGAATCGTGACCGAGTCGCCGATCAATGGAGCAGCCCCCGTTCCCAACCCGGTTGGAGCACCATCGGAGATGCCGGTTCCCCAGCCGGCAGGATCGAATCCCACTGCGCCGTGGATTTGCTCCCCGCGCTGAAAGCGCGTCCCGGCGTTCTCTGCGGTCGGAATCAGGGCGAGCCGCTTCATCGGCACTCGCTTCAGACCGCACGCTCGCACGAATGGATCGAATTCCGGGATGCGGTTCGCGTCTCCGCTACCGCCACCTCGGAAGTCGAGCCCGAAGTTCATCGGTCGCTCGCCGAAGCCCACCGGGGTGCGCTCTCTGCTGAGCGAGCCAGAAGCCGGACGACGGTCGATCGCGTTGCGATCGGTGCCGGTCGACAGGTCGTCGTAGACGAGAACGGCCAGCGACCCGCGATCCGCCTCGGGGACCAAAGCGATTGCGTCGACGCCTTGCTGCGCTTCCTCAGCGACGAGCATGACCTTCTTTCGGGTCCTCATGGACATGGGATCACTCCGTGGGTTGTGGGGAGGTGAGGGTTGCTCGCAGAACGACCGATGCCGAACCGCTCGTGTTGGTGAAGTCGAAGCGCGGCGCGCGCTCGTAGACGACCTGTTCGATGCGTTCGAACGGCCGCGACAGCCGCGACGAGAAGGGCCGCTGTCGGAACTCTGCGTAGTGGCGCACGAGTGCCTCGATCAGCGATCGCGGCTTGGTGTCGAACGTGACCGTGAGCACAGCCGGAAGCCCACGCCGCGCGTGCCCGGATGCCACGTCGTGGTAGTTGGCAGGGGTCACCTGGCGGCGCGATCTCATCCCTGGACGCGACGGGTCAGAGTTGCGGAACATCGGATCTCGACGCGGTGTGATCGACGTCGCGCGATCGAAGATGTTTTGAGCGATCGCAGAGCTCACTCACCACCTCCCGGCGTCACGCCGTCATCGAATGCCGGCTCGTCCGGGAGCTCGATTCCCTCGTCGAATCGTGGCTCGCCATAGGTGGTCGGGTCGTTCGCATCCTGTCGGAGCGTGATCGACACGCGATGCGCAGCCTTCGCGATCGCAGACTGCTCGACGCCGGCCGGAGGTTGGACCTGCCACCCGTCGATTCGAACGTCTGTGACCAGCCCACCCAGCGAGCGATCGGCCAGGAGGCAGCGCTCGACGTCCGTCGCGATCGCTTCGAGGAGGTCAGCGGCGGACTCAGCCGCAGGATCGGAGGCGGCCAGCGCCGACGAGATGGCCATGGCCTCCTCGGGATCGCGCGGCATCTGCACGGACAGGCGGCAGTGAAACGCGTACGCGTGCCACGACGCGATCACGATCTGGATCGTGACGACAGCCGTCCCGGTGGAATGGGGCTGTCCACCGGACTGCCCGTATTCGACGAGGAGTCCCGCGTTGAACTCGCCCATCGCGTAAATGTTCGAAGTCGGCAGAGACTTCCTCACCGAGAGCCCGACGTTGGTCAGGTAGCCGAGATCCTTGGAGATCGACCTAAGGCGGCTCACCACCTCGTCGACGACGCGACGCCTACGCGATTGAGCGGGCACTACGCACCTCCTTCGCCAAGTCGGCACCGATGCGTTGAAGAGCCTCGCCGAAGGTCCGCTGGCGGTAGCCCTCCAGCGTGTCCCAGACCTCTCGGATTCGAAGCTGCGGCTCGATGACCACTTGCCGCCTCAAGATCCAGACGGCCTCGAGGCTCGGCTTCTTCGCGCTCTCGGTGCCAGGCTTCACGCGCATCAGCGCGGCGTTCGTGCCCTTGCGCGTCTTGCGAGCTCGCACGAACGCCTGGTTCCGAGGGTTGCGTCGGTTGTAGTCCGCCGGACTCCGTCCGATCTCGGACCGGAACCGGGTCTGCGTCATGCGAGCGAACCGTCCGGTGCGAATGGCCAGGTGACGGCCCTGCGTCGGTCGAACCACGCCGCCGAACTCCAGCAAGAGACCGACCTGCGAGCGCATCCAGAGTTTGCCGGAGATCCTCTGGTCGAGCCCCCGACTCTTGAACGCCGCGCGGATCTGGGCCGCAGACGTCGCCCGTGGGTCGACGTAGTAGTAAGCCACTCCGCGACGAGCGAGCTTCCGGGTCTTGGGCGTGAGCTGGGCGCGCCACTCCCGACCATGCCGACCGAACCAACGGCCGAGCATGTCGCGTGCGTGGAACGCGACGATCTCGGGACCTGCGTTCCAGAGACGATCGAACGCGCTCAGGTTCGTTCGGACCTCGAGGAACTCGTCGCTGAACTCGAGGGCCGTCATGTGAGGAGAGCGACCTCCCAGTGCGCACGCTCAGACTCAATGAGTCCGGTGACCCGCATGAGGCTGGGAGGCTCGCCGACGCGAACAGGAACCCGCACCTTGTCGATCCCGACCTCGAGCAGGGTGAGCCGGCCGTCTTTCGGGATGACCATCCGCACCTCGTGGACTGGCATGCCGACCTCGCCGTCGAACTGAACGGGGCTCCGGTCGATGAGGACATCGAGATCGGTCGAGTTTTGCTCCTCCCCTCCAGGGAAGTACTCCACGCGAGTCCCGGCCTCCGCCCCGGCGACGGTTGCGTGGTCCTCCGCGAGGAGCTGCCAGAAGTCGTAGGCTTCCGGAGACGGGGTCGCTGGCTCGGCCTCGTCTCCATCTACCCCCCCGCGCTAATGGCCGCCGTCTCACGGTGACCTCGGATGAACCCATTCGGGAGAGCGGCGACCACCCTCCGGCCCTTTCGCAGTGACGCCTCTCCCGAGAAGTGCACCTGGTCGGAGTGGAACGGGAGATCGTCGACGTCCACCAGGTAGTTCGCCGGATCCTGTCCGAGCGTCTCCTGCGCAGCGCGGATTGCGGCGATCCGGTTCTGGTCGATCGGGCTGTTCGGGTTGGCCCGCGTCTTCACGATCGCGAACGGAATCACCTGTCCCTGCTCAGCGTCGTCGCTGAGGAGGGACCTCAGATCGGTGAAGAGAGTCCGCGTGTTGGCCAGGTAGTTCCCGACGTTCGACTCAATGGCGTCTCCCTCGCCCTGTTCCCAGTATCCGAGCTGCGTGTCCAACTGACGCCGCAGGTTGGTGACAGCGTCTTCGCGCATGAGCGCGATGCCTTCCTCGAGGAGCGGCCAGATCGAGCGCAGCTGCCCGGCTGACGGCCCCATCGTGTAGGTGAGGCCCGGCATGTCGCGCGCCCAGACGGGCTTGTTCTGCCCGTTCTCCACGACGGAGCTCGCAGCAACCCCGAGCTTCGCGAAAGCGAAGCCGTCCGGGAACACGTGCCGCAGGAGCTCCTGGACCATCGTGACCTCCGGTCCAAACATCAGCGAGCTCGACCACTCCGGGTTGGGCGTAGAGTTCGCGCCGACCAATGGGTCGTAGTTGACGAACTCCTTCTGCGCCCAGTCCCAGCGGTAGACGTTGGGGTAAGGATTCGCGCCGTTCGTCAGACTCGAATCTGCGTTCGCACCGTCGGTGAGAATCGAGTTCAAGGTGACGCCGGCCAGATTCGATTGCCCCCCCATCCAGACGAAGGGGATCGGTCGGATGCCCGTCGGATTCGTCGTGCCCGCGGCCGTTCGCGAGAAGGCCTCCGACATCCGCTGACCCGCCTCGAGCGTGCCCCTTGCCGTCAGCTCGAGGCCGTCGCTTCGCAGCTCCAGGCCGTCCGTCGATACGACTTGGCCCGCCGAGTCCGAGCCCGCGACTCCATTCAGCTTGGCCCGAAGGATGTTGCCGACGTTCGCGTCGATCGGACCTTGGCTGATCGACTGGGCGGGAAGCCTCCACAGGAGAAGCGGAGCGGTGGCCGTTTCGGTGAAGGTGTTCGCCGCGAGATCCGCTCGAACGTCGGCGATGAACGCGGTCAGGTCGGCGTCGAACTGCACCGTTGGTGCGGTATCTCCAGACCCGTCACCCGCCCCCAACGCTTCGCGGTAGCCAAAGCAAAGAGAGATCGAACCGACCTCGAAGGTGTCACCGGCGACTCCGAGACCGACGATCCCCTGGATCGCGTTCATGAAGTCCGGGTAGAGGTCGGCGCCGGCCTTGGACCAGTCGCGACTTCCTGCGAGTGTTCGCAGGGTGCCGTCCCCGGTGATCTTCAGCAGGACGTCGATCACGCCGGCATCGGCGGATCGGATCAGTCGGTAGAACTCGAAGTCCGGGCCCCACGCGTCAGCGGCAGGCTGGCCGGCGGTGTCGCCACCGTTGTCTCGCAGGTTCGATCGCTGGACCTGGTAGTCCTGCAAGTTGCTGCCCCACACTCGCGTGTCGGGCAGCGTGGGGTTCTCCCAGTCGTTCTCCGGCCGCCCTCCGTCGGCGAGCCACTGACGGGTGTTCCCGTCCCCTCGGAACGGGCTCTGGCCGAGCATCAGGTGCAGTCGGTAGATCGTCATGGGAGTCCCCCTTCGTTGCTGTCAGACGTTCGAGCTCACTTGAACTCGAACAGGAACGCCTTCTGCCACGATCCGTAGCCGGCGTTGCGGACGGCGTTGACCGAGTAGGCCCAGTCCCCGTTGTTGTCGAACTCGTAGTCCGAGTCCTGACCCTTCACGCGGATCACCGGTCCCTCGACCTGCTGGCGGATCAACGCCATCCCGTCGTTCGCGACGACCACGATTGCGTCCTGGAGCTCGGCGACTCCGCCGAAGCGCGGCATCGGAACCGGCAGGAACGTCCGGTTTCGAGCGATGACGTTGGAGTCACCACCGCCCAGGAACTCCGCACCGATGCCGTGGTCGACGGCCTGCGTGTACTTCGTGGGGTAGAAGACGAGGAACTCCTCGACCATCTCGTTCGCCGGCTCATCGACATCGTCGACGAGGCTCATCATTCCCTCGATGCAGCGGTAGATGCCCGACCGCATCTCTTCCGGAGTCGGCTGACCCGCGGTCGTAGGAGCCTGGCTGAGCAGGTTGCTCTGCGTGCGGGACTTCCCTTCCTTGTGGGTCGTGCTGAAGAACGGGTGCTTGTCGTAGCCCCGCGCCGTGCGTCCCTTGCCGAAGAGCTGCGTCGCGAGCTTCGCCCAGTGCGACTGGTAGCGATTGTTGAGCCCGGCGATCTTCTGATCGATCGGAGCCCAGGTCTCGAACAGCCGCTCGGCGTAGGTGATCCGAGTGCCCGTCTGGAAGAACTTGTTCGCCAGGTCGTACTCGACCTTCCGGCTGTCCCGAGTCGGCTGCTCACCGCCGGTTTCCGTCATCGGGTCGACCGCGCCGGTTCCGGCGTAGGACTCGACTCGCTGGTTGCTCGGGTTGACCGGCCCCATGAGGCCGGCCAGGTAGTCGGTGCGCTCCGCATTGAGCGCGTGGAACATGCGACGCGTGATCGCGTTCTGCTGAAGTGTGTGCAGTGCCATGAATCAGTCCTTCCTCACTCGTACGCCTCGGAGTTGAACGCGATGTCCATGTAAGACTGGTCGACGTTCACACTCGCGACTCGGCCAACACGAACAGCATTCGCCGGAGCCTTCGTGAAGCTCTCGAAGTCGTCGTCCAGGTAGATCTGGCGACCGAGGTCTTCCGGAACCACTCCCCCTGAAATCGGGACTCGGATGACTCCCGTGGATCGACAGCGAACGCGGCGCTCACCATCCTCAGAAGCCTCGGCGTGCTCTTCGGCGAAGCCGACGAACACGTGCTCGGCGTTGAACGTGAGCGGCCCCGCGAGGCCGTCCTGGCCCGCGGTCCGGTTCACGATCACGGCAGAACCGTGGTAGATCACCCCCGCAGCCATCGGGTGCGACGCCATTCGCGTCGGATGGCCCTCGAGGTAGGTGCGCGTTGCGTCTTCAGCGAGCATCAGCCCTTACCTCCCTGAAGGGACACGCGGCCCTCCGACGCGGCATCACGGAACGCCTTCCACTGCTCGAAGGTCTCGCCCTCCACCTTGTTCGGATCCTTCTCGAACTCGGCCTTCAGCGGGTCTTCGGCCTGCTCGTCGGGCTTCGCCTCACCTGAGTCCCCGGCCGGAGTCGGAGCAGGAGCGGCGCCGTTGCGCGGCTCGGGTGCGGCAGCCATCCGCGCGGCCAGGGCCGAACTCTTCTCTCGGTCCGGGTCGTCGTGGAGCTGCGACTGGGCCTCATCGAGAGAGGCTCCGTCAACGACGAGCTTCGTCGCCAGCTTCTGCTGGCTCGAGGTCGCCGTCCGGAGAATGCCGGTCGCGCGAGCGCGCTCGGCCTTCTCGCCTTCGGCGCGTCCCTGCGCCGAGGCTTCATCCCGAATTCCCTGCACGAGGGTCGGGAACTGCGCCGCGAGTTGATCCGCCGTTGTCGGCTGAGCCGCGGCGGGCTCTTCTTCTTTGGTCTTGGTCATTACAGCACCAGTTCCCAGGCCTCTCGCCTGGAGGTTTCCGTTGCCCTCGAGCAGCGACGCGAACACGTCGTCGATCGAGGCGATCTCGTCTGCGAGCCCGAGCTCGATGGCCTGCTCCGCGAAGTGCACGCGCCCGTCCGCGAGCGCTCGAACTTCTTCCTCCGAGAGGTCGCGCCCCATAGCGACCGCCTCGACGAACCAGTCGAGAAACCGGTCGACGCCGGCCTGGATCTCGTCCCGGAGCTCGGACGAACGCCGCGTGCCGGGGAACCCCTGCCCCTTCACGCCGCCCGAGGAGACGACCTCGATGTCGACGCCCTCGTTCTTGAACAGCCGCTCGTCGTCGACCAACGGCGCGTAGACGCCGATCGATCCGATCTCACTCGAGCGAGTCGTGTAGATCCGGTCCGCTTGGGCCGCGATCCACAGAGCGGCCGAGGCACAAAGACCATCGACATGAGCGACGATCGGTTTCTCGCCGCGCACGGCGCGAACGTCTTCGGCGAACTCCTGCAGTCCTGAGACGGATCCGCCCGGGCTGTCGACGTCGAGAAGGATGGCCTCGACTTCGTCGTCTTGCAGGGCGTCTGCAAGTCGGCTGCGGAGTCTGTCGATCGACTTCCCGCGACGCTGGGAGATCCCGTTCACCTGGCGGGCATGCCGCGCGATGACTCCCTGGACTGGGATCATCGCGATGCCCTCCGGCGGGCGACGATCCTGGGCCAGACGCTCTCGCTCTCGGGACGGACTCTCGTCCATCGCCTGCTCGATGGCCTCGGGCGAGAGTCTCTCGCCGCGGGAGTGTCGCAGCACCAGGGACGACAGGTTGAGGAACGTCCCTCGCTCGAGCGCCCAGTGCTGGCGGATCAGGGCTTCGACGACTGTCATGCCGCTTCCTCCCGCTCCTGCTTGCGCCTCTCGAGCTCTTCGTCCTCGAGGTCGGCGACGTCCTCATCCTGGTCGGTGGCTTCGTCGTCAGGGTCCGGCTCTGGCGTCGGGCTGCCGGTCAGGCCCGCGGCCTCGACCTTGTCGCGCCACTCGACGATCTCCTGGAGGACCTGCTCGGGGTCCTGGCCACGCGAGCGGATCACCGCCTGCGGACTGGTGATCTTGGCGTTGATCGCCTCGACGTCCGACTTGGTCTCCTTCGTCGGGTCGACGGTGCCGATGCTCGGCTTCGCCCAGATCGCCGCCATCCAGCCGTCGAGGTCGCGATCCAGGTCCAGCCACGAGCGACCTGGCAGGATCTTGCCCGCCAGCCAGAGCTCGTAGATTAGGAGCTCACGGTAGGTCCGACACAGCGGCATCAGCATCTGCTGAAGCCGCTGAATCGTCTTGCGGAAGCTCTCGTGCTGCCGCCGCATCGACGAGTAGTTCTCGCTCGCGGAGTCTCCGAACGCGATCGCGAACGGGACCTTGGTCACCGCCGAGATCAGCTTCAGCAGTCGAACTACGAACGGATCGAAGTAGCTGCCCGGGTGCGGTGCGCCTTGAAGCTGCACTTCGGATCCAACCGGCAGCGACATGAGCTGTCCTGGCTCAAGCAGGACTCCGTCCATGTCGTCGATCCTCTCGGTCTCGATCGCATCGTCCGGGTCGCCCATCGACTTCAGGAACGCCGACAGCCGCGTCTGCATCTCCGCGGCGAGCAGCGTCGTGTCGACGTATTCCTTGAGCTTCTCGAGGTCCTCGAGGCACGAGGCCAAGACTGGCAGCCCTCGCGCAGCACCGATGCGATGCTGCGTGTAGACCTGCATCATCGCCGGACGACCGTCGACCTCCCGCGCCTGGTAGTCGAACCTCAGCGCATCACCGATCGTGTCGGTGCTGCCCGGATGACCCCGCGAGACCCAGTATCCGATTGGCGCGCCGAACTCGTTTAGCTGCACTCCGCCCTGGCATCGGACATCGGAGATCCGGCTCGTCGGTTCGGCGACTCGCTCCGCTTCGATCAGGTTGATCCGCGGGAAGACCCCAAGCCGCCCCCAGTCCCTCAGCGGGAACGTGGCGAAGACATCCCCGCCATCAAACGCTGAGCGCACGACCAACTGCAGGAGGTTGGCGAAGTCTTCCTGGCGACCGGTCACGTCCGCGTGGCGCGAGTAGTCTCGCCAAGCGTCATCGACCGCCTTCTGGAACTCGTCGGCTTGGGCGCGGGTGATCCCGAGGCGCTTCTCGTCGATGAGCGAGCGCGGGCGCAGGCCTTCGGAGCCGACCACGTGCTCGACGATCGTTTCCTGCACCGCCCGGTAGACCGGCGAGTTCAGGGAGGCGTCTCGCGCGCGCGCGATGACGTCCGGCAGGTCGGTCAGCGTCGCGGCGTTCGCGTCCTTGACGCGCGGTTTCCAGTAGTCGTTGAAGCGGTTGCTCGAAGCACCGATCAGTCCCGACTGCCGATCAGACGAACGCCGCCACATGCGGCGGCTGACGTTCCGCCTCGGGTTGACGGCCTCCACGACCGAGTCCGCGAGCCCGTTCAGAGCCTTCTGGATCCGGCGATTCACCATCGTCGCGCCCCCCTCCCGAACCGAACCGGAAAGGCCTTCACCCCACGTTGACGGGCTAGGCGGGCGTTGTAGATCCGCTCCATGGCCTCCAGCGACTGCGCCAGATCCTTGGGGCTGCGGTAGTTCCAGGACTCACCGGCCGCCGAGAACGACTCGACGTGACCTCGCTGTGCCGCACGCAGGATCGCGTCCTCGTGCGCGAGGATGATCTCGCGCAGCTTGTCGAGGGGCAGGCGGTCCGCGATCAGGGCCATCCCAACATCCTGACGCGCCTCGCTTGCCGCAGAACCAAGTCGCGCCGTCATGGCGGCAGCCCGCGGACCTTCCAGACTGCTCCAATCCAATCACGCTTCTGGACTCACTCCAAGAACCGCGCTATCTTGGAGGCATGGCAGTTCGCCCCTTGCGTCAAGGCAGCCCTCAGCTCGTGTTTCTCGCCATCCTGGCGAGGTCTGAATCGACACCGCTGGAGATCGCAAAGCTCCACGCGGAACGCACATCCAGGCCGCAGAAGGAGCTCATCTCCGTGAGCAGCCGCTACCATCACTTGGAGAAACTCAGAGAAGCGGGTTTCGCCGACTACCGACTCGAAGAACGGGACGGTCGATCTGTGAGGGTCTATTTCATCACCGCGCCAGGTCGACGCGTCCTTTGCGACAAGCGGCGGGAAGTCCTCGAACTCGCTGATCAGCTCGGCATCGACGGCTTGGAGGGCAGCACCGCATGAGCACAGAACTCTCAATTGCGGAAAACGTTGGCCGCTTGATTTACCTTGTCTTTGTCGTCCCGATCGCCACCGGCGTCATTCTCGGCTTCTTTGCAACCCGAGAACATCTGGGCAAGCGTGCAATGCTGCGGCTGCTGATCGCTCACTTGGTCGAGCGTGAGAGAACGCGCCTGGAATTTGTGCATGGTGGGATCAACTACATCTTCTTCGAAACCAACCGCATTAAGGGAATCATGTTCGACCATAAAGGGTCCAAAAGATTCCTGCTCCGGTCCGCGCTGTACTGCCTCCAGCCGATTCGGTCAATCGTTCGGTTTTGGATCTGGCCGTTTGAACGTTTGACGAATGAGGCCCCCATATCAATTTGCCCACTGTCGTTCTTAGCCAAGTTCATGCCAAACGCAGCAGAGCGCCACAACCTCATGGATGGAGCCGGAGAGCTCCTCGATGAGGCCGACGAGCTCTTTTCAAGGCAGACCTCGAAACGGCTCTGGCTCGTGTTCGTTTCGGTTTCCAACTACCTGGAATCGCTGGCACGGGTGCTCACATTGCGTCCTGCGAAGCCGAAAGGCCGACCCGCGACGACTTCCAATCAACACCTCAATCACCCGATTGAGCGTCCATGTTGTCGCGACTCGGAGTGATCGCCAGCGGCCTTCGGATAGCGAAATAGACCTGGCTGCAGTCGCGGCAGACATGCGTCGACTTCCGGTTTCCGGACTTCCGACTGATGTCGCGGCGACGCGTGCTTCCGCACTCCGGACACTGGATAGGCTCCCACTCGACGACGGGCCTTCGCTGCTCTGCCTCGTTCATCGCCCGAAAGGCCTCCCTCGTTCTCCCCATCCTGAGCCGCGCCTTCGCTGCAGACCGCCCGCTCGATGGCGCGACGGCGCGCGGGATCGGGCTCGTGCCGCCTCAGCCTCCGGCGTGCTCTCGGTCGGCTGCTTGGTCCGCCGCCGCTTCGTCGGCTTCGGCGTCGCAGGCTCATTCGGTTGCTTCCACAGCCCCCGCATTCGAGCCGCGGCTAGGGCGTAGACCTCGGCGTCGAGGTAGTGGTTCGCGATGCCCTCGGACTTCGGGCGCCAGACCTCGACACCCTTCGAGTCGAGTTCCTTCCGCTCGGCAGAGAGGTGCTCGAGGTAGACCTCATCGATGTCGCACGGCAGGTGCCATCGTCCCGACTCCTGCAGGTCGGCGAGCTCGTCCTTGAACCAGTGCGTGTCGAGCGTGAACAGCTTCACGCCGGTCGCCTTCGTCTTGCCAGATCTGGTCTGTTCGACCGGTGTAGCAATGACCGGCTTCTTCGACTGGGAGCCGCCCTTGATCGGGCGGATCTTCGACTTGTGCCGGGCCGCCAGATCGTAGACCCGTCTCGGCTTCCATCCCGAGTCGACGTTCGAGAGTCGAATCGTCTCGCCGTCGAACTCTTCCTCGAGGAGGCCCTCGATCTCGTCGAGCGTGTTGGCCAGGCCTCGAGCCACCAGCCACGACTCCATGCCCTTCGCGAAGCCTCGGACCACCCAGTGGATGACCTGCTTGCCGACGTCCACGCCGCACACGAGCTCCTCCACGCCCTCGGGAACCTCGCCGAGCTTGTAGTCGCCGACTCGCTCCTCGAGGTCCGACTGATCGAACGACGTCTCGATGTCCGCGTGCGTGCGACCGATGTCCGACTGGAAGAACGTCCGCATGTTCTTGCGGCTGCCGTGAGCACGGAGAAACCGAGCCACGAAGTCTGACATGGGTCGAAGCGGGCTCAGCAGTCCGGTGACGTAGTAGCCACGGACCGACGAGAACTTGGCGCCTTGCACCTCTCCTTCCTCCGTGACCGTCGCCCCCTTCGGGACCCAGACGCCGTGCTTCAGTTGGGCCACCCTCTGCTCGTCTGTCCACAGGTCGCCGCACGACTCGCATCGATACCAGGCCAGCCCCTCGGCGAGGATCTTGTCCGGATCGCGCTCGTCCCCGAAGTCCACCTGCTCCCAGGTCAGGGGCTGGAAGTGCCCGCACGACGGACACGGAAGGTGATACTTCCGTTGGTCGCTGCGCTTCATCTCGACTGCGATGCCTCGAGCATCGGTCGTGGGGGTGCTCGCCGTCACGATCTTCCGCCGACCGACGAACGCGTTCGTACGCTGGCGAGCGAGGTCGACCGGCGAGCCCTCATCGGAGATCGCGTCCAGATACTTGTCGAGCTCGTCGATCAGCACAGTCGCGCAGCTCTTCGACGCGAGGCCTGCTGCGGAGCCTGCCGCGGTGAGGTAGAGCACGCACCGTCGGAAGCGGATCGCGTCCTGGTTCGAGGCCCCCTCGGAGAGCTGTTCGGAGATCGCCGGTGAGAGCCGGATCATCGGCCCGAGTCGATCCTTCAGGACGATGCGGACGTCCTGGTCTCGCGGCAGCACCATCATCGCGTCGACCGGTTGCTCGCACGCGATGAACCCCACGAAGTTCTCCTGCAGTCGGCTCTTTCCGACCTGCGCCCCCGCCTGAATGCAGATCTCTTCGATCAACGGGTCGAGGTAAGCGTTCATAGGCTCCCGCCAGAACGGCATGAAGCTGGAGAGGTAGTTCCCGGGCCTTGGGTCCGTGGCAGGCAGCTTCCGGTAGCGGTCCGCCCACTCCGACACGGACAGCCGCTCCGGCGGAGCGAACACAGCTCGAAGAAAGGGCGGCACGTTCATCGGTTCGCTCTCCTGGTTTTCTTCCGCGGACGGCCGCGTCCCTTCCCGACGCTCGACCCCTTCTCCAGCCGCTTACGCTCGGCCTCTAGGCGCTCGACGAAGTCGTCCGAAGCGAGCAGATCGAGGGCCTCATCGACGTGCCTCGTGCACAGTTCTTCAATCCTCGAGGCCTGCCGCGCGCCAACGTCGGCAGCCATCTTCCGAGGGATGAGCAACAGAGCGGACCGCACCGCGCCGGCGAGCTCTTCGAACATCGACTGGACGGAATCGACGCTGTGCCAGGCCTCCTCGAGGAGCTGAAAACGGAGCGCCTGGATCTTCGCCTCCCACTCGAGCTTGTCCGCGGAAGCGACCTCCTTTCGAAGTCGCGCCTGGGCGTAGCCTTCGGGGTCCGAAACACCGGACATGTCCTCTCCCATGTCCGCTTTCAGCCAGTCCCGAATTGCCTCGAGGTCGTAGCCCTCTCTGGACTTCTCGGGGAAGCCGTCGCTCTTCATCCAGCGACGCACCTGCCGAACCGATCTTCCGAAGAATTCGGCCACGAGAGCCTGTGTGGAGACGAAACGCCCCTCCGGCACTTCCGGCAGCTCAGTCAGGTCGAACTCGTCGAGATCCCCGCTCACGATGGCATGCAGGAAGTCCGATCAGGCCGCGAAACGCGACCGCGATAGGACCCGGACATCACTGGACTTAGGAATTTCGACAGACGGCGTCGGCGCGGACAACCCCATTGGTTTGTTAGGGATTTGGAAGGACCCGTCGAACTCGCCGACGGATCTCCGCACGCCGCCCTCGTGGACCTCGTAGACGAAGGCATGATCCAGCCTCTGTCGCTCGACTTGCCGTCCTGGATCCTCGCGATCTCCACCGCCGTGTCGGCAGCTGTTGCACTGCTCAAGCTTCGTGAACGACGAGCCATCGGCGACTGATCGGCACGATGGCAACTCCAGCGCAGACACCTCAACATGCGCCGTATGTCAGACCAGAAGATGGAGGCCCTCCAACGAGGCCTTGGGGGCGAGGCTGAGGACTGCGGCCGGGTCACGGATCGCTTTCGCGTAGTTGTTCCGCACCCACCCAGCCTCGTCGAGCGAAGCGTCGCTGAGATCGAACTCACCCGATTAACGAAGGAGGGAGACCATCGATTCGTGGCTGCCGTGATCGTCAACGGCCAAGTCGAGTTCGAGTCGTTCCTCTCCGAGGATCCCGACCGCGTGCTGTTCGCGGCCGGCGAGTGGTTCCGGAAGAACGCCGAGGAGCACAAGTCTTCACCCTGATTCAGGTTCAGCCGTCGAAACATGCCGCCGCTCAAAGGACAGGGCCTGCCAAGTGCAGGTCCGACAGCCGACGCATTGGCTTCGATCGCAACCACTCGACTGCTCCCTCGACCTTGGCGCGCCGCCGATCATCCGACGGCGCTAGATCCAGGAAGACACCGAACGCCGGCGCACTCCAGTGAATCCACTCGCCCGGATGCACCTTCGATGAGCTGAGATTGAGCTCAGACGCGATCGCGTCGAGCGACACGCGGTAGGGCACCCAGGGTCTGCCGTCCTCGAGGAAGATAGAGTCCGCCACCAGACTCGCTGCGGTCCAGGCAGCATCCTTGGCCACCTCACTCCCCGACACCTGATACAGCGTCCAGAACGCGTAGGCGGCCTGTGCTTCCTCGTAGGGCGTGTGCGCCGGCAGGTCGGCGTGAGTGCGTGGGTCGTTCTCGATGCCGATGGGGCCGCCGTGACGATCCTGCTGAGCACGCGCATCGCGAACGCGCTTCTCGAGGTGAGCGACGACGAGCGCTAGATCCTGGCCTCCGAGCAGGACGCCAGACGCGAGCATGTTGATGCCGACCCGGCCCTCGGCTCGCCCCTTCCCGGCGGACGAGAGCGCCAGCTGGATCTGGTTGAGGTCCATGCCCAGGTGGGAGCGCATGCACCACCGGAGCACCGGGTCGCCTGTGAGCGCGTAGGCGGCTAGCAACGGCATGTCCGCAGCGTGCTCATCGTCGTGCCCCTTGCGCCGACGAAGCTCAGACAGGCCCGGGACGGGTGGGATACCCAGTCGCTGGAACTCGTTCGCCCCACGGTCTGTGTAGGGGCGCCGAGACTTCGTCCGCATCCCAGCAATGAAGCGGACCGGATCGGAGACCGTCCCTCGACGTTGGAAGTGGACCGGACGGTCGAGCCAGTCCTCGGCGTTCCACAGCAAGGCGCGCGTGATCTCAGGACGCGGCTCTCCCAAGAACGGCAGGAAGTAGCTCACGCCGAACGAGGCCTGGTTGCCCGGAGCGTGGGGATGAGGCTGCGACGTGTGTGGTCGTTCGCCCTGGCTCAGCCACCGCTGGATCAGGTGCCCCTTCTGCTCGTTCGCCAGACTCGGATCGATGTCGGGCACGGGTGCCAGGAGCCAGTCACCTGGCCATCGCGTCGGGAACCCGAAGAACGGCCCTTGCTCTGCTGCAGCCAGGGCATCGACCGTCGCGTCGTCGAGATCGTAAGCCTCCGCGTCCGCTCCCTTGATGGTGCGAGACTGACAGAGGATCGCCCCTCGCAACACACCGACTCCGGCGGTGTCTAGGGAGAGGACGTCCTGCACCCAACCCGAGCGATGGACCTCCCCTTTGTGTCGGACTGGCTCGCCGAAGCCGAGGATGACCTGCGTGAGTCCGTTCGCCTTGCGATCACGTCGCAACACGATCGCGCTGAATTCGACGACCGGTGAGCGCGGTCGGAGATCGAGCCAGACGACCACGGCATACGTCTCGTTGGCGAACTCGAGGCGGTAGCGCTTGAGCACCTTCGAGTCGATCGCAACCCGTGTCGCGGTCGGCGTGAGGATACGGTCGGTCACCACGACATGCGGCACAATCTGCCGCAGGTCGTCAGTGATCGCCGGGTGGATCCAGAAGCCCGGGACCGCCTTCTCCGCCTCGGTCTCGGGGCCGCGAAGCTGAAGCTCGACAACCGACGGACTCTTGGGATCTTGGCGAGGCAGGAGTTCAGCGAACGACTCGAGCGCGTAGATCGCTGAGTGCTCTCCGAGCTCGTGTACACGGTAGGCACGAACACCTCGCTTGCCGACGAGCACGTCGGGTGCGTCCAGAGGCATCGCGAGCGTCGCGAAGAAGTGCCCCCTCTCTGGGGCCTCGAGGACAACGGTCTGCTGGAACGTTGTGGGTTGAGCGACCGCGGCCGCGGTCACGAGGAGCGCGACGGCAGCGCTTAAGAGAGATCGAACTACTTGCATGGCTCCCCCTCCCAGAGGATCGATACCCGGGCATCCGGGTGATGAGTCGCCCGTCTCTCCGAGCTGTCACGCCTGCCCCGACGTCCGGTCGCTGCCGAACCACAGCGGTGGATGGAGCCACAGGGACTCGAACCCTGTCGGTGTGAGGTCCCTCCACAGGCCGTGCCCACACCGAGCGCCATGCTGGCCCCGTAGTCGTTCACACGACCCTCCGAACGCGGTAGTCCGCGATCTGGCTGTCGTTCTCGTAGGCCCACGACTGCATCACGTCGCAGACCACCTCCCCCAGGTTGGGCACGTCTCGTTTCCGCCCGGTCCTGCGAGTCCCAGGAACACAGCGTGGCGCACCGAGGTCGACTACGCGCACCTCCACGAGCTCTGGGCCGACCAAGTGATCGATCTCTACGCCTACGTCGTGACTCGCGATCAACGGCCTGGGCTTGCGCCACATCGCCTCGATCAGGGCGGCTTCGATCTCACGCTCCGACGCGATAACGACGCGACCCTTGCAGGGACGCCCGCGGTAGCCCGAGCGCATGTTGTTCTTCTTGCTCGGCGGAGTCGAAACGCAGATTCGAAGACATTTCACGAAACACCTCGCTGCTGCAGGACACCTCGGAACTGTCTACAAACTCGATTTCCCCATAGAGACTTGCGTCCATGATCCAACAGCTCACTCGCGCCGCACTGGTGCTTTCCGCCGGACTCTTCCTGGTGACCTCCGCGGCGTCTCAAGTAGGTCGCACCGGGTTGAATGCCTTCTTTCCAGGAATCCCGAACCCACAGACCCCGAACAACCAGTTCCCAAACATCGACTACTTGGGATCGCAGTGGGTCGGAGGGCTTTGCATCTTTGAGCCGGGATTTCTTCCCCAGCAGATTGAGGTTCCGCCCGCCGACTCTTGGATCCTGATGTTGAGCGTGCCGAACGGCCCCAGTGATCCCGTTTCCACTCTGATCGCGGCCTGTGGCCCCGCGGGGGCGTTGTATCACATTCCAGACGATCCGTCGCTGGTGGGACTCCACGTGGACGTGACCGCAGTCGGAAACAACGGACAAACGGCCGTGTGCCGCTACGATCTGCTCCCTCCGTACGAGCCTCCCAGTGGCAATTGACTCGGCCACATCAGCCGGATCGATTGAGGCAAGCTGGGTCCCGGCAAGTGTTGCAGGGTGACTCATCGCGCAGTCACCTCTGCGATGCGCTGCATGAACGCCGCAAGCTGCTCAGCCTCGCGCTGTGCCTTGGTCTTACGGTTGGCCATCAGACACCTCCGAAGACGACGACTGCGGCGAGGAGCCCAACCGTGACAACCGTCACGCCCAGCACTTGGAAGAACTCGCGAGCCGTGAACCGACTCGGCTGAGTGAACTCAGTCATTGGCAGGCGGCCTCCTTCAGGGCCAGGTCGAACGGTGTCTGCACGCTCGGCTCCCACTTCAGCGGGTCGACCGACGATGCGGTGACGGCGCCCCCTTGCGGCGCACTCGGGGCTTCAGCCCCTGCTTGGAGCTCTTCCTGCACCAGCTGGCGCCAGGAGTGCTCCGATCGAATCCAGGTCACGAGATCGCCCACGGGGAACCCCGCTCGGCGGCGAGCTCGATCGAGCACCTCGAGGTCGGACACGGCACCACCGGAGGCGGCGAAGCCATCGGCCAACGAACCGAGGTTCGAGTGCTCGACACCGCACTCGACGAGCCAGCTTTCGAGGTCGGTCGACGCCGAGCTGCGGGGCTTCGCCGGCTCTGGGATCCGGCCTTCCCAGAACGCTCGGCCCTGGCGGATCCAGTGCACCACGAACGCTGGCTTGCCTGCCGCACCGACGATCGCATCGAGCTCGAGCTCGGTTCCGCCGTCCGACTCGAAGGCAGGCCACAGCCGGTCGGCACCGAGCCCGACACCCGCGGCACGGAGCCGCTCCTGGAACCACCACGGGACCTCATCAGGTTCGGGTTCCGACTCAGGGCCTGGATCCAGAGAACCCTCTTCCTCCTCCTCGAACGACGAGGGGGGTTGGGGGGAGGAGATGGGTTCAGTGGGTTCCGGGCGCACCCAGGTGCGCCCATAACTTGGGTCGGGTGCGCCCACAACTTCCGTTGGGCGCTCTGAACTTATGGGCGCAGCAGGCGCGCCCATAACGGCCGCTTTGGGCGCACCGTTCTCGACTTTGGGCGCAACAGGTGCGCCCATATCCTCGGTCTTGGGCGCAGTAGGTGCGCCCAAACGCCGCGTGTGCACCAACTGCTCGACCGCCTCTTTGGGCGCACCCGCGAACAGGCGGTAGCTCGTCGACCGGCGGCGCGCACCAGGGCGATGGACCTCAATCACCTGGCGTTCGACCAGCAGATCCAGGGCGCGCCGAACGCTCCGGCGATCGATCCCCACAAGCTCCGCGATCGTCCGAGAGGCCGGCCACGCCAACAGGTCGGGCGTGGCGTGGAACTCGAGCACGTCGAGCACCCGCCACGCCGAATCGGGCAGCGATACGCCGCGAGTCGCGATCATCTTCGCCGCGTGACGGCGCAGTGCATCGAAGTCGGTCAACGTCGCCCCTCCTCAGACTGGCGCTTGAGCTGCCAGTGCTCGCACGAGTCCGTGGTCTTGACGTGCTTGGGCACGATGCGGCGCTGCGGTCCGAGGACGCACAGCCGCTTGCCGTCGTCGCGAACCCTCACCCAATGGCAGGCCCCGCAGATACGGAGTTCGGAGTCGCGCTTGCTCATCGCGGCTTGCCTCCCTTCGCGAGAAAGTCGAGATCCGCAACCGTCCTGGCGAGCCGTAGGAAGTAGCCCTCCGGCTGGTCATCAGCCCACACGGTCGACGTCGACATGGGCTCTGACGGACACCCCTGATCGAGGAGCCTGTCGAGATCGAGTCGGAGATCGACGCAGAGCGCGACCAGGCACCGAAGCGACGGCGACTTCCGGCCGCCCTCGACGTTGCGCAGGTGCGTCTCGGAGATCCCGACCGCGTCCGCGTACTCTTCCAGTGAGCGCCGCCGGTGGCGGCGAGCGTGGACGAGTCGCAATCCGATGATCTCGAGAGGCGAGAGAACCTCTCCATCGGCGACAGGCCTGCTGGTCGGCGACTCGTTCATGACTCGCACCCCTCTGGCACCTCGGTGCTGTAGAGCCTGCAGGACTCCACCAGTTGGCGACGGCCCCACTTCGTCAGGTTGCTTCGATCCAGCGTGCGTGCGCTTCCCTCAACCTCAATCAGGCCGCGAGACGCCAGCGCGAGGATGGAGCCCTCCTTGTGGTCGGTTCGAGCGGCGGAACGAGACTCCCAGCCCCACCCAGTAGTGCGAGCCAGTCCGTCCTGGGCGATGTCGATCAGACACAGGTGCATCAGCTCGGTGAGCGGTTGAGGACTCACGTATCGCCTCCCTTCCGGTCTGCCTTGCCCGGGTTGAGCCACCCGCGATCCCGCGCGATGGCGACTCCCAGCTCGAGCAGGACGACTGATCCGGTCGAGGGCGTGACGGCACCAGCTCGCTCGAGCTCCGCGATCGCCTCCGGGGTGATCCGCCATCCGCCGTGACCGCGAGGCTTCCAGCCACCACGCGACCCATCTGCCGGGTCCAGCCCGTGCACAGCGCAAGCTCTGAGCGCTGCCCATGCCTCTTCCGAGAGGGCTGCAACCACCCGAAGAGCCTCTGACCTGGCACTCTTCGAGCTCATGCAGCCCCCCGGGTAAGAATGAGGCGAGTCCGGAACCGACGCCGGGCTATCGGGATAGAAGGAGTGGCCCCGACCCCGAACTCACCTCGAGCATGCCTTTCGGCCCTAGGGTGGAGCGCAGCGGACCGCCCGGCCGCACGCGCTCCGAAGAATTGCGGCGGTGGGCCCGCTGTCTCGCACTCGCTCGTTAGCCCACCGCCGCGGAGGGCCGGGCGGCTCTCAACAACCCGGTCGCCCCTCTCAGGAAGAAAAAGCGACCCCGACCGAGCGCGCACGCGTTTCGCTGCCACGCAAACCGAGGGCCTCGCCCGGTCGGGGTCAGTAGGTGTTCGTGCCTCTGACCAGGCCACAAGCGGGCCACAATCGAGCCTCAGAGAGGCCTGATCGGAGGAATCGCCGAAACCTAGTCTTCGGCGTTCATGCGGCCCCTGGAGGTCGAACTCGGAGGAATCGCACACTTCCCCGACGGACCCCAGACCGATTGCAAATCCAGGAACGTGGGTTCGATTCCCACCACCACCTTTGGCGCAGGAGCCGCGGATCCGGCACGGCCGCGCGACTCCGGGATGCCTCCTCGGTCGATCTGCCCCACTCAGTAGATCTGCACCGCCGAGACGCGCCCGTCGACGAATCCGATCTCGACTGATCGGTTGTCCTCCAGGATCGCGTAGGACCAGACGGCCACCCCGTTCCTCGCAAAGAAGTCGTCGGGTCGTCCGAGCCAGGAGAGGATCTGCGCGGCCGATCGCTCGAAGAGCCGAGCCTTGATCTGACTCGCGCGCGCTTGGCGCGCTTCCGAGCTCGGCTCGCTTTCGGTGTACGGATCGAGCAGGGCGTGGACGGCGCTCGGGTTCGAGGCGGCGACCGGCACATCGAATGGCTGCGTCGCTTCCCGATCGGTCGAGTCGCGATCCATCGCCTTCTGCATGAGTCCGATGGATTCACGCAACACGGAGACCTCATCTCGGAGCTTGAGGACCTCCTCGGTCGGCGAGAGCGACCGGAACCTCGAACTGACGTAGGACGTCGTGAGGATCACGATTCCAAGGCTCACGAAGAACAGGACCGGATTCGGGCGCTTTTTTTTCATGGATGGGCCGCAAGCGGCTTCGACATTGTTCGTCGAAAACGAATACGTATTCCACGGCCCGGAACAGCGACGTTCGCGCCCGAGACCGGCGAGAGTCGTCGAGCTTCGCCTCGGCCGCCGCTCGGATTCCGACCAGATGATGCTCAACCTCTCGAACTCGTCCAGGCTCCACCACGCGAGCGTTTCCGCCTTCGCTGCCGCCCTGCTTCTCGGCACGTCCTGCTCAAACGAGGCTGACGCGAGCCTGCCGACCGAGCTGACGCACGAAGAGGCTCAAGAGTTGATGGACAAGGCCGGGATGTCGGTCAGCAAGGAGCGCATGCTCGAGGAGTTCCGGAAGGAAACGCCCGTGGACGCGGACCCCGAGTTTCTCGACTCCATCGTCTCCGCCTTCGATTACGACGAGCTCAACGAAGACATCACTGAGATCGTCATGGAGCACGTCGGGGCAGAGGGAGCTCGATCCGCGATCGAGTTCTTCGGAACCGAACACGGGCAGCAGTATCTCCAAGGCGTGATGGATCTAGCTACGAAGGCGGGAGAGGCCACCGAGGGCCGTATCAAGCCTCTGATCGACGCCGCCATGGCCGGGGACCCTCTCCCCGAGGTCTCGCTCCCCGTCGCTGAGGCTCCGGCGCCGGGAACCGATGAGGCGAGGCTCCAGGAGAAGATCGATCGCATGCTGCGTCTCGGAATCGGGCCCCAAGTCAGCGATGCACAACTCGAAGTCGAAGGGCGCGCGATGGCCGAACAAGCGTTCGAACGGATCACGTCGCAGCTCGATGACCAACTCGAAGGAATCGATAGCGCCACCGACCTGCCAGAGAAGCTCAAGGCCGTCGTCCAAGCCTTGCCGATGCCCAAACTGCGGGACCTACCGCTTCGAGAGGTGTTTCCCGACGAAGCCATGGTCGACGCAGTGCTCGCTTGGGGTCAGACCGAGCCCGCTCAGCAATTCCTCACGGACATGCGATCCACGACGAAACCGATCCTGTTCAAGGCCGTCGAGTATCAGCAGAAGGCCTCGGCCAAGATCCTCGAGTCGATTCGCGATCGCTGAGCGATTCTGCCGTTTGAACGCCGGGCGCTCTGGCGTGGAATCCGCGAGGGCAAGGGAGGCTTGACCCTCGTCGCGAGGACATAGGGTCTCAGGGACACTCGTTCCTGATGTATCGATTGTGACGCGACGCCGGCAATCGCGTTCCAACGCCTTGCCGGCCACCGCATTCGATGTAGGCCTTACATGATGGTCTTCCGAAACCTCGCACTCTCGGCCGCACTCCTCGGCGCTCCCGCTCTCGCTCAGAACGGCGACAACGTGCTGATCGTCGTCGCGGACGATCTCGGCGTGGATCAGGTCGGTGTCTACGCCGAGGGCGTGAGCCCCGCGAACACGCCGACGATCGACACGATCGCGAGCAGCGGCGTGTTGTTCCGCAATGGCTGGGCCTACCCCACCTGCTCTCCGGCCCGCGCGAGCCTGCTCACGGGGCGTCACGGGGTTCGAACCGGGATCGGCAGCCCCGGCCGCCCCAGTCTGCCACTCGGCGAGACGACGATCCCCGAAGCCCTCGACGCTGCGAACTCGGGGTACGCCCACGCCTGGATCGGGAAGTGGCACGTCGAATCGGATCCGAACCACCCGAATGATTCCGGCTGGTCCCACTTCGCCGGCCCGTTGGGCGGCAGCGTCGGCAACTACTTCAACTGGCAGAGGACCGTGAACGGCCAGACCTCGACCAGCACGACCTACTCGACCACCCAGATCGCCAACGATGCGATCGGCTGGATCCAGGCGCAGACGTCGCCGTGGGTGTGCGTGCTCGCGTTCAACGCTCCGCACACCCCCTATCACGTCCCACCTGCGAACCTGCACACGCAGACGCTCCCGGGAACACCGCAATCCGATCCCATCCCGCACTACCAGGCGGCGATCGAAGCGATGGACACCGAGCTCGCCCGCGTTCTGGCTTCCCTCGGAACCGATCTGGCTCGAACGAACGTCGTGTTTCTCGGTGACAACGGCACCCCCCGGCGCGTGACGCTGCCTGCCTCGCAGCGAGATCACGCCAAGGGATCGCCCTACGAGGGAGGCGTTCGGGTGCCGTTCCTGCTCGCCGGCCCTGCCGTCACGTTCCCGGGTCGCGAAGTCAACTCCGTCGTGTCGATCACCGACATCTTCACCACGATCGGCGACCTGATCGCAGTCGATCTCGAACAGCCGATCCTGAAGTCCGACTCGATCAGCTTCGCTCCCTATCTGAGTGACCCGTTTCAGCCCTCGATTCGTGAATCCATTTACGCTGAGAGCTACACGAACCGCACCGACCCAAGCACCAACGGCTTCTCCTGCGCACGGTCGCTCGAGTTCAAACTCGTTCGGAACTACCAGAACGACGGGTCGTTCGTCGAAGAGCTCTACCACCTGCCCACGGACCCGGTCGAGCAGGTCGACCGATTCGCTTTCGGGCTGTCCGCGGTGGAGCAACAGGCTCGCGACCAGCTGGCGACGCACATCGAATCGGTGCGGGATCGTGACGGACGATTCGAGCCCCTCGGAAACCCGAGCTGCTTCGGAAGTTCGGGCCCTCTCGCCATCGGAGGCTCGGGAACACCCGCAACTGGCCGGACCTACCAGGTCTCGCTGAGCAACGGCCCAAGTTCCGGAGTCGCGGTTCTGACCACCGGAACGTCTGCCGAGACGTTCAACGACCTCAGCCTGCCCTACGACCTCACGGCCCTCGGCGCGGGCCCCGGCTGCCTGCTCCTGACGAGTGCCGAGTGGACCGTCTCGGTCGCGACCAATTCGCTCGGCTCAGCGACGATGAGCTACGCGATTCCGAACGACCCCTCCTTGGTCGCCGCGAGTCTCTTCCACAGCTGGATCGCGTTCGACGCCGCTGCACCGAGCAATCCACTCGGCGTGGTGACGGCGCCCGGAATCCGGGTCCGCGTCGGCAATTGACCTGCCGCCACGACGGACGAGGCCCTCCCACAAGGAATCTGCAGGATTCCTCCGACCGGTTCGCCAAATCGGCTCCAACCCGCAGGTATCGGGGCGAGGTCCGGCTGCAACCGGCCCTCTGTGAGAGAGGACACCCCCGAGTCCCTGCGTCGTCATCACGACCTCCCGTTACCGAATCTCCTTCCAGGTTTGGGAGGTGACGACGTGGGGGCTCCTTATTTTGCGGTCTCCGTCGGACCGCAGCGAGGAACAACCTCGGGAGATCCCGAGGAATCTCCCACCGCCGGGATCGCGACCGCCGATCAGTCCGCGAAAATCATCGGGGCTCGGATTTCGGCCAGCCGCTCCAGACCACGCAATCGCGCGACCAGCGAGAAGGCAAAAGCGAACGCCGTGCCAGGTCCCCGACTGGTGATCAGGTGCTCGGTCTCCACGACCGGCCGCTCCTCGTAGGGCCCGTGACTCCCAGCCCGCTCCGAGACGCTGGGATGAGAGGTGCGCGGCAGCCCCTCACCGACCCCGTGAGCGACCAGGGCTCCAGGCGCCGCGCAGATTGCAGCAACCCCGGCGCCGTCCTCGCGACGGCTCCACTGGGTCCTGAGCCACTCGCCGACGAGCTCCGATTCGGCGAATCGATCCGAGCCTCCAGCACCGCCGGGCAAGATGATCCAGTCGAAGCGCTCCCCCCGGTCCAGCTCGCCGAGAGCAAGGTCCGGAGCGATCCTCACCCCACGGCTGCAGGTCACGGTTTCGGCGCTATCCACCCCGCCCACAAGGACCTCGACCCCCGCCCGCCGGAGCACGTCCACGACGATCGTGAACTCCATTTCTTCGGTGCCTTCGGCGAGCAGGACCAGAACACGCGGGGTCGTCTCCATCTTGGAATCCATCTTCGTGGGAGGACTGTGCGGACAGGGTCCGCCAACCCGATCTATAATCCCACGGCGCCCGATGGCACGACTCCTCGCAACGACCTTCTTCTGGCTCTGGATGACGCTCCTGTCGATCGGAGCGCTCCTCGTTGTCGTCTTCCTCTACGTCCCCTACGTGATGCTCAAGGCCCTGTGGTTCGCGGTGACCGGACGTCTGCACGAGACCACTGCGATCGGCAACGAGAAGAAGCAGGTCGCCGAACAGAGCTCGAACTGAGCTCTCGACAGGGTCCTGGATGACCGCGGGGCCCCGGCGACTCGTTGCGGGGCGAATCGTTGGGGTGACGAGCTCCGATGCGCTGCGCTCACTCTGGCCGGCTCTGACCGCCGTCACCGCAAAGTTTCGCGGGATCGAGCAGATCGTTGAGCTGCTCGTCGCTGAGATCCGTCTTCTCCTTCGCGATTTCCTTGACCGTCCGGCCGGTCTTGGCCGACTCCTTGGCGATCGCGGCCGCCGTCTCGTAACCGATCTCGGCGTTGAGGGCCGTCGCTAGGATCGGGTTCATCTCGACCAGCTTGCCACCGGTCTCGGTGATCTCGAGATCCTCCAGGCAGCGCTCGCGGAACATCGCACAACCGTTCGCCAAAATGACGACCGACTCGACGGCGTTGCGAGCGATGAACGGCATCATCGTGTTGAGCTCGAACTGCCCTTGCGAGTTGCCGAAGGCGACGGCCGAATCGTTCGCGAACACCTGCCCGCACAGCATCAGGACCGACTCGCAGATCACCGGGTTGACCTTCGCCGGCATGATCGACGAACCCGGCTGCACGGCCGGAATCGCGAGCTCGTTCAGGCCGTTCAGTGGGCCGGATGCCATCCAACGCACGTCGTTGCCGATCTTGTAGAACGCGGTCGCAAAACCCCGAAGCGCTCCGCTGAGGTGAACGACGCAGTCGAGCGAACTCTGAGCCTGGAAGTGATCCGAGGTCTCGAGCAGCTGCGGCAGCGAGAGATCCTCGCTGAGTTTCGCGCAAACCTTGCTGGCGAACTCGGGATGAGCGTTCACTCCGGTGCCCACTGCCGTACCGCCGAGCGGTAGTTCGCACACCTGGTCCAGAGCGTGGCCGATGCGCTCGATCGCGCGGTCGACCTGGGACGCGTATCCGCGGAACTCCTGGCCGTAGCGGATCGGCATCGCATCCATCAAGTGCGTGCGGCCGGTCTTGACCGAGTCGAAGGAATCGTCCGCCAACTGATGCAGGCAATCAGACAGCTTGCGCATCTGCGGCAGGAGCTGCTCCTTCACGGCCAGCGCGAGACCGAGCTGCGTGGCCGAGGGGAACACGTCGTTGCTCGACTGCCCCATATTCACGTGGTCATTCGGGTGGACCAGCTTGCTACCGAGCGCGCCCCCGAGGATCTCGGTCGCGCGGTTCGCGATGACCTCGTTCGAGTTCATGTTCGACGAGGTGCCGCTTCCGGTCTGAAACACGTCGACCACGAAGTGCCGATCGAGCTCGTTCTTCGCCACCTGACCGGCAGCCTCCTGAATGGCCTGCGACTTCTCCGCATCCAGTTGGCCGAGCGACTCGTTGACCGCCGCCGCCGCGCCCTTGAGTAGGCCGAGTGCGCGGATCACGACCGCGGGAATGCCCCCGCCACCGATCGGGAAGTTCTGGCGTGCGCGTTCTGCCTGGGCTCCGTAGTAGGCGTCGGCCGGAACCCGGACCTCGCCCATCGTGTCTTTTTCGGTGCGGTAGTCGGTCATGTCTTCGATTGGAGGCGCACAGTGTGGCGAGACCGGGCCTGCCGCACCACAGCCCATCCGGAAGTCCGGAATCGGGTCGTCGCAGCCCCCTACGACCCGAACTGGCCGTCCGGACCGAAACCCGCGAAGATCTACCGGCCTGCCGATCGGCCGCCGATCGGGGCCCCGGACTCCCTCTTCTCCCGGAACACCCATGAGACGACTGCTGTCCCGCTCCCTCCCCACTCTCTCGATCGCCTTGCTCGGCGCTCTGTCCTTCGGTGCCAGGGCGATCGCCCAGGACGTCGACATCTCGATCGCAGCTCCCCGCGGCTGGATCGAGCTGCCCGCGGACCAGTGCGACCGCGGAGCCTGCCGCGCCTACTTCTGCGCCGAGCGCCCACTCCCCGCCAAGGGTGCGGCGCAGTTCCCGCACACGCCCACGCTGCGCGTGTTGGTGCTCAACGGGACCGAAGCAACGGACGATGCCGAGTTCCAGGAACCACCGTTCGCCAACCTCGACGATTACGTGGCCCGGATCCACGTCATCCCAGGCCGCATCGTCGAGCGGGGCGAAGTCGACCTCTCTGGAACCAAGGACGGCACAACGACCCTGCGATTCGAGGCGCTGTTCGAACAGCTCGGTCTCCGCATGAGCGGACTGAGTTTCACCCTGCCCTCCGGTTCCAAGGCGTTGGTTCTCGCGGAGTATCTGGACGTCCATCAACGCGACATGCGCAAGATGGTCGACAAGTCACTCTCGACGATCCAGATCTCCGAGGCCGAGGTCGACGGGCTACCGATCGCACCCTTCGTCTCCGATCGGGCCGGGTTCTTCCAGCTGTCCAACGACGAGCGCTCGGAGCAAGTCGTCGAGTGGGCGACGAACTACGTCGAACGAGCCAGTCAACGACCAGGCGACGGCTGGAAGTCCTTCAAGAACAAGACTTTCACGGTCTTCACGCGAGCGAGCACCAAAGACACGAAGCGCGCCGTCCAAGCCGCCGAGAGCATGCGCTCTTGGATCGAGTCGCAGTTCGAAGGTCTTGGCGGCGACGTGGGGCCGGCGATCCTCCGCATCTACGGATCCCCGGAGGAGCTCGCAGCCGCTCAGGCAACCGGTATCGACCCGAGACCCTGGGACCCCGCAACGCGGACGATGCACTTCGCGATCGACGTCAACGCCGGCACAGGGGAAGGTTACGGGCTGCTGCTCGAGGCGGTCGGATGGAACTGGATCGACGACCGCGTCCCCGGCGCGATGTATCACGCGCCGCGTTGGTTCCTCTACGGCTTCAACGAGTACCTCCGAAGCAGCAAGCAAAACAAGAAGACGATCGAGTTCTTCCCATCCGAGGTCGAAGACGGCCGTCTCGAGTGGAACCGCAACAACGACCGGATGCTCCACGTCTGGGACATCGTCCAGGAGATCGCTCAGCCGGAACCGGAGAACGGCGACACAGAGCGAGAGGGTTCCCGAGAGTGGGACTACACCCCCGAGTCGACGCGCTTTCTCCGCTGGATGTTCGAACACGACGGCCACCAGGCTTTGCGTCGCGGCAACTTCGCGGCCGACTACATCAAGGGAATCGGCGACGCCTTGACCGAAGCCGGCCCGAACCCGATCCCAGGCGTGATTCGTGCGCGCACCGAGGACTCCGACGAGGGCCGCGCGGCGCGGAAGCGGTACTTCGAGTGGCGCAAGTCCTTCCGCGACTCGGTCAACAACCACGCCGCTGCCTATGACCGCGACGTCTGGTTCGAGATCGACAAGGCGTGGATGGAGTTCGTCGGCGTTCGGTGACACACTGACCCGTCGCCTCCACGACGAGGTCCGACCGCTCGCGGGGGTGGCGGAATGGTAGACGCAGCGGACTTAAACTCCGCTGGCCGCAAGGCCGTGCGGGTTCGAGTCCCGCTCCCCGCACTCCCTCCCAAACCGTGCTCGGACGCTCGTCCGAGAGGCACTCACTCCATCGACCGGGCGAGGAGGCAGAACCCTCCGCGTCGATCCCCCTTGGGCGTTCCGCGGCCAAGATCGAGACGTCGCTTTTTCCGATCCGGCTCCTCGGCCCCGGTCTCCGGGGTCCCGGCGGCTCGACCCGATGAGGTCGCCGATTCGGCGCGGCAGAAGTGAGGCTCCATCCCGAGAGAACACTCGCGGACGAGCGAGGCGCCGACGATCGGGCCCGGGAACGGGCAGCCCGGCCACGCCTGCGGTAAACTTTGGCGCCCAATTCTCTCGGCCCCATTCCATCGGTCGAACAGCAGCTCTCAGGCACCGCCGCGGATCTCACCGAACCGCCGGTCGACGCCGACTGGACTCTTCATGACATCGGTTCCTTGCCGCTCGCTTCGCGGTCTGGCGACGCTGATCGCGATCCTTGGCTTTCTGTCGACGTCGCTGACCGCGCAGAAGCCGCTCCATAAGGATGCCTCGCTGGTCGCATGGTATGCCTTCGAAGATGCGGTCGACTCCGCGGTCACGTCCGATGACAGTGGCAACCGATTGACTGCGGTGCTTCATGGCGGGGCCAAGCTGGACTCGAGGACGCGCGATGGTGTGGGTGGCGCTCTGCGTTGCGGTCCTGCTGGCTCGGCCGCGATTCCGCCGGCCTTCGATGTTGGCGGATCCGGCCTGACGGTCAGTGCCTGGTTCCAGGCGGACTCCTTCCCCGGTGCATCGCAAGAACGCACGCTGATCTCGAAAGCATCCGGAGCACGTGTCCACGAACACATCTTCCAACTCGGAACGGTTCGTTCCGGGAACGCCGTGCGGCTCCGTGCCCGCGTGCGGGTCAACGGACGAACGACAACCCTCGTCGCGACCTCCGGAAGCCTCAGAACCGGAGTCTGGTCTCACGCGGCACTCACCTACGACGGAACCCAACTCCAGCTCTACCTGGATGGGGTCTCAGTTGGTCGGACCCGACTCTCGGGCAACGTCGACCTCGATCCGCGGGCGGGCGTCGCTCTCGGCAACGAGCCGCCGGGAGCAGGTGATCAACCCTTCGATGGTCTGCTGGACGACGCACGGGTCTACGGCCGAGCCCTCACGAGCGCCGAGATCCGGACGATCGCGAAGACCAGGAACGACATCCATCGTGTGGTGCGTCGCGCGGTTCCGCTTCCACCTCTCGTCGGGGTGCCGATCCTCGCCGCCACAGCCTCCGCGATTTCGAGCGACACGACGCCTCCGACGGTCCCATCGAACATCAAGGGGGCGGCGCGCACGACGACCAGCGTCGAGCTCGCCTGGACAGAATCGTTCGATGCCAGCGGCGTCGAGTACTACATCGTTCGTAGGGACGGCGTCGAGATCGCACCACCAAAGCGCCCCTTCTTCCTCGACACGGGAGCAACTCCCGACACGACGCACACCTACGACGTGTTCGCGGTCGACATGCGCGGCAACGTCTCGACGACCCCGGCAACCGTCCAGGTCACTACGCCTGCTCCTCCGGGCGACCCCACCCTCCTCGCCAACTACGGTTTCGAGGAAGGTGCGGGCACGGTGATCCTCGACAGCACCGGTAACAGCAACGACGGCACGCTCGCGGGAGCCATCCGCGGAGCCGGCTTCTTCGGTGCGGGCATCCGAAACGACGGGGCGAGCGGCTCGGTCGATCTCGGAACACTCGACGTCGTTGGCCCTGGCCTCACGCTGGCGATGTGGGTCCGTCCCGAGGGCTTCGGAGTTCCCGATGGACGCATGATCTCGAAGGCCTCCGGCTTCGATAACGACTCGCACGTCTGGATGGTCAGCCGCGTTAACGGCAACCAGCTTCGCTTCCGCCTGCGCACCGATGCGGGGCCGACGCAGACACTGATCGCACCGGCGGGCTCCTTGGTCCTGGGTGAGTGGACGCACGTCGCGGTGACCTACGACGGCGCGTTCATGCGGATCTTCCAGGACGGGGTCGAACTCGACAGCCTGGCTTGGACCGGAAGCGTCGCGGTCGATCCCGCAGTCGCTGTGGCGATCGGCGATCAACCAGGCGGCGGCAAGAACTTCCACGGCGACCTCGACGAGGTCTGGATCTACGGCCGCGCGTTGAGCTCGACCGAGATCACCGACCTGATGGGGACCCCCATCACCGACCCGGCACCCGACACGACTTCGCCGACCGCCCCCGATCAGGTCGTGGCCTACGGCATCTCCACGAGCCGGATCGATCTCCATTGGACGGAGAGCGAAGACGATGACCAGGTTGCGCTCTACCGAGTTCTACGCGATGGAGTCGAAGCCGGAACGACCACCGGGCTGACTTTCCGAGACACGGGTCTCGTCGCGTCGACCACGCATAACTACACGGTCTTGGCCGAGGACGCGGCTGGAAACCTCTCGCCGTCGACGGCGACCGCAATGCAAACCACTCTGGCGAATGACCAGGACGAGTGGTTCGACATCAGCTGGAACTACCGCGTCCCTGTTGTCGTCGGTGCGCAGGGGCACGCGCGTATCGATCGTCTCGCGGACTTCGAGATCGACTTCACAGCCCTCGCTCTCGGGGTTGGAGCCTCAGGCTCGCTGGACCCCGGTTCTATCCGCGTGATCGAAGTGAATGCCGCCGGTCAGATCCTCGATGCGGCGGTGCCGTTCCAGTTCGATCCCGGAGCTACGTTCGACGCCGGGACCAACGCCGTTGGACGGCTGGCGTTCCTCTGTGACGGCTGGTTGCCCGCGACGGCGAGCCGCTACTTCCACGTCTACTTCGACCTGGACACTACGCGCACCGCGCCAACCTTCACGGATCGGGTCTCCGTCGTCGATGGCGTGATGGACCAGGGTCAGACGAGTTTCGAAGTCACGACCAGCCTCGGAACCTACCTCTACCACAAGGATGGCGGAGGCTTCTCCAGCCTGCTGGATCTCGACGGCAACGACTGGATCGACTACCGCCCGACCGGTGGAGCCTCGGGTAACTTCCGAGGTATCCCGAACCTCTCGTTCCCCGAAGGGCACTTTCACCCGGGGGCTACGACGTCGACCAGCACCCTGATCCGCCAAGGCCCCCTGGCGATCGGAATCCACTCGATCACGATGGACGGCTGGGAGTGCACCTGGGACATCTACCCGAACCACGCTCGGCTGACGGTCCTCGGCTCGAGCCATCCCTACTGGTTCCTGTACGAAGGAACCCCGGGTGGTGCCCTCGAACCCGGCGTCGACCAGCTGATTCGGGCCAACGGAGCCATCGTGAACACCGGCACCGACGACCGCGGTGACATCCTCGGCGACGAGTGGGCCTACTTCGTCGACCCGAACGTCGGCCGCGGACTGTTCTTCGCCAACCACAACGACGACCCGCACCACGACACCTACTTCCCGCTGCAAGGCGTGATGACCGTGTTCGGGTTTGGCCGCGAGAACATCGCCTCGCTAAACACGCAGATCCCCGCCACGTTCACGATCGGGTTCCTCGAGAACCCGGACTTCGAACCGGCTTCCGAACGGGTCCGGCAGTTCTTCAACGAGCTCGACCTCGGCCTCGGTTCGTCGGTCGTCGTCGGCGGCGTCGGAACCGCCCCTACGGTCGCGACCAACGTCCTCACCACGGCTCAGTCGACTACCGAAGTCCAAGTCAGCTGGGGCGCCTCGAGCGATAACGTCGGCATCGACGGTTATCGAGTGCTCCGAGACGGGATCGAAGTAGCATTCGTCAGCGGCACGATCTTCCTCGACTCCGGCCTGCAAGGCTCGACGACCTACACCTACGAGGTCGTTGCCATCGACGTGCAGGGGATGACGGCCGCGCCATCGCTCCCGGCGCAAGCGACCACACTGTGAGCCCCTGCGAGCCGACGCGCGCTTCCCCTGAGGATTTGGCTCGGCAGGGAGACGTCGACGGAGGCAAGCATCCAGAGGGATCCCTGACGCCCGAGGAGCGGCATCGTCCAGCCAGCCGTCGGTGGAACGGCGCCGTCGAGGACCGATGCGATGAATCGGGCTTCCGGCGCGCCCTTCGATCCAACGACGGCTTCGCATCGCGCCACGCGATGCGAGGGCCTGCTGAGCAGGAACCGAGCGGACCAAACCGCTAGATTCGGACGCCCATGGCTCTGACTCCCTCCAGCATGGTGCCACTTGGCACCGAAGCGCCCGACTTCTCGCTCGTCGAACCGCGGACTGGTCACGAAGTCTCGCTCGCCGACGTCAGTCGCTCGAAGGATGCGTTGCTGGTGATGTTCATCTGCAATCACTGCCCCTTCGTCGTGCACGTGAACGAGGAACTGGTGCGCCTCGGGCATGACCTGACCGAACGAAACGTCGGGGTCGTGGCGATCTCCAGCAACGACGTGGAGTCTCACCCGCAAGACGGTCCAGAACTGATGGCGGAACATGCTGAGCAGCTGGGCTATCCGTTCCCCTACCTCTTCGACGCCGACCAGAGCGTCGCACTCGCCTACAGTGCGCGCTGCACCCCGGACTTCTTCCTCTTCGATCGCGAACGGAAACTCGCCTACCGCGGCCAACTCGATTCATCGCGCCCGGGCAGCAGCATCCCCTGCGACGCTCAGGACCTTCGGGCAGCCGTCGACGCAGTTCTCGATGGGAAAGGACCGGTCGAGACTCAGCGGCCGAGTGCCGGCTGCAACATCAAGTGGTCGCCGGGCAACGAGCCCGAGTGATCCCGGTCACTCTTCGAGCAAGCGCCGGCTGACGGCCTCGACCAGGATCCGCTCGAGAGTGCCGTGACTCTGCGGCTCCGGGGTAACGATCTGGGCCTCGAGCATTGGATCTTCGGTCGCCAACCGAAGATCGTTCGCCCACCTGGCGTCCGGCACGGAAGTGAAACCCTGGACCAACGGGAGGTCGTCCCGCGCGAGGAAGAGCGCGGACACCTGCAACTCGGTCGCCTCACCGACGGTGCGCACTCGGAACGTGATTCGGGCATCCGCGCGGTAGACGCTAGGCACTGCTTGGGTCCTCGGTGTCCCCGTCGGCACACTCGACAAGACCCGGGCGACGCCCACCCGAGAACGCTTGCCGGTATCCGCCGCGCGATCCGGTTGCAGTTCCTGCTCGTACGGCTGCACCCGCGTCACGATCTCGCCGGGCGCGAACCACTCGAGGGAGTTCTCCCCGAGGCGGAACGGACGGTCGACGACCAACAGCCCGGCTTCTCGGTCCGCGACGGCCACTCGCATCGAACGCGAAAGCGCGGTGTCGAGTGCTGCCTCCCACACGTCGTCCGTAGCGCGACCGGCATAGCTCCGTGTCGAAGGCCGTAGCTGCCGTTCCGGCGGGATGTAGCTCTGATCAACCCGGTGAGCGATCCGCATCGAAGTGCAGCCGGCCATACCGAGGGTCGAGATCATGAGCAGGACGAGCGCGGTCCATCGAGGAGCGCAGCGCACGCCTTCCGCGGAGCACTTTCGAACTCGATGCTGCGCATCGACTGAACCGCGGTTCGCCATGACGCCATCGGAGTCCTGATCCGGTCGAGACTCAAGATCCCTCTCGGCCGAACCCGAACGAGCTCTTCCCGCCCTGCTACGCTCATCGGCCGATGGAAGGTAGAAACCCGCGGCAGCCACTCGCTTACCGGCCCCGTCTCCGCCACTCGGTGTTCCTCTTCGGACTGGTCATCCTCGGTGGTCTCGGCTCGGACCTTCCGGCGCAGGAGTCCGACCAAGAGTTTGCCCGCCTTGAAGCCTGGCTCCAGCGAGGCGAATCACCGCGAGCGGTGCAGGTCTTGCCGCTGAGACGAGACGAGGCATTCCCCGAACCCCGACTGTTCACCGCGGGTTCGATCGGCTCCATCGTTCCCGTCCAACTGGGCCCGGATCATCGGGTCCCGCTCGGGCGTGCCACGTCCTGGCTTCGAAAGGTCACGACGGACACGATCCTCGCCCAGCAGGGCTGGTCGATCGATTCGACTCTGGGTGAGTGCCTTCCGGCCCGCATTGGCGAGCTCCCGGACAGCTTTGCCGATCTCCGATGGCGCGAGCTTCGCGATGGCACTCTGTGCCTCGCCACACCCTATGGATTCGAACTCGCGGACGACGAGGAGCCCCGGCCACTCAGCGAAGTCCTGACCTGGAACATCCATCTTCGCTCCGAGGACCCCTGGAACTTTGGGCCGAGCCTCAGCCCGGAGGGAGCGTCGGCGATTCTCCAGTGGGCACTCGAAGCGGCCACCGAATCCAACTGGGGCGCGCTGATTCGCGAGGGCATCGCCAACCGGTTGCGGTTGCCGTCCCTGAGGGGGCTCCATTCGCGGTTCGAGCCAGGAGACGGAGATCGCTTGCTGTTCATCGAAGAGCACGAGCATGCGCACGAGGTCGCGGCCTTCGCCGACGCCAGCATCCAACTGAGAGACCTCGAGGGACTTCTCCGGCAGTGGATCCGCACGGAGCCCATGTCCCCGACCCGGCGAAGAACCGTGCTGGACGTCGAGGTGATCGACTCCGACTTCTCACACTTCCGCGTGCTGCAGCTTCCCTCAGCTGGCCTCGCTGTGGCGATCGTCGACCCGGAAGGGCAGACCGGCGAAGCCGTCGAGGCGCTGCTGATCGATCTCGGACTGGCGGAAGACCCCTCCCCCGAGTTCGGCGGCTGGAACTCGGCCGTCGGGCTCGGAGGCGGATCCGGCCGGCGCTTCACCTCCAGTCCACCCGAGGAAGTTCGGGATCCGCGCGACTGCCTACGACTTCCCGGCCGTTACGAAGCGGAGTTCCGCATGCTCGATGGCGAGCACCGGATCGAGTTGAGCCTCCCCATCGACCCGGAAGAAGACATCAGGATTTCTGTCGACGGCCAGGGACGCCCACCCTCTCGGCTGCGCTACCCCGAGTCGATCGGCGGCCTGGCGGTTCTTCGCACACGTCCGAGAGTCCTGTTTCACGAGTGGCGAGGCGAACTTCGCGGCTTTGCTCAAGAGCAACGGAGCGCACCGGCGAGATCCCTGTCCTGGGCTGTGACCTTCCGTCGCCTCGACAGTTCCGACCAGACGAGTGACACCCGCTGGCTCGGCGGAACCGAGATAGCTGCCCGTTCGGGGCTCGATGAATTGATGGGTCCGACGGGCGCCGCCGGCGCGGCTCGACTCGTTGCGGTCTCCCAACTCGCGGACACCTGGTTTGGCACGCGTGGCCGTGTTGGCGTCGAGGACGGCGAGGCCTTCGACGAAACCATGCCGATCCCGCTCGGCACCATGAGTCGAGTCCTTGGCTTCCTCGCGGACGAGACGCTGGGTCACCGACATGACTCGAGGCTGTTCTGGCAACGAGCGGCGGACGGGCTCTCGGCTGCGGACTCCCTGGACCTACTGAAGCTTCCGCGGACGAGCGTCGGGCCACATGAGCGACTCACCTCTAGCTGGGAGTCGTTCGCAAACCTGGTGAGCCAAACACCGAGCGGTCAGGACTCGCGAAGCGCCCTGGATCTTCTTCGCGGTCACGCACTCGTCTCAGAAGAAGGTTCAAGCGGCAGACACCAAGATCTCGAGCTTGCGATCAAGCAGGCGCTCTACGAGAGCGGCAACGTGTACCGATCGTTTCATTCGTTCCTCAACGACGATCTCGCCAAGCGCTACGGCCTGGGTCGGATCGAGTACGGTGCCACGGCGGCCCGCCTGCTAGCCGACTTCCGATTCCGCCGAAGTGACGGTCGTCTCCTCGAGCCGGCATCGTCAGAGGTCCCGTTTGCGCGAGGTCTCGTCACCGACGCAGCGACCCTCGTGCGAGCCACCCGCAGCCTCTACGACGGCAGCCTTCCGTCCTGGTATCCGAGCCGACCGAGATCGTTCGACTTCCATCTGGTGGGACCGAACGGAGTCACGCAAGCGACCTTCTTCTTCCTGCGAGACGACGACCCGAATTCCACCAGGCGGGTGTTGTTCTGCCACGAACTCGACCTCGTGATCGTTGTGTTCGCGGCCGAAGAAGCTGAAGACTGGGCCGACGACATCGAGCAGGCAGTCCTCGAGGGCCTAGTTCCTGGCCACGCCCTACCTCGCTACCAGGCGGCTGCGAAGGACTCGATGCTGTCGGCTTACGCACCCGTTCGTCCGACGGGTTCCTACCGGGGCTCGGTGACACTCGACGGACAGCCGCAGCCAATCCGCTTCGAAGTCACGCCTGACTGCGCGGAGGTCGAGGTCACGATCGGAGAGGGAACTTTCACGCTCCCCGTCACTGGTGCCGGGCTGACCCGAATCCGCCTCGAGGGCGAAGTCCGGGACCTCGGCCGGGTCGCCCTGGAGGTCGAACGACTTCGCTTCTCCGAGCGACTCCGCGCGCAACTTGCCCTCGTCAATGACCTGGGCGGCCGTTGGCCTGTGCCGATCGAGCTGTCTCGATCGATTGAGGGCAAGGACGAGTGAGGATCGGGGCCGCTCGCAAGCGGCCCACACGATCGAACTCGGCCGGCGCGTGTGATCGCGCCGGCTCACCGCTCAGTAGCGGTAGTGGCCCGGCTTGTAGGGGCCTTCGACCGGAACACCGATGTAGTCGGCCTGCTCCGTGGTCAGCTTGGTGAGCTTGGCACCGAGCTTCGAGAGGTGCAGCTGGGCGACCTTCTCGTCGAGGTTCTTCGGCAGGACGTAGACACCGTTGTCGTAGTTGCTGCCGCTGTTGAACAGTTCGATCTGCGCCATCACCTGGTTGGTGAAGCTGTTCGACATGACGAACGACGGGTGACCCGTCGCGCAACCGAGGTTCATCAGGCGGCCTTCGGCCAGAACGATGACACCGTGGCCGTCCTTGAACTCCCAACGGTCGACTTGCGGCTTGATCGTGTCGCGCTTGATGCCGTCGACCTTCGCCAGCTTCTCCATCTGGATCTCGTTGTCGAAGTGGCCGATGTTCGCGACGATCGCGTTGTTCTTCATCTTCTCCATGTGCTCGACACGGATGATGTCCTTGTTGCCGGTCGTGGTGACGACGACGTCGACCTGGTCGACCACGTCCTCGAGGGTCACGACTTCATAGCCTTCCATGAGCGCCTGGAGCGCGCAGATCGGGTCGATCTCGGTGATGACGACGCGAGCGCCCTGACCACGGAGCGACTGGGCCGAGCCCTTGCCGACGTCACCGTAGCCACAGACAACACAGAGCTTGCCAGACAGCATGACGTCCGTTGCGCGCATGATGCCGTCGACGAGCGAGTGGCGGCAGCCGTAGACGTTGTCGAACTTCGACTTCGTCACACTGTCGTTCACGTTCATCGCCGGGAAAGGCAGCTTGCCTTCCTTCTGCAGCTGGTAGAGGCGGTGGACACCGGTCGTGGTCTCCTCCGTCACACCCTTGATGCTGTCGCGCATCGTCGACCACTTGGTCGGCGACGACTCGAGCGACTTCTTCACCGTGGCGACGAAGATCTGCCACTCTTCCGGGTCTTCGCTCGTCGTCGACGGGACGCCCTCGGACTCCCAGTTCGCGCCGTTGAGGACCATCATCGTGGCGTCGCCGCCATCATCGAGGATCATGTTCGGCTGACCACCGTCGGTCCAGGTCAGGGCCTGCTCGGTGCACCACCAGTACTCCTCGAGGGTCTCGCCCTTCCAGGCGAAGCACGGGATGCCCTTCGGGTTGTCGACGGTGCCGTTCGGGCCGACGACGACCGCAGCAGCGGCGTGATCCTGCGTCGAGAAGATGTTGCACGAGGCCCAGCGGACGTCGGCGCCGAGTTCGACGAGCGTCTCGATCAGGACAGCCGTCTGGATCGTCATGTGCAGCGATCCGGTGATGCGCGCGCCCTTGAGCGGGAACTGGCCCTGGTACTCCTCACGGAGCGCCATCAGGCCCGGCATCTCGACTTGCGCGAGTTCGATCTCCTTGCGGCCGAAGTCGGCTTGCGAGAGATCGGCGACCTTGTAGTCGGTCTTCAGGGAAGTGGTCATGTCTTGTCGCGGGTGCGAGAGAAGCACCCTTTCGGTTGGGTTGGGAAAGGAAGGTTTCAGTGGACTGAAGCCGACGGAGCCGTCGCCTTCAGAAGGAACATCGGGAGGTCCGACTCACGGCCAGTCGGAGCCTCGACGCGGTAGGAATCCTCAAGATCGTGCGTGCTCAGGCCCGTGAATCCGGCGTGAGCGAGCGCGACGCGGACGGCATCCGGCTGCACACCGAGTCGAAGGTCCCCCATCGAGTCGCGCATCCATTCTTCCTCGTGCGGGAGAAGGTCGGTGATCACGACCGTGCCGCCCGGCTTCAACACGCGGGCGAGTTCGACCGCGGCTCGATCCATGTCGGAGACGTGGTGCCAGACGAGGTTTGCGAACGCGGCATCGACTTCTTGCTCACCGAGAGGCAGCGACTCGAGTTCGCCTTGGCGAAACTCGACGTCGATGCCCTGCAAGCGCCGACGAGCGGCATCGAGCATCTTCTCGGAGTGGTCGACTGCGATGACGCGAGCCATCCGGTCGGCGAGGTAGCCGGACAAGTAGCCCGCACCGCAACCGAGATCCGCGACGGTCAGAGTGCGCGGCGCGAGAGCGGCGAGCGCCTCGGAACGCAACGAGCCGCGGCGGAACTCCTGCCCCAACTCCACCCAGCGATCCGCCAGTGCGTCGTGCGTCTGACGGCTGCGTTCGCGGCGAGCTTCTCGCACCGCCTCGAGGCCCTGCGTGTCGGCTCGCCCCTGCTCCGAGTCGGCGAAGGGCCGCACGGCGCCGTCGTAGAGCTCCGCCGTGAGCGCACCGTCGGATCCCGGCTCGACCAGTGAGTGGAACGACCAGGATCCTTCTCGACGATCTCGCACCAGACCCGAGCGCTTCAGAAGCGACAGGTGGTTGCTCACGCGGCTCTGCGCCAGGCCGGTGATCGAAACCAACTCCTGCACCGCCAGCTCCTCCTGGCTCAACAGAGCGAGGAGTCGGAGCCTTGTCGGGTCCGACAGCAGCTTGAGCGTCGTCTGGAGTGTTTCGAGGGAGGTCACCGCGTGTCAGGATATCAGAACATCCTGATGTCGAGATACTTTCCTTCGGTTTCCACATCTCCCTAGATTCACCAGGGGCGGAACTGGGAGAGCTCGCCCAGTCTCAGCCGAAACGACGCCTCGATGGCATCGAGACTTCCATGCTGCCTAGCGGCAATCAGGAGGACGCGGGCCTAGAGCAACCGGCCCGTCAGCCTCCGCAGTCCCCGAGGATGGCGCGCTCAACGCTGGAGCGTAAATGCTCCGAGAATCCCGGCGAAGAGAAGCAGTCCGAAGACAAGCCAGCGATTCGCCACCTCGATGTCGACCCAGATCCCGCTCCGCCGCCGACTCAGCTCACTGATCCACTGGAACGTGACGCCGCCTCCCGACCACGGACGCCCTCTGCAAACACCACCGGCGCGATTCGCAACCTCACCTGAACAGGCTCGATCGGTCGCTCGAGCCGTGGACGCCTCAGCGATCGTCGTCTTGGTGCCAGCCCTTCTGGCGGCCGATCTCGCTCGGGCGACCGAGGTCGTTCGCGATCGTGGTTCCGGTCCAGAACGCCAGGCGCGCGACGCGCTCCACCTTGTCGTAGTTGAGCTTGTCGGCGGTGTCGGTGACCTGGTGGTAGTCCTCGTGTTCGCCGTCGCAGAAGAACACGACCGGCACTCCCCGCTCCGCGAAGTTGTAGTGGTCGCTGCGCTCGTAGTAGACGTCGCCGCTCACGAGCCCGAGGCCAAAGTCCTCCGCCAGGCCAGCGGCCGTCCGGCCGATCGATGAGAACTTGCGGTGCAGGTGACTCGGCGTGATCGAGATTTCGTCCGGGCCGCTGAGCTCGGCGTTCCGGCCGATCATATCGATGTTGATGTTGGCGACGATGTCCGCCAGCGGCCAGGTCGGATGCGTGGCGTAGTAGTCCGAACCCCAAAGCCCGAGCTCTTCGCCAGAGACGGACAGGAACACGACGCTCCGCTTCGGTCGTTCGCCCCGCGCAAACGCTTCCGCAAGTTCGAGAAGGCACGAGGAGCCGGAAGCGTTATCGTCCGCGCCGTTGAACACGTCGCCGTCGAGACGCGTGCCCATGTGATCCATGTGCGCCGAGATCACGATGGCCTGGTCACGCAATTCCGGGTCGCTGCCCGGCAGCACCGCGCAGACGTTCGAAGCGAACGCGTTCTCGTCGGTCTCCACGTCGATCGCGAGATCCACCAACAGGCCGGCTTCGCCCGCGGCCTCCAATTGGCCACGAAGCGCACTCGTCATCGCTTCGCTGACGAACACGATCGGCGCGTCTCCCTGCACCATCCGGGTCAGCATGTCCATCTGCCCGGCGTCGGAGCCGTACTTCAACAGCGGCTTGTTCGGAACGAGGCCGGTGTAGTTGATCAGGTCCGAGACTCCGGCCGCGCCCTCTTCGAGGCCGATCAGCACGGCAGATGCTCCAGCGGACAAGGCCTTACGAGCACCAGTCGCGACGCGGCGCATGCGCGTGAACTGCATCATGAACTGCGCCTCGACACCGCCCATGCGACTCGGCTTCTTGTCGTCGAGTGCCAGCAAGACGATGGCGCCCTCGGGGAGGTCTTCGATCTCGTCTCGAGCCGGACGTCCACCGAAAACGAGAGGACCGGACACCTCGAGATCCTCCGCTTCGGAACCCTGCAGGATTCCGAAGCCAGTCTCATGTCGCGTGCCGGCGAAGGAGACGTGTGAGCGCCCCTCTGGCAGGTAGGTCTTCACGACCGGCCACTGCTGGACGAAGCTCCGACCGTTCACGCTTTCGTCCCCCATCGGTTCGAGACCGAGGGCCGCGAACTGCGAGGCGATGTAGTTGGCCGCCATCTCCTGTCCCCGGGAGCCGGTGTGACGTCCTTCGAGTCCGTCGCTCGCGAGGTAGAACGCGTGACGCCGAAGGTCGACCCGATCGATCGCCGAGGTACCAGTCGGCGCGCCCTCGGGCACGGGGGCTGGGATCATCGAGGTCTCCGAGTCGGCCATGGCCGCGCTGGATTCGTCCTGGGCGACGGCCCAGGTCGGAGCGAAGGCGACCGCAAGGGCGGCGCCGAGAGTCTTCGTCGTCAGTCGATTCATCGGGTCGAGCTCGTTCGATCGGGGCAGCGCTTGCCCCGAACGGATCATGTGCCGCACAGTAGCCGGCGGAGATCGGTTTCTGCCGGTCGATCCGCCCCTGATGACCTCGACGAGCCCATCGGATTCTGCCGCCGGCCCAACGAACCCGGAGCTCCGGGAGAGCCGGCACTGGCTCCGTATCGCCGGTCTCGCGGTCGTTCTGGCGGCCTGTGCACACCAGGTCGCCCGCCCCGAACCAGGCTCACGCGGCCTCGGTCCCCTTCGTGAGATCTCCAAGGACCGGCGCAGCGGCCACGAAATCGCGGTTGCCGGACGGTTCTTCGACATCGGCACCCCGGTCGTGCTCTGGGCCGACGAGGGCGGCTACGACGCCTACGACGAGTCCCCGGGAACCGGAGGAATGGGTTCCGAGCCCCCGTCCGGAAAGCGCTACGGAGTCCGGCGGGGCCTTCGGTCCCGCACGGTCGACGACTTGCGCACGAGGGTTCGCCAGTTCGTCCTGCACTACGACGTCGCGGTCGTGTCGCGCCGCTGCTTCGACGTGCTGCACGAGCGCCGTGGGCTGTCGGTCCACTTCATGCTCGACGCCGACGGAACGATCTATCAGACGCTCGACATCGCCGAGCGTGCGTGGCACGCGTCGAGCGCGAACGATGATTCTGTAGGGGTTGAGATCGCCCACATCGGTGCGTACCCGTCCCCTGGCCACCCCGAGGTCCAGAAGGTCTACAGCCGCGATCATCTCGGTTGGTATCTCGACCTTCCGGAGTGGATCGGTGCCTCCGGATTCCGCAATCCAGGATTCGTCGCCCGCCCCAGAACCGATGGCTTTCACGCCGCGGACATCCATGGTCGCCGAGTGCATCAACTCGACTACACACCGGAGCAGTACGAAGCCCTCGCCCACTTGGTCGCGGGGCTTCACCGCGTGCTCGATCTGCCGATCGACTATCCGCGCGGAAGCGACGGTGGCCTACTCAGATCACAGCTCTCCGCTACCGAACTCGACTCCTTCGAAGGCGTCCTCGGCCACTGGCACGTTCAATCGAACAAGGTCGATCCGGGCCCGGCGATGGACTGGGACCATCTACGCAGCCGCTCCATCGAGCTGCGTTGACTGCCACTCAGCGACTGACGACCGTCGCGGTCTTCGGCGGCAGCGGCGGATCGATCGGGAAGCCGAACTGCTCGGCGCTCGTGACCTCTCCCTCAACACCGAAGGCTCGTACGCGGACGAGCCCGTAGCCGCGTTGCATGTCGATTTCGAAGTCCATCGTGTCGATGTCACCCGACTCGTTCGTGAACTCGATCTGCAGGCTCAGACGAGCCACGTTGTCGAAGCCGCCGATCGGCAAGAAGAACGGTTGTTCTGGTCGCGTGTAGGTCGATTCCGCGATCAGACCGCCTTGTGACTCTGGCATCGTCGAACCGAGCGGTACGAATTGCTGGAACGACAGAGTCTCAACTGCCGGCTGACCGATCGTCACGTTGCTCAGGACGAAGCGGAGCTCGTCGTGGATGATCTGCCGTGAGCCCATGGCGTCGGTGAAGAACTCACCCAACGAGAAGAAGCCTGCCGGGAAGTCCTGAACGATGTAGAAGCCGAAGCTCTCGTCGCCGCGAGTGAACTCGAGGATGTTCAGGAACTCGCCGTCGAGGTTCGGCTCCGTGAACGAGCACCTAACGGTCGCCGTGATGTCGTTCGTGAAGGTCCAGGTGTTGCCATCCGAGAGCGGAAGAAACGAGTCACCCAGTTCGAACCCATCAAACTGCCGGTTCGCGGCCCAGTACTCCTGGAACCGCTGGATCGTCACGTCCGCCACCCCAGCGAACGAGTCGACATCGACCGGGCCGACTTCGAGGACTTGACCTCCCGGCGGCCGTCCAAGAATCACCGGATCCAGGAAGGTCGAGCCACTCTGGAACGGAATCGACAAGGTGGCTGGGATGAGTAGCTCGAGCTCACTCGGCCGCACGTCGACTGCGAAGCTCACGACTTCGAAACCCTCGACCGGGATCACCCCGACCGGAACCAGCTCGATCTGCGTTGGCGCAGCGAGGGCACCCGGGGGAACCTCGAGCGAAACCCCCTGAAGCGGTCCCGCTGAGACGAAGAGGAAGCCGCCCGCAGGCCCGACCATCAGCGAGGCCTCGGCGGGTTCGGGATCCGCACTGCACGCGGTGAGACACGTCGCGGCCGCGACGAAAAGTGGGAATCGCTTCCAGGGCGTCATCGAGGTCACACGGATCCTTCCGGCGTCGGGCCAGCTCGGGGTGCGGCGCGAACGCTAACCCACCCGCCTCAAAGATCCAGCCGACCCGGCATCCGCTCAAGGACACCGACTCATCGCGACGACGATCAGCGCCCGAGGACGGGCTCTGCGGCCGGTGAGGACGCCTTGCAGCCAGACTCGAGCCAGGCATCCAGAATCATCCGGAGCTCGGGGTGCATCGCGAATTCCTGCTGGCCGTCCTCGCCCCCTTGCGCATGGCGCTCTGGGATCTGACCCGAGTCCACGATCGACCGCAGGACTTCGGAGAGCAGGGCGATCTGCACATCGTCGACGAGGTGGCGGAGGTCTTGGGAGTTTCTCGCGCTCGAGGTATCCACTTCGCGAACGCACAGGACGTCGCCGGTGTCGATCCCGCGGTCGACCAGATGCACGGTCGTCCCGATCGGCTCGCCGCGGAACGCGGCCCACTCGGTCACGTTCATGCCCCGCTGCTTGGGCAGCAGTCCCATGTGGGCGTTCAGCGGTCCGAGCGCCGGCGCATCGAGGACCGGCTGCCGAAGAATGCCTGCGCCCGCATGGATGCAGAGTTCGATGCCGTGAGCCCGCATCGCAGCCAGCGCTTCGCCCGAATCACAGCGTTCAACGGTGACAGACTCGAGTCGCCTGGTTCGACACTCTTCCTCGGCACCGCGAAGATCCTTCGCCCCAGACCCCAGCGTCGCCTTCGGCGGGACGACACGATCCATCACGGCTGGCGGCTTGCAGAGCTTGAACTTGCTCAGCAAGCCGCGAAGCCCCTGCTTGGTAATCAACTCGAAGAGACGTTGCTTGCCGCTCGCAACCGGCGGTTCTTCCAGAAGTACCAGCGACGGAGTGAATCCGAACTGATCCGTCTCCGCGAGGATCCGGGCAAGCTTGCGTGAACGCGGCGCCGACAGCATCGCCACTTTCGGTGGCGACTTGGTCGGGTTCGAGTTTTCGGACACCCGGCGCGGTAGTGCGCCCGGCACGCTCCAGTCACTGCGCACTTTCGCTCGCCCTGCGTCGGTCTGCAACTCGGCGAGGATGCGTCGCTTCTCGAGCAACGAATCGACGAAGTACTTCGCAGCCCAGTTCGGCACCCCCATCCGGATGTACCCACCCCACACGGGGAACGAGCCGGGGATCCCTCCGCGCAGAGCCGGGTTCTTCTGGTCGAGGGACTGACGCAGCTCGATCTCGTCAATCGCCTTGAACGCGCCGTTCAACAGGCGCGGATCGCCATCGCGATCGAAGAGTCGGAACCAGATCAGCGCCATCTGCGCGTTGCCGGTCAGGCAACAGAAGTCCGCGCGACTCTTCCACTCCCAATTCAGAACTCCGGGCAGACGCTTGCTCAGCTCCAAGCGACGCAGCACGCCGTAGGCGGCTTTCCGCGCTGCGGCGATGCCGTCCTCACGACCGAGGACCTCGGCCGAGTAGAGCACTCCCCAAATCGTGTAGGCAATCGTGTGCGTGAAGGCCTCGCGATCGTCGAGTTGTTGACGATCGAAACCCGCACGATCGAACCAACCGGTCTCCGACACGAACTGCGTCAGCACCCAGTCCAGGTGTCGACCGACGCACTTCAGGGCATTCTCGTCGCCGGTGTGCTCGCCGAACTCCGCCAGCCAGCAGGTCAAGTGGGCCGCGTAGGCCGTCGCGACGTCGTAGTAGAAGTGCTTCCGGAACGCTCCGTCAGAGTCCTGCACCGAGCACAGCCAATCCGCTGCGCGCTTGGCGGCCGCCAGCGTGCGCTCACATCCCGTCTCCTTGTGCCAGGCCGTGAGACCATGAAGGATCTGACCGGTGTTGAACGGCGATGGGTTGTCGGCGTTCTCCGCGACCTCGGCGCCGGGGAACGCTCCGTTCTCCAGCTGCAGCTCGAGCAGAAACTCGATCGCCTTCTCTGCTCGCTCGCGATACCGCGTCTCGCCGGTCTCCCGAGCGAGTCGCAACATGGTCGGCACGATGTAGCCGGTGGTCTCCGGGTAGCTCGAGGTCCAGCCACGATCCAATCGGTACCGACCGACGAAGCCACCGTCGGGAGTGGCATCCTGCGCACGCTCGAGCCAGGCAACGGCTTCCCGGAGGTGGTCATCGTCCGTGGTCGCACGGAATCGATTCCGATCCGTGCCGAAACGGTGGGAAAGCAGGAACGACAGATGGCCCGAACGCCAGGCCTCACCGTGCTTTGCGATCCGAAGGGCTTCGATCAGCGAAGACATCTGAGAGGAGTATCGGCCGGTCGAGGGTCGCGAATCGACCCGGATCCCGGCGCGTGAGACGCGCTACGTGCCGATCGGGCCGCCCCGCTCGAAGAATCCGGCTTGGTTGCGGGCGTTTTTAGCTCGCGGACGATTCGCGGACGAGGTCAACGAAGAGGGTCACACCGAGGTCGAGCAGCCGATCGTCGAAGTCGAAGTCGGGGTGGTGACATCCCGGCGTCGCGCCGACCGGATCCCCAGCGCCCAGGAAGAAGTAGGCGCCCGGAACTTTCTCGGAGAAGTAGGCGAAGTCCTCGGATGCGGCGAGCGGGAGCCCCTCGGTCGACACTCGATCGGACCCGAGGAGCGAGGTCGCCGCCTGGCGAACGCGAGAGGCGCAAGAATCCGAGTTCATCAGAACCGGATAGCCACGGAGTGTCCGCACGATCGGCGTGACGCCGAACGCGCCGCAGATGGCGGTCGCAGTCTCGGCGATCCGGCCGCGGAGACGTCCGGCCGCGAGGGGATCCACGGTCCGAATCGTCCCCCGCAGTTTCGCGTGAGCCGGGATGACGTTGTCGACCTCGCCCCCGTGGAACTGCGTGATCTGGACGACAGCGCCACCGGCGAGTCCGCGTTCACGAGTTCCTAGCGAAGAGAGCGCTTGGACCAAATTCGATCCGGCGAGCACCGGGTCGCAGGCATTCTGCGGTTCAGCCGCATGTCCGCCGACACCCTCGAGCAGGATCTCGAAGTCCTCGACGGACGCCATCACGGGTCCTGGAGCGACCCGAACCTCGCCAACAGGAAAGCCCGGCCAGTTGTGGAGCCCGAAGATCTCATCGACGCCCCGCAGGACACCCGCCTCGATCATCGGAACCGCACCGCCGCCGCAGTGCCCCTCCTCGTCCGGTTGGAAGATCAACCGAACGTCCCCCCGGAGTTCGGATGCCCCGTCGGCGAGAGTCGCGGCGACTCCACAGAGGATCGCGGTGTGGCCGTCATGGCCGCACTTGTGTGCCACGCCTTCGTGTACGGACCGATACGACAACGGAGTCTCTTCGGTCATCGGCAACGCATCGAGATCAGCGCGCAGCGCGACCTTGGGGCCATCTCTCCGTCGGGATTCGAAGTCGACGAACAGCCCCGTCGCCGTGCAGTCGATCGCTTCGAGCCCGCAATCGCCGAGGAACCGTCGCACAACATCCTTCGTCCGATGCTCGGTTGCGCCGAGCTCGGGATGCCGATGCAGGTCATGGCGCAGCTCCCGCAGTCGTTCGCGGAGCGAGGCCGGCAAGGCCCAGGCAGGCTCTTCGTCGAGAGTCACGGCGCCAGAGTAGCACCGAAGACCACAACTCAGAGCTGGTCTTCGTAGCGACGCAGACGTTCCTCGTAGCGCGGTTTCGAACCGCTTCCGCAGGTCGCGACCGCTTGCCGCTGTAGCTCCACCGCCCGGCTGACCAGGCCGTTATCGAAGGCCGCCAACGCATAGGTATCGAGCCTCCAAGACACGCGCCAATCCGGATCCCGCTCCATCGCGCGGGCCGCTTCGAGAGCGAGCCCGGGGAACCGTCCGCGGTAGCGATCCTCGGTCAGCAATGACCAGGCGAGGGCATTCAGTCCCCGCGAGTCTTCGCCGTAGGCGTCGATCAGCCGGCGTCCGCTCTGAACCGCGGCCTCGTGGTCGTCACGCACCTGGAGGTGGAAGTCGAACTGCTGTCGCAGCAGCTTCGGATCTCCAGGCTCCTGCACCAAACCGACGGAGAGCGCGTGCTCCATCAGTCGGTCCAGACTCTCGGCCCGCGGCGATTCACTCATGAGATCGAGCAGCTGAGAGGCTCCACCCGGTAGCCCCTTCGCACAATCGAGGTAGGCGTAGCCCGAGCGCTGAGTGAGTCGTAGATCGTTGCCGAGGAGTGCAGCCTCGGTCACAGCCAGCTGGACGAATGGGCTTCTCGCGTGCTCACGCTGGCGACGCTTCAGCTCGCGTCGGACTTTGGATTCTCGGACGAGCTCCGGAGACAGCCGGGCGTAGTCGAGAGTGATCTCGAGCCGAGCCAGCGGTCGGTTCGCGAGCGTCGCGAACATCGTGTCGAAGGCCGACTCGAACTCTGCACGGTCGCGCCGCGCGACCTCTGCCATCGCATCCGGCTCGAGAATCAGCGATGGACCTTGGCCGACCATCAACGGCGACTCCCACATGGATTCGACCGAGTTGTCGTCCGCCTCGCGCAGCCTGCTCGAGACTCCCCGAACCCTCTCGCCGAACGGAACCAGGCCGTGGTCGACCAGCATCTCGAAGTGCTCGAACATCAACACGTCGAGCGATCCGGCCGCGCGCACCTGGTGCTGCGAATCGAGAAGTGCCGCAATCCCACCGCGACCGCGGCCGAGGCGATCCCGGAACGCCGCGCGGGCGGCCGATTCCTCGGTGGAGACATCGACGCCCCGGAGCCTGCCGAGCGAGTCTTCCTCGAAGACGACCACAACTCCATCCGTGACTCGGCGGCGCAGACTACGCAGCGACTCGAGACCGAGTTTGCGGGCCGCGCCATCGTCCGGAAGCACGACAACCAACGCGACCTGCCCCTGCGAGGACGCCGGCAGGCTTGGGCCAGCCCATCGGTCGGCTGGCTCCGGGAGGCCATGCGCTCCGGACTCGTGGTCGTGATCCGGGGACGTCCCGAGGTGGGCACCACCACCCATCGAGGCGGTCATGGCCCAGAACGAAACGGCAAGTGTCGAGAAGTGCACCACGATCAAAGGAAGCGTCGAGAAACTCGACACCGCTCTCTGTCTCGACCGGGGCTGGGATCGGACTTCATGGGTCTGCCGGCCACGCGACTGGGGGACCCTTGCCGTCGAAGAAATCTGTTCGCGCGAAACTGCCCCAGGAGCAGCTCACAGAGTCTCTCCGTCTGATGTTGGCCAAAGTGCGACGAGGCGGCCGCGTCCCCTCCCGCAACCCACGCTCGAACGCCGATAGCAACAGCAATGGAGGATTTGCCACTCTTCGGTGTGTTCGCCGGATCGACGCTCGCGACCGTCGCGACGATCCTGGCCCTTGGGATCGCGCTGACCTTCGTCGGCGCCCCTGGTTTCGTGCTCGGAGGAGCGGCCTTCGTGGCAGCGTGGACCTTTGGTGCCCCAGTGTGGGCCCTGATCCTGCTGACCGCCGTCCTCGCCGTCGCACTCGTTCCACCACTTCGGCGGCTCGTCGTGACGAACCACGTGTTCGCACTGCTGGGCAAGCTCGGTGTGCTGCCGACGATCTCGGCCACGGAACGAGAAGCGATCGAAGCGGGTGACATATGGATCGATCGAGAACTCTTCGACGGCAAGCCGGACTTCACCGCGCTGTCGAACACCCGCTGGCCCGAGCTGTCGACCGACGAACGGGCACTGCTCGACGGTCCGCTGGAGGACATCTGCCGTGCGACCGACAACTGGCAGATTCACCGAGACGGCCAGCCGTCCGACGAGATGTTCGCGATGCTCCGGGAGGCAGGCCTCTTCGGGATGATCATTCCGAAGGCCTGGGGCGGCCTCGAGCTCTCGACCACGGCTCAGAGCGCGGTCGTCCAGAAGCTCGCATCGCGCTCGCTCGCTCTGGCGATCACGGTCATGGTGCCGAACTCGCTCGGGCCGGCGGAACTCCTTCTCCGCTACGGAACCGACGACCAGAAAGAGCGCTGGCTACGCCGCCTCGCGAGTGGCGTCGAGATCCCCTGCTTTGCTCTGACCGAAGCACACGCCGGCTCCGACGCAGCAGCGATGCGAGCTCGGGGAGTGGTCTTCAAGGATTCGGACGGAGTGGCTCGGATTCGTCTCGAGTGGTCGAAGCGCTACATCACCCTGGCACCGATCGCGACGGTTGTCGGCCTCGCGTTCCATCTCGAAGACCCCGACGAGATTCTCGGTCGCGGCAAGCGCCCCGGAATCACTTGTGCGCTGATCCCAGCTGACCGCGAGGGCGTGCAGACCGGCCAGCGGCACGACCCGCTGGGCATCCCCTTCCACAACGGCACCACCGATGGTTGCGAAGTCGTGATCGACGTCGGTGAAGTCATCGGCGGCAGCGACGGTATCGGGCGCGGCTGGCGGATGTTGATGGAATGCCTGGCTGCCGGCCGAGGCATCGCACTGCCTGCGACGAGCACCGGCGGTGCTCAGCTCGCTACCCGAGTCGTCACGGCTCACGCGGGAATGCGGAAGCAGTTCGGACTCGAGATCGGCCGCTTCGAAGGCATCGAAGAACCGATCGCCCGTATCGCTTCGAAGACCTGGATGCTCGACGGCACCCGCCGCCTGATCACCGGCGGCCTCGATGACGGAGCCCACCCGCCGGTCGTAACGGCAATGGCGAAGTACCAGTTCACCGAGATGTACCGACAGGTCATCACGGACGCGATGGACGTCGTCGGCGGATCGGGGATCGTGCGCGGCCCGAACAACCTTCTCGCGGAGGGATGGACCGGAGCTCCGATCAGCATCACGGTCGAGGGCGCCAACATCCTGACGCGAACACTGATGGTGTTCGGTCAGGGGGCGATCCGTTGTCACCGCTACGCACTTCACGAGATCCAAGCCCTCGAGTCTGGCGATCGAGTGCTCTTCGACCGCGCCTTTGCCGGGCACGTCGGACACGTTGTTCGGAACGTCGTTCGCAGTCTGCTCCTGAGCGTGACCCGAGGCCGATTGTCGAAAGCCCCAGTGGGCGGTGCCGCGGCCAAGTACTGGCGACGTCTGTCATGGACGTCGGCCAGCTTCGCGACCCTCGCGGACTTCGCGATGGCCGGGCTGGGAGGCGACCTCAAGCGGAAGGAGCGCCTGACGGGTCGCTTCGCCGACATCTTCTCGCAGATGTTGCTGATCACCGGTGCGCTGCGAAGATTCGAGGCCGACGGCCGACGAAGAGAAGACGAACCGTTGTTGCAGTTCGCCTGCGAGCAGTCGTTCTTCGAGATCCAGCAAGCATTCGAAGGCATCCAGAGGAACCTCGCAATTCCGGGACTCGCTCTGTGGCTCCGCGGGCCGGCTGGGCTGTGGTCTCGGATCAACCCGATCGGCCGACGGCCTAGCGATCGTTTGGGCTCGAAGGTCGCTCGCACGGTGCTGCAGGCGGGCGAGACCCGAGATCGACTGACCGAGGGCATCCACCTCGCAGCCGACGATCAAGGAGGCCTCGCGCGTCTCGAGGCCGCGCTCGTCGCGGTTCAGGCCGCGCAGCCGGCGTTCAAGAAGCTGAAGGACGCCCGACGCAAGAAGCTGATCGAGAAGGCCCCGGTCGAGGTCCAGATCGAACAGGCGAAGGCACAAGGCCTCATCGACGACGCGGACATCGAGGCGATCGCGCAAGCCGAGAAGGCCCGCGATCTCGCGATCCAGGTCGATGCGTTCGACTCCCTCGTCGAGGCGAGCATGGCCGTCGAGCAACCGAACGCCTGATCGTCCCGACACTCAGGCGCGATTGCGAAGGAAGTCGGCGACGTGTTCCAAGAACGAGTCGAGCGCGGAGACCATCTCCTCGTCCACCCGAAGTTCCGGAGCCTCTCGACCAACCTCCGCGATCGCCTCGCGCATCAGTCGCAGCCATCGGTCGCGCGCTGCTTCGTCGATGGCGAACCGGGCGTGGCGCATCCGTAGCCGGGGATGACCTCGCTCCCGAGTGAAGTAGGGCTCACCCCCACAACGTTCGACCAGGAAGTCCGCCAGTCGTTGCTCCGCCCCGGCCAGATCCTCCGCGGGATACATCGGACCGAGAAGGTCATCCGTCGGAATGCGCCGGTAGAACGCTCGGACGACCGCCCGAAGCCCGTCCTCACCCCGCTCGGGAATGATCCAGCCCACAGGATCCTGCTGACGGAGATGCGGTGTGTCACGCGAGTCGCTCACTGACGCAGTGTAGGAATCCGAGGCTCCGAAGCCGACACTACTCACGATGTCGGACGCGCCGGACCCTTCGAGCCTCGCCGAACTCGTCTGGACTCACCGACCGACGGACGAACGGCACAACCTGCGGGATTGGACCCAGGCCGGCGCCCTTTGCTTCGACCTCCGGCGCCGCTCGGTCGATCACGGTGTCCTGATCGTCGGGGATCGCCCACCGTCGCCCACGGGCGATCCTCCCTCAGCGTTTCGTCACACGAAACCGGTCTTTCTTCCCGATGTACTGACGGAACGACTCGCCGATTGCGCGCCCCACATCGCGCGAACCCTCGATTCGTTTGAAGCCTTCCGCCACGGAGCCAGGCTGCTCGACGACTTGGACGAGCGACTGAGCGACCAAGACGTCCTCGAGTATTCCTCGTCGACCGTGGACCTCTCGGAACCCCGCGAGATCGAGAAAGTCTTCGTCGACGCTCGAGACCCGGAGCACCCGGTACGCCGCCGGGTCGCCCGGGACCTCTCAGCCAAGCTCTCTTGGATCAGCCTCGACGCCAGCGACGAGTCGCTTCGAATTCGCTTCTCCTTCGGGCACGAATCGACCGGCGATTGGCTCGAAGGCGGCGAACGAGCGTTCTGGTCAGACCGATTTTGCGAAGCGGCGTTCCCTGAGCGCTCGGCGATCACCGACTGTCCCGACATCCGCAACCTGCTCGACCAGTGCCTGGATCGACCTTGGCGGCTCTCCGAGACGATCGTCTACAGCAACGCTCCGGGCGGTGGAGCCGTGTTTCATCACGATGCGGATGAAGGGCAACGCGGGGTCTTGTTCATACAGTGCTCCGGAGTCACGGTGTGGCTCGCGGTCCCCAACGAAGCACTGGCGACCGCCGCAGGAGTCCACCCGACTGAGCTGGAAGCCTGCCTCCAAGACTCGAGTGACCCCCTCCGGAGCCGACTCGATCAAGACCCCGAGTTCACCGCCAAGCTCGCAGCTGAGGGCCACCTGTTCGCACTCGGACCAGGTGACGCTCTCCTGCTCCCGAGCCACGGTCCGGAGAGTTGCTGTTGGCACAGCGTCTTCGGAACGACGCGCGTCGGAGAAGCAGACGGGCCGAGCCTCGGCCTGAGCTTCGCGATCTTCGACGCAGACTGACCGCGGACTCAGCCCTTCGCGGTCTTGGTCGCCCAGGCGGCACGGACGAGACGCTTCACAACCTCCCGATCGGCGTGTTCGAGAAACACCCGCAGCCCGACGATCTTCTTGCCCCAGGGGAGCTCCTCGCAGAAGTCCCCGTGCAGCTCGAGCGCGGGTTCGCGAATCGGCCCGGGAACGAACACGTGAATGCGATCCTCTTCAGGCGGAATCGTGACGTAGATCTTCCCGCCCACCCGGAACGACGAGAAGTGGTGATGCGGCTCCTCGGTCGTTCCCTCGAGGCCCATTGCGAATCGGCGAACGGTCTGCAGTCTCATCGGATCGGAAACCGACCGCGGGTTCTGGCGGTCGACTTCCAAGCGTCGCCGATACGGTTCCTCAGCGGAAGGTCACCCGCGAACGAAGTCGCGTTCGCGCCCCATCCCGTTGGAAGTCGAAGGCGTCACCTGTCTCGATCGTGCGCGGCAGATCCAAACGCCCGGCCCAGAGGCACGGAGCCTGCACGACGTCGTGCAGCCAGAGGTCTCCGGAATCCTTTCCCCCCACCGGCTGACGACGCGGTTCTCCTGCTTCCATCAGATCGACGATGATCGAGGCTCGAACGCGTCCGCCGAACTCCGGCATCAGGCGTACGGTCCCGATGAAGCCCGAGAAGACACCTTGAACGTTCGGGTTCATGGCCTTGCTGTCCTCGGCGATCTCGACGTCGTAGTCGAACACCTCCGTCGCCTCGGTCCCTCGACTGACGATTGATACACGCGACGACAGGCACGGAACGACCAAGCGGTCCCAGATCGACGCTGGCGCTTGGTCTTGACCCCCGAAAGATCCACGAGCGTCGGCAAGCGTGACGAAGTCCACCTGAACATTGCGATGGAGATCGGCCTCGAGCTGACGGAATCGCCCCGGGAGCGGAGATTGGTCTTCGACGAACAGGAACCCACCGGCGTCGACCATCCAGGCCTCCTCGTCGAGCCCCGAGTAGAAACTCTCGAGCGTCGCCTCGGTCGCTGCCCAGGTCACCGACTCTTGCTCCTCGCCAAAGTCAAACTCACCGACGAAGCGTCGCTCGCTCGAGGGTCGACTCACGGCGATCTCCGTCAACCGACCCGATCGCAGCGAAGAGATCGGCACAACTTGAAGGCCATCCAGGCTGGGAACCGCCGGACGGTTGGCAGTCACGGTCATCACGAAATTCGGGCTGTGACCAGAACGACCGAGAGACCAGATGGCCATCGCTCCGCCGTTCTCGATTCGGGCCGACACGGTCGCCCGGGAGCTGCGCAGCCTTGGAGCATCCAAGACTCCAACCTCGTCGAGCCCGAGAGAGTAGAACCGGTCCCCGAGTTCTCCTCGGCTGAAGGACACGTCTCCGAACAGCACCAAGCCGTCTCCCGCTACCGCAGGCTCGATCTCTATTCTGGCCGAGGCTCCGCAGATCAGGCTTCTGACGCGCGGATCGCCAGCCCTAGCCTCCTTGGCGACCTCGACTTCGTGGTCGTGTACGAACGGCTTGGACTCGAGAGCGCTGAAGCGCATCAGCTGTGAAAAACCGGTCGTGGTCGCGGACGACCACAGAAGATTCCCCCGCAGCTGAAGCCCCTGGAATTCTGCCGGGGACAAGACCGTCGGCAACACGGCCTGATCCAGGTCGTCGCCGACTGTCCACAACTCCACCCGGACGTCGATCGACGGTCGAACCAGGTCTTGCAGCACGGCGAGGGACCGACTGACGTCGTCGACCATCGATTCAGGGCCCGTGACCGCGATCAGATCCCCCGAACCACCGATTTCGCCATCTCGGTCAAAGATCTCGAACCGATGATCCAGGACCTCCACCAAGGCATCGAGTTCGATCGAGACGTAGTCCTCCCGCACGAACATGGGACCCGAGGGATCATCGAAGTCGGATTCGAGGGCAGCCCGACTCAGCTGGAGGAACGGCGGGTAGGGCACTCGGATCGCTGGAGCATTGGGCCAATCGAGCTGGGCCGGGAGTAGGCGAGTTACCCGCTTCTCGTCGGGCTCCTGTGCCGAGGCCGAGCCGGCGATCGCGAGAACGGCAATCCCGACGGACAGAATGGAACTAGGGGTCATGTATCGGCTTCCTCTCTCTTGGATGGAAACGAGGCTCAGAACCCGCCGATCGCGGAGCCTGAGCGGGAATGGAACAAGGCGGTGGCGACCTCGAATTGCTCGGGGTCGAAACGGCCGGAGATCAAAAACGTTCGCTCTTCGTCACTGAGCGCGAGCGTGTCGATTGCGCCCTGGATGGAGACGTCGCGTCGGGAGGCGAGAACCGCGGCCCGCGCGGCTCCGAGGGACCGGGACAACCGCTGGTGGTCGAACCCGTCGCTGCCGCTCGGCAAGCGACCGAGGGCGTAACCGGCGACCGAACGCAGCCGTCGGTTGGGGCCGGTGAAGACCCGTCTGAGAGAGTCGCTGACCGCGGGGTTCCCAATCGCGGCACACGCCAGTATCGCTCGACGACGCTGCACCTGGTTCCGCGTCCGGTCTACGACCTCCGCGAGTTCGATCGCGGCTCGCGTACCCAACCCCGAGAACCAGCGCTCGGCCAGGTCCAACTCATCGATGTCGGTGCGCCCACTCAGGTCCTGCCACAACTCCAGCAGCAGGGGCGCGCGCCCCGGCCGCTCGGCGACAGCCAGAAGATCCACCGCCAACTCTTCAGTTCGCTCCACCGAGCCGTCCGCCCAATCGAGCAGGGTCTCATCGACGCGACGCGACTCCATCGCCAGAAGAAGTCGCCGGATCGAACGGTCGCTCCGCGCACGCTGAAGCAACTCACCCATCCGGCGTCCGAGCAGCGACTCCGCCGTGGCAACTCCGTCTCGTGCAGCCAGCATCAGGAGTGCGCGATCCACCTCCAGACCGCGACCGCCAGCGAGAGTCCGTGCGACTTGCTCCGCGGCTCCTTCGACCCAGACCTCAAAGTCCGAGCCCAGAGAACCTGGCAACCAGTTCGCGATCCCCCGAAGCGTCGGCAGTGCGTCTGACTGAACAGCGGCGGTCAGCCGCTCGATTCGACGAGCTTCCAGTCCGGGACGCCAGACCCGACGCGCGACGTCCCCACGCCGGCGAAGTCGAGTCGACTCGTCCGGAACATCCTCGTCGGGGACGACGGCTTGCTGCTCGGGCGATCGCAACCCATGGCCGCTCGCGACGAGCGGAGATGGGCTTCCCGTCGCTGGATCGCTCGGGCCCTGAACGAGGCCAGGGACGACGTCCTCGGGAGCGACGGCGCCGTCGTCCCTTCCGAACGCGAACCAGGTCCCGAGTCCCCCGAGGACGACGCCCGCCGCGACGGCCAGGAATAAGGAGCGAGACGCGTTTCCCGCGACCACCGGGGCCGTGGAGACTTCGCCCCCCACGACCGCGGTACTCCGGTCCTCGATATCGACCGCCTCGAACATCGCGTCGAGGAACTCAACGCCTCCCCCGCACTCGAGGTCGACATGGGCGAGTTGAGCCAACTCGGCGTCCAGCCTGCGGGCGGCGCCCAGGGCGCGTCGGCACGCCGCACACGCATCACGATGCTCGCGAAGGGCCTCCAGCTCGAGGTAGTCCAGTTCACCGATCGACTCCCCGTCCAGGAACGTGCTCAGGACCCGGTCGGTCTCGGAGCACTCACCGAGACGGTGTTCGTTCCAGAAAGTATCGCTCACGATTCCAACTCCTTGCCGAACGTCGACATCAGCCTGCGCCGAGCTTCGAGGACCAACATCCGGGCAGCGCCGTTGGAACACCCGAGAACGGTGCCGATGCGCTCGTAGTCGAATCCTTCGACTGCCCGCAGGTGCATCGCAGCGCTCTGGCGGAACGGAAGTTCGTGCAAGACCAGTTCGAGGCGGGCCTGAAACTCACGGCCAGTGGCCGTTTCCAAGGGCCCCGGATCCGGCGCGATCACCACTGGATTGGAGCCTTCTTGAACGAGGGCCGGCTCCTCGCCGGAGAATCGCCGCGGATCATGGGCCAGTCGGGCCGCGATGCGGAACAACCAGGACCGCAGAGAGCCCTCGCCGCGGAAGGATCCGCAGCCCCGGAAGGCCTTGAGAAGCACTTCCTGGCAAAGGTCGTCGGCGAGGTCTGGACGTCCGCAGAGCCGGATCCCGAAGGCACGCAGCCGTGGGATTTCCGGGCCGACGAGCCGCCGGAACACGTCACGGTCGCCGGCCTGGAAGAGCCGGAGCAACGCCGGTTCGACGGGCGAGCTTCGTCGAGTGTCCAATCGGGGCTCCTGCACGGGGTCTAGCATGCGATCACGGGCTAGACCCGGGAAGCACTCCGGGCGTCAGGACGAAACTGCCGATTTTCCGTCCGCATCGCAGAATCGCCGCCCGAGGGCCTCTCGATACGGGTCACGGGACCTCGTATCTCCGCCCCATCCCTGGCACGCTGGCCGCCCCCAGCCGAGACTTTCCTCACGGCTGCGCTGGGCCGAGACCGGAGATGACCGCTTCCCGCGACGAAACCCCGAAGACCTCCGACCCGGTGTCGGAGAACATCACGATCCACGACGGTGAGATCACCCGATCTGATCGCGAGCGCCGCCTCGGCCAGAGGGGATGCGTGGTCTGGTTCACCGGTCTCTCGGGATCCGGAAAGTCCACCGTGAGCCGCGAGGTGGAAAAACAGCTGCACGCGGAAGGTCAACTCGTCCAGGTCCTCGATGGCGACAACGTCCGTCACGGCCTGTGCAAGGACCTTGGTTTCAGCGACGAAGACCGCACCGAGAACATCCGACGAATCGCCGAAGTCTGTGCCCTGTCGGCGGATGTCGGTCTGATCGTTCTGACGGCGTTCATCTCGCCATTCCAAGTCGACCGGGATCAGGCCCGCGACGTCGTGCTCCGAACTGTCGGAGACGGACGCTTTCACGAGGTGTTCGTCGACACCCCACTGGAAGTCTGTGAGTCGCGCGATCCGAAGGGTCTCTATCAGAAGGTGAGAGCCGGAGAGATCCCGAGCTTCACCGGCATCAGTTCACCCTACGAGGCGCCGACCGAACCGGAGTTGCGCCTGGAAACCGATGGCCTCACGGTCGAAGTGAGCGCGCGCGCCGTCCTCGACCACCTCCGCTCGCAGAACCTCCTGCAAGCGGGCGACTGAACCACTCCTCCCACACTCTCCCCTGCCCCTCGAATGTCCAGCTACCACCTCTCGCACCTGAAAGAGCTGGAGCACGAGTCGATCCAGATCATCCGTGAGGTCGTCGCCGAGTTTCAGAACCCGGTGATGCTCTTCTCGATCGGGAAGGACTCGCTCTGCATGCTCCGACTGGCACAGAAAGCGTTCCACCCAGCGCCGTTGCCCTTCCCGCTCCTGCACGTCAACACGACGTTCAAGTTCCGGGAGATGATCGAGTTCCGTGACAATCTGGCTCGCGAAATCGGTGCCGAGTTGCGCGAACACATCAACCAGGAAGGCGTCGAGATGAACGCCAATCCCTGGTCGCTCGGGTCGCAGCGCTACACGCACGTCATGAAGACCGAAGCGCTGAAGCAGGCCCTCAATGAAGGCGGCTACGACGCGGCCTTCGGAGGGGCCCGCCGGGACGAGGAGAAGTCCCGCGCCAAGGAACGCATCTTCAGTTTCCGCACGAAGGCGCACGGCTGGGATCCGAAGAACCAACGACCGGAACTCTGGAACGTCTTCAACAGCCGGATCAACAAGGGCGAGTCGATCCGCGTGTTCCCCCTCTCGAACTGGACTGAGCTCGATGTCTGGCTCTACATCCACTACGAGAAGATCCCGATGGTTCCGCTCTACTTCGCGAAGGAGCGACCGATCGTCGAGCGTGACGGCGCGCTGATCATGGTCGACGACGACCGGATCCCGCTCGAACCGGGTGAAAAGCCGGAGATGAGAAAGGTCCGCTTCCGCACGCTCGGCTGCTACCCGCTCACGGGTGCCGTCGAATCGGATGCGAGCGACGTCCCCGAGATCCTCGAGGAGATGCTGCGAACTCGAACCTCCGAACGCCAAGGTCGTGTGATCGACTACGACGAGGCCGGCTCCATGGAAGACAAGAAGAAGGAGGGGTACTTCTGAGATGGGTATTCTCGAAGAACTAGATCGTCACGGCATCGAAGGCTACCTCTCCCGTTACCGGGACAAGGACCTCCTCCGCTTCCTGACCTGCGGCTCGGTCGACGACGGCAAGTCGACCCTGATCGGTCGACTGCTGCACGACTCGCAGATGGTCTACGACGACCATCTAGCGGCCGCGAAGCGCGACAGCGCCAAGTTCGGAACCACCGGTGAGGACCTCGACTTTGCCCTGCTGGTCGACGGCCTCGAAGCCGAGCGCGAACAAGGCATCACGATCGACGTCGCCTACCGCTACTTCACGACCGAGAAGCGGAAGTTCATCATCTCGGACACCCCGGGGCATGAGCAGTACACCCGCAACATGGCGACCGGTGCGAGCAACTGTCAGCTCGCGATCTTGATGATCGACGCTCGCTACGGCGTGCTCGATCAAACCCGGCGCCACGCATTCATCACCTCGCTGCTCGGCATCCAGCACATCGTCTGTGCGGTGAACAAGATGGACCTCGTCGAGTGGTCGGAGGACCGCTTCGAGGAGATTCGCGCAGAGTTCTCGGACTTCGCATCGAAGCTGAACGTCAAGGACCTTCACTTCATCCCGATGTCCGCCCTCAAGGGCGAGAACGTCGTGCACCGAAGTGAATCGATGCCGTGGCACCAGGGCGGGCCCCTTCTCGATTACCTCGAGACCGTCCACATCGCGTCCGACCGGAACCTGATCGACTTCCGGATGCCGGTCCAGAACGTCCTCCGGCCAAACCTCGACTTCCGCGGGTTCGCGGGTCCGATCGCCTCGGGCGTCGTGCGCGTCGGAGACGAAGTCGTCTCGCTGCCATCGGGCAAGCAGAGCAAGGTGAAGACGATCGCAACCTTCGACGGCGAGCTCGAAGAAGCCTTCGCTCCGATGTCCGTCGTTCTGACCCTGGAAGATGAGATCGATGCTTCTCGTGGCGACACCTTCGCACACGTGAACAACACTCCGCGCCTCGACAGCCGGCTCGAAGCGATGGTCGTCTGGATGTCGGAGACCCCGATGCAGGCGGGCCGCAGCTACCTGCTGAAGCAAACCGCCAGCGAGAGCCCTGTGACCGTCAACGGTCTGCGCTACCGGACGAACGTCAACACGCTGCGAAAGGAAGACGCCGATTCGCTCTCACTGAACGAAATTGGCCGCGTCGAACTCGAGGCGATGCGCCCGCTATGCGTCGAGGCCTACCAGAAGAACCGTGGGCTCGGCTCGTTCATCTTGATCGACCGGATCACCAACCAGACCCTGGCCTGCGGCATGGTGGTCGATCGCGCTCCGGTCGAGCGTTCACTCGCCCGTCGCCAAGCTTCGGCCGACGCTGGCACGAACATCAGCGAGCAGAGGGGCTCGGTCACCACCGAGCAACGCGCACAGAAGCTCGGCCAGAAGCCCTTCACCTTGTGGTTCACGGGCCTTCCGAGGTCCGGTAAGACCTCGACTGCCTACGCACTCGAGGAAGCGTTGTTCGCGAAGGGCATGCAGGCCCACGTGCTCGATGGTGAAAACCTGCGCTCGGGACTCAGCAGCGACCTCGGCTTTTCGGCCGAGGATCGTTGGGAGCACCAACGACGCGCGGCTCAGGTCGCTCGACTTCAGAACGAGCTGGGCATGATCTCGATGGTTGCGCTCGTCTCCCCCATCTCGGCAGACCGCGAACAAGCGCGCCGGATCATCGGCGAGGACAAGTTCGTCGAGATTCATTGCGATGCTCCCATTGAGGCATGTGAAGAACGCGACGATCGAGATCTCTACGCTCGCGCGCGGCGCGGCGAGATCGACGGTTTGACCGGCGTCGACGCACCGTACGAACACCCTCAATCGGCAGACCTCGTGCTCGACACGGTTGGTCAGACGATCGAAGCCAACGTGGAACGCATCTTGGCGCACTTGGTCGAAAAAGGCCTGCTGTGACGCAGACCCATCGAGCCGTCGCAACGATTACCGTTCTTCTGAGCACCATCGGTTGCGGCACGACTGAACCGATGGACGCTCTTCCGGGGCCGGCGACGATTGCCGTCCTGCCCTTCGAGGGTGATGCAGCCTCGCTCGAGCAACGGGACGTGATCCGGCGCATGCTGGACGCGTTCCTCCAAGGACGTGGGGTTCTGACAAGCGATCTCGATTGGCTCGATCACCAGATCACGATCCAAGGTCTGGATCCGGCCGAAGACGATTGGCTGAGCGATCCGACCGCCCTTCACGCGCCGCTGAATCCCAAGGGACTCCGATACATCCTCCGTGGCTCAGAGTTTGAGCTCGCGGGCGCGAACGCCGGAGTCGCCTTCATCGATCGCGTGGTCGGCCGCCTGCAGCTCTACGATCTGCAGGAGCGCAAGATCGTCTGGGACAATCGGGCGTCCTCACTCGAGTACGGGGGCGTGCTGATCGAGACCAGCCAAATCGTGACCGGCGTGCGGCAGAGCTTCGACCGCGACACCAACGGACAACAACTGAGACTGGGCATCGCGTTTTGCCAGGATGCGCTCGAGGAATGGCCAGGGTTCGGAGGGCTTGATCAGCTCGTTCGAACTTCGGCGCCCTCAGCGACCGCGACTCGCATGCTAAGCGTGGACGCCGCCGACGGGACCCCCGCGCGGGTCACCGTCGAAGTCATCGCTTCGGGCGGCTGCACTGCACGCCTCCTCCTCGTCGACGGGAGGTTTCACCCGATGTTGGAGGTCGAGCCGAACCGATACCGAGCCCACTTCGAGACCATCGGCGAGGAGGAGCTCCTCGAGGCAGAGCTCGTCATGACCGATCAGTGGGGACTCCAACTCCGGGGCCCGCTGTCCAGTTGGCTCGAATCCCCAACAGATGCGGACGGCGACGCCGAGGGCACGCCATGAAGCGCGCACTCAACATCGCAGGCGTCGCAGCCTTGCTCTCGCTCGGCTCCGGATGCGCCAATCGTGCGTCGACCGAGGTCCTTCACCGGTCAGAGAACGCCCACATCGGGGTCGCCGACGTGGCTCTGCTGCCGGTCATCGTCGAAGACGACGGCCCGACTTTCTTCTACTACCTAGCCCTGCCGCTCATCTGGGTGGCGCGGACGATTCAGCTCGACTTCACGACCGACAACCTCGAGCCAGAAGAGGGTGCCGACGTCTTGCGCGACCTGTGCTACCTGGCGCTCGAACAGGCAACTTCCAACGCGGACCCGGTCCCGCTTCCGCTGGTCGACCGAATCGTTCAGGAGAAAGGAATCACCGGCGGCGACATCGAGTTGTTCGACGCCTTGTACGACGAACTCGGTGCCAACTACTTCGTCACGATCTACCTCGAGCGCTGGGGAAGCGACTACTACGTCCTGGAGACCAGGAACAACGTACGTGCCCGCGTGGAGATCCACTCGCGCGAACTCGGCTACGGCGAACCTCTCTTGACCGCCATCGTGACCGGAAATGATGGAGAGGGAGTTTCGGGTGGACCGACCGGCTTCTTTGATCTCGCGATCGCGCCCCTAGCAGGCGTCGATACGGGTCCGGTCCTCGACCTTGCGGCCCAGGTCGCACTCGGGATCGGCAAGCTCATCGGCGGCCTGGAGGAGAGCGTCGAACTCACGGATCCGCCCGAAGTCCAGGACGTCGAGAGTCGGTTGGAGCCTCTCGGCGAGGACCTGCATCGGTTCACCCTGTCCGCAACCTCCGACCTCCAAGCACAGCTCTCCTACCGCATCGAGGGGCTCACCGGCTACGTCTCGATGGAGCCAATCGGAGAGCCGACCGAAGACGGCAAGCAGGCGTTCTCCGGTTCGTTGGTCGCCGAAAACCTTGGCGACTCGATCGGATGCCGACTCCGATTGCGCGCCTCGACGCCGGTCTCTCGTCGGGCGACCGACTGGTACCGCACCGTCGAGGAAGGGCCGGTTCGCCCTTACGACGAGCCGCGCGTCCCGGAGACCATCCCGGAACCGGAGACCGAAGATTCCCAAGAGTCAGCGACCGACGACGGTTAGTTGAACACTCACGGCTCGCTTGGCCGGAGGCCTGTTCGCAGCACGGCCCAGGGGACGTCGCAGTCCAGTTCTCGCAGCCAGAACGACGCCGCGTCGTAGCAGTTCCAGAACATCGAGTAGCGCCACGCGGCCTCTTGGAAGTCCAGATCCCGTGCGCGGTCGTAGATGAACTCGCCCGGCTCGGCGAACCACCAGGCTTCGAGTCGATCTCTCAGAGCAATCAATCGCTCGCGCTCCACCTGCAGCTCGAAAACCTCCCCGTCAGTCTTCGGAGGGAGAAGTTGTCCGGCGAGCGCCCCGGGAACGACGCGCCGACTAATGGTGCCCTTGGTCGGGAGAGCCAGGGTGGAAAGAAGTCGAGCTCTCGATTCCCGTCGCTCGGCGAACCAGGCCCAATCGCCAAATCCGAACTCGACGTAGTCCCCGTCCGCCAGTGGAAGCTGCAACCCGCAGTGCCACGACGTTCTGGTCAAGAAGACGGTCCCTGATTCTCCTTCGACAGATGGCGGATCGAATCGCGAGACGCAGCCAGCCGCCAAGGCTCCGAGCATCAGCGCGAACGCGCATCTGCTTCTCACGAGTCTCGGTCCTCGCTCGAAAGGCTGAAGCCGAACTCCAACCCGCGCCGCGACACCCAGAAAGGTGAGTAGCCTGCGCGTCCAAGGGTCCGAATCGCCTCGCAGGTATCGTCAAACGCGTAGCCCCACATCCCGTGATGAAACTCGATCAACAGCTGTTCAGGGCGTAGATCGGCAATCTGCCCGATCACGTCGAACTCACCGCCCTCGATGTCGATCTTCAGCAGATCCGGCTTCTCTCCCAAATCATCGACGAAGGTTTCCAAGCGACGAATCGGGCAGCGCACCACCGGCCGCTCTTCTGAAGACACGCCGCGGGAGCTGATGACTCGGAAGTTCGCCGACCGCGGATCGCGAGGCTCCACGAACGACGCCTCTCCGTTCTCCGCGCCCAGCCCGACCCTCTCAACCCTCAGCCCACTCGGCTTGGACAGAGTGCTCGCCCACTCGAAGGAACGCGGCGTGGGATCGAAGGCCCGGACCCGCCCGCCGCAAGCCGAGAGAAACTCGCACTCGAAACTCAGGTCAAAGCCCACCCCGAACGACCAGACCGTTGGCTCGGAGGAAAGCCGATCGACGAGCACCGGCCAACGACCGGATGCCTGACCGAACGAACGAAGCTCGCCGGCCACCACCGGAAGTACGCCCGCACGCCGGACCTGCCGACGTCTCGCCCAGTCCTTGTAGGCGCCCTTCGGATTCGTGCGCCAGAACGGCCGCTTGCGGGCGACCCTCAAGAACCCGGCAGCCTGCCCGTACACAAGAAGCTGGCCACCGCGGGATCGCTCCACACCCGGTCCCACGATTCGTGACCGACTCCATCGTGGAGGTCCAACCGCACCGTGGCCCCGGCGTCTCGAAGCGCCGCGGCCATGCGCTCCGATTCCGCTGCTGGAACGACGTCGTCCGCCCGACCGTGATGGATCCAGACCGGAACCTCGCCAAACGCACAGGCTTCCTCCGGATGGCCGCCGCCGCAGATTGGCAGAACGGCGTGAAACCGTTCGACCCCTTGCGCCGCGATCAGAAAGCTCCCGAAGCCGCCCATCGAGTTGCCGGTCAGCGCGACTCTGTCGGGGTCGATCGGCAGACGGGATAACACGGTTTCGAGCAGCGCATCGACGTGTTCCTCCGCGCCTCCTTGTCCCTGCGCCCAAGGGCGATCGATCCACGACCAGACTCGGTCGCCAGGGCACTGAGGGAGAGCGACGATCGCTGAGTAGAGTTCTGGCCGATCGGACAAGACCTGCGCCAGCCCATTCCGCGTGTGCTCGAGGTCATCGCCACGCTCGCCGTAGCCGTGGAGTGCGAGCACCAACGGCCAACGCGTCCCCGGGTCGAAGTTCGGCGGCAACCAAAGGGCTGCTCGTCGTCGCTCGCCGGCAACTTGAAACTCGAGCGGCATGCCCGACATCGTAGCTGTTGAGCCCCCCGACCCGAGAGCTGAATCACGAGCCTGTCGATCGACCCGTCCACGTGGGAATCGATGGGTGTCGTGGTGGATGGTTGGCAGCAATCCGAGACCACGGACCCTGCCGACTCGAGAGGCTGGACGCCTTGGCGCCGTTCCTGAACCAGCTGCCCAGCGGGTCCCTGGTGGGAATCGATATGCCGATCGGTCTCCTGGATGCTCCACGTGCGGGCGGGAGAGGCTGCGATCAGGAGGCTCGGCATGCGGTCGGCTGCCGCTCATCGAGCGTGTTCTCAGCGCCGACGCGGGCGGCGCTACACGCCGCGGATTTCGGAGAGGTCACCGGGCTCACGATCCAGGCCTTCCATCTGCTTCCCAAGATCCGAGAACTCGACGAGTGGATCACCCCAGAGCGGCAGAGCTGGGTCCGCGAATTCCACCCCGAACTCTGCTTCACCCGCCTGATCGGCGCCCCTGCGAGCCACCCAAAGCGGACCGCTGAGGGGCGCAACGAACGGCTGCTTGCACTTCCCCCCGACATGGCGCAGCTCGCCGAGTCGAGCGACCGGGTCTTTCGTCGACAAGACGTCGCGCCGGATGACATCGTCGATGCGTTGGCCGTGCTCTGCAGCGTGACCGCTTGGGGAGAGGGTCGCGGGATCGTCTTCCCGCGATCGAACGCGCCGACCGATGCTCGACACCTTTCCATGCTTATTCAGGGGTAACCCCCAAGCGTCAGGGCTTGCGCGCTTCGACGACGGACCAGTAGCCCACCGTCGATTGCACGGAGACCTCGCCGAAACCAACGCTCTCCAGAGATCGCTTCGCGTCACTCGCTCGGTACTGCTGCCCCTCGGTCCACACGGCCATATCCAAATGCACGAGGAGGTTGGCAAGAGGCCCCGTGTCGTCGTCGCGAACCAGTTTCTCGTGGATGAGGACCCGCCCACCGGACGGCAGAGCCCGGAACGCGCGCTCGAGAAGCTCGCGGCCGGTTTCCAACGACCAATCGTGCAGGATCTGACTGAGGAGAACGGTGTCATGGCCAACCGGCCACTCCGGCGCAAAGAAGTCGCCCACTGCGGTCGTCACGCGGTCCGAGAGTCCGGCCTCCTCGACGAACTCCGCCGCGCTGCGGCACACCGGTTCGAGATCGAAGACCGTGCACTGCACTCCGGTGTTCTCCCGACAAATGGCGATCGACAAGGCGCCCGAGCCACCACCGACATCAAGAACCCGCTCACCGGAACCAAACACGCAGAGTTCAGCCAGGCCAGCCGCCGGACGCTCACTGACCGAGTGCATGGCCCGAGTGAAGACCTCAGCCTGCCCGGAATCTCGTCCGTGAGCATCCCAAGGGTCCTGGTCTCCGTAGACGCTCGGTCGCCCGGTTCGAAGGGCTTCGAGAAGGGATGCAGGGCTGAGGAAGTTCTCCACTTCCATGTCGATGAGCGCCCAGAGCGAGCCCGGTCTCCCGCGCACCAGATAGGCCTTCGAATCCTCGGACAGCCGGTAGCCCTGCTCCGACCTCAGGAGCAAACCCATGCCGGCAAGGCAAGCGAGAAGGCCCTCGGTCGGCCGAGGAGCGAGATCCAGCCGCTGGGCCAGGTCCGCCCCCGAGACCGGTCCGTCGCGATCCAATAGATCGAACAGGCCGCACCGGACCCCCGCAGCCAGGGCGGCGGACTGCCGTCCGGCGATGTAGGCGTCGTAGACGCGTCGGTCGTCCGCGGGGAACTCCGTCATGGGAAAAACCATACCGGACGAGCGAAAAGTGACGTTCTCGGTGCCCAGCCAGGTCGAGTGGCGTTCCAGCCCGCCACGAGAATCCCACCATGCGCAATCTAGCCTTCCTGACCCTTCCCACGCTCTTTCTGAGTTCCATCTGCAGCGCCCAAGACCCGGTCTCCCTCCGCACCGAGCCGGGATTCGAGCGCTTTCGGATCCGCGTCGAGACTTCGAACCAGTCGGAGTCCGAGTCGGAGATCACGATGGATGGCCAGCCGCTCGGCGGTGGCGGTGGCGGCCGAGGCGGTCGCGGCTTTGGCGGTGGCGGCCCTTCGAGCTCCACCTCGATTCTCGAGTTCGAGGAGAGCAGTCTCGACGACATCACGCAGCGGACCTACACAACGCTCCAGCGCACGACGGAGCGCGCGGGTCGTGACGGCGAGCCTCAAGTCCGTGAAACGGAGTCGGACCTGGTCGGCAAGGAGCTCTACTTGTTCGAGGACGACCGCGGCGTCATGGCGCTGGATGGCGGCCCGGACGGTGAGGAGATGGAACTCCCGAGCATTCCCGTCTCCATGGACCTGTCCGGCCTGACGCCGGCGGACGAGCTCGAGGTTGGCGACACCTTCGTCCTCCCGAGTGAGTTCCAGACCTTCCTCGGCACGCTCACTCACGAGGGCGCCTTCCGCCGTCCGACCCAAGGCGGTCAAGAAGGCGGGCGCGGGGGCCGTGGTGGACGCGGTGGTCGTGGTCAGCGTGGTGGACGCGGCGGTTTCGGCGCGTTCGGCGGCGGTGGCGGCGGCATGGGTCTGCTGACCCGCCCACACCTCTCCGAGGCGTTCGAGGCAGAGCTCACGGAAATCGACGGAAAGACCGCGAAGGTCTCCATCGTCGTCGACAACCAGCACGAGGGCGATCCGACCGAAGGCCTCGGAGGCCAGGGCGGAGGCCGACTCGGCGAGATGGACATCAACGAGGTTTCCCAGCTCACCATCGAAGGCGAGATGTGGATCGACCTCGAGACGCATTCGATGACGCGCCTGGTTCTGACCGGCCGCCACGAGAGCGAGATCAACGCGAGCGGCGAGACGCCCCGCGGAGACATGGAGATGCACCGCACGTCCACCAACGAGTTCGAGATCAAGGTCACGGTTTCCGAGGTCGAAGTCGAAGACGACGAGAAGAAGTCGGACGGCGGCCGGGACTGAACTCTGCCCCGTTCCACGAGCGCCGCATCCGCAGCGCTCGCGCGGACGCCCCCCCATACCCAACCTGACTGAGCCACGTCGGCCTCGCCTGGACACGGCTCACCACACACTCGGATCGCGCACCTCGCCAACATGACTGCACGCCTCTGGATCTCTGGTCTCCTCGTCGCCGCTGGCGCCGCGGGAGCCTACATCGCGCTCGACTCCGACGCCTCGACCACCGAGGACGTCCCGGAAGTCCGCACGAGCAACGACGACACGGTCGAACCGGTTGCGCAAAGCCGTTCGGGCGCCGCCACGAGCCGACGAGACACGAGCGAAGTCCCGACGATCGAGCCCGAGGCCGATCCTTCCGACATCGCTCGTCTGATCGATGATGGAACGCGCGAACCGATCGTGGTGGTCGGACGCGTGATCGACCAGAACGAACTCCCCGTAGCCGGCGCGTCCGTCGCAGTCTCGACCAGTGTGGATCCGCGATCGATCTTCGAGCGCATGCAGAACGGTGACATGCCCGATCCGCGTGAGTTCTTCCAGAACCGCGGCCGCAACGGTATGCGGCAGATGTTCGATGACGCCCGCCGTCTGATGGGGCCCGAGTCGATCGGCGAGTCGGTGATCACAGACGTCGAAGGTCGCTTCGAAGTTCGCGGCCTCGGAAGAACCGAAGGCAACGTCGAGCTGCTGATCGACCACCCCGAGTTCGCCCCCGCCTCCGAACGGCGGCCTTTCGATCTCGCCGAAGGCGACGTCGTGCTCGGTGACGTCGTCGTCGAAGCTGGTGTGGCAGTCACTGGCCGTGTCCTCGACGCGGATGGTCTTGCCATCCCCGGCGTGAAAGTGTCCATCGAAGGACAAGGCCGTGGTGGCCGAGGTGGACGTGGCGGACCCGGAGGCTTCCCCGGCTTCGGTGGAAACGCGGTCGCGGACCTCCTGCCAGAACTCGAGACCGATTCGGGGGGCTACTTCCGTTTCGATCACATTCCGGGCGATCGGGTGCAAGTCCGGGCGGAGCTCCCCGGTTTCGTCCCCACGAACTCCGAACGGGTCGAAACCGAGGGTAAGACGGAAGTCGATCTCGGAACCCTGACACTCGCTCCTGGCGCCATCCTGCGAGGGATCGTCGTCGACGAGCAAGGGCAACCGGTGGTCGGTGCCAACGTCAGTGCTCGCTTCTCGAGAGAATCCTTCAACCAACGTAACGAAGGACTCGAGCGCGACCAGCAGCGTGAGGCGCGCCAATCGGTCGCTGCGTTCTTCCGTGCGAACCAAGAAACCGAGACCGACGACGAAGGTCGCTTCGAGCTCGACCAGGTCCCTGCGGCCGCACTGGTGGTCGAAGTCGACCACGAGAGCCACATCGAACAGACCATCGACCCGGTCGACCCCACCACGGGCGCCGCCCTGACGGTGATCCTCGGCGACCTGCTGAGCGTGCAAGGCATGATCGTGGATGCGGCGACCGGCGCGCCAGTCGAGAAGTTCGCGATTGCCGCCCGTCGAGTCGACGGCTTCGGCGGACCCGGAGGTCCTGGCAACGGGCGCGACCGAGGCGGACGCGGAGATCGCGGCAACCGTGGTCCCGAAGGAGCTCAGGAAGACCCCGAACGCGTCGCGCGCCAGATCGAGCGCGAGCAACAAGCCGCCGATCGCGCAGCGATGCTCGGCGGGTCGGGCCGTATCCCAGGCCGCACCGAGGACCCGACCTCACGTCCTGACGGACGTTTCGAGATTGAAGGACTCCAACCTGGCAACTACGTCTTCGACATCGATGCTCCCGGCTACGTCAAGATCGCGGCCGGCGAGATCGAGTTGAGCCAAGACACCGAGACTCCCGAGCTGCGATTCGAAGTAGTCGGCGGTGTCACGCTCCAGGGCGTGATCACCGACAAGCGGGACGCCAAGCCGGTCGCCAACGCTCGCGTCTCGCTCCGCTTCCCAGACGACGGCCAGCAAGGCGGCTTCGCCGGGTTCGGCGGCCGTGGCGGTCGTGGAGGCTTCTTCGGCGGAGGCGGTCGTTCGATCCAGTCCGTCCGCACCGACGACGCGGGCCGCTACTCGTTCAAGCCGCAGCTCCCGGGCACCTACGCGTTGCACGTCGATGCGCGCGACTTCCCGGGCTACCGCGACGAGGCATTCGAGCTTCGTGGCCAGGGCGTCGTGCCCTTCGATCTCGCGATCACCAACGGCACCCGGTTGTTCGGCACCGTGACGGGACTCGAAGAGAGTCAGAACGCTCGCGTCGTCCTCACCCACACCGAGACCAACGACCGCCGCACTGTGCGCGTCGACAACGAAACGAACGAATACGCAATCGAGGGACTCGCCGCCGGCGGCTACTTCGCCAGCGTCGAGATTCGCGGCCGAGGCCAGCGTGATTGGCGCGCCCGAGTGGGGGCTTTCGTCGCCAGCCAGAACGGCGACCCCGACTTCTTCATCCCAGAAGGCGGAGAGATCCGCCACGATCTCGACGCCGCAGCCCTCCAGCTTCCGAGCGTCACCGGGCGCGTGCTGAAGAACGGCTTAGCCTCTAGCGGCCTGTCCGTGCAACTCGTGTCGCTCTCCACCGACGAGCAGAACGGGAACGCAGGATTCGCCCGACGCCTTGCGGGACTGTTCCGCGCCAACATCGACGCCGAGACCGGCAACTTCGAGATCTCCTCGGTGCCCCCGGGCGACTATCGACTGGAGGTCCAATCGGGTGGCGGCGGCCGTGGCGGCCGCGGAGGCCGTGGCGGTCCGCAACTCGGTGGCGGCGGACCGACTCTCGGTTCGCAGATCGTCAGCGTCCGAAAGGGCGGCGCGGCCGACGTCTTCTTGAACGTCCAGTCCGGATCGCTGGCCCTTCGCGTCGTCGATGCAGCCGGCAACCCGGTGACGCAGACTGGCCGCCTTCGACTGGTCAAGGCCGACGAGGCCTACGGGCTCGAACCGGATCAGTGGCGCGGTCTCGAGTCGCTGCAGACGACGCGGATCCGCAACGGCGAACTCGACTACGCGAATGCGCCGGTCGGCGGATGGCGCGTCGAAGTGACGATCCAGGGCTTCGAGACGATGGTCGAGGACTTCACCGTGCTGGCCTCGGAGCAGGCGACCCAGATCACGATCCAACTCACGGCCCAGTGATCTGCGAGGCGACTTCCGCGCACCTCAGGAGCGGAAGTCGCTGGAGCGGATGCCATAGCGCTGCATCAACTTCTGGAATGCTGAGCGCGACATGCCGGCGTCCTCCGCGCTGTGCGTGACGTTGCCATGGTGCTTCGTCAGCAGCTCGCGGAGGTAGGTCGTCTCGAGAGCCGCGACCTTCCGAGCCTTCATCTCCTGGAAGGACTCTCCCGGATCGGCCGCCGGTGCTTGCCCCCCGTCGTCGATCGCCGAACTCGGTGCAACGGGATCCTCGAGGACCTCCGATGGAAGGTCTTCCAACCGAAGCATCGACCCGTCACCCAGAGCCACTGCTCGCTCGAGCGCGTTCCGTAGTTGACGGACGTTTCCGGGCCAGGGATAGGCGACCAGAGCTTCGCGAGCTTCCGGAGAGACGGTGATCGTCGAGCCCGAAGTCGCGAACGCAGACGCGAAGTGGTCTACGAGTAAGGCAACGTCGGCCACTCGCTCGCGCAATGGCGGGACGTCGAGACGAACGACATCGAGACGGTAGTAGAGATCCTGGCGGAACGCCCCGATCTCGACTTCCTTCTGCAGATTGCGGTTCGTCGCGCACACGATCCGCACGTCGACATCGACGGTCTCGGTGCTTCCGACTCGGCGGATCTGGCGCTCTTGGATTGCTCTCAGCAGCTTCGCTTGGAACGGCAAGGGAAGCTCCCCGATCTCATCCAAGAAGAGAGTCCCTCCCGAAGCGACCTCGAAGAGCCCGGCCTTCGGCCCGACCGCACCGCTGAACGCGCCCTTCGTGTGGCCGAACAGCCCCGACTCCACGAGGTTCTCGGGCATCGTAGCGCAGTCGACCGGCACGAATCGTCGATCGGCGCGAGGACTGCAGTCGTGGAGGTGGTGAGCGAGAAGCTCCTTACCGGTTCCACTCTCCCCCTGAATCAGGACCGAAGCATCCGTCCGCGCCGCTCGCTCGAGCGTCTCGACACAAGCGCGGAACCGATCGCTGCAGAAGACCAACTGCCGTCCCGAGGACCCCGCGCGTAGCCTCTCCCGGAACCCTCGGTTCTTTTTCGTGAGACTTCGGTGGGTCAAAGCCTGAGACGCACGTTCGACCAACTGCTGTTCGTCGAACGGCTTGGTCAGGTAGTCGAACGCTCCCCGGCGAAGTGCTTCGACCGCGGTTTCCACTCCCGGGTGACCAGTGATCAGGATTACCTCGACGTCGGGATCACGCTCCTTGATCGCAGCGAGCAATTCGACACCGGAGACGCGCGGCATCCGGACGTCGGTCACCACGAGGTCGAAGTGCGTGCCCTCCATCTGCTGAAGAGCCTCGTCCCCCGAGAACGCTGTCGAAGATTCGAACCCAGCGCGGGACAACAGGTAAGCACACGATTCGGCCAGATCACGCTCATCGTCGACGACGAGCACGGTGCCTCGACGAGCGACGTCTTCCCCGACCGATGCGCTCGCCCCGGTCACTGTCCGGCAGGACCTCTCGACGGCATTCCGGGCTTGGAACCACTCTGAAGATTCGGGCAGTTCTCGGTCTTGCAGCGAACGCTCATCTGGAGGTTGTGCGAGACGAGCTCGAAACCCTGATCGATCGCGATCTGCTTCTTGCGAGCCTCGAGATCGTCATCGTGGAACTCGACGATCTTGCCGCAGTCCACGCAGACCATGTGGTCATGGTGCTCATGCCCCAGGACGTGCTCGTACTTCTTGCCGCCGACCGCACCTGTATCCAGGCTCTCGACAAAGCCCGCTTCCTCCAACATGCCGAGCGTCCGATAGACAGTCGCCCGAGAGATCTGAGGATCCATCTGACGACACATGTCCAAGAGCTCCTCGGCATTGAAGTGCTCGTGGGTGCCGAACGCGACCTCGGCGATCGTCCGCCGCTGCGCCGTCCAACGGAAGCCGTTCTCCCGCATATGACGCTCGACGATCTGCAGTTCTTCGGAAGTACTCATGGGGCGCTGCGGAGACGTCTGACGGGCGTGAATCGCCCTCCGACAAGACCGTGACCGGTCTCAGCCAAGGTATCCGATGTCGGTCCGGAAGTGCTTCCCTTCGAAGCGGATCCCTTCGAGTGCCCCGTAGGCGCGGGCACGGGCATCCTCGAGATCCGTCCCGAGCGCACAGACCGACAGGACCCGGCCCCCGGCCGTGACGAGATCGCCTCCTCGCCGCCCGGTGCCGGCATGAAACACCTGGAGGTCCGGCCCGGTCTCGAGCTCATCGATCCCGTCGATGTGCAGACCCTTCGGATAGCTACCGGGATATCCCGGAGCGCAGGCGACGACACAGACCGCGGGGCGAGGATCCCACTCCGGCGCGTCACAAGAGGCGAGGTCACCATCCGCCGCGCCGAGAAGCAGGGGAACGAGGTCACTCTTCAGCCGCATCATCAACGGCTGAGTCTCCGGGTCCCCCATGCGGCAGTTGAACTCCAGCACCTTCGGACCCTGCGCGGTCAGCATCAGGCCGGCGTAGAGGAATCCGGTGAACGACCTCGACGCACTGTTCATTCCGTGGATGCTCGGAAGGAGCACCGACTGCTCGATCTGCTCGAGAATCTTCGGCGGCACGGAGCGAGGCGGACTGATCGCACCCATTCCCCCGGTGTTCGGCCCCTCGTCGCCATCGAACACCGGCTTGTGATCACGCGCAGGTTCCAACGGGATCAAGGTTTTCCCGTCCGTCAGGGCGATCGACGAAACCTCTGGTCCTTCGAGCTTCTCTTCGAGCACGACTCGCGCACCGGAATCGCCGAAACGACCGTCGACGAGACACTCCCGAACGGCCGCCAACGCCTCCTTCTTGTTGGCAGCCACCGTGACACCTTTGCCGGCGGCGAGGCCGGACGCCTTGACGACGAGCGGCCCCTCCTCGCGCCCCTCGAAGAACGATTCCGCCTGCCGGAGGTCGTCGAAGACCCAGTACTGGGGCGAGGCAATCCGCTCCTTCCGACAGAGGTCGCGGGCGAACGCCTTGTCGCCCTCGATCTCGGCGGCGGTCTTGGAGGGACCGAATACCCGGAAGCCAGCGCTGACCAGCAGGTCCGTCAGGCCATCGCAAAGTGGTGCTTCCGGTCCGACGACCACCAGATCCGCGGAAAATCTCCGAGCGAGCTCCAGCTGACCCGGAAGGTCTTCCGCAGCGATCGGTTCGACATCAGCGATCTCGGCGATTCCGGGGTTTCCGGGCGCGCAGACGACGCGCTTCACCAGCGGTGACTGGCGGATCTTCCAGACCAGCGCGTGCTCACGGCCACCACCGCCTACGACCAGGACGTTCATGCGCGCACGATCCCCGGAAACACTCGTCCGATCCAGCGCGCGCCCCAGAACCCGGCGAGCTGAAGATCGAATCGCTGCTCAGAAGTCGGCGCCGGAACCGAAGCCGTCGAACAACCACCACGCGAGCCCCGGCTTCCACACACAGGCCACGCCTCCGAGAACCGCACAGCTCGCCAGGATCGGCACGTAGGCGTCACTCTCGCTGACGAGGAGCACGATCAGCCCTAGGATCAGCCCGAACCCCAGCCCCAACAGGCCAGCGAGCAGGCGTCCGAGCGCACCGAAGACCCGCTTCAGTCCGTGTCCTCCGCGAGACGAAGCCCGGCGAAGGCCCACCTCTGCTTGGGGTAGAAGAAGTTCCGGTAGCTGATTCGCAAGTGGCCGTTCGGGGTCACGCAGGATCCTCCGCGAAGAACGAACTGCCCGGACATGAACTTGCCGTTGTATTCACCGAGCGAACCTTCGAGCGGACGGAATCCCGGGTAACCCAGGTAGGCGGAGCCGGTCCATTCCCAGAGGTCGCCGAACCACTGTTCGTCCGAGCCGAGCGCCGAGCGCGGATGACAGGCGTCGGAGCCGACGCCGAGCATCCGGCCGGTCGGGCGCTCTCCGGATCGAAGCTTCGTCGCCGCCATGGCCTCCCACTCGAACTCGGTCGGAAGCCGCTTCCCTGCCCAGCGGGCGAACGCGTCCGCTTCGAAGTAACTGATGTGCACCACCGGGGTCGCTTCGTCGACCGGCTGTTCCCCGGCGAGGCTGTAAACCAGGTGCTGGTCACCGTCATGACGCCAATAGAGCGGCGCGCGCACGCCCTCGTTCTGAGCCCAGCTCCAGCCGTCGGCTAGCCACAGGTCCACTCGCTCGTAGCCACCGTCGTCCATGAACTCGAGCCACTCACCGCTGGTCACGACGCGATCGGCGATCCGGAAGGGCCGAAGGTAGACCTCATGCCGGGGCCCCTCGTTGTCATACGAGAATCCCGAACCGGCTCGATGACCGACTTCGACGAGCCCCCCGTCGTGATCGAGCATGCGAAGAGGCCTCGTCTCGGACGCGTCGGGCCCAGGAAGCTCGGGGCGATAGGCCGGCTTCAGGGGGTTCGATCCAAGCACGTGCTTGATGTCCATCAGCAGCAACTCCTGATGCTGCTCCTCGTGATGCAAGCCGATCTCGAGGCGACGCTGGATCTCGAGCGCATCGGCTTCGGAGCACCGGTCGATGCTTGCGATCAGTTCTTCGACCGCGCAATCCACGTGCTCGCGGTACCGAAACACTTCCTCCACCGTCGGACGTGAAAGGAGACCGCGCTCCGCGCGAGGATGCATCCGACCGACGGTCTCGTAGTAGCTGTTGAACAGCACTTCGAACTGCCGATCGAACACCTCGTAGTTCTGAACGAACTCTCGCAGAACGAAAGTCTCGAAGAACCAGGTGACGTGCGCGAGATGCCACTTCGTCGGCGAGACGTCAGGCATCGATTGGACCACCATGTCTTCGGCCGCGAGCGGGTCGACGAGAAAGGACGAGCGAGCGCGGGTGGCCCGGAAGTGTTCGAGAAGAGCACTGCTCGATTCGATTGCACTGTGTGGCATGACTCGGCTTGGTCACGACCGGAGGCCGCGACGCTCAGGTTTGCCGTAGACGCGGAGTGTAGCGGGATTCGAACGTCTTGCGTCGAATCCCGGTGGGACCGCCGCGATCCCACTCCCTCAGGCGTAGGTCACGACCCATCCGCATCCGTCGAAGTAGATGCTGTAGATGCAGCCGCCGCAGCGACGGATGTAGTTCGCGAAGCACTGAGCGTCATAGTGAGTCGCAAACCGGCGCCAGGCAAACGCCTCGGCGGATCCTAGGGCCCCGATCGCGTCGCTCCCGGAGCCGCCGTGGATCTCCGGGCTCGGTGCGGCGAGAGTCGGCGCAGCCATCGAGGCGGCCGCGGCGAGGGGGAGAAACAGATTCTTGAGCAGGTTCATGGTTCGCTGATCGCTTCGGGGTTTCGGAGTGACCCTCTCGGTCACACCCGAAGGAGCGGTGCGACCTCGAAGAACCGAAGCCCTCGAAGCACAGAAACCTGCAAAAACGCTCCGAGAGCGCGATCCGAGCCGTCAGAGCAACCAGCGAGCTGCCGACGGCTCGAAGATGGACCAGACCATGGCACCGACGTCTAGGTGCATCTGACGTGCGGTCTCGGGTTCGACCAACGCACGGATCGAGGCCCGGACCGAAGTCTCTGCGCCTCGGATTCCGACCGTGACCAATCGACGCCCGAGCAGATCGTCGATCCGCTCGACGACCCCCTCGCACTGGTTCGTCTGTCGCGCCTCAGGCAGTGGTTCGCTGCGCAACAACACGGACGTCGCAGGAACGGCGACTTGACCGAGCTGCCCCGGAGAGAGGCGCTGAAACGGGACGTAGACCAACTGCTCCCCGACGGCGACGCGTAGCCAGCGGCCCTCCTCATCCAGATAGTCGACAATCGCCGGCATCCCGAAACTCAGGTCGAAGTCTTCGGCCCATTCCGAGCGCAGAGCCCGGCCGAGAACTCCCAGCCAGGGCCCTGGCCCGTCCATCGAGTGCTCATCGCAGACGACACAGGCATCCGCCAGATCGACGAGCTCCAGCGTCGATTCCGCCGGGAACACCACGCTGGTCTGGTCACGAATCGTCACCCATCGCAGCAGAGCCTGAACGCGGCGGCGATCCCGTGCACCGAGCGAGAAGCCGGGATCGATGACCAACACCTCAGCACCGCGCGACAACCCATCGAGCACTTCGAGAAGGAGTCGACTCGCTGGGTCCACCTCGCGAATCCGATCGTCGACGAGATGCAGAAGCCCTAGATCGGCGGTGACCGCATCAAAGTCGATCGCGGCACTCGCCCTCCGCCGACGAAAGCGAGACAGCTGGTCCGTGACCTTCCGACGGGAAGCTTGAACCGCGGTCGCCTTGCAGAGCCAGGTCCTTGGACCGCTCTGGCGATCCTCAAACCGGATCGAAGAGGCCAGCTCACGAAGCCTCTCCGATCGCTGACCGCCTTGAGGCGTGACGAGAGCGAGCGCCTGAGCATCCCAGGCAATCGACCGGCCATTGAGTTCCGCGCGCAACTCCACCCAGTCACCTAGGGCGTCCCGGGCGCCTATTCTAGGCCTCGGGGCGAACGGCTCACCAAGACCCCTTCGGCGGAATGACCGTCAGAGGAAGGTGTCCCGGGTGTCGGGCAGCACTTCGACGGACTCGAGATCCGTCCCGGACTCAATCAGTTCCTCCATCCACCAGTTGGTGCGGTTGTAGATGCAGGTGACGTTTCCACAACGCTCCTTCGCGTCGAAGTGGTCGAGAAGGACCGTGGTCCGATCGGCTCCCTCGCGACACGAGTCCTCGTCGTGATAGACATCCATGTCGCCGATCCGCGCGTAGTCGACACCACGGTAGGCCGGGCAGTTGAAGGTTCCGTGCGGGCTCACGACCTGTCGCATCGCCTGCATGTGACAGACCTGCGGTTGGTTCGTGTAGTCCCGCCAATTGCCTTCGATCAGCACGCGAAGGTTGGTGCTCTCACGCACCGAGAAACCCTCGTGCTCGAACTTCTTGGCGGCCGCCACTTCACTCTGGATCCGCGCGGTCACCTCCTGCAAACGCGCTTCTGTCTTCTCCGGCTCCATGACTTCGGAACCGGTGTCGGACCGCTCCAGGAACGGCTTCAGCGAAATGTAATCGAACTTAGCGTCATGGGCGCGCTTCGCCGCAAGCTCGATCTCGTGGATGTTCTCGATGACGTGCACGTCATCCCGAGTCCCACCCTTCCACGTGATGATGAACGAGAAGCCAAGCTGAAAGGACGGGTTGACGCGCTTGATCTTCGGCACCCACGAACAGATCTCATCGAGATCGGTCGACGCTTTGGACGGCTTGTGCATCGCCCGAAAGACTTCGTTGCTCCCTGAATCGAGCGACAACCGGATCCAGTCCCCGGCCTCCAAGTAGGGCGCGATCTCGAGGAGCTTGTCACCGCGCGATCCGTTCGAAACGACGGCGACCTGGAGGCCGAGTGACTTCAGGTGCTTCACGAAGTCCGGGAAGCCCGGGTAGAGCGTCGGTTCGCCACCTCCGATCAGAATGACACTACGCAGGCCGCGCGCCGCCATCTCCGTCATCTGGTTCCGAAGCGTCGCATCCTTGTGCTTCACCGCCTGGTTGAGGATGTCCCAGTCGATGCAGTGATCGCAGCGGTAGTTGCAGGCCGTCGTGAGGTCGAGGTTGATCGACAAGGGCGCGAAGTCAGGCATCCGAGGTGCCTTTCGCCGTTCCGACCACGCGAGCCGCCGCTCGCGCTGCCACTCGATGTATCGCCGAACCTGCGGCCATAGCGGCTCACGACGCAGCTTCGCAGAGAAGTCGTGTGTCGCATCGGAACGGCTCGCCGACGAGTTGCCCCCAGCAGATGGAGAGCGTTGCTCGTGGTTCGAGTCGGACGCCTGCAGTTCGGATTCGCTAGTCAATCGATAGGCCTCGCTCCAAGCTCACCCCGCGGTGACTTACAAGGCTCCAGGTTGGACGAGTGGTCGTCCGCTCACGTTGGAGACGGACCGTGAAACGCCTCGCAAAAGGCGCGGTAGAGCGGCGCACGATGGCGAATCCGCAACCTCTCGAGGGCGACACGAGAATCCTCCGCCACCCCACAGAGTTGCGCGAAACGATACACGAGCATCTTCATCGGGTCACCGACAGGGCGGGCGATTCGATCCGGGCCGGTCAAGGCCATCTGGTAGCCGGCCTCGGGATCCACGGACCGATCGACTCGGACACCGTCGATTTCAATCCAGGCCGGGCGCGGCTGCTGTGGCACCTGCTCGAGATCGAAGCGAACATCGATCAGAACCTCGCCGGTGCGCAGCTGCGCATGAAGGGCCGTCGAAACCGCCGCCTCGGACCGATCAGACCACTCGGCTCGCTCGACCACCGTCGACCCATCGACTGGTGCGACGGCCTGAATCACGGAGATCAGATGCGAGATGGAGTCCTCGCACATCGCAAATCCGGTCCCTGCGGGCGACAAGCCCATCGCCACGCTTCTTCGCCTCCTCTCAACTGCTGACTCCGACCTCCAATCCACCGCGGTACCCGACGCCTTCAGATCATCGTAGATTCCCAGGACTTCGGGCCACTGCGCGTTCTCCATCAACACGAGACCGCGGTCCTCAAACTGGTCACAAAGCCCCGCGACCTCCGCTTGCCGATTCAGGGGCACCAGAGGCTTCTCGCAGAGTGCGTGTAGACCGACCTCCACCGCACCTCGCAGCGCTGCTTCATGGCCTGACGCCGGACAGGCGATGATCAACGCATCGAGGTCCGAACGCGCGAGAAGCGCTTCGAGCGAAGGCTCCGCATCCACGCCGTGACCGAGTCGATTCGCGAGATCGTCACAGGCCTGCTGCGTACGCTTTGAGTCGCGCCCGGAGGCCGCGACCACCCGGCCCCCGGCCTGCTCAAGAAACGCTGCCTGGAACGGACCGAGCCCGTTCCGGGTCCGGCCGGGGCCAACCAGTCCGACGCGCGGAGACTCCATCAGGTCAAACTACCCCAGCCAACGACCAATTCCGCCGGAAGTCGGGGCGGCTGCCCCAAACGCAAACGAGCGACCACCTCGGAGAGGTTGTCGCTCGTCGCGAACGGTCGGAGCGCTTCGCGCCCCGCCGCCAGATCAAGCCCCGTGGGCTCGATCGATCAGAACTCGCCGACGGTGACGTCGACGGCTTCCGTCAGGAAGATCGGCAGCGAGCCGGCCGCCCCGTCGAGGGTCGCACCCTGGACACGGAGGGCGAGGCTGACGAGGGCCGGGTTGTTCGGCAGGCCGAACGAGAGGCCCGTGCCCGGAGCCAGACCGAAGGTCAGCAGCGAGCCGTCGCACAGGAGCGTGCAGTTAACGCCACCGATCGAGCTCAGGTCGAACGAGGTCGGGAAACCAATCAGGTAGATCTCCTGGATGGCCGAGCCGGTGACTTGGTCAATGGAGAGGTCCCACGACGCGCCGATGATCGGCAGCGAGACACCACTGAGGAACGGAACCTGAGCGCCCAGGTCGTAGTCGCCCGCGTACTGCTCGTAGACGGTCGCACCGCCACCGACCGCGCCGGCGGAGAGATCCGTCGCGCCCGGGTCAACGGCGCCGTTACCGGCGGTCACGCCGACGAGGCAGTCGGCCAGAGCAACGGCCGGGTGTGCAACGACGATGCTGCCATCGTTGTTGAACTGCACCTGTGCGTTGTTGCTGTCCGTGCCACCGAACTGCGGAACGTTGTCCCAGGTGACGGAAACGCCGTTGGCGTTGTCGTGCACCCAGACCGCACCGGCGAGGTTCGGGCTGAGGTCGTCCCAGATGACGGCAACGCCGCTGGCATCGCCAAGCAGCTCAGCGACCGACTCGCTGAAGTCGGAGCCCGAGTCCGCGTTGAGAACGCGACCGTTCGAGTCGACCCAGATGTCGCTACCGGTCGTTCCGTCCGGCCAAGCGATCGTCGCCGCGACGGTGACCATCGTGTTGCTGTCGTCGCCCGCACCGATGTCGGTGCCCATCGCGAAGTCCGCGTCGGCGAAGCCACCGGCGCCCGAGCCAACGTCGTAGCCACCGCCGTTCGGGGTGAAGACGAGCGTCGCGCCCAGGATGTCACAGCCCGGGAGAACCGCGTCGATCGACGCCGGGACCAGAACACCGATGGTGCTCGTGACGTCGTAGCCACCCGAGCCGTCAGGCGCGAAGCAGAGCTCGCCGTCGTTCAGGTCGTTGTCGCCTGCAACGAATTGCTCGTAGACAGTCGGATCACCAGCCGAGGAGACGCCGGCCGTGAGGTCCGTGCTGCCTGGGTCGGCAGCTCCGCCACCCTGAGTGCAGCCGACGAGGCCGTCGTTCGCGCCGAGCGGCGTGCGGCTGTCGTAGCGGTACTTGAACGAACCGTCGTCGAACAGCTCGACCTGGACCGTGAACTCCGTGCCGGCCGCTCCGCCGAACACGATCACGTCCTGCCAAGTCAGCAGCGCCGAAGTGCCGAGGTCATTGAAGAAGACGTCGCCACCCTGTCCCGGGGGGTTGAGGTCGTCCCAGTAAGGGGCGAGCGAGCTGGCCTCGCTCAGGAACTCGCCGACCGACTCGCTGAAGTCGCCGCCAAACTGCTGGGCTGAGACGATCCGACCGTTCGAATCGACGAAGATGTCGGTGACGGCAACTCCGTCAGGGAACGTGAAGCCGAACGACAGGGTGACCATCGTTTCGGTGTCGTCGCCAACGCCCAGCGGGGCACCGACGGCGGGATTGATCTGGGCGCTGAGCGCCGGCGCTGCAACGACGGCGGCAGCGAGAAGGAGAGCCTTGGACATGAGGAGAACCTGGGATCGGAAGGAAAGCCCGCACCTAGGTAAGTCGACTAAGAAAGGGTGCGAACAGACGCCGTCCGTTGCCGGTCCAACCGGCAGACAGCTTGAGACAGACTATCCGGATCAGTGGATCGACCTACCGATCCGAGGGGTCAAATCTCAGAATTGGGCAATTTGCGAACAAGATGCGATGAAGTCACCCATGTCAGCGAGGGTTCTTCAGAGGGCTGTGGAATTCCTCCAAGACTGACCCCCCTGGATGTTGGGCCGGGAGCCCACCTCGTCGGAGCCCGGGATTCTGAAGTCACCGGGGCGGGTCCCGATGCTCAGGGAGCACGAAAGGCCCTCAGAGTGGTCGAGGGCTCACGCGCATCCCGACCGTTCGAGCCCGTCACCGCCGCTAACCCGAGTGCTCGATGCTTCGCGAACCCTCAGAGGAATTCCTCACCCGCCGAGGCTCCTACCGGCCTCCGTGCAGGACGCTCGCGGTGCGGGGCTTCCGGCGCCGCGGATGCCGACGGACGTTGTCACCACAGGACTTCGGTCGGGAAGGCGGACACCCGTTGTCGCGCTGGGAGTGTCAGCGGACTGAAACGCAGGGGCGCGACGGGATCGCGTCACAACACGGGCCGGGGTCAGTTCGCGAAGATCGACGATCAGCACTCGTTCGAGATTCGCCGGAGCGCGCTCCTAATTCGGTCGAAAGCCACCGGCCCCGTGCAAAGCGGCGGCATCGCGTACACCACATTCCCCAGCGGACGGAGCAACACACCTTCCTCGCGCGCGACCCGCAGAACGGCCTCACGCCGACTGGACAGATACCCTCCAGCATCGGCTTCCTCCCTCAGGTCGAAGGCGAAGATGGCACCGGAAGACCGAACCGAGTGAACCCTCTCCGGCCACGCCTCCGCCGCGAGGGAGCGAAACGCTTCCTCGAGTCGCCGCGCCCCCTCGAGAGCCGTCCCGTCCCCGAACAGCCTCAAGCCCGCGCGACCGGTCGCACAAGCGAGTGGATTTGCCGTGAAGCTGTGCCCGTGAAACAGCATCCGGGCCCGATCCGGGCTACGCCACGGGTCGCACCAGCGCTGATTCACCACCGTGCCCGCCAGCGGGAGCACACCGCCGGACAGCCCCTTCCCGAGCGTGATGACGTCAGGAACGAAACCCACCCGTTCGAACGCGAACATCGACCCGCTCCGGCCAAAGCCGGTCATGACTTCGTCGAAGATCACCGGCAGCCCCTCGCTCCGGGCTCGATCGGCGAATGCCCGGACATCCTCCGGCGCGTGCATCTTCATCCCGCAGGCGCCCTGAACGAGTGGTTCCAGGATGACCCCGCCGAGTCGGGTGCCGTGTTCCGCGATGGCCCCCTCCAAGGCCTCGAGGGTCATCGGGATCTGCACCGTGTCGAACAGCATCGGATCGAACTCGGCGAAGAACACCGGGTCCCGTCCGATTGCCATCGTGCCGAAGGTGTCGCCGTGGTAACCGCCCTCGAGACACACGATCAACGTCCGCTCTTCCGGCTCAAGGCTCGCGTCCGTCCGACGCCACCCGCCGAGCAGCACCTTGAGGGCGACTTCGTTCGCCGTACTCCCGGAATCGGAGAAGAACGTTCGCTCGAACGCGTCGGGTAGGAACTCCAACAGCTCGGCTGCGAAGCGCACCGCTGGCTCGTGGGCCATACCCGCGAACAGCACGTGGTCCAGATCCCGGGCAGCTTCACCGAGGGCCGCCCGGATCGTGGGTTCTCCGTGCCCGTGGACGCAGGTCCACCAGGACGAAATGCCATCGACGATCGTTTCCGCCATCCCGCCCCGATGCTGATCGAGCTCCAACCACTCGCCGTAGGCCCGCCGAATGATCGGCCGCTCCTCGTCCGACTCCAGCGGTGTGTAGGGATGCCAGGTCACCTCATGATCGAGTCGCCGAAGCTCTTGATCGAAAGCCTCCGTCGCTTCGGGCGATGGCTCGGCGACGCGGACCAGGGAAACGAGGTCTCGCAGCGCGACCGAGGCCTCCGCGAACGAGGACGCCGTGTCGCCGGAGGGCCAGGACATCTCGAACACCGGCACACCGTTCTGCTGAGCAACCGCCCGCCGGTTGCCATCGACGCTCCCTCCGACGAGCACCGCCGCGAGCACTTCGATCCCGCGCGCCCGCAGCACTTCGACCGCGGTGCTGCACATGTTGATCGCTCCCACGCGGTTCTTCGCCACGACGACGACGGGCAACCCGAATGCGGTCAGGAGCGACGCCTGCGGCACGCCCTCGTCGAGCGGTGACAGGGGGCCACCGAACGTCTCGACGACCAGATTCTCGCGATCACCGACCCCGTCTGGCGCAGCTGCGAGAAGCTCTGTCACGGTGAGCGGCGGGTCCCCAGCCAGGCGCGCAGCGACATGCGGCGCGATCGCTGGCTCGTAGCTTCGAACCGCGGCCTCGAACTGCACTCCGATTCCCTCGACCCGGCGACGCACGGTCTCGGTGTCCGGCTCCCCACTCTGGACGGGCTTCCAGTAGCGCGGCTCCAGGCCATTCGAGATGGCCGCGTGCAGGAACGCAGCGGCGAAGGTCGTCTTCCCCTGGTCGGTGTCCGGAGCGACGATGACGAAGGAACGGAATCGATCTGCGGCCATCCAGTTTCTAATTCCTAGTTCTGCAAGCAGGCTCGGAGCCCCGTGATCAAGCGCTCGAGCTCGTCGTCCTGGTGATCGGCTCGCACCGAGACCCGCAGGCGGGCCTGGCCCACCGCGACGGTCGGGAAGCGGATCGCGGGGACCCGCAACCCTCCCCCCTCGAGCCTCATGCTCGCGTCTTCGACTGCCCGGTCGGACCCGAGCACGATCGGGATGATGTGGTCTGCGACACCCTCGGGCATCGCAAGGCCGATCGACGCGATTCCTTCGCGAAGCAGACGACCCTTCTGTCGCAGCCGCTCCCGCGCGTCCGGAGACGCGTCACAGCGATCCACCGCTTCGCGGGTCCGCTGAGCCAGCGCAGCCGGTAGGGCGGTCGAGAAGATGAAGTGTCGACAGCTCTGGATCAGCCAGTCGCGGAGCACCTTCGGTCCAACGACGTAGGCGCCGTGGGAGCCAAGAGCCTTCCCGCAAGTATGGACACTGGCGAACACCCGGTCCCGAAGTCCGAGTTCTCCGATCAGGCCTTCCCCGCGCTCGCCGAAGCAACCGGTCGCGTGCGCTTCATCGACGATCAACATCGCATCGACCCGATCGCAGAGATCCACCAGAGCCGAGAGATCCGAGCGATCCCCATCCATACCGAAGAGGCTCTCGGTCACGACGTAGACCCGCCCGCCACGTGATCGAACAGCTTCGAGTCGCTCGCGGATCGAGGATTCGAGATGGGCGAGGTCCTGGTGCTGGAACACCAGGCGTTCGGCCTTCGACAGCCGCATTCCGTCGATCAGCGAACCGTGGTTCCACCGGTCACTGCACACCAGGTCCCCGGCCTCGAGGATTGTCGAGAGCAGCCCCTCGTTCGCTGCGTAACCCGATCCGAAGACCAGCGCCGCCACCTCGTGTCGCGAGCCGCGATGCCAGTCAGCGAGCCGCTCCTCCAACTCCTCATGGGCTGGCCAGTGCCCGGACAACGAGCGGGAACCGGAGCTCCCGCTGATCGACAACGGATCCCGACGGGCGAACTCGCCCGCGAGACCGAGGTAGTCGTTGGACGAAAAGTCGAGCCCGCCTTGGAGCCTCAGACTCCGCGCGCGGCCGATGGCGCGCGCCTCGTCGAGACGATGCTGCCACTCCGCGAGACGTTCGTCGCGAGCGCTCACTCGACCGTTCTCCGTCCGCGGACCGCCCCTCGGGGGGACCGGATCACCGCTCAGACCTCGCTGCCTTGAATGGAGTTGGGCTCCACCACGGTGGTCTCGACCTGCAGGCCGAGCGACTCGATCAGCGCCCGGTCCTGGTCTTCGGCGTTGTTGTCCGTCGTCAACAACCGATCACCGTAGAACACCGAATTCGCGCCGGCGAAGAACGCCAGCGCCTGCGCCTCATCGCTCAGGGACTCGCGACCGGCGGAGAGACGGATGCGCGTCTGCGGGAAGGCCATGCGGGTCACCGCGATCATCCGCACGACGTCGAATGGGTGGATTCCTTGCTGCTCGGCGAGCGGGGTACCGGGAATCGGCACGAGCTGATTGATCGGAATCGACTGCGGCACGGCAGGGAGCGCACCCAGTGTCTCCAACATCTTCAGCCGGTCGTCGACGCTCTCGCCGAGGCCGAGGATGCCACCCGAACAGATACCGACGCCGGCTTCGGCGACGTTGCGGAGCGTGTCGAGCCGATCCTCGTAGCGCCGCGTGGTGATGACCTCGGGGTAGAACTCCTCGCTCGTGTCCAGGTTGTGATTGTAGGCCGTGAGACCCGCATCCCGCAGCTGCAAGGCTTGCTCCTTGGACAGCATCCCGAGGGTCACGCAGGCCTCCATGCCCATCGCCTTCACTTCGCGAACCATGTCGAGCACCTGCTCGAACTCGACCGGGTCCTTCGGGCTACGCCAGCCAGCTCCCATGCAGAACCGTTGGGCCCCCTTCTCCTGCGCGAGGATCGCCTCCTGGCGGACCGCTTCCACATCCATCAGCGGCTGCTCCTCGACCGGCGTGTCAAACCGAACCGATTGGGCGCAGTAGCTGCAGTCCTCCGGGCACTTGCCGGTCTTCACCGACAGAAGGGTGCAGAGCTGGACGTCGCGCTCTGGCCAATGCTCGACGTGGACAGCCCGAGCACGGCTCAGGAGTTCGAAGAACGGCAGGTCGTGAAGCTCGCGGAGTTCCTGGTAGTTCAACGCGTCGATCCGGGGTCGCGGTGGAGGGCCCATCGCCGAGACGTCGGCACTGGCCCGATCAAGCCGGGCACGGTAGCAAAACCTCCTGGCGATTCCCCTCCGCGATGCCCCAGACCTTCGATCGCTCGAACAACTCGCGCCGTGGTGGGTGGACCGTCTCGGCAATCAGCATGACCTTGGTCACCGTGCTGGTGTCGATCTGGGCGACCAACGACGGGACGCTGCCGACCGAACCGAATCGCCCGCAACCCGGCACCGCTCCGGCGACCGCCAGGAAGACGGATCCCGCGCCGCGAGGAATCGATGGGGATCGGGACCTCGAGTCGGCGGCTTCCAGCGATGAGTCCGGTCCTCGTCGTCCGACCGACGAACTCGACGCGATCCCCCCGGGCCGACTCCTCGGACGCCTCGTGGATGGTTCCGGGACCCCCTTGGAAGACCTCGAAGCGAGCGTGATCGCCTGGCCTTCACCGCTCGATAAGAGCCAGGTCCTCGCCGACCTGCGGGGAGTTCCATCCGAAGTACGAGAGGCGACCGTAGAGGCGGACGGCTCGTTCCGGGTGCTCGGTCTGGCGGCGGGAACCGAATGGCGCGTCGCAGTCCGGGGACTGGGGCTCCTCTCCACGGATACCCGTCCGTGGGTCGCCTTCGATCCCGAGGACGACAAGCGCCCGAGTCACGACTTGATCGTCCGCGAGGTGACCGCCGGCCGTTACACGATCGAGGATCCCCGCAGGCAGCCGACCGGCCCTCGCCCGTTCGCACTCACGATCTCGGGGATCAGCTTCTCGACCCGAGGCATCGCCGTCCTCGAACCGAGCGGCCTCGCGGGCTATCTCGCTGGGGTTCATGACTGGAATGCCGACCGGACCCCAGCTTGGAACGAGGGGTTTCTGTTCAGCTCGACTGGGTTCGGTGATCCCGACGGTGGCTTCCTGGGCTTGGCGATCGCGCTACCGGGTTTCCGGGGGGCGATTCAGGAGGTCCGGGTCGCCGGGATGCGATCCTCACCCGTGCCCCACACGAAACTGAAGCTCGGACGACCGACGGTTGAGCTCCGTGACCTCGACTGGGCAACCGACCTCCCGATCCGCTGGCCGGAGTTGGGCGCCGACTCGACTCCCTACTGGTGGCTCGAAGTCCGGCCCGGCGGAGCCACGCCACCCGACGCGGACCGCGAACTCTCGACTCTGAACGGCCGCCCCCTGCAACCCTCCGACCTCCCAGGCGGCACTCTCCACGGCATCGCACACGGCCCGCGACGGGTCCGGATTCGCAACCGACTCGGCTACGACGCCTGGTCGGGACCGATCGCGGTCGGCAGCGACAACCCGGCGTTCGCTGTGGCGCGCGGCGAGCGGTCCTACGGGGAGATCCAGCTCTCCATCTCCCCGGAATCGGAGCGAGTGGTGATCCGGACGCCGAATGGCCGCCAGGTCCGAATGACGATCCTCGGACCGGATCTGGTGCTCCCGTTCGCGCCGGTCGGCGACTACGCGGTGCTGAACGAATCGGCGCTCGAGCCGCTGCCACTCCCTCCCACCCGATCCTCTCCCGAGATCTTCCTGGTCTTGGAGAACGGCCCGGCGCTCGGCGCGTGGAGAGATGCGATCGAATTCGAGGTCCGGGTCGGCGCTCGAACCATCGTCGAACTGCCCTGAGGAACCACGACGATCCCGTCTCCTGATCCGATCCTCACTTTTCCGCAACCCCACGACCCGCTACGACTCCCCGCATGTCACGGGCGGTCGAATCAGTCACTACCAAGCGCAAGCAGTCCAAGCCGGGCAAGTCCGGCAAGAAATCGAAGCCGAAGAAGCCTCAGCGCACGGCGAAGAACGCCGACAAGTTCGAGCTCTACCAGCTGTCGGTCCAGGATCCGGAGACCGACGCGCTCTTCTACCGGGAGTACTTCAACGAACTCGTCGGTCGTCCCGCAGAGGTGCTCCGGGAAGACTTCTCGGGAACCAGCCTGCTGTGCTGTGAATGGGTCAAGCTCGAACCCCGCCACCGCTCGATCGGAGTCGAACTCGACCCAGAGACGATCGCGTGGGCACGCGAGCACAACGTCGACAGCCGACTCGAAGAAGAACAGAAGGGTCGTGTGACCCTTCTCGAGGAAGACGTCCGGACGGTGAAGACGCAAAAGGCTGACATCATCGCGGCCCTGAACTTCAGCTACTGCTTCTTCATGACGCGCGATGAGCTGCGCAACTACTTCAAAGCCTGCAAGACCGGCCTGAAGCCGGACGGCATCCTGATCCTCGACTCCTGGGGCGGCAGCGAGACCCAGGTCGACGAGATGGAGGAAGATCGCCGCATCAAGGACAAGGGTGGCAACTTCACCTACGTCTGGGAGCAACGAGACTTCGATCCGGTCACCTACCAGAGCGAATGCAGGATCCACTTCACGTTCGACGACGGATCAGAGATCCGCGACGCCTTCGGCTACCGCTGGCGCCAGTGGACCCTGCCTGAGCTCCAGGAGCTCATGACTGAAGCGGGCTTCCACGACGTCCACGTGCTCTGGGAAGGCACCGACGGCGACGGGGATGGCGACGGCGAGTATTTCCGCGCCGATCGCGGCGACGCAGATCCGTCGTGGATCGCGTACGTCGTGGGGCGGAAGAACCCCGTGTGACCGCGGTCGTCCGGCCGGCCACTCGAATTTCACTGGGAGCCGGTTCGGACCGCCTGGAGCACCGGGTCAGGAATCCGCGGGAGACAGGGCTTGAAGCGCAACTGCGCGGGCTCACACTCGGCCGCCCATGAAGACCCTCGTCGTGCTCGGTGCCGGCAAGATCGGCCGGATGGTCACCCATTTCCTCGCCACCTGTGGCGACTACCAGGTCCGTGTCGGTGACGTGCACGGTCCGAGTGCTGAGGCGGCAGCCGAGGGACTGGAGAACGCAGAGGGCAAGGCGATCGACTTCACGTCGCAAGCCGACCTCGACGCGATTCTCGACGGTGCCAGCGGCGTGTTGTCTTGCGCGCCCTACCACTGCAACCCACTGATCGCGGAGCGCGCCAAAGCCAAGGGCGCGCACTACTTCGATCTGACGGAAGACGTCGCCGTCACTCGCAAGGTCAAGGAATTGGCCGACGGTGCGAAGTCTGCGTTCATGCCGCAGTGCGGTCTCGCCCCCGGCTTCATCACGATCGTCGGTCACCACCTGATCGAAGACATGTCCGAGGTGCACGACCTGCGCCTGCGTGTCGGCGCTCTGCCAAAGAGCCCGCGGAACCGGATGGCCTACAACCTGTCGTGGTCGACGGAAGGTCTGATCAACGAGTACTGCAACCCTTGCGAGGTCGTGCGTAACGGCGAACTCATCGAGGTGCCGCCACTCGAGGACGTGGAGCGCATTCTGATCGAAGGCATCGAGTATGAGGCATTCCATACCTCCGGCGGACTCGGCACGCTCGCCGACTCGCTGCGTGGCAAGGTGCGCAACCTCGACTACAAGACGATGCGCTACCCGGGCCACGTCGAACTGCTGCGCTTCCTGCTGCACGACCTGCAGTTCGAGCATCACCGTGACGACCTCCGCGCGATCTTCGAGCGCAGCCTGCCGCTGACGGAGCAAGACCGCATCGCGATCTACACTTCAGCCATCGGAATCGTCGACGGGCAACTGACCGAGCGAGTCGACGCGCGCTGCGTCGACCACAAGGAGATCGACGGGAAGAACTGGACTGGCATCCAGATCACGACCGCCGCCGGCATCTGTGCCGTGGTCGACCTGATGATGCAGGGCCAACTGCCGACCGAGGGGTTCGTCCGGCAGGAGCAGGTCGCCTACCCACAGTTTCTCGCGAACCGATTCGGCCGCTACTACGGCTGAGCGAATCCGGCCGCCGCTCACGCGGTGCCTCGCGAGCTCTCCCCAGAGCTTTCCACAGTCCAGCGGGTTGTGGAAAAGTTGGGGATATGTGCCAAGGGATGCGGTGGTTCCGGAACTTCCACGCGGCCGACTCTGGGGAAAGTCCGGTGTTTCCGCTTCTATCCCAAGAACTGACCGTAGTTCATGCCTCGGGTCGACCGTGGCAAAGAGCCTGATCGGACTCGTTCGACTTCGGCGCGCCGAACGCGTCGTTGCTATCCTCCGCTGCCATGCGATCTGTGCGCGCGGTGCTCGCGATCCTCGCGACAGCGACGGTCCTCTCGGCTCAGCCGACCGACGCGGGAGAACCGCGCGCCGTCGCCCAGGATCCGGACTCACCTCTTGGTCGCGCACCCGGCGTCGGCGGCTTGACCGACGTGCGCTGGCGCGACTCCTGTGACGCAGCGGATCGTGGGCTCGCCTGGTTGGTCGAGGCCCAACACGAAGACGGCTACTGGGAAGGCACCGTTGGTCACAAGCAGCAGGACAGCTACATCGCTCTCCGTGACCCCGCGGTGAACCGGTCTCTCGGAGAGGGGCACGTCGGCGTGACGGCGCTCTGCGGGATGGCGCTCCTTGCCGGCGGCCACCTACCGGACCGAGGCGAGTACGGCGACTCGTTGCGAAGTTGTGTCGACTACCTACTCGAACACATCACCGACACCGGCCTCGTCACGGACGGCGGGACGCGGATGTACAGCCACGCGTTCGCCACGCTCTTCCTCGCCGAGATCGCGGGGATGGATCCCGACGATCGGATCCGGACAGGACTCGAGCGCGCGGTCCACCTGATCGTCGACAGCCAAAACCAACAGGGCGGCTGGCGCTACAACGCATTCTCCCCGGAAGCCGACATGTCGGTGACCGTCTGTCAACTGCAGGCGCTGCGCGCGGCACGGAACATCGGCCTGCGGATCCCCAAGGAGACCATCGACGACGCCGTCGACTACGTGCTTCGTGCTCGCACCCGACAAGGGCTGTTCTACTACCGCACGCAGGGCCGCAACTCCCGACGCAAGGATCGCGAGTTCGCGATTAACGCGGCGGCAGCCACCGCACTTCTCACCGCTGGCGTCCTGGACCGTGAGCTCCAGGAACCCATCCTGGAGTTCCTTCGGCGTGACTATGAGCAACGCCTCAGTCGCTACTATCCCGACCACTTCTATTTCTGGTACGGGAACTACTACGCCTGCCAGGCCTTCTTCCACGCCGGCGACGAACGGTTCTCGGCCTACCATCGACGCGTCGTCGAGGACCTTCTCCCCCGCCAACAATCCGACGGTCGCTGGATCAACTCGGTCGGCCCGGGAGATGCCTTCTCGACCGCGGTCGCCTCGATCCTGCTCCAGGTGCCGAAGCAGTACCTGCCGATCTTCCAACGCTGATCGGCGAGGAGACTCAGGGCGCCTCGAACCGTCCGCTCGCGGCGGACGCGCGATAGACCTCGAGGTAGGCGCCGAAGCAGCTCTCCCGCTCGAAGTCGCGCTTCACCCGGTCCCTGTTCGACGCGCCCAATTCCGGTCGAGCTTCGCCGAGCTCGACGACGGCATCGAAGACCCGGGCGAGCGCGTTCGAGTCTCCTGGCGGAACAAGGAGTTCGGCTCCGCGGTTCGCGTCGGACAACATCGCCGACACATCGCCAACATCGGTTCCGACGATCGGCAGACAAGTCGCCATCGCCTCGAGAAGGGAGATCGGCATTTGCTCGGTCTTCGACGGAATCGCGAACACGTCGAACTCGCGATAACAGGGCGCCGAGTCACGCACGGGACCACGGAAGTCGACGAACTCCGCGACGCCCTCGGAGACGGCGAGAGCCTTCCACTCGTCCTCGAAAGGACCGTCCCCGACCAGAACCAGTCGCAGCCGATCTCGATGTTGGCAGCGTGCGAGAGCACGAATCGCCGACGCCTGATCCTTCTCGCCACGCAAGCGCCCGACACAGCCGATCACCAGTCGCTCGTCCGCGCGCACAGGCTTCGCATCTCCCGGTCGGAATCGTTCGGTGTCGACGCCATTCGGAAGGTAGTGCAGCCGCGGGCTCGACTGCCCCCATTCGTCTTGCGCGATCGAACGCAGAACGATCGATGGTACGATCACAGCCGTCGCCGATCGGAATGCGAATCGTCGAAACGCGTTGCGTCGACGGAGGCGCTTCTCGACCTCGTCAGGTCCGAAGCCGTCTTCGTGATGGACGACCGGGATGCCCAGCGAACCCGCCGCGACGATCCACTCGATGGCGCCCCAGTTGTAGGTCAGCACCAGGTCCGGCCTCCGGACGCGAAGGAGGGCGCGGATCGATCGGATCCGACCGAACGGGCCCCGACCTCCGGGGGGCGAGGCATAGGTGACCTCGATCCCCTTCTCGATCCTCTCGGATGCATCGGTTCGGCCGTCGAGTGCGACGATCTCGTGCTCCGCGCTGCCGCCGGCGAGATTGATGAGCTCGGCGATCCGAATCTCCCGACCACCGAGGGCGAACGAAGAGGTCGCGTGGATGCAGCGGAGAGGCCGGGACGGCCCGGCAGCAACGGAACTCGTGGGGAGCGCGGCCAAGGTGCGGAAGCTACCCGTCACAGGGCTCGATTCCACGTCAGGGACCGATCGTGGGAGCCTCCGGGGCCTTCGATCGTCGACGAAGCCACGGCTCCGACTTTACCTCTGCCAGCTAGCACGCGACTGTTACCCCATCACCATGTCACGACCCCTCGATCGGCGATCCATTCTCGGATTCACCCGGGCCTTGGCCGGCTTGACCCTCTGCGCGGGTCTCGCCCCCGCACAGCAGTACGAACTCACGCTGGAGGATGTTCTCGATCCTCCGCAGCAGCTTCAGCCTGTCAGAGTCCAAGCCTTCTTCATGCCCGACGGCTCGGTGTTTTCGACCCGGTTCGTCAAGGAAGACGAAGTGCTCGGTGTCGAACCTCGGGGCGATGGCGAGTGGTCGCAGCTGGCGACCATCGAAGAGTTCAAGGATGAGTGCGCGTCGGTGGGGCTGGACTTGGGCGACGCCAAGCGGTTCCCGCAACTCGGTTCGACCGCCATGGGCATGCTGCGTTTCGTCGCGGACGACACGATCTGGCACTGGGGCCCGGGTCAGGCACCGGCACCGATCCTTCGGCTACCCGCTGGCGGCCAGCGGATGACCCCTGCCCCGAACGACCTGGCGGCGGCGACGGTCGTCAACGGCAACCTCCAGGTCGTGCTCGCGAATGGCACCGCCCGCACGCTCAGTGACGACGGCCGGGACGGATTCATCGAGTACGGCGAAGCCGCGCACCGCTCCGAGTTCGGTATCCGCGAAGGCATTTTCTGGTCCGAGAACAGCGCACGGGTCGCGTTCACCCGCGAGGACTTCCGTCCGATCGAGCTGTTCCCCCGTGCGGACTACGACAGTCTGCCAGCCCAGCCGGTCGAGGGTCGATACCCGATGGCAGGCCGCACGCACTCGATCGTTCGAGTCGGGGTCTACGATCTCGACAACGACCGCACCGTCTGGCTCGAGTCGTCGCCGCAGGAAGACCGTTACTGGACCAACATTACGTTCACGCCTGACGGCAACGAGGTCTGGGTCGCCCTGGTCGATCGCTCCCAGAAGCATGCTGAACTCACCGCCTTCGACGCGGCGACCGGAAAGAAGCTCCGGGTGCTGGTCGAAGAGGACGACGAGGAGTGGGTCGAACCGGAATGGTCGCCGATCTTCGTGCCTGGCACGAACCACTTCCTGTGGGCGTCGTCACGCAACGGCTACCGACACCTCTACCGCTTGGACCGAGAGACGGGCGAGCTCCTCTGGCAGGAGACCGATGGCCTCTACGACCTCCGCAAGTTCCACCGAATCGTGCGGATGGACGATCAGGACTACCTCTTCGTCAGTGGCTGTGGGGAGCGCGATCCCCGCGACAATCACCTGCTTCGCGTCCGGATGGGTCAGCCCCAACCGATGATGGCGATGACTGTCGACGACAGTGAATGGTCACCGAAGACCGAGCAGTGGACCCTCCCGCCTGGCTGGCACGAAGCACGCGTCGCCGCGGATGGCACCGTGATCGACCAGTGGTCGAGTCTCTACCAGCCGGAGATCCTGGAACGAATCAGCCCGCAGCGGAAGCGCCACTACATCTCGCCGCTGGCGAACGCGCTGCGGTGGTACGACATCGGGAGGAACATCCCGTTCGAGTTCGATACCGAAGACGGCGCTCACCTCTACGGCATCGCCACGCTCCCGCCGCGTTCGCCTGAGCCGCTCCGGAAGTACCCGGTTCTGCTCTACGTCTACGGCGGCCCGCACGTCCAACTCGTGAAGAACCGTTGGCGCGGCGGCCTGAGCCTCTGGCAGGAGTACCTCGCCTCTCAGGGATACGTGATCGTGCGCATCGACGGCCGTGGAACGCCGGGGCGCGGACGCGACTTCGAGCAGGAGGTCCACCGCCACCTCGGGGAGATCGAGGTCCTGGACCAACTGGCTGGCCTACAGTTCCTGAAGTCGATCATGCCTTACATCGACCTCGCGAACGTCGGCGTTCATGGCTGGTCTTTCGGCGGCTACATGACCTTGCGCCTGATGACTCTCGCGCCGGAGATGTTCACCTGTGGAGTCGCTGGCGCCCCGGTGACGGACTGGCGCCAGTACGAGACCGGCTACACCGAGCGGTACATGGACACGCCGCAGGAGAACCCCGATGGCTACGAAGGATCGGCAGTGGCGACCTACCTAGACGGACTCGCAGATCCGCTCCTGCTCGTGCACGGCACCGACGACGCCACCGTCCTGTTCTCGCATTCGATGTCGTTGCTGGATCGGGCGATCCAGACGGACACTGAAATCGAGTTCATGGCCTATCCCGGCGAGGCGCACGGTCTTCGCGGGAAAGCCCGCCGACATTTCGTGGCCAAGATGATCCGCTTCTTCCGGGAGCACCTGCCGGCGATCCCGCCCTCGTCAGAGGGTCGCTGACTCGCACTCGGACCGAACTCCAAGCCGCTCTTGCCGCGGCGCGGACCAGCGCTAAGCTCCACCGCCCGCCGCGGGGCGTAGCTTAGCCTGGTAAAGCGCTTGGTTTGGGACCAAGAGATCGGAGGTTCAAATCCTCTCGCCCCGAACGCTCCCCCATCAAGGGCGTGAGCGTTCAGCGCATCGAGTCGCGAGCGTCCTGCTCGAAGACCGGGCGGAACGCGCCGAGGAAGCGATAGAGACCGAACTCTCGCTGAATCGCCTCGAGAATCGACGAGTCGTAGGTGACCTCGACGAAGTCACCGGAACCGAGCAGGTTCACCCGCCCAGAGCAGACCACAGCACCGTTGATCAGAGCCGGCGCGCGGACCGTCAGATCGCCGTCGACGTACAAGAGTCCGTTGAAGGCAGAGTTCGATCCCGGTTCGATCGTGCAGTTCCCACGCACGATAACGATTCCAGTTCCGACCAGCGGAACCTGCGGCGAGAACCTTGCGTCGCTGTCTTCGATGATCAACAGACCATTCGTCGGGACCGGGTTCGGGTAGTTCGCCTCGGTGGTCACCGTCGAGTCGGCTGTGGCCTTGAGTTCCGGATAGGACAGACCGAAGACGAACTCGTAGCTGATATCGATCGAGCTCCCCTGAGAGCGACGTGGCGATCCGCTGAGCGTGGAACCGCGGGTGTTCGGCCGTCCCGTGCGTCGCGGGTAGTAGACGCCCGCGCCCCCCTGACCGTCGATCCGCGTTCTCGAGCCGGCGGTCAGGTTTCGGCCTTGTGAAAGCGTGATCGCGGCGGCACCCGGCGGTGCGAGCTTCCGTCGAATCAGCTCGGCCTCGAGTGCGGTGGTCGCAACCACCCGGTTTGGCCGCTCGCGCAGGTCCAACTCGGGATCGTTCAGTTCGTAGACGTAGCCCACCGATCGGATGCGCCACGCCGTTCCCGCCTGGCGCGTGCGACGCTGAATGCCGGTGTCCTCGGCCTGAAACTGCTGACGGAATGCCGCGCGCTGCTCGTCGTCACCTTCTCCGCCGATCGACGGGCGCCAGATCTCGTAGCGCCCCCAAAGGTTGCCCGAGATCCGGAAATCACGGACCAGACCGATGCTGGGATCGTCCGTGTCGAACACGGCCGGTTCCGCCTGCTCGTCGAGCACCGGAAGGAACTGCGTCACCGGCTGACTCGTCTGGCGCCGGAACCAACCGACCCCCTCAACGAGTCCCGAGCGCGCGAACTGGGTCGCCTGCGCCGAGGTGCGGAATTGGGTGTCTGTGTCGGTCCGGCTCGCGCGGTTGAGCGTGTGACCGGAAACCACGATCCCCATCGCCATGAACGAGAAGAAGAGCGCCAGGATGAGCGCAATCCCCTCCTCGCTCTCGGCTCCAGGAGCAGTCTTCAGGACCTTGTTCGAACGTGTCGGTTCCATGGCAGGTTTTGGCGCAATCAGGGCGCGTCCGCCCCCTCGATGCATCGAGACGCCAAATCCGTTCTCGGCATCCTGACCCACCGGACCGGAGCCCAGGCCCCCAATCGGTCCCGATCGGGGCCCTTCCAGCACCAGAGAGGCTCAAGGCACGGTATGGTCGGGCGGTTAGGATCCCGCGGAGATGTCCGTTGCCGCGCGAGATCGAGGGGATGCCCCGCGCCTGATCGCCCACCGCGGGGCCTCCTGGCACGCCCCGGAGAACACGATCGCCGCGACGAGGACGGCGCTCCGACAAGGTGCGGACGGCATCGAACTGGACGTTCGTGTGACGGCCTGCGGCACGCCGGTCATCTGCCACGACGAGAGCCCGGAACGCACGACCATCGGCTCCGGTCGGGAGTCACTCTCGGTGCGAACCCGGGCTGTCCGCTCCTCGAATCTCGAGGAACTCCAGCGCCTCGATGCAGGCGCGTGGTTCGACTCCCGTTTCGCCAACGAACGCATTCCGACCCTCGAGCAGGCCCTCGCCAAGATCCCGGCCAATCGAGACCTCTTCCTCGAATGGAAGGGACCACCGGACGGCATCGAGACTCTCGTCGAACTCCTGCTCCGAGCACGCCGAGAACGCCTGCGAGTCCTCGCCTTTGACCTCGACAGCCTGCGGGCAATCACGACCTTGGACCCCGAGCGAAGGATTCGTGCTCACTGGCTGCTCCGTACCGAAGATCGCCCGGCCATCGACGATCTGCGGGACGCAGCATGCAACTTCCGATTCTGTGGGATCGGGCTCGGCGTCACCGAGAAGCTCGACGACCCCGTGGGCCTCGGCCCCGACAGCGCGAGCTGGATCCGCGCGATCCTGGACCTACGGCTCGAAATCGCCGCCTGGACCGTCGATGAGTCGACTACGGCTCGAACCCTGATTCACCAGGGAGTTACAACGATCACCACCAACCGGGTCGACGTGCTGTCCGCCGAGCTCACCTGATCTCCGGCGACTCCCGAAGCCTCGTTCTCCCCTGCCCCCGACTGGTCCGGTAGAGTGCGGGCGATGAGTGGGAAGAAGCCGCCCGAGGACGATCTGCGGAACGTCGGACGCAGTGACGACGGAGACTCGGACTCCGCCGAGAGCATCGAAGAGCATCGATCGACGACTCCGGGAGAACCCCTGGGTGGCTCCGGACACACTCTGCCCGGACTTCCCTTCGCCTGGCGCGACGCAGAAGACTCGATCTACGACTTCGCCTACGACCGGATCGCGGATATCGCTCGACGACGCCTCGCCAAGGAGCGCGGCAACATCTCGTTCCAACCAACGGAGCTCGTCAATGAAGCCTGGCTGAAGCTCCACGGAAACGACACTCCGATCCGTAACAAGGAACACTTCATCGCCCTCGCGGCGATTGCGATTCGGCAGGTCTTGATCGACCACTTGCGGAAGAGGCGAGCAGAAAAGCACGGCGGCAAGATGGGCCGGGTGGACCTCACGCTCGCGGTTTTCGAAGACCAGAAGCAATCCGAAGAACATCGAATCGACCTTCTCGACCTCGACGCCGAGTTCAAACGCCTCGAGTCGATTGACGCCGCACGAGCACGGGCGGTCGAACTCTGGCTCTTCGGATCCATGGACTACGAGTCCATCGCTCGTGTGATGGACATCACGGTCTACCGCGCGAAGCAGCTGGTGAAGGCTGGGCTCGCTTGGCTGCGCTCACGCCTCGGCACCGATTCGATCTAGGTCCCATCAGCTGAAAAGACTCCCATGACCCCCGAGCTGACCCACGAGGAAGAGCGTGAGGCTCTTCGGCTGTTCGACGAAGTCTCTGAGTTGCCTGCCGCTGTTCGCGCCCAACGTGTGAACCAGATCGACGCCAGCTCACAGCTGAAGGAGTGGCTGCTCCGCATGCTGGTAGCAGCGGACGATGAAACGCGCGAGGCAGCGCTCGATCTCGAGGAGATCCTCGACTCCGAGGACGCGCTGAGCCTGTTCGAAGACAATGAGCCGGCCAGGCTTCCCGATACTTTTGACGGTTACGAGCTGATCGATCTGGTCGGCCGCGGCGGCATGGGGGTCGTCTACAAGGCCAGAGAGATCGATACCCAGAGACTCGTCGCGATCAAGATCGTCAACCAACGCTCTCCGAAGGAGCACGTGCTCGAACGGTTCGCACGCGAACGACTGCTCCACGCGATGCTCGACCGCCACCCCGCGATCGTCGACGTTCGCGCGACCGGAGCAGTCGAGACCACCTCGGGGCTCCGGCCGTACCTGGTCCTCGAGTTCATCAACGGCAAGCCGTTCCACGAATGGGCAGAGTCGATCGACCGCGACCCGATGCGGATCGCGAAGACCGCCAGCATTGCGGCAGATGCTCTCGCCCACGCGCACAAGAGGCGAATCATCCACCGAGACATCAAGCCCGAAAACGTTCTCGTGGACGAAGACGACGCGCCCTTCGTGTTGGACTTCGGTGTCTCTCGAGCAATCGACCATTCGGTTCGCTTGGCGAGCCTGACGACGGACGCCTCCCAGGTTCTCGGCACCGTCGCCTACGCAGCCCCGGAACAGCTCAAGAGTCGCACGGTCGACTTCCGCGCCGACGTCTACTCGATCGGCGCGATGATGTATCGCGCTCTGACAAGACAGCTCCCAATCCCGGTTCAGGGGCTCCCGATCGGCGTCGCGATCTCGAAGATCTGTGACTCCCAACCAACGCCGATCGCGGAGCACCGAGAGGATCTGCACCCCGATCTCGAAGCGATCGTCACCAAGTGCATCGAACCGGAGCGCGAAGACCGCTACGCCACGGCCGGTGATCTGCACGACGACCTCGAGAACTTCATCGCTGGCCGTCCCGTCAGGGCCCGAAAACCGAGCGCACTCCGCAAAGCACGGCGAGCGGCCAAGCGAAACCTCGCGCTCTTGGTCACGGTCACCGTCGTGCTCTCCCTCGGCTTGCTCTTGGCGCAGAGCCGACTGAACTCCGCCCGGCGCGAACGCGAGTCCGCCCAAGCGCTGACCGCCAGCGCCGGAGCGGTACTCGACCTGCTTGACATCGCAGCCACGACCGATTCGACCCTGTTCTCGGCGCCACTCACCCCGAACGACTCGGGGGAGGTTCTCGAGATGCGCAATCAGTTCGAGCTCCGAACGGAAGCCTGGGATCAGAGCATCGAACGCCTCGCACAAGCGGCCTCACTGTCGGCAGAACTCGACTTCGACGAACGCCTGTCGAACGCTCGAGCCGCGCTCGACTGGTATCGCAACCGGACGCTTCCCTACCTGACTCGCACCTCCGAGTGGCTGGCCGACTACGCGAGTTGGACCGATCTCTACGCAGACCGTTGGGAGCGAGCGATCACCCACGTGGAGGAAGGAGAATGGATCGCGAACTTCCGCGCCTTCGTCGAGGCGAACGAACAGGAACCGTCCGACTTCGAGATGAAGGTGCACCCCGATCTCATGCCGATCGAGATCGACGGCGAACTTTGGACATCGGAGGACGGCTACCTGCACTTTCTGCACCTCCCATCACACAGGGGCTCGCCTGAGCTCGAGTTCGCGGAAGATCCGGTCCTCGGACGCAGACTCATCGTCACTCCGGACACCGGGATCGTCTTCATGTTGGTGATCCCTCCGATCCACCACCCGGAGCCGAAAGAACACTGGACGAGGCCGCCCTACTTCCTCTCGCTTCACTCCATCACCCGCGCTCAGTGGACCCGGCTTGCCCCGAGCCTGACCGTCAACGAACGAGTGGAAGACTGCCTCAGAGAAGCTAAAGCAGCCCCGCAGATGTGGACCCACCCGATGGTGTCCGTGTCCGCGATCGAAGCCTCACGGGCTCTGGCACCGTTCGACCTGAGGATTCCCGAGTATCGCGAACTCATCCCAGCCTGGGAGGAGTTCGAGTGGCGGGGCCCAAGCACCGCCCCGGGAAGCGCCTTCGATCCGGCCACGATCCACCACTGGCAGAACATCTACGTGGATCCGGAGAGTCCACTCGCAGCCCAATTCGACACCTTGACTGGCGCGTCCGGCGCGCGCTTTCGTCGCACGAGCCCGGTCGACGCCTTCCCGCCGAATCCAGCAGGCTTCTACGACATCAACGGCAACGTGTCCGACATCTGCTCCGGAAGCGCCGCCGGCTTTGACATCATGATGGGCGCGCACTTCGCGTTCGACGCCGAGAAGGCAACGCAGAAGTTCCTGGTCGAAGTCAAATCAACGCACCACTACCACGCCGCCGGATTCCGAGCGGCGCGCTACGTTCAGAGGTGAACAGCCCCGGTGCGAACGTTCAGGACGTGCGCTGGATCCAACCGGTCGGGCTCGGGTCGGAACCACCCGAACTGCCCATCGTGACGCCTTCACCGTTCGGACCGAGGGGCTCCTTCGCCCACTTCGTCGGAGACCCCGTGACCGGAGTCGATCCTTCCGGAGCTTCGGTCCCGTCGTAGCCGATCTGTAGATCGGGGTGATCATCCAACTTGGCCCACTGCGTGGGCGTGCTGGCCGTGGCCCAGCCGGGCTGGCTGCCACTCAGACTCCCACCGACGATGGCGCCCTTGGGCAGCACGACGGCTTGGGGGGAAGATTCGGTCATCAGGGTTCCTTCCAGTAGAGAGAGACGGGGATTCCTTTTCTCGTCGAGAGCTACGACGAAAACCTCCGATCAGATGTTCCGTCGTGCCCTCTCGAGAAAGCGCCAACCCCAGCCCTACCGAACCGAGAAACTCATGACAGTCGAAGCCCTCAGCTCCAACTCAGGTCGGCCTTGGAGATGGGGAGTTCCCTTACCCGCTTGCCTGTCGCTTGGTAGATCGCATTGCAGAGTGCCGGCGCAACCGGCGGAACCCCGGGCTCCCCGACTCCTGCGGGCGCCCGACCGTACTCGCTGAAGATCTGCACCCCGATCTCGCTCGGCACTTCGGTCAGACGGGCGACCGGATAGTCGTGGAAGTTGCTCTGCTCGATCGCACCGTCCTTGGCCGTGACTTCACCGTGCAGCGCCAGGCTTATGCCAAACACTACGGAGCCCTCCATCTGCGCCCTGACGCGGTCGAGGTTGATCGCGTGACCACAGTCGATTGCGATCTCGGCGTCGTCGATCGAGAGTCGACCACTCTTGCTCACCGAGACTTTGATCGCGACAGCGACGAAGCTGTTGAAGCTACGGTGACAGGCGATCCCGAGGCCTTCACCCTTGGGTAGGTCGGACTTCCAACCGATGCCGTCCGCGACCGCTTGGGTGACCGACTTCAGCCGACCAACCTCGAACCGGAACGGCCCACGACCACGACCGAGTGTCCGGTCTTCGCCGAGCGACTCCATCAGGAACTCATAGGAGTCGCGGCCAGCGACATTCGCCATCTCGTCGACGATCGAACACATCGCGAAGGCGTGCGGGATGTTGCAGACCGAACGCAACCAACCGACGCGAACGTGAGCCGGCGCTTTGCACTTCTCGAGCTTCAGTCCGTCCACAACGAACGGCGGCTGCATGAAGCCCATGCCGAGTTCGAAGCCGGCCGGGCCATCCGAGGCAGGCGAGAAAGTCGAGCTGATCGACGGAAACGCCGTCCGCGCGTGAAGCGCCTTGGCCTTGCCTTCGCCATCAACTCCACCCTGGCAGCGAATCGCGGCCACGGTGTGGTAGTAGTCGTGCCGGATGTCATCTTCACGTGACCAGACGACCTTGACCGGCTTGCCGACCTCGCGGGCAAGCAGAGCCGCTTCTGCGACGTAGTCGGGCTTCGACTTACGACCGAATCCTCCGCCGAGGAGGGTCACGTGCACCGTGACCTTCTCGGGTTCGATCCCGAGCGCTTCGGCCACGGTGCTCTGCGAAGCCTGCGGGTTCTGAGTCGGAGCCCAGCACTCGCAGGACCCGTCCTCGTGGATCTGCGCCAACGCGACCGGCGGCTCCATCGGAGCGTGGGAAAGGTGAGGCAGGATGTACTCAGCCTCCACCGTTTTCGCACACTCACCGATCGCCGCGGCAAAGTCGCCTTCTTCGCGGACGACTTCTCCGTCGTTGCGAACGGACTCGAGCAACTGGTCGCGGTAGGCCTTGGAGTCGTAGTCGTCGTTCGGGGACTCGGTCCACTTGATCTTCAACCGATCACGGGCCTGGAAGGCCGCCCAGCTGTTCGTCGCGAGGACGGCGACGCCACCGAGCGCCTGAAAGTTGTGGACCGGGCCGCCGTAGCGCGGGAGCTGCACGGTCTGCAAGTAGCCCCCCTGCTTCTCAGCAGCCTTGGAGTCGACGGATTCGACGTCCGCACCCAACACCGGCGGGCGCGCGATCGCGGCGTAGACCATGCCATCGATCCGCGCATCCATCCCGAAGACACCCTGACCCGTGACCAGATCGGATCGGTCGACGATAGGGAACGCCTTGCCGATGAAGCGCAGCTCTTCCTCAGAGCGCAGCTTCACGTCACGCGGCGACGGCACTTCGAGGGCTTGCGCCGCTTCGACGAGTTCGCCGAAGCCCGCACTCTGACCACTCGCCTCGTGCACGACCTCGTGGACACGGGTTTCGACCTCGGAGACCTCGACCCCGAAGCGATCCGCGGCGGCCTGCTCGAGCATCATCCGAGCGGCCGCGCCGACGCGGCGCATCTTCTGGTAGAAGCCGGTGATGCTGTTGGAACCGTCCGTGTTCTGGCTGCCGTACTTCCGATCACCAATCGCCTGCTCGATCGCGCAGCGCTCCCAATCGGCGCCGAGTTCGTCGATCAGAACGACTGGCAGACAGGTCCGGATTCCTGTGCCCATCTCCGATCTGTGTGCCACGACCGTGACCGTCCCGTCGACGTCAATCGATAGGAACACGTCGGGAGAGAACGCATCAACAGCCGCCTTGCCGCCCGGCGCGAGAGCTGAGACACGAGAACCGAGAATCAACGCCGACGTCGAAGCGAGTCCCTGAAGGAAGCCGCGACGGGAGAGGTTCTGTACCGGATCGAATCCGGAGTCGGTCGGAATCGTGGTCATCGTCCCCTCCGCATCTGAGCAGCCGCGTCGTGGATCGCCGCACGGATGCGCGGGTAGGTACCGCAGCGGCAGATGTTGCCAGTCATCGCGGCGTCGATCTCATCGTCCGAGGGATCGGGATTCGACGCCAGCAAGGCGCTGGCGGACATGATCTGCCCACTCTGGCAGTAGCCACACTGCACGACATCGAGCTTCTCCCACGCCTGCTGCACCGGGTGCGAGCCGTCTTCCGAGAGCCCTTCGACCGTCGTGATCTCGACACCCTGCACGGCGACCACCGGAAGGACGCAGGAACGCGTCGGCGAGCCGTCGAGGTGGACCGTGCACGCACCACAGAGCGAACGGCCGCAGCCGAACTTGGTGCCGGTCATCCCGAGCAGGTCCCGAAGGACCCAGAGAAGTGGAGTGTTCGGATCGTCGACCTCGACCTTTCGGTCTTCGCCGTTGATCCGCAACGTCATTTCGAGCGGTTCCATCGTGAGAGACGACCCGCGAAACCGGGCCATCACAACTCTGATTACGCGGTCCGGGCCTGGATCGCGAGCCCCGACCGGAGGACTCGGGAGGGAGCGCTTCCCGACGAATCTCGGGCGCCCTGAACTGATCCCGGCCGGTGTTGTGACGCGATCCCATCACTTTACGCCGCCCGCGCCTCAGTCCAGGGCTTCCCAACGACCGACAGCGGGTATCCGCTTCGCCAACCGAAGTCCTGTCGCCACGACAGGACCTGCCACGGTCGGAGCCGTCGGGGTAGCCAGCCGGCCAACTGCGCCGGGGTTTCGTCGTCTCGGTTGAACCTCGGCCGGACGAGGTTGCGGAAGGCGAGGAAGATCTGCAGGTGGGAGTTCAGGTACCAACGCCGCTTGCTGACGAGCCACGACTCCCTCCGGAGTCGGCCGGTCAGGTCACGCAAAACAGCCTCGGTGTGGTTGATCGGGAACAGCGGGTTCCAGGTCTTCCTCGGCAGCTTGCTCGA
>JBCBZB010000123.1:0-7498 GCA_039815565.1 Planctomycetota bacterium
CGAGAGGATGCGAGCCAAAGTGAGCCATCGGCCATCGGTCCCCAAGGCTGAACGCCTGGCTGAGGCCAAGGCTGAGGCGAGATCACCGGCTCACGGGGATCCGGCAAACGCAGGCTCAGATCGTCCGGGTGCTGGTCGTCGTCGAGGAGGGTCGCGGGCTCGTGATCCGCCCGCTCTTCCGCGAGAGCCTTTTCGATGTGGTCTCGCTCCTCGATCGCAGCGTCTCGCTCTTCCCGCAGTCGCTTCGCTCCGGATCGAGCCCTCCCCAGGTCGATCACGAGCTGGTCAAGGCTCGCCTCAAGGCCACTGATATCGATCAGTGCCTGCTCGAGCTCCAAGTGCGCCTGGAAACTCGACTCAATGTGCTCGCTCGAGTCGACCCAATTGCACCGAACGACGTAGGCGAGAGCGATCACGGCGAGCACGAGCCCCGCGATCCAAAGCCAGGAAATCTCAATCACGCCATCGCCCCACCATCCGGCCAATCCGTTTCGCTGAACGACCAGAGCGCCCCACTCGCAACGATCAGCGCGATCGTCAGGATCCCGAAGTCAAACATCAGCCCACTCTAATCAGGGCCTATCGAGCAGCTTCAGCGCCTCGCCCGCGCAGTCGATCAGCCCGACGAACAAGAATGCGCCGCCACAGCAACCGACCGCAAACAGGAACGCGCAGATCACTTCGCGATCCTCATCGGCTGACCCGGAAGAACGTCGTGCCCGCGCTTCTCGAGGAGAACTCGGATCTTCGCGACCGCGCCGTTGATCACGTCGAGCTCCTGCGCCGTAAGGCTCTCTGACTTCATGTCCTTCAGCTGGAAGTTGACCGTCAGGTAGAAGAACTTCTTCGGCGTCACGGCAATCGCGAACACCTCGGAGCGCTGAATCCCAGCCGCTCGGTAGGCGACGCCTAGCACAGAGGTCTCTCGCGTGTCCTCCTGCTTCAACGAGACACGGCCGTCCTTCAAGACACGGTGAATCAGTTCTGCGTACTCGTCGTCAAGCGGTCGCTTCTGCCAGTGGTCGCGGATCGGCTCGAGGCCCTTGCTCTCATCGACTGACTCGTAGAGCACCGACGAGAAGACAGGCGTGCCTGCCTGGGGTATCCCACCGTTGTTCTCCGTCACCAAGAGGAGGACTCTGCACGCTCGTGTGAGCGCGCGAATCCGATTCTTCTCTTGGTAGATGTCGTTGATCGAGTCCAGCCCTGACACGATCCGGTCACGCTTACGACGAGACAGCCAGGCCAAGAACATCTTGACCAAAGCCCCCATGAAGACGCTCGATCCACCCAAAGCAGCGACTACTTCTCCCGTTCCCAATACCGCTGCCCCTTAGCCGTTTCTGACTCCCCGATTCATCAAGCGTCATTCTATTTGACGCATACACATCTTCAGGCTCGATACCGATCAGACATGATTGGATCGGTGTGCCCTATGCGGCCCACCAATCACCTTCGATCGCTCAAGCCTCCCCCGCGTCGAACCTCGCCTTCGCCGGCAACGTCAACACACGCTCGGCGTGCGATGCAGCCTGCGGATACACCCACGGCCAGTTCTGCCCATCGAAGAAGGAGGGCGCGCTCTCGAGGTAGAGCGAGCTCGGGAGCGACGTGACTGGGTTGGCCCCGTCAGTGATCAGCCCGCCGTCGGCGCCCGGCCCGTAGTTGTAGTCGAGGTGGACGTAGAAGTTCTCCGCAGCCATGCCGTCATCGAGCTGCTGCGCACCCGGCTTGTTCTGGTTCTCGACGTGCCATGCGTTGGAGCCGAGCAGGTAGACCCACTCGTTGCCGCCAGAGATCGGGTCGTTCCGCCCGCTGAAGACGGCATTGATCTCGCTCGCGTTGGACGGAGTCCAGTGCACGTTGCCGATGGCCGACACGTCCCAGTTCCATCCGTCCGAGGAGATAGCCCGTTCATAGGCACTCGCGAACCCGTTCTGGTTCCGGCCCGTGCAGTGGTTTCGGAAGATGACTTCCTTGTCGTTGTTGCCGTGCGTCGCGTCGATCGTGACGTTGGGCGTGTAGTTCCCTTCGAACAGATCGAAGTAGCAGAAAGACCCGTGAGTTGAGATCGCGGCCTCCTGGAAGAAGCCCTCGGTGTCGTTCGGCGGGTAGGGCTGGCCCGTCCCCGGGTCGATCCCCGTCCGCGCGATGACGGCATCGTCGGCGTAGTTGTAGGAGATCACGTTCCCGCCGCAGGAGCCCTCGAGCACGATCGGCTTGTTGAGCTCCCAGGCGACGTTGTTCGTGATCAGGTTCCCAGAGCCGGCGATGTTGATGCCGTAGCCGTTGGCGCCCTGGAAGTAGCTGGCGGACTGGTGGACGTAGCAGCCCTCAATCTGGCACCGCAGCGTGTGCGGGTAGAGCTGCATGTGCCGCCCACTCCACTCATTCGCCGCACCGTCGGTCTCGACGTTCCGCACCCAGCAGCAGTAGGCCCGCTGGAGCTGGACCGTCCGTTGCCCGTTGGTACCCGCCGGGTTGAGCTTGATGTCCTCGAGGCCCGCGTAGCGGACCACGTCGCCCCCTACCCCCGAGACGCGATAGACCTGAGGGTCGTTGCCCGCGTAGTAGGTCATGTGCAGCGGTGCACCGACCTTTCCATCCGCCGCGTTCGGGTCGTAGATCGTGAGATCGTTGCCGTTGATCGCGAGGATCTCGCAGCGCTGGCTGATGTGCCGCCAGGTCGACGAGTTCGGGAAGAACGGCTCGATGCCGAACCCGTTCGCGTAGTCCTGACGGTGGTAGAAGAGCGACGTCCCGAACGCGACGTACTTACCCGTCGGACCGGTCGTCGGCCGCACGAAGTCACCGAAGGTCGGGTTGATCGGCCCACCCGGCCAAGTTCCGGAGCCTGGTGTTCCCCACATCGACCCGTCGGAGGACTGATCGATCGAGATGATGTCGCCGACCGCGAACCCACTCGCGTCCGCGACCGTGATCGTGTCCGAGCCCTTGATCTGGCTACCAACACAGTTGACCGGCGTCCCCCACGACGCGAACCCACCGGTGAGGTTGATCATCTCACGGTTCGCGGGCGCTTGGTCGATGATCGTTTGTCGCGTCGTCCCGCTCATCGTCCCCCGCAGGGTCACGTAGGAAGGCACGACAATCGGCACACTACCCATCTGAAACGTGCCAGCTGCAAGCTGCACGATCCGGCGAGAAGCGAGCGAAGCCGCAGCACCTGCCGCGTCGAGCGCGGCCTGGATCGCATCGCGGTCATCGCCTCCGGACGGGCTGAGCGCCGATCCGTGCTGAATCGCCGGGCCGACTCCGCCGGGATGCACGCCAACAACCGCGTCGTCCGCAGGGATGCCACCGTAGACGCCCGGGTCCCAGATCGTCCGCCGGTCCTCGGGCAAGATCTCGAGCGCAGCCGGCGAGTCCATCACTGTGATGGTGACGGTGTCCGTCTCCGGCGGGTTCGAGCCGTCGTCGACCGAAAGATCGAACACCAGGTTGGAGTTCGAGGAGACGTCCGGAGCGGTGAACGACGGGGTCGCCGTGGTCGCCCCGCTGAGCGCGACGACTGGCCCGCTGATTTGCGTCCACGAATAGGCAAGCTGATCCTCGCGATCGCTCGATCCTGAGCCGTCGAGCATGACGCTCGAGCCGTCGAACACGGAGCGGCTCACTCCCGCGTTGGCTACCGGCGGTTGGTTCACCGTGACCACGGTCACCGTCACCGAGTCCGTGGCCGCAGGGTTCACCCCGTCACTCACTGAGAGCTCGAACGTCAGCGGCGTGTCGACCGCGACCGACGGAGCGGTGAACGTCGGAGTCGCTGTGTCCGCACCCGCAAGCGTCACTGTGGGGCCAGCAGTCTGAGTCCAGGAGTAGACCAGCGGGTCGGTCGGATCCGAGGATCCAGAGCCATCGAGCTGCACAGGTCCGCCCTGGACACGGAACACATCCGGCCCAGCGTCCGCTGTCGGCGCAGCATTCGGAGTCGCATCGGCGTCGAACCTGCCGGCGATCACCAGCCCCGCAAGCGCGTAGCGCGTGCCGCCGTTCGCCGTGATCGTCGCGTCGATCAGAGTGCCCCCGGCGTACTGCTCCTGAGCGACAGCGAACGGATCGTTGTCGAACGGATCCAGGAACACGTCGTCTCCAACGAGGAGTCCCGCGAACTCCGGCACGAGGCCTGCACCGCTCGCGTGCCAACCGGCGACCACGAAGTCGCCGTCGAACACTGTGAGCCCGGTCAGAGCCAGCGGCGAGCTGTTCGAGTCCACCGCGAATCCCCGGATGCCATCCAGCGCCGACTGCTTGACGTCCTGGAACGACGCGCAACGCCACTTAGTGCCGCCGTCCGCTGCGGTCGAGACGATCACCCCGGTGCCCGAGGCTGCAGCGATCCCAGCTTCAGGCAGGATGAAGAACGAGATCCGATTCCGAGGCTGCGTGCCGTCTGTCGACACGCCTTCAGCGAACACAACCTCGGTGAGCGCCTGCCCTCCATAGGTGACGCCTGTCACTTCCGCTCGCGTGCCGGAGGCGAAGTTGTCCTCCGTGGCCACAGCGACGACGAGCAGGCGGTCTTCGCCCGCTGAGATCGGGAAGCTCAGGGTCTGGCCGATTGCGTCCCCCGCTGACCATGCGTCCAGCTGCGAGGCTTGCACGACCGGATCGGGCGGGAGCTCTTCGTTCTGCGCGAAGATCGAGACACCGATGGTGACGCTAGGCATCAGCGCACCTCCTCGACGGTGATGCGGGCTTCGTAGCGGCCGGGGTCTCGAGAGACCAAAGCAGCTTCATCGAAGAGAACCCCGACGACAGTCGCTCCTCGAGCCATGAGCCTGACCGTGTCTGGGCTCAACAAGGCCCAGGGGGCGGTCGATTCGACCCGAGCCAGGACTTCGCGATCCTCGTTGTTCGACACGACCAGTGACTCGAAGCGCGAGCTCAGTACACCGCCCTCCATCGCCTCTAGCTCAATCTGGCTCGGCTCAACCGTGATGTCGGCAGGCTCGGGCTCACTTCCCTCCACCGCCTCCGCCAAGTCCAGAATGATCCTCACCCGATCCACGGGCAGACCACTCTCCGTATCGGTCACGGTGATCTGCGCAATGTGCTCGCCAGGAGGGAGTGCCTCAGCAGGCTCCGGGAATATCATGGCGGAGAAGTCGCTTGATTCACCAAGCTTGATTTCCGCCTTGTGCCGCACGAAGAGCCAAGGCTCGGACGACTCAACAACCCACTTCCGCGATTCGCCGAAAGAGCCGTAGTCGGCAGCAATGATGTAATCGAAGTACCTCGCTTCGAACGAATCGATCTGCCCAGCAATCCCAGAGATCCGTCGGTCACCGCGGACCTTCTCGAACAAGAAGCCTCCAACGACCTCGACCGGGTCTGGAGTGGGCTCTGGCTCAGGCTCAGGGGCTGGCTCCTCAAGCTCCCCCGTCACAGCCAACGACCTCACCTCCTCGTCGCTCAACGCCACGTCGTAGATCCGCGCCCGCTCGATCGTCCCTAGCCAAGGCCGCCCACCATCGGCCTCGTTCCCCAGCAACAGGTCGAAGCCCTCGTCCCAGTTGCTCAGGTCGCCCCCGAGCTCTCGCTCGACCACGATCGACCCGTCGATCCACAGCGTCAGAGTGCTGTCTTTGAAGATTACAGCGACGTGAAGCTGTTCCCCGGTGATGTAGTCACCCTGCGTGACGAGCGCCGGTTGGCCGTTGCTGCTCGTCTCTGTCGTCCGGCACCGCACCTCGATCGCTCGGCTCGAGCCACCGAACGTGCCGTGACCGATCGTGAAGTTTCGGTCGGTCGCTGACTCAGAGATCGTCAGGATCCGCGCCGGTCCGTTCTGCTCCCCGTTCAGCGGAGTGAGCAGGAGCTCGACGGTGAACTCGTTCGACGCCTTGATGGCGCGAGTGACGGCGGGACCGTCAGGTAGGCCGAGGATGGATCCGCCGAGTGTGACCGGCGTTTCGACCGACGCGATGGGTTGCATCGGGCCATTGTCGCAGGGGTGTTCAGTCGCCCGTTTCGGGCCGCGACGCGCACGCATGAGCCCCTTGCTCGATGTTGGTAGGGGGCTCGAATTCTTGATCCTCAACCACCTCGGGACCGAGTTGACGAGTCGCGACATCGCTCGTAGCTTCGCGCCATGAACTCAACTGAGAGAGCCAGTCTCGCCATGGCCGCCGGTCGCCGCCTGAGGCAGGACTTGCAAGCGATCCTCGAGCCGGCCTCGAAAGATCGCTCGCGGAGGACCTTCGAGAGGGTAACGATGGACGCACAAAGACCGTTCCAAGAGTTCTATGCCGAGGCCCGCGTTCTGCTCGGTGATGACCCTTTGGTCGAACAGATTGCACAGAGCGCGATCGGTCATAGAGAGCCAGAGAAGTGGACGCCGGATCGGGAGCCTCCGGAGCTATCGCACTTGACAATCGCGCTTCACCGGGCGAGGCAAGGCGCTCGAACATCTGCTGTGAGTCATTCGGACTCAGAATAGGGCGTAGCAGACCTATTTCGACGCCTTCGCCAGTCCGTCCATCGCCTTCTCGATCATCCGAACCGACCGCTCCACTCCTTCGCAAGCTGCTGCGGATAGGTCGCTGCGTTCCATCTGTCCCACTCGGTCCACCACGAACTCGATCGGAGAGAGCAAGAGGTGGATCATCTCGTGGCGAACTGACTCAACGACCTCTTCCTCCGACTCGTGCTGCGTGACGTCGATACGGATCGTTGCCTTTTGATACGCATCGAGGATCGAGCAATTTGCAAGGTTGCCAGGATCTAGGTCGTGAGTCTCCGCGTAGATCCGCCAGTCGGTCAGGCTGAACGCTTCGCGGAACCGATTGATCGCCTCCTCGGCAACCTTCAGTCCCTCGTCTTGCGGGATGGACTTCGTGGACTTGTCTCGGACGAGAACTCGCTGGGTCATTCAGCGAGTTTAGTAGGGCTGTTGCAACCTCCCCGCCAACCCCCGCAGCGCTTCGGCGGCTTGGGGTGGCGCGGGCCCACCCGACTTTGCGAATCCGCAAATTTGACTGAAATCCACGAGCCCTCCACACACACTTCACACTGATGGCAAAGGTCAAGCAGGTACTACTGAACGTCGGTAGGAACGCCCTAGAGATCCAGTTTCGACTGACGAACCCGCGCGTCTCCTACAACGGCCGTGAGGTCGGGAAGATGAAGGACGGATTCAAGAAGTCCGTGATCTCGTTCACCGAAGAGGAGGACGGAGATCAGGTCGAGTACACCGTCCAGTCAGGCAACTTCGACAGCACAGTGCTGCTGGTCTCGCGAAACGGCGAGGTCCTACTCCGACTTACCTAGACCTATGGTCCGATCGTAAGAAGGAGCAGCGCCCCGGATTCGCACCGGGCGTTGACTGTTCGCCAATGGGCTACCTGTCTTCCGGCTGACAGGTCCAACTGAGTTCGCCTCAGCCGCGCGCTGCGTGAAAGACTGGTGCGGGATGGACTCGAACCATCGACCTAGGGACTAGAATCCCGTGCTCTACCTCCTGAGCTACCGCACC
>JBCBZB010000014.1:0-83712 GCA_039815565.1 Planctomycetota bacterium
AAAATAGCGATGGCGTCGGCAAAAGCGGCGATCAACGCGGGTGCCACGGATCCGACCGCCGCGATCTCTCTGTATTACATGCACCAACAACTCGCCTCCGATCCCATGCAGCGCATTTTCGAACCCCACATCCACATGTTCAGCCGGGTCACCGAAGACTACGAGGCCCTCGTTCAGAACGGGATTCGTGCGGTGCTGGAACCGGCGTTCTGGCTCGGACAGTCGCGGACCAACGTCGGTAGCTTCATCGACTACTTCGACACCTTGATCGGCTGGGAACGATTTCGCTCGGAGCAGTTCGGTATCCACCACTTCTGCACGATGGGGCTGAACCCCCGCGAAGCCAATGACGACCGCCTGAACCGCGACGTCATGGACATCCTGCCGCGCTACGTCGAGAAGGACAGCGTCGTCGCGGTCGGCGAGATCGGACTCGACGATCAGACCAAGACCGAGGAGAAGTTCTTCCTCGAGCAGATCCAGCTCGCGATCGAGCACAAGCTGCCGATCCTGATTCACACGCCGCACCGCGACAAGTTGCAGGGCTTCCGCCGCTGCATCGACATCGTCAAGGAGAGCGGCATCCCGATGGAGCACGTCCTCCTCGATCACGGCAACGAGGAGACGATCAAGATCACCCGCGAACTCGGTTGCTGGTCGGGCTTCTCGATCTACCCGAACACCAAGATGGACGAAGATCGGATGGTGAAGATCATCCTCGAGTTCGGTGTCGACCACATGATCATCAACTCGGCAGCCGACTGGGGTGTGAGCGACCCTCTGATGGTTCCGAAGACGGTCACCAAGGCGAAAGCCGCCGGCGTCAGCGACGCAGACATCGACCTGCTGGCCTGGCAGAACCCGACCGGGTTCTTCGCTCAGAGTGGTCGCCTCGATCCGTCGTCGATCGAGGAGCTGATCGCCCCCGACCGGCGCGAGACCTTCACCGGCAACTCCGTCCTACGTGGCCAGGACCCGGACAAGATGTAGGTTCGAGGGCGCCCCGAGGCCGCACACCATTCGGCCGCAGCACCCATCCGCGCGATGGCAACGGCCCACCGAGCCCAGCCTCGCCTGGTGGGTTGCCCGCGCCACCCGCGGACTCACAACAGAATCGGCCAGATTCGGCTTCGGTCGGCACCGACTTCGCGCTTCCCGAACACGCAGGAGCGCAACCCGCTCCGTATGATCAGCCCCGTCCGGGGGGATCCCACACGAGAGCCAAGTCGAGATGGACGACCAATACATCGCCTCCACCGCGGAGCTACTGTCGCTGGCACGCGAGGGGAACCTCGAGAGCAAGCGCGCGCTGATCGACCGCTACTACCCACGCGTCCAGCGAATCGTCCGCGCCCGTATGGGTGCCGGGGTCCGGCGCTCGCTGGAATCAGGCGACCTGACGCAGATCGTCCTCCTCGAGATCCTCCGTGACCTGGACGGCTTCGACTTCCGTTCGGAAGGCGAGCTGATGAACTGGATGTCGATCGAAGTCGAACGCCGGTTGCGTGACCAGGTCCGGCGGAGCCAAGCCAAGAAGCGGGACCTCCGACGTGAAGTCTCCGCGGACGCGCAGGACGCGGCCGACGAGGGGGAGGCTCAGGTGCGCCAGTTCGCGCACGAAGGCCCTGGCCCCCGCACGATGACCCAGGCCAGCGAGGAGCAGGCCTTGGTCGACTCCTGCGTCCACGAACTCCCAGTTCCCGAGCGCACGCTCATCATCCTGCGAGACTACGAAGGGCATAGCTGGGCCGAGGTCGCCCGCCTCACCGAGAAGCCCTCGGCCGACGCGGCGCGCATGGCACACGGCCATGCGATGCGCCTACTCGCGATGAAGCTCAAGGCCCGCGGCGTCCGCCCGGACGTGACCACCGCCCTCGGCAGCTAGCCTTCGCTCGACACTCGGCGTCTGATCGGGCAGTCTAGCCGGCCTCGGGACGCATGGACGAGGTCGAGAACGAGCGCACTGACGACGATTCCTGGGGTCGGCAAGAAGCCGATCAGGACGAACGGTCCCCGCTCGCAGACGACGAAGTCGATCGACTGCTGTCCTGGGCGCGCGCTCGTTTTCCCAACCAGCGCCAGGCCGGCGCGGTGATCGCCGACCGGTACCGCCTCGTCGAGCTTCTCGGCCGCGGCGGCCAGGGCTCGGTCTGGCACGCCGAAGATCAGAACCTCGGCTCGGTGGTCGCAATCAAGTTCGTCGACGCGTTGCGCTACGATCACTCGCAGCTCGACCGCCTGTTCCACGAAGAGAAGGACGCCCTCGTCCATGGTCTCCGCAAGTGCCGAGGTTCGGACATCGCCCGGATCCTCGACGCCGGCCAAGACGGCGAAGACCGATTCCTGGTCATGGACCTGATCGAGGGCCGCAGCTTGCAGGAGCTGGTCGAAGATCTCGCGAACGATTCCGACCCGGCAAGAGCTCCTCGACTGGAACGACTCGAGCGGAGCGTCGGCACTGCCGAGAACCCGGAGAACGACCTCTACCGTGGCGCTGTGCGCTACGAGCGAGCGATCGCACGCACCATCGAGTCGCTGCTCGACTCCCTCGCCGCAGTGCACCAGGCACAGATCGTTCACCGCGATCTGAAGCTCCCGAACATCGTTCTGCGACCAGGCGGAAAGCCAGTGATCGTCGACTTCGGGATCGCCGCACTGACCGCGAGCCAGGGCGACTCCGAACGCCTGACCGGAACGCTACACATGCTCGCCCCCGAGCAGGTTCGCAGTCAGACAACTGGTCGCGATCCAAGGATCGACCTCTACCAGGTCGGACTGATCCTCTACGCGCTGCTGACCTTGCGCGAAGCGTTCGACCCCCACAAGGGCGACCTGGTACTCGGCGACATCCTGCAGCGTCGATTCGAACGCCTTCACGTCGCCGCTCCCTGGGTCTCTTCAGAACTGGCGGCGATCTGCGAACGAGGGTTCGCCCAAGAGCCGAACGATCGCTACCAGTCCGCGATCGAATTCCGGGACGCGCTGCGTTCTTGGCTCAACGAACAAGAGCTGCCGCGATGGGACCCGAGCCGATACGAAGTCCTCCAGATGATCTGGGCCGACGAGCGGATCGAGCGCGTTCTCGCTCGCGACCTGCGCAACGACGTTCGGGTCTTCATCGAGACGACCGGAGAATCGATGCGAGCGCGCTGCAGGCAGGACTTCGGGTTCGTCACCCGAACCGTGCGCGCGCTCTCGCAGGTCGAGCACACCCGCATCCTGTCCTACCGCGACATCGCGATCGACGAGGAGGGCGTCCCGCGCGTCGTCCTCAAGGCCCGTGCCGGTCGCTGGCTCGACGAACGCATCGAGCGCGACGGCCCACTCGAAGCCCCACAGGTGCGGCAGCTGGGGATCGATCTCGGGGAGGCGCTACAGGCCCTTCACAACAGCGGTGACGGCCTCCAACGTGGCCATGTCCACCGCGGACTCGACCCAGCCCACATCCTGATCGAAGACGAGGGCGAGCGCGCTGCCCTCGCGGGGTTCTCGTTCGTCAAACCACGCAGCAACGTCGAGAACTCGATGATGGGACCCGGCGCGGACGGCGAAGATCCCTGGCTCGGTTGGCCACGGTATCCAGCTCCTGAACAGATTCGCGACAAGCGGACCGACCATCGCGTCGACCTGTTCGGTCTCGGCTGCGTCCTACACCGCGCTGCCACGGGGCAGGATCCTGCCGAGGACCAGCAGTCGGGCGCCCACACGATCGCGGACGAGCGCACGCTCACCAAGCGGATCGGCAAGCAGCCGACTTCGGCGATCCTCAAGTGCCTGCGCCGCGAACCGGGGTCCCGCTTCGGCAACGCCGCAGAATTCCTCGCAGCCTGGCAGGAATCCCGGTTCGGCACAGGGAGCCGCTGGTGGCCCCTCCGGTGAGTCCCAGATCTGCTCAGAGCCGAACGACTCGCTGGCCGATAGGACACTGAGTCTGACCCGCACGCCCGCCCATGCTCCTCGCCTGTACGTTCTGTAAGCGCCAGTACGACATCCGCGACCACCGTCCGGGGACCGAACTCGCCTGCGGTTGCGGCGTGACACTCGTCGTGCCGAAGGCGACGAAGCGCAACGTCCGGATGCAGCACTGCTCGTCCTGCGGAGCCGGGCTCGCGCCGGACTCGAAGTTCTGTTCGTTCTGCGGTGCCGGTGTCTCGCTCGCCGAGCGTGGACTCGGACCAAGCTGCTCGCAGTGTCTGACCCGGCTCCCGAAGGATGCCGCGTTCTGTCCGAGTTGCGGAATCGACGTCAACGTGCAGCCTGTTCGGCGGGCACTCAGCACGAGTGACTGCCCCCGCTGCAAGAGCTCTCTCACTGAGGTCACGGCGACCGGCGAAAGCCCGCAGGACGTCCACTTCAGTGAGTGTGAGAGCTGTGGCGGTGTCTGGCTCGATGAGCCGACGGTCGAACGACTGGTCAAGAAGACCGAGGCCGGACGTCCGCCGCTGCCACCGAGCGCAGGCCTTCGAAGTGGCGACAAGTCGTCAGGCTCCGACGTACGACCGGTGGAAACGATCTCGTACATCCCGTGCCCGGTTTGTCACCAGTTGATGAACCGCACCAACTTCGGACGCGTCTCCGGCATCGTGCTCGATCGCTGTCGCGGGCACGGCTACTGGTTCGATCACGAGGAACTTCAGGGTGTCCTCGACTTCGTCGACCGAGGCGGTCTCGACCGGACGCGCGAGCGCGAGAAGCAGGACCTCGAGATGAAGGCGCGCCAGACCGAGAGGCAGGAGAACTCGATCCGCAGCGCAGACAGGCGTTCGCGAGGTCGCCGAAACAACTCCGGCTGGTGGGGGTGGGACGTCCTCGATCTGGGCGGCCGGTTCTTCACCGACTTCTGACCGATCGCGCGTAGGCTGCAGCGATGCTGCACGTTCTCTTCGTCTGCTCGAAGAATCAGTGGCGCAGCCCGACGGGCGAAGAAGTCTTTCGTCGATCTTCCGGCCTCAGCGTCCGCTCCGCCGGCACGAGTCGCTCGGCCCGTCGACAAGTCACCGTGAAGGACATCCGTTGGGCGGACGTCATCCTGGTGATGGAGCAGAAGCACAAGTCACGACTCATGGCGGAGTTCCGGGACGAAGTCCGCTACACCGAGCTGCACGTACTCGACATCCCCGACGACTACGGGTTCATGGATCCGGAGCTCGTCGAGCTTCTGCGCGAAGGAGCGGCGCCCTACCTCCTCACTGAGGAAGACGATGACGGAGCAGACGTCTCCGGGAGGTGACCAACCAGCGGATCTGGTCCAGAACCCCGCTCAAGACCTCAGGATCGACTCCATCTTCTTTCCGCGGGCCAGCTCATCGACGAGCTTGTCCATGTAGCGCGCCTTCTGCGTGAGCGGGTTCTCGATGTTCTCGACCCGGATGCCGCAGACCACGCCAGTGATCAGCGATGCGTTGGGGTTCATCTTCGCCTTCTGGAAGAACTCCTCGAAGGTCGACTCCTTCTCGATGTGTCGATCGATCTGCTTCGAAGTGAATCCGGTCAACCAGCGGATCACCTTCCGCAGCTCCTCCTCGCTCTTGCCCTTCTTCTCGACCTTTTCGACGTAGAACGGGTAGACGAACGCGAAGGTCATCTGCGCGATGCGTTCGTCGGTGGAGAGCTTGGGGGCCATGGCAGGAGATCTCGGGGGAGGAATCGGAATCCGCCCCAAGATACGCGCTCCGAAGGCCGGTTGCCGACGCCCACGCGCTCGATTCCCAGCTCTCGACCCGCGATGCTGCGTGAATGGCCGATCCGATCCAGGTCCTGTTCAACCCGCGCTGCTCGAAGTGCCGACAGGCGCGTGACCTGCTGGAAGAGCGCGGAGTCGAGTTCGAACTCCGCCACTACCTCGACAACCCCCTCTCCAAGGACGAGATCTCGGGGGTCCTGACGAAGCTCGGCGCCGAGGACGCGTCGCCCCTACTGCGAGCGAAGGAACCGGCGTTTCAGGAACTCGGCCTCGCCCAAGCCGATGCGAGCGCGCGCCTCGATGCGCTGGCGCAACACCCCTCGCTGATGGAACGACCAGTCGTCATCCGTGGTGACCGGGCGGTCGTCGCCCGACCGCCGGAGCTCTTGCTGGATCTACTCTGAGCTGGTCACTCACCCCGGCAGCGCCGTTCGAAGTCCGCACGGTAGCTGCGACCGACGGGGACTCGCGCACCAGAGTTCAGGACCGCGTCGACATCTCCACCGGGGCGCGACTCGACGGACGACACTCGAAGAAGGTCGACCAACGCCGAACGATGGACCCGCGCGTAGCGGTCGGGGTCCAGGCTCTCAGCGACCGAGGCCAATGTCCCACGGAACAGTGACTCGCCGCGCTGATGGTGAATCAACAAGTAGTTGCCGCGGGACTCGATCCATTCGACGTCCTCCAGCCGGACGATCTCGGTCCGGCCCGCGGCCTTGACCACGAAGCGATCGCGCTTTCGCGCGCCCTGCACGCTCGCGAGCATCGAGTCCTCCTGCGCACTGCGCTCCTCCTGACGACCGATCCAAGCGCGCGCCCGCTGTAGAGCGGCCCGAACTCGCTCGTCATCGAACGGCTTGAGCACGTAGTCGACCGCGTGCTCGTCGAAGGCCCGGATCGCGTACTGGTCGAACGCGGTCACGAACACGACGACCGGCCGAGCCTCGGGATCGAGCGCCTGGAGGACCTCGAACCCGTCACATCCCGGCATCTGCACGTCGAGTAGCACCAGGTCCGGCCGCTCCGACTCGATCGCCTCGATCGCCGCCACGCCGTCACCGCATTCGCCGACCACCTCGAACGAGTCGTCTTCGGCGACCACTGCGCGAAGGCTCTCTCGAACCAAGGGCTCGTCGTCGACGAGCAGAACACGCACGGACTCAGGCAACCTGCCGACCCTCCGTCAGCGGCAGCGAGACCACCGCAACCGTGCCGCGGGTCGAACCCGGGTGGAGATCGAGGGAGGCCCTCGCACCGAAGAGGCCCTCGAGACGCGAGCGTGTCGTTCCCAGGCCGAGACCGTCGCGACTGAGCTCGCGGTCGAGACCGAGCCCGTCATCCTGGACCTCGAGCTCGAGGTTCTCACCATTCTTTCGAGCGCGCACGACAACGGCTCCGGCACCGGGATCGCGCTCGATCCCGTGCTCGATGGCGTTCTCGACCAAGGGCTGCAATAGAAGGTCAGGCACGCGTGCGGTCAGGAGATCGGGCGGGACGTCGACCTCGATCGACAGCCGATCGCCGAACCGCAGCCGCTGCAGCTCGAGGTAGGGCTCGAGCATCGCGAGTTCCTCCTGCAGCGTTACGACGCTTCGCTCGCGCTCGGTCAAAGTCTGTCGCAGCAGGTCTCCGAGCAACGCGATCATCCGCACCGCCTTGCTGGAGTCCTGCCGCGTCATCGTCGCGATGCCTTGCAGCGTGTTGAAGAGGAAGTGCGGACGCATCTGATTGCGCAGCGCCATCAGTCGGACTTCGGAAATCTCACGCCGGCGACGTTCTGAGAGAAGAAACGCATTGGCCGACACGCCTGCGCCGAGGACCGCTCCATGCTGCATCGCGGCGGTGATCCACATCGAGGCGAACCACTCCCACTGTGTCGGCCCATCTGCCAAGTGCACTCCCAGCAGCGTGATGGCCGTGTGGACGAGAGACAGGACCAACACGGCGCCGATGAGCGCCACCGCGTAGCGAACGCGAGACAGGAAATGCCCCCCTAGCCTTCGCGCCCACTCGAAGTAGATCAGAGTCGAGGCCCAGAACGTCAGGACCTGCGTGAGGAACGCGGGCCATTGCTCGATCACCCGGCGTGCGACCTCGTCGGCCGCGATGCTGGAAGAGAAGAAGTTGACGACGAGGAACAACGACCAGAACACTGCGGTTCCAAGTGCGAACCGAAGATTGATCCAGGACGAAGTCATCGGGACGGATTCACTGAGTGGAGTTCTCATGACCCTGCAGTAGCCGGGTCCTGTTCGTCCACGAGCCTTCTTGGGACGAGCTGCTGGCCTCGAGGGACGAATGGCGGACGGGCGTCGGATTCGGCCGTTCTCCGCAGCCTCGGCGAGCGGCAGGGCTGTGACCGACTCGTGACCCATCGAAGTCTCGAGTCTACCGACACTCTCTGCATCCGAATCGAGGATCGATCGAAGCCATGAACAACCACATCCCGAAGATCCAGCAGTTCCTCGCCCTCGCGGTTGCGATCGGACTCGCGACCTACCTGATCGTCCGTGAGCAGGATCGGGCTGACCGAACCGTCGAGCGCAACAACGCGACAACTGCGCCAAACACAGGACGCTCCCCCGAAGCGTCCATGGTCAACGACGCCACCGGGGCGGCAAGGCAGAACATGCCGGAAGCGCCCCACGTGGACGCAGGCGCAAGACTGCAGCCGGTCCAGCCAGGCAACCGCGCGCCGACCGAGTTCTCGTCCGAGCAGCTAGCGGCTTCGAGGGAGTCTTCGGACGAGCAGGTCCGCCGGCAGAACGAGCCCTACCTCCACAGCTCGAAGGTGCTGACCCTCAGCGAACCTCCTGAGCTCACTCTCGACCCGGAGACCGTGTTCCTGTTCTCCTCGAAGTCGATCGTGATGCACGAAGAAGTGAGCCCGGCCTCGCCACAACAAGAGGAGGCCAGTGCGTTCACGGGTTGGTCGACCGAAGACCTCCAGACGCGACGCCGGGAACTCGTCGAGAAGCTCCGTCAGATCGATTCCGAACTCGGCTCGCGATGATCGACTCGCTCAGCCAATCGATCGGGCACACGGCCTGGGTGTTCTTGCTCCTGGCGGCGATGTTCCTGCCTCTCGAGCACGCATTCTCCGTGCGACCGCAGGGAGCTCGCCGCCGCGGGATGCGAACGGACCTGTTCTTCTTCCTCGGGCAGCACCTGCTGTTCGTCGGACCGGTCGTCGCCGTGCTGGCCTTGGTCCACGCGAACCTGCACGCCCTACCAGGGGAGTCGATTCGCGCCGAGTTCGGGGCGATGCCGTACGCGGTTCAGTTCGGCCTGATGATCGTCTGGTCCGACGTCGTCCTGTACTGGGCCCACCGCCTCTCTCACCAGGTGCCGTTCCTGTGGCGCTTCCACAAGGTGCACCACACCTCCGAACGCCTCGATTGGGTCGCCGCCTACCGCGAGCACCCAGTCGACAACCTCTACACCCGGCTCGTCGAGAACGTCCCGGCGATGCTGCTCGGCTTCCCGCTCTACACGATCGCCGGTTTCGCGGTCTTCCGCGGGCTCTGGGCGATCTACATCCACTCGAACTGCCGGCTGATCCCGGGCCCACTTCGTTACGTCATCGGGTCTTCGCGGCTGCACCACTGGCACCACGAGGAGCAGGTTGGCGGTCGCTGCAACTTTGCGAACCTCAGCCCACTGATGGACCTGATGTTCGGGACCTACCACGACCCGGGTCACTTCCCGGACCGCTACGGCATCGAGAACGAGCGTCCAGCACCCTATCTGCAGCAGATCGTCGAGCCCTTGGTTCCAGCGCCGCTGTGGCCGAAGCGGTTCCGCGAGTCGCGATCCGAAGAGGATTCCAGGGCGGGGCAGCGATCGACATCCGATCGGCTACCATCCCCCGCCCGCCGATGCCCCACGACCTGCAGAAAGAAGTCGACCGACGTCGCACCTTCGCGATCATCAGCCACCCTGACGCCGGCAAGACGACCCTGACCGAGAAGCTCCTCCTCTACGGAGGAGCGATCCAGAAGGCTGGCTCAGTGAAGGCAAAAGCCGGTGGCGGCCACGCGACCTCCGACTGGATGGAGCTCGAGAAGAAGCGGGGTATCTCGATCACCTCGACGGCCCTGCAGTTCGAGTATGACGGCCACTGCGTCAACCTGCTCGATACGCCGGGTCACCAGGACTTCTCTGAGGACACCTACCGCACGCTTGTCGCCGCCGACTGCGCGCTGATGCTGATCGACGGCGCGAAGGGCGTCGAGCCACAGACGATCAAGCTGTTCCAGGTTTGCAAGGACCGCGGCCTGCCGATCGTCACGGTCGTCAACAAGCTCGACCGTCCGTCGCAGGCGCCACTCGACTTGATGGACGAAGTTGAGAAAGTCCTGGGCATCACGGTCGTCCCACGGACCTGGCCGATCGGATCGGGCCCGGACTTCATGGGCGTCTACGAGATCGACTCGAAGAAAGTGCACCTCTTCGACCGCACCGAGCACAACGCCCACAAGTCCGACGTCCAAGTCACCGGCCCGGAGGATTCGTTGCTGGCCGAACGGCTCGGAGATCAGGCGCACGAACAACTTGTCGAGGACTTGGAACTCGTCGGCGAGGCAATCGATCCGTTCGACATGGATCTGTTCCTGCAGGGCAAGCAGTCGCCGATGTTCTTCTGCTCGGCGCTGTCGAACTTCGGCGTCGAGAACTTGCTGCAGCACTTCCTCGGACTCGCTCCGACCCCGTCCGCGCTGCAGACGCTCGATGGCGAGATCGAACCGACCGAAGAGACGTTCACCGGCTTCGTCTACAAGATCGCGGCAAACATGGACAAGCACCACCGGGACCGCATCGCGTTCCTGAGGGTCACGTCCGGGCGGTTCGAACGCGGCATGGCAGCGAACCACCTGCGCCTCGGTCGCGAAGTGCGGATGAGCCACCCCCACCGCTTCTTCGGTCAGGAACGGGTGACGATTGACGAGGCCTACCCCGGTGACGTGATCGGACTGATCAACCCGGGCCTGTTCCGTGTCGGTGACGTGGTCTCGTCCGGCAAGCGCTTCGAAGTCCGCAACTTCCCGCGCTTCGCTCCGGAGATCTTCGCCCAGGTGCGGCCGAAGGAACCCTCGATGTCGAAAGGCTTCCAGAAGGGCCTGAAGCAGCTCGGTGAAGAAGGCGTCGTGCAGGTGTTCTGGCCGCGCATCGGCGCTCGTGAGCCGATCCTCGGCGCGGTCGGTGAGCTGCAGATCGAGGTGTTCCAGAGCCGCCTGGAGATCGAATACAACACCGACATCATCGTCGAGCGAAAGCCCTACACCCGCGCCCGTTGGATGCGCGGCGTGACCGACGAATTGCTCGACCTGCTACCGATGGTCGTCCTCGACGAGTCTGACCGCCCGGTGGCTCTGTTCGCGAGCGACTTCGAGATCAACTTCGCACTCGACCGCTACGAAGGCCTCGAGCTACTCGAGAAGCCGCCGAGCGAAGAAGACAAGGCCTAGGCGGTCTACAGGGGCGCATCTACCGGACCGATTCCGGCATACGGAACGTCGATGGGAACGCCAGTGTCCCGCCGGTGAAGTCGAGATCCTCGAGCCGAGCAGCCCGTCCATCCGCGAGAACATGGAAGGAACCAGCACTGTTCTCGGGCTTCATGGAACCTGCCTCTCCTCGAACGAAGACTCCGACAACGTCGAGTCGCTCGGACGGTTCTTGGAACGCAACCTCCACGAACCGAAGCTCACCGTCGGAAGGAGATCCTCGATCGACGACATCGCCACGAATGGAGCTGGCCGAGCCTCTTAACCAGATCGGAGTCGGTTCTGACAGATCGAACCCGCGGCTCGAAAGCTCCTCGGCGATACGAGCCTCGAGCTCTGCGTAACCGCGGATCGGACCAACTTCGAGCCCGTACCATTTCGGTACTCGGGCCGCCACGAGCCAAGCGGATTCGTCACCCGGTCGAGCGGGACGGGTCACCGGCTCTCCTGTGCTGGAATCCACCGTCGAGACGTAGGACCTCCCGCGGACCACGGTGACGATGCCCCGTCCTCCCTCGAGAACCCCTACGCAGAACACTCGCTTCGCACCCCCAGGTTTCGAGAGCTCGTCGACAAGGGTCAGCACGTCGACCCGACCGCCGAGCGCACCGCGCTCGAACTGCTCTTGTAACGATCCGTAGACCCGAAACTCGACCGACCAGTCTTCGCCCTCTCGCCAAGAAGCCTCGCCGCTCCGGTCGTCCAGCCAACGAGCTTCGTAGCTGCGACAGGCCACGAGGCTCATCAGCACTGCCAAGAGCAGCAATCCGCGACGTCGAGTCTCCATACGTAAATCGAAGGGCCGGCGAGCGAATCTCGCAACCGAGACGGTCAAGCCCGAGCCAACCTCTCCAGCGCCTGAAGAAGCTCGGACTCCGTCGTCGCGTAGCCTGGCGAGAACCGGACGCAGTCGTGCTCGTTGCGGTGACCACGCACGACGATCCGATGATCTTCGAAGAGCTTCTCGGCGAGGTTAGGCGAGGCGTGCTCGGCGCGGCGGACCGACCACAGCGTGCCGCGTAGGCCAGACCGCCTAGGCGACATCCAGCGGAGCGACGGCTCGGCATCGACGAACTCGAAGGCGGTCTTCTGCAGCTGCATCAGGTGGAGATGGGAGTCCTCGATCCCGCGAGACTCCGAGAAGCGCAGCGCGTCCCCGAGTGACAGGATCGTCGAGTAGTCACGTGTGCCGTAGTCCTCGAGACTTCGTGCAGTGCCCGCCCAGCGCTGCTTGCCCCAGGTGACGATCATCGGGCGCAGGACTTGGAGTAGAGAATCGGACACGTAGCCGAGCCCCAGCCCCTTCGGCGACTGAACCCACTTGTGGCTACTCGTCGCGTAGCCATCACATCCGAGGTCGTCGAGATCGAGCGGCATCGCCCCGACGGTCTGGGCTCCGTCGACCAGAACGAACTTCACGCCGACTCGACGAACCGCCTCGGCGATCTCACGGATCGGATGGACGATACCGATCACGTTGTCGATGTGCGGCAGCACCAAGACGCGCGTCCGCTCCGAACACGCCGCAACGTGCGCCTGAACCACATCCTCGACCGAAAGGGAGGCGACGTCCTCGATCGGCAGTGCGAACTCCCGCACCGAGAAGCCACGCACCTCGGCCTGGTGCTCCCAGCACACGCGAGCCCCGGCGTGGTTGTATTCCGACCAGAGGACCTCGTCCTCATCGCCGAGCGGAACGCCCTGAGCGAAGGCGTTGAAGATCTCTGTGGTGCCTCTCGTGAGGGCGACGTTGCGCTCCTGCACCCCGAGGAACTCCGCCGCGAGTGCTCGTGTCGCCGCGAACTCCTCACTGAACCCGCGACTCCAGACATGTAACCACGGGTTCGTCTCGCAGATGCGCAGGTAGCCGACCTGCGCCTCATGAACGACGCGCGGCACCGTGCCGATGCTCGCGTGGTTGAGGTAGTTCAAACCGTCGTCGAGCAGGTAGTCGGCCCGATCGACGCCCGACCTCTCAGCGAGGTCTTCGAGAGACTCGAGCAGCCGGTTGCGGATCGGTGCGAACGCTGCGAGCGCAGGCGAGAGCGCCAAAGATCCGCCGAGCAGCCGGCGACGAGAGAGTCCGCGGGTCATACCGCTATTCTAGGGGGCTAGCTCAGAGACGAGCTTGAAGTCGCTCAACGGTCGTCTTCACGCCATCTTCGAGACTCGTGAATTCACGGTCGTATCCGGCCTCGCGCAGCTTGGTTAGATCAGCCTCGGTGAAGTACTGATAGCGCTCGCGCAGGTGTTCGGGCGTCGGGATCCAGTCGATCACGCATTCCTCGCCCAGAGCCTGAAAAACGGCACGGCCGAGATCGAGGAAGGTCCGGGCATGGCCCGAGCCGAGATTGTAGATCCCGCGCTTCAGCGGGTTCCGCAGCGCGAACCAAAGCACTTCGACCACATCGTCGACGAACACGAAGTCGCGCGTCTGGTGGCCGTCCGCCACGTCGTCGCGATGGCTCCGGAAGAGCTTCAGCTTGCCGGTCGCACGGATCTGGTCGAACGCCTGCACCACGACGCTCGACATCGGTCCCTTGTGACGCTCGCCGTAGCCGTAGACGTTGAAGAACTTGAACCCGGACCAAGCCTTCGGTCTGCGCCCACTTCGCTCCTCCTCGACCGCCCACAGATCAAACTGCAGCTTCGAATCCCCGTAGGGGTTCAGTGGCTCGAGGAGGTGGTGCTCCGACTCGTCGTCGACGAAACCCTTGGTGCCGTCACCGTAGGTGGCCGCACTACTCGCGTAGACCAGCGGGATCGATCGGTCGGTACAGGCGTTCCAGAGCCGCTTGCTGGCGTCAAGGTTGACCCGAGTCAGGAAGTCGACGTCCAACTCGGTCGTGTCGGTGCAAGCCCCGAGGTGCATCACCGAACCGAACTCGAGATCCGCGAGCCGATTCGGCAACGCGTCGGTGTCGATCACGGTGCCAAAGTCGATCCCGGCGAGCTCATTCCGCTCGCGGAACAGCGACTCACCATCCACCGAGATCACGGGGATCGAACGCTCGTTGCAGGAGGCGACGAACCGCGAGCCGATGAAGCCTGCGGCCCCGGTGACGAGGATCGGGCTGAGTTCCGTTTCGGAAGGCATCGCCTCTAGACGATGCGGCCGACCGAGCCGCCTGTCCACAGATACAGCACGGTCCGGCGAGCAGAAGTCTCAGCGACCGCCGTCGCCACCCTCGGGCGCCGGCGGCTGCTCCTTCTTCAACTCCTCGGCGAGCTGGAACAGCTCCTCGAATTGCTGCTGAGCGGGCGGGTGATCCATGACATCGATCCATTCCTGACCGGCCGGCAGATCGATACGGAAGGACTCCGGATCGAGCTCTGGGTTGGCGAAGAACTCGACGACCTTGGCGTCGAACACCGACCGCCCCTCGCGGAACTGGGTGACCTGCTGCACGAGACCATCGCGCGTCCGGACGATCAGCGAGGCGCGATCCGCGCCGGTGCCGAGCAGGTCCTCCGACTCGCCCGCCAGACGAAGCGGACCGCCGACGATCCAAACCCGCTCACCACCGACGACTCGCGGGCCGTCGATCGTGAACTCGAAGCTGCGGTTCATGTCCTCGAGCATCTGGGCGCCGAGGAGAGCATCGGCCTCGGGCGAAATCTGTGGAGCCGGGATGCCCTCATTCGCGAGGACCGCAGTCGCCTCCTCGACCCGCTGGCGGAATTCCGGGGTCATCGAGGTGAAGACCTCCCCCTGCAGCGGGTCGTCTTCGCGGAAGTAGTTGCCGCCTGGCCTCTGAACCGATTCGGTCTCGACCTCGATGTCGCCGGGGAAGACGGTGCGGGCCGTCATGTGGAGGTGTGTCCCAGAGAGGACACGGACCTCCGAATCCATGGTCATCCGCACGTCCGGCTCGGGGGAAATCTCCGTGTGCAGGGACAGCCGGAGCGAGGTGATCTTCGACTCCCGCTGACGGATGAACTTTTGCAGCGTCTCGATCGAATCGACGTCCTCGACCTGGAGTTCGGGCTCCTCCGCCTCGACCACGACCGACTCCTGAGCGCCGAGACCGGCTCCGAGAGACAGGATGAGCGCCGTCGTGGCGAGCGCCCAGACCGGCGAAAACGCCTTCTGCGGCCGAGCAGGAGACCCGACGGACGGGCAGACGAGGTTTTGCATCGAGGACATTAGCGGAATCTCCGTTCGCATCGCGGCTTGGACTCAGAGCGGGTGAATCGCCCCAGCAGGCTCCCAGGCATGATTCCTGCGGCCTCCCGCGCACCCCTCGAAACCCAAGGGCCGAGGCCTGTCGCCGGTGCGGTCACCGGAGAACACGCCTGGACTAGGATAGCGAGTGTGCTGGGACCAGCGCTCGGACAAGTTCCACGAGAACACCGACCGAGCAGGAATCCGGCATGGCGAGCCATTCCTCCCAAGGCCCGAACAAACCGCGTGCCCGACATGATCACGAACTCGATGCTTCGCAGGTTCCGCCCGCTCCGACGCCTCGGCTCGACCCCCGCCCTCGCGGCGGCGAGTCTGCTGCTGATCGGCTCTTCGCTCCACGCCGACGAGGTCCGACTCCAGGATGGCCGCGTCTTCTACGGCAAGGTCACCGAACGGCAGACCACCCTGCTGATCGAGACGGCCACCGGCCGGGAGGTCGTCCGGAAAGACGAAGTCCTGCGACGCCGAGACGACGACTCCCTTCGTTCGGAGCTCGCCGAGCTGAGCAGCCTCGCGAACACGAGGCCGGAAGCCTGGCTCGAGGTCGCCCGCCGCGCCCATCAGTTCCGCCTGACCGATGAGATGTGGTCCGCGCTCGAGAGCGCAAAGTCGGCCGACCAGTCCGACCGACTCCGCGCCCGCCGGCACGCGTTCCTATCGACACTCGAATCGGAGTTCTTACCAGCCCACTACCTCGACCGTGACGCCGAAGACCGGATTCGTCAGCTGACGCTTCGCGTACGCAAACACCGCACGCCAACCGAGCTCGAAGCGTTGAGCGCGATCCTCTCGACCTTCACAGACTCGAGCGACCAACTCTGGCACAAGGTGCGCATCGCGACGAATGCCCTCCAGCGCGAGGTGCTCCTCGATGCACTCTGGGCGATGAGCGCTGCCGGCGAGGACGAAACCAGCCAGGAGAACAGGCACTTCGTCTACCGACGCGCGATGTTCGAGCGAAACACGCCGGTCCGCACGAGCGTGCTGAACAATCTTCGGGAGCTCGATGGCGGCGACGAAGCAGTCGACTACATCGCGAGTGCCCTCTACCACTCCCGCCTCGACGTCCGATTCAAGAGTGCGGACACGCTCGGAGCAATCGGCACGCCGAGTGCCGCGAAGGCCTTGATCGCAGCAGCACCGAAAGCTGCCGCCGGAGCGAACCAACGCGCCCCGCGGGCCCACATCGCGATCGTCCGTCAGCAGGCGTTCATCCAGGACTTCGACGTCGAAGTCGCTCAGGCGGCCGCAGTCGCCAACCCGGTCGTCGGCACGCTGCAGTCGGGCGTCGTCCTCGACGTCGGCATCGTCGGCTCGTTCACGATCCGCAGCCAACTGGTCACCTCCTACCGCCGAGCGTTGCACCGAATCGCCGGCTCGGATCCTGGCCCGGACGTCGCAGCCTGGGAGAGCTGGTGGCAAGGCATCGAAGAGGCTCGACGCCGCGCCGTTCAGCAAGCAACCCAGGCAGCGAACGCCCGCGGCCGGACCGAGGGCGAAGGCAGCATCTGGGACCGCTGACCCCGGACCTCGCCCGGGTCCAGAACCGCGCGCCTCACTTCTTGGCGCGGTAGACCTCGACGCCCTCCTGCTGGACGTTGAGGACGTTGTCGTTTAGCCAACGCACCTGGCCGGCGCGGTTGTCCCCGTTGAGCAGGAAGTTGTTGCCGAACGGATCGAAGGCTTCGCCCGAGGTCGGCACCTCCTCGAGTTGCTCGAGTAGCCGCTCGGGCTGCGGACGGTAGCGGTGCGGCTGGTGGATCGAGTCTCCGCGCCAGAACGCATACTCGTCTCCGACCCGCGCAATGACCGTCGCTTCGCCGATCAGGTCGCCGGCCGAGAACACGCCCCGAAGGTCCGCATCTCCGGAACGGATCTGACCATCCCCACTGCCAACGATCTTCACGTGTGCGCTCGGGAGTACCGCCCCCTCGCGTTGCACGTGGACTCGGATCCGACCAGCACCGGTGTCTTCCTGCGCTTCGATTTCCAGATCACTCCGCAGTAGGAGCCCGGACTGGATGTCCGTGCCTGCACGCGCGACGACCAGGTAGGCCCCCGACTCCTCGACCGGCAAGTCAACGCTGCGCTCGTGGCTGCGGAAGTCCAAGCCCTCGAGATCGATCGTGGATTCGAAGTGCGGACGGATGCCGTGAAGCAGCACACCACCGATGTCGTTCAGAGACTTCTCGAGCAGGTAGAGCCGCATCAGGTCCACGCGGTAGACCTTCAGGTCGACCGACTCGAGGTTGCGGTAGGACATCGTGAAGGTCCCAGCCTCGCCAGACCCGAGACGGACGACCTCCGGCAAGCTCAGCGAGCGACGCCTGAACCACTTCACCGCGTCTTGCGCGTCCGAGAAGGCCTGCTCGACCCGCTCGTAGTCGGCAAGCGCATCCTCGACCTCACCCATCGAGTGGTGAATCTGCCCCTCCAGGTAGATCGCGTGGTTCCGGTTCTCACTCGGAGCAGCAACGCCTCGGGTGGTCCGAAACGACTCGTTGGCGACGCGGCGAAGCACTTCGAGCGCCGGTTCGGTCTGACCGAGCGCAAACCGAGCAAAGCCGACCGTGTAGAGGAAGTCGTCCTCGAAGCTCGAGTTCGAGTAGCGACGCAGCGCCGACTCGGAGACCTCGAGAGCCCCTGCCAGATCCTCACCTTCGATCAGAGTCGTCGCCCAGGCGAAGCTGACCTCCGGTCCGAACGGATCCTCGGGGTACCAGATCAGGAAGGAACGGAAGATCTCCGACGCGCGAGTCCGCAGCGCCTTGGCGAGCGGATCGTCGTTCCCGGCCGGAGCCGCCTGACTGCGTTGGACGGCCTGCAGGGCGAGACCCTGCGCGATCCCATAGAGCGCTTGACGCATCGTCGGCAGTCCCGGGTAGTCGGCGACGAGATCGACGAGGAACTCGTTCGCCGCCTCCTGTTCGTTCTGCTGACGCAAGGTTTCGCTGACCGCGGCGTCCTTGAGGAACGACGCCTCGGCGATGCCTCGGAACACGACCACCGACGCCTCGAACTCGCCCAGCGAGCGGTAGGCGTTCCCGACCGCGCGCATCGACTCGAACGACAGGATCAGATCCGAGTAGCGCTCCTTCAGCTGCTCGAACCACACCACGGTCTCGCGGGCATCACCCGCTTCGATCGCGACCTGGAGCATCATCCGGGCGACCTGCTTGAGAGTCGCATCCTTCAGGGTCCAGCCAGTCGTAAGTTCGGACAGAAGGCTCCGCGCCACCCCGTAGTCACTGCGGTTGAACGCGTCCTCGCCGAGCGCAAAGAGTTCGTCCGGGGACCAGCGGACCGCGCTCGGCGACTCCGCGTCTCTCGGCAGCACGATGAACTCACGCGGCAGGCTGCGGGCGACCCGTGCTGGGTTGTTCGCGTCGAACACCTCGGTCGGCAGCACGCGGTAGCGGCCCTGGTAGCGACCGACCATGCGGAAGCGGATCCAGTCCGAGTCGATACCCGGCGGATAGTAGAAGAGGATCCGGTCCGGCAGGATCCGCACCTCGGAGAACCGCCCTTGGACCGAGTCCGGAACGACCGAACATCCGGCCGGCAGCGGCTCTTCGATCACGACGCTGTCGATCTTCTCCAGGCGCCCAGTACGAACACCATTTGTGTTCGACGACCAGTTGACCTCGGCACGGAACTCCTCACCGACGTTCACCGTCCCGACGTTGGGACGGAAGCTGTCATACGGAGACTGCGCGATTGAGAAACCTGGTCGGACTTCCTGCCCGTTCAGCTTGAGGTACGGGCGGAGGTAGTGCCGGTTGGCGACTGCGAAGATCGGGTTGTCCGGCCGTTCGCCGAATCCCTTGGTGAATCCGGTCAGCGAAGCCGACCAGCGTGCTTCTCCGCGCCCCTCGAGTTGCAGGGTGATGTCATGCACCCGACGGACGCGATCCACCGGCAGTTCGAGAACGACGACACCCTCTTCCGCGTTGCGAGTGACTTCGCCGAGCAGCAGACCGTCGACCGAGACCTCGACCGTCGCATCATCCTGAATGGCGGCGTTGTTGCCACCAGCCGCCGCGAGAGCCTCGACCGCTCGTGCGGTGGCTGGCGGGGACTGGAACCACATCCCACGGCGCGCCCGGTCGAGCACACGGACGTAGCTCTCGAGACGAACCGCGTTCGGGCGGATCGTCACGAGCGCTCGCAGGCAGTCGGCGTAAGTCTCGATGACCCGCGGCGACGATTCCTCCATCTTGGGCCACGCCGAGATCAGGGCATCCAAGGCCTCGTTCGCCAGGCCGCTCCTTCCAAGCTCGTGCCAGGCGAGAGCAAGGCGCGCGCGAGCGTGCACCGCGATCGACTCTCGTTGGCGATGCAGAGCGTTGAGGTTCTCGAATCGGGCACGCCCAGCGGCCGCGAGCGCTTCGAGAGCCATCGCCTGATCCCAGGGATTTCGACCGCCGAGACGCCCATTCAACCAGTCGCTCGCTCGGAGCAGCGCCGGGTCGACGTTCTGCAAGCCGCGAGCTCTCGCAGCCTGCAGGAAGCGCAGGGACTTCACGGTCACGGCAAAGTCCGGACGCGGTCGACGATTCGGCGCGCCCTTCATTCCCTCGTAGCGGTTCGACGCACCGTCGTTCGCCTGGGTCGTGAGGACCTGGGCCAGCGTCTCACGCATCAGCCCCTCGAGAGCCTGACGATCTGCCCGGCTCCCAGCGCCGATCCGATCCAGGTGATCCAGGACGGCCGAAGCGGCGATCGCTCGATCGAGGCGAGCTTCGAGGCTGATCGTCGACACATACTGCGCTCGGAACCCCAGCGGACCACCGAGCACCATCGCGGTCAGGTGACGCGCCGGATCCGGTCCGACCTCGACCCGCAGGGCCAGTTCGCTCCACTCCTTGTCGGATGGAAGTTCGAGCCGAACGCGATCGCTACCGGTCAGGGTACCTGAGCGAGAGACCGCAACCTCTTGACCGTAGGGACGAACGCGGAGCTCGCGCTTGGCGGTCTTCTCAGCATCACCTCCGATCTCCGCGGTGAGCTCGGTCCGATCGACCGAGTCCGCGGTGAACGTTCGGCGGATGCGCGCTTCGCTGCCCGGACGGATCCGGACCTCGTCGCTCTCACCCAGGACTTCGACCTCGAGATCGAGAGCAGCCTCGTCGCCGGTCCGGCGCAAGTGGTTGAGCTCGACCGAGACCGAGGTCTCGTCGCCCTCCACCAGGACACTCGGAGCGTCGACGCTCGCGACCAGCTGCTCGCTGGTTCGCAGACTCGTGGTCGCGATCGCCAGGTCCGTGTCGACCGTGACGGCGCGCGTCAACAGCGACCATCCACTCGAGCGGTCCGGCATAGGTACTTCGACGACGACACGCCCCTGATCATCGGTCTGCAGAGTCGAGATCCAGAATCCATCCGGTGCGAACACACTGCGTGGCTCGTTAGTCGAGAGATCGACCAAGGCCTCCCCACCGACGAACGGCAGGCCGGCATAGAACAGATTGCCGTTGCTCAGCGGACCGTCGTTGAGGGTCTGGAACTGCACCTGGGTCAGAATCGGCAGCGCCGTCGTCCCGGTGACCGTCTGGCCTTCGTAGCCAGCAAAGAAGTTGCGGGTCTGCACCGTCAGTGTGCTGTCCGGCTGGTAGCCGAAGTTCGAAACCACACGACCTGCCATATCTCCGAGCCCGAGCGCAGAGTTCCAAGCGTTGGAGTCGAAGGCCGACTCCAGATCGTACGCGAGGCTCCCGAGACCTCGGAAGTCAACACTGACTTCGGCAACCCCATCCGAAGTCCCGAAGTCATCGAAGAACAGCACGTTGCCCGACTGCGGCGCCTGCTGCTGCACCTGAGCGAGCGCAAGCTGACGCTCGAGCGCGACGACGTCCGCACCACCCGCGCGACGCGCGTGATCCAGCCGACGTTGCAACTCATCGATCAACCCGACCCGACCGCGAGCTCGAATTCCGTCGGACCCGCCCGGTCCCTGCCCGGCCGCAAGCTGCAGAGCCTCGAGCCGCTGCTCCTCCTGCAAGAGCTGCAGCTGCGCTCGCCGCCCACTCGCAGAGTAGGACCAACCCGCGCTAGTGACGGCATAGGAACCAACTTCGCGCAACTGGCCGTAGAAGACCGACACCGGATCCTCGGTCGCGAACGGGTAGCGCGCGATCAGAGCCTCATCGACCAGGGCGAGGGCGAGCTCGGCCGCGACCGGACGCCCTTCGACGTCCCGGGTCGTGACCGTGACCGGCACCATCTCACCTGGATCGAAGTCCCCCTCCGGAACCTCGATCTGCAGATTCAGTCGACGAGCGACCAAGAACTGACGCGACGCGCGACGCAGCGCGGTCCCATCGATCAGCGAGATCGCCAGACCGAAGTTCGGCGCGTGCTCGCTCTGCAGTTCGATCGGCAGGATCGAATCCTCCCCCTCCAAGCGACGGACCTCGCAGTGCAGCACACCATCGCCACGCTGGGTGACGAGCGCGAGCCTCGGACCGCTGCGGTTGAGGACGCGAAGATCGACCGTTTCGCCGACCTCGAAGTTCTCGCGGTCGGTGAGCAGACGCAGCCTCACCTCGTCCTCCTCGCCCGACACGAACACCAGACGCTGTGACGTCACCCGGTTGCCGAACCGGTCGGTCACCGTGGCGCGCAGCACGTGGCGCCCGCCATCCGCACTCGCGACCGTGACCCGCGCCAGCCCGCCGGCATCCGAACGGGACTCTTCGACCTGAACGCTGATCTCCGCCGTTCCGCGGCGGTTCGGCTCGAGTCGGAGCAGATCGAGCTGGACCGGCCCGGCGTGGGGCTCCCCGGTTCGCGTCTTCACCGCGACCGTCGCCTCCATCGGTTCCCCGACCGTGTAGACCTCGCGGACCGTGCTCACCGACAGCTCGAGCGCGGTCGTGACGAGCTGCACCGAGGCGGTGCGGGAAGCTCCGGCCTCCGGGAGCGAAGCGGTGACCGTCGCGAAGGCCTCCTCTCCGAGGTCGTCGGTCGAGAACTTGAACTCGAACTGGCCCGAGGCGTCCGTCACACCTTCGACGGAGTGCTGTGAGCCGTCACTCCAAGCGATCCAGACCGAAACCGGTCGGTTCGCTGCGTTCGAACCGTAGAAGTGCCGCGCCGTGACGCGCCCCTCGACCGACTCGCCGGGGAACACGACGTTCTCGTCGAGTTCGACGCCGACGTCGAGCTTCGGGAGCTGGAACTCCTCGACCGTCAAGTTCTTGATCGCGACGAACTGGCCATCACTGCGCTCGCTGCGTACGGACCAGGTTCCGGATCCGGCAACCTCCGGCACGACGAAGTCGACCGCGAAGGTCCCGAAGTTCGTGAGCTCGAGTTCCGCCTCGAAAACCGGCCGGCCACTCGGCGAGGACACGGTGACCTGGTACGGGTGCTCGCCCTCCGGAAGGGCGTAGAGCCCGTCGCGCACTTCGCGGATCACGCCCTTCAGGTGCACCAACGAACCGGGCTGGTAGGCCGGCTTGTCGGTGAACATCCAGGTCTTTTGCGTCAGCCCCTCGGCGAGCCCGAGACCGCTGAGCCCCAGGGTCCCAGCGCCCGAGCCCGTCGCGTCCGACGCGAACACGCTCAGCTCCGCGAGGTTCGCAAGCTCCCCGCCACGATGGCGGAAGAGTCCGTCCTCGTCAGTCACACCTTCGAGGACGATCTGCTCGCCATCCGAGACGATCACCTGCACGCCAGCGGCGACGCGATCCTCCTTCAGGTCCTGGGCGAAGACGACCAGCTCCTTCCGCGAGGACTCGACGATCAGACCGAGGTCGGTGACCAGCACCATCGTCGTCGCTTCGAGTTCGCCACCGTCGACCTTGACGACGTAGCAACCGGGACGCCCATCACCCACGTCGATCGACCGCGTCGTCTCCTCGTAGGGCTGGTAGTCCGGAGTGGCCGACGTCTCGGTCGTGTCCGGCTCGATGACCTCGACGTCCAACGCGTCGATCGCCGAGGGCGTGTGCATCGCGCGGAACCAGGTCTCGAGATCGAGTCGCCAGGTGCGGACGCGGACTTCACGAAGGTTGCGTGCGGTCAGTTCGAACTGCGCGCTCTCACCACTGCGGAAACTCCGCTCGGTCTGTAGCGACATCGAGATCGTCTCGAGCGCCTGGATTCGGGCCTGCGCCTGGGTGAACCACTGGGTGCCTCCGGGCACGGCGCGGAACGCCGCAAGCGCCTTGACCGGGTCGAACAGTTCCCCGTCGTAGATCTCTCCGATGCGGAACTGCGCCTCGGAGGCTTCGGGCCGTCCGCGGTACTTCGACGCACAACGGGTCCAGGTGTCGATCGCGCCCTCGTACTGCTCCTGCTCACGCTGCATGTCGGCGAGCTGCAGTTGGATGCGCGCGTTCCGACCGTCGAGCGGGTGGATGTCCGAAAACTCGTCGAACAACCCGCGCGCTTCGTCATAGCGGTCGTCGTTCATCGCCACGACCGCACGCTGATACTCGGCATCGATGACCGCCCGCTGCACGCGTTCCCACTGCGGGTGCGACGGGTGCTCGGCGAGGTAGCGCCGCCACGCCGCCATCGCCTCGAGCAGACGATCCTGAGAGTTCAGAACGTCACCGAGCATGGCACGTGCCGTCGCCACCTCGGGCAGCCCTTCACCCGACCGCTGAGCCAGGAAACGGCTCAGGGCGCGAAGGGCATCCTCACTCCGTCCCGTGTGCTGAGCACACTGGGCAATCAGGAACTCCGCCACCTTCGCCTTCGGATGGTCCGGGGCCCGCTCTTCCAAGGTCCGCAGCGCGTCGACGGCTCGATCGATCATCGAATGTGACGGCGTCGGCACTCCGAAGGTCCGTGCCAGTTCGTAGAGCGCATCTCCGACCTGCGCGTCTTCCGGCTCGAGAGCGAGGAGCTCACGTAGCACCGACCGGGCTCCGACAAGGTTGCCATTTCCAAGCCGTGCCTTGCCGAGTCCGAGCATCGCCCGGAGTTGCCCCCGCTCGACCGACAAGCGATCGACGAGCCGCTCGTAGCGCGCGACCGCCTCGGCGAACCGGTTCGCCAGGAGGAGCTGATCCGCGGCACGCAGCTGAACCGACGACTCGCGGTCCTCGGACAGGCCGAGGCCGAGAGCCAGGTCGTAGAACGTCACTGCGCGGGCGCGATCCGGCGGATCCGAAGCCAGGGCCTTCGACGCGAGCCCGAGGTAGACCTCTGCGATCTCCTCCTTGCGGGCTGGCGCGGTGAGTCGCTCGACCTGGGTCCGATAGAGCTCGGCGGCCTCCTCGTAGCGGTTCGAAGACGCGAGCGCCTCCGCCTGCTGCACCCGGGCTTGGTCGACGACCTCGGAATCCGGGAAGTTCGAGAGCAGGCGCCGGTAGGTCTCGACGGCCGGGTCGATCTGGCCGTTCAACCACTGCGCCCGCGCGAGGAGCAACAGCAATTCGTCCTGCTCTTCGATCGGCGCCGCTTCGAGGGCACCCTCGAGCAGGCGAACCGCATCGGCGTATCGCTGTTCGATCAGCGCCTGCTCACCGTCCTCACGGCCGTCGAGCAGAAAGTGGAGAGTCCCGGCGGCGAGCGTCGAGACCAGGAGGAGGATCAGCGTCGGAGTGCGGAGCTTCATCGGGAAACCGAGTCCATCGTTCGAGGTCGACGAGAGCGACGCGAGGCGCCTTCGTTGGTTCCCATCAAACGCGGAGGACCGGCTTTCGCTCGTCACAGGCCGGTCACAGACCGACCCGGAGCCCCAAGTCCGGCTCGATCAGCCGCTGACCGAGTGGTCGCCGAGGTCCCGACCACCGTCGTGGTCCCCATCCCCGGACTCCGCGGTGCCGAGCGGATCTTCTCCGTCCCAGAGAAGAACCTGTTCGATCGGCTTCCTCGGAATCGCATGGGCCGGGACCGTGCAGTCCTCCGCCGGGTAGCCGACCGGGATCAGCAGGAACGGCTTCTCGGTCTTCGGCCGGCCGAGGATTTCCCGCAGGAACCCCATCGGCGACGGCGTGTGGGTAAGAGTCCCGAGCCCGGCCATGTGGGCCGCGGCGAGGAACATCCCCGAAGCCAGACCGACCGACTCCTTCACGTAGTAGACCTGACTCTGGTCGTCGTCCTTGTAGAGAGCGAAGACGACGACGATCCACGGTGCGATCTCAAGGAAGTCCTTGGTCGCATCGGTGCCGAGCGGATCGAGATCCTCGAGCCATTCGTCGTTCGCCCGGCGGTGATAAAACTCCCGCTCCTCGGCTTCGGCAGCCTCGCGAATCTTTCGCTTGGTCTCCGGGTCGGAGATCGCGACGAAGCGCCAGGGCTGCTTGTTCGCGCCCGAGGGCGCCGTCGTGGCGACCCGAACGATGCCCTCGATCACTTCGCGGGGCACCGGATCCGGTCGAAAGGAACGGATGCTTCGCCGCTTCCGAAGAATCCCGTAGAGTTCAGCCAGCACCTCGGCCGGCGGCTGATCGGGGATATGACGATCCGTCAGGGGCAGAAACTCATGCTCGGCCATGACTGCATATCCTACGACTCCATGCCGCAGCGACCTCGGCGAACCCGAATCCCTGGACCAAGAGCTCTTGTCGCTCTCGGCCTGAGCCTACTCCCGCTGGCCTGCGGCGACGTCGAAATCGACGGTCGCTCGGCTGCGGCGTGGTTCTCGGACTTCGACAATCCGGTCGTCACGGTCCGCTCGAAGGCTTCGGTCGCTCTTCAGAGCGCCACCCCGCTTCCGGTCAGTCTCGCGAGCGATGTTTCGTCCCGGTTCGACTCGCCGTTCCGGGACGTTCGCCATTGCGCCGTCAAGCTCGCGGTCAACAGCGCGTCGGCGCCGGAGTTCCGCGAGATCCTGATCGAGGCACTGTGGGCCGAGCGCATCCAGGCCGAACAGTTCGACGAGGTCTTCGCCGTTCTGACTACGAGCGAGCCGGACTTCGAGAACACCCTGATCGAAGCGGCCCGCACCAAGCCGACGGTGATCCGGCGAGCCATCGCCAACGATCTCGCTGCCTCGCAACTCAGTGAGTCGACCGTGATCGAGTTGATCCGTCGCCTCGCGAAGTTCCACGGCCAAGACCGCGCGATCGTCCGCACGATCGTTCCCCGGTTCGCCGCGATCGGCGAACCGCTTCGCGATCTCTCGGACTTCCTGATCGAGAGCCGCGAGTTCGGAGCGAGCTCGGCCGAAGTCGCGGAAGCCCTCGCGGCGATCGGTGGCGATCAGGCTCTACAGCTCCTACTCAGGCAATCGACCGGGAACACACCCGAGCCCTGGGTCCGCGGGCTCGCCCAGCTGGCCCAGACGACACCGTTCGACGAAACGACGCGTGGCGAGCTCCTGCAGTCCGCACGCTCCAACCTCAAGGTCGACGAGGCCTCCGGCTCCGCGGCCGATCTGCTCGCGGCAATCACGTCGGTCGATGACCTCGATTCCGACCCCTCGCTCACCGCAGCCTGGATCCGCGCCGCCGAGTCCTCGACGCGCACCAGACGTCAGATCGTCAACGCCCTCGTTCGCACGCTGGCGAGCGACTTCGACGACTCCGGTCTCGACCGCTTCATCGACGCTCTCCACGGGATCACGGAAGCGTCAACGCGCTCGACCTTCGTCCGGAGCATGCAGGAGCACTTCGACGAGCCGACGACAATCGCCCTCTACGAGCGACTCCGTTCGGACGAGCGACCACGCGAGGAACTCTGCGACTTCCTGTTCTCGATGTGGTGGCCGACGACAAGGCTCGAAGGCCCACGACTCGATCTTCGGGAACTGCTTCGCGACCCGGAGTTGCCTCGCCGTGCGCAGCGATGCCGACAGCTCCTGAATCGGGTCCCCTCGTGGTTGCCGACTCTCTGGAACGAGTCGGAGGACGACATCGATGTTCTGACTGGCTGCCTGCTCGGAATCGCGGACGCGGTGAAACAGACGCAGAGTGCCGAGCCCGAAGCCACGACGGTGTCGGAGGAGTTCCTCGTCGAACAGGTGACGTCCGCGCTCGACTCGGACGACCGGGAACTGCGTCTGGCAGCTCTGCGGTTCGCGTTCGAGGAACGGCCGGCGCTCGCGACAATCCGCACGTCCGACCTCCAGATGCCACGAGTACACCTGGTACTCCTCGACAGCCTCTCGAGACAGGACTTCCCGGATCCGAGCGAGGACCACGCCTTGCTGGTCCTGGCGGCCAACCCCGAGCAGTTCGCGGTCTTGCTGCCCACCGACTGGCTCGAGCGACCGGGAACGACGCATGCCCTGAACGCAGACGGAACCGTCCTGGGGGCACCCTCGTCCCTGAATGAGCTGCCTGCAGGAACGATCGCGCTTTGGCGCGATCTCCGCATGGCCGATGAATTGCCCGAGGACCTCATCGAAGGGGCCACCGCACCCGTCGACTTCGAACTCGTGCAGACCGCCATTCGACCGTGACTGAACCGGGACCGCTGATCCGACCGCACCGACCGCGCCCCCACCGAGGGGCGCGTTTCGGCCGCGCCATCGAGATGCTGGCCCTGTTCTTCGCGTTTCCGACGTTCGCCTACGTCGGGCAGTGGTTCGGCAAGGGCACCTGGGTGATCCCGCTGGCGATCAGCGCTGGCCTGCTGGCCGCGATCTACCTGGCCCGGCAGCCGAACTTCGACCTGCGGCACCGTTGGCGCGGGAACCCGCACTCGATGCGGCCGATCCTGCTCCGGTTCGGGGTCTCGGCCACCCTTCTACTCGTCGCGACCTGGATCTTCATTCCGAACTCGCTGTTCCGTTTCCCCCGCGAGAACCCCGGGTTCTGGGCCGCGGTCATGTTCGGCTACCCGTTCTTGTCCGTGTTGGGACAGGAGGTGGTGTTCCGCGCGTTCTTCTTCCGCCGATACCGCACCGTGTTCCGGACCGATTCCGCGCTGATCTGGGTCAGTGCCGGAGCCTTCGGCATCGTCCACATCCTGTTCGGACACTGGCAATCCGTGGCTCTTTCGACGATCGGAGGGGCGTTCTTCGCCCACACCTACGTCCGCACGCGTTCGATCCGCGCGGTGTCCCTGGAGCACGCGCTCTACGGCAACTGGATCTTCACCGTCGGGCTGGGGAGCTTCTTTTACCACGGCCACAGCGCGCCGTTCTGAGCGTCGGGTTTCTCGACAGTGGCTCGTCGAACCCGCGATCGCGAAAACCCCGCTGCCACGGTGTTGAGCGGAATGCACTGAATGCGCACGCCGTGAACTGTCGAAGAATCCGACATGTCCGCGGCACGTAGCGACCTGCTCCTCGTCGGCTCCGACGATGAAGGCTTGGGAACACTCTGCCACGGCCTCGAGAGCGTCGGCTACCACGTCGACCGGGTCGACGACCTCGGGTCGATCCGCATGGCCTTCTTCACAGCCGGCGGGCACGACGCCGTGATCCTCGGCCCAGGCCTCTCGGTCTCGGGAGTGGACCTCGTACTGCGAGACCTGCAGGAGCTCGACCCCGAGCTCCGCTGCATCGTCTTCGCCGGCTACGAACGGGCTCCGGCGACGACGACGACCCGGATCCGAGGTCTGCACCCGGCCTCGACGAGCGCGCTGGGCGCCGTGCACCGCGCGCTTCTGGACTGACGACGCCACGCGCGGGATCCGCCCGATCGGCAGAGTGCGGACCTGCGCGAAAAACCGAGGCGACCCGGCGCAGGTTCGGGGCACAGAGCGGTGAATGCCCCCCTCGCCCAAGCCAGCAATCCTCCACTCCGCCGCACTGATCGGCGTCGAGGCTTCGCTGGTCAGTGTCGAGACCACGATGCGCGGATCAGGCGGAACGCCACGGGTGACCGGCTCCGTCGATGCCGTCGTCCGGGAGGCCTATCACCGCGTGCTCCACGCGTTCCAAGCCTGCGAGCTGCCCGCCCCACGGGGAGTGCCGCTGATTCACTTCGGCCCCGCGGATGTTCGGAAGGACGGGAGCGGATTCGATCTCCCGATGGCGCTTTCGATGGCGATCGCCGGCGGCTTGGTGACCGGACGACCTCGTCTGGCTGCGTTCGCCGAGGTCGCGTTGGATGGGACCCTGCACCCCTGCCCCGGCATCGTCTCGGTGGCCCTTTGCTGCCGTCGGTCCGGGATCGACACATTGCTCTGCGCTCCGTCGGACGCCGAGCTGGCAGCCGCAGTCCCCGACCTGCGATGCCTGGCGGCCCGCACCCTCCGCGAGGCTGTGCACGCACTCGATCAGCCGAACGAATGCGAGTCGGTGAGACCGAGATCCGCCCGCACCGCACTCCGACATCGGCGGGCTTTGCGCGGAGGCCTGACGCTCTCAGCTCTTCGCGGCCTCGAGACCCCGAAACGCGCACTGTGTGCGGCGATCGCCGGACGCCACGACCTGCTGTTCGTCGGTCCGCCCGGGTGCGGCAAGTCCGCGATGCTGCGCGCAGCGGAGGACCTTCTGACCGAACCTGACGAATCCGAGAGCCTCGATATCCTCCGCATCCACAGCGCCCGGGATGGCGGGTCCCAGGAGCTCGGTGTGAGCACGAAGGGCCGTCCGGTCCGTGCACCGCACTGCAGCAGCTCGGCCGCTAGCGTGCTCGGCGGTGGCCCGCAGGTCCGACCGGGCGAAGTCACACTGGCCCACCGGGGCCTGCTAATCCTCGACGAGCTACCAGAGTTTCGGCGCGAGGTGCTCGAGGGACTACGTCAACCTCTCGAGGAGCGTCAGGTGACCGTCTCACGCGCTCGGAGGACGGTGACGTTTCCCGCGGACTTCCAGCTGCTCGCAGCGATGAATCCCTGCCCCTGCGGCCAACTCGGATCGACGTCCATGTTCTGTCGCTGCACACCGAGCGCGCGTACCCGCTACCGAGCACGGCTGTCTGGCCCGCTGCTCGACCGGTTCGACCTGCGCGTGGCTGTCGAAGCCGTGCCACCAGAAGAACTCGGCACCGCACAAGAGAACGCTCCCGATCCGATCGAAGACAGGATCCTTCCCGCGGTCAGGGCTCAGCGAGAGCGCAATCAGAACGGGGCTCCGAACGGCCGCCTCGAAGGCGAGGCCTTGATGGCCGTGCTCGGAGATCCAGCCGAGATCGATCGGACGATGCGACGAGCAGTCGCAGCGTTCGGGCTCAGCGCCCGTGGCCGACTTCGCGTCCTTCGTGTGGCTCGGACACTCGCCGACCTCGAATTGAGGTCCGAGGTCTCCGAATCCGACCTCCTCGACGCCGCCCGCCTGCGGACAGCGCTCGAAGACTGAGTCGGTCGACCGAAGCCGAATCGCTCAACCGCCGGTGGCGGGAGCGGCGACCGCGCTCGGGGTCGCGGGGTTTGCCGTCGGGCGCTGCTCGACGCGATCGAGCATCCAATCGAGGTCGGATTGGAGTTCGTCGAAGTGATCGACTGGTGCCTGGGCACAGAGTCCGAACCACTCGCCATCGATCCGGAACACGCGCACCAGGATCGTCTGACGTCCCGGATCCTTAGGGCCCGGCTCGCGGATCTCCCCGATGATCTCGGAACCCATCGACGAATGGATCTCGCGCTCGTGCCGGTCCTGCAGCTGCAGGGTCGGGTGGGCCTGATGCAGCCATCGTAGAACGGCGTCCGCCGCTTCGACCGCCGGAGTCTCGGTGCCGATGTGGCCCAGGCGGGCGACGGTCACGAGGCCCCCGCGGTCGCACTGCGCGGAGACGCTGCCATCGACTTGCTCGTCGGTGAATCGCCAACTGGGGTTCGGAAGCCAGAGCCCCACGGACTCACTGTGGTCACGCTGGAACGAGCGTGGCGCGACCTTGCGAACCGCCTGCACCGCGTCGCGAGCCTCGGTCTCGGTCGCGGGGATCGCAACCAGCTCCGGCCCTGCGAACTCTCGGCGCACGGTCTGCCAAGCACCATCGAGCCATTCGATCCGGACGCCGGTTTCCGAATGGGTCTCGAGAACGCGAACCTGCTTGCGGCCACTGCCGGCGACGATCGAGCGGTTGCCGCTCAATTGGTAGCGACGACGTTCGAAGACGTCCTTGGCCGGATCGAAGATCAGGAAGTCGCGGAGTCCGACGTCACCGGACACGTCGCGGACGATCGTCTCGCGCGCTCCAAGCGGGAAGGCCAGGTTGGGGTCAACTTCGTAGGAGTTGCGGGTCGTCGCTCCGGGCGTGCGACGCTCGACGATCATCTCGTCACCTTCGATGGTCGCACGGATGATCCGCTCGGCCCGCCTCTCGGGGCGCCCCCGAACATCGTGAGTGTGCTCATGGAAGACTCCCGACAGCGGGTTTCCATCGGCATCCCACAGCTCGACGACCGACCACTCGGTGCGTGACGTGTCTTCTCGGAAGTGCCATTCCTGCGACAGACGGACACGACCGTCGGTCTCGACGCGCCGGACTTCGTGCATCCAACCGATCGCCGTACCGAAGCCATCGTGGATGATGCTCCACTGGTCGCGCTCGACACGAGCCTTGGCTGCGGTCGCGCTCGCCTCGTCCGTACGCTGCTGGGCCCGCTCGATCAGCAGGGTGTCTGCTGGGTCCATGCCGATCACGATGCCATCACCGGTATCGATCTCGACATAGCTCGGATGGTCGACGGTCAGACGACCCTCGAGAACTCCACCGTGCTTCAGCACGATGCGATCGACCGTGCGCTGCTGAGCCTCGGTCGAGCCGGTGCCGGTCTCGCCCTGTTGAGCGGCGAGAGCCGAGCCGAAGAAGCCGATCAGGCAGGAAAGGGCGAGCTTGGCTCGCCAGCTGGACGGACTGCGGGGGAACATCGCTGAAACTCCTCGTCGCCCGGCGAATCAGGTCGATTCAAACGAATTTTCGGGGTGTGGCGGCCGGCCCGGGGGAGGGTCGGGACGCCGGGAACCCGGGCGACTACCGGGTTCATCGGCCGGTTCAGCGATCGACTTGAGGACCCGATCTGGTTCGGTCCGGCCCACAGCACCGGGAGATCCAGTCGAGGTACGCGCCGTGGCCGTCCTCGACTCCGAGGGCCAACACCTCGGGAACGTCGTAGGAGTGCAAATCGACGACGGCCGCCCGTAGAGCCTCGAACAGCCGAGCCTCGGTCTTGAGGATCAGGAGCGTTTCCTGCTCGGACTGGAGTTTCCCCTCCCAGCGGTAGCGCGATTCGACCGGGCCAACCAGGTTCGCACAGGCGATCAGCTGCCGCTCGAGCAAGGCGTCCGCGAGCGAGCCAGCCTCCTCGACCGGAGCCGTGACCAAGACGACTACCGCACGCTCCGCTCCGGGAGAAACTGACCGGTCACTCAGGGCCATCGATTCCTACTTCCCGATCGCTAGACGATCGGCGAGCGCGGGATGGTGCCCGGCCGCCCGGATCTTCTCTTGGGTCCGACGGAAGTCGTACGGCACACGGTGGAATTCGACCCGCTGCCCGTCGACCGTGGCGAAGCAGGCCCGGGGGTCGCCATCGCGTGGCTGGCCGACCGAGCCCACGTTCACGACCACGGGCTCACCATCGAGCTCGTAGACCCGCCGCTCGTCGGTCGCCTGATGGAATCGGAACGACTGATCGTGGACGCCCGGCCAGTGGGTGTGGCCGACGAAGCAAGGCCCCCTCAGCCGAGCGAAGATCCCGGCCATCTTCTCGGGCTCGAGGAAGCCGTCGGTCTTCAGGACGTACTCCATGATCGGGTCACGCGGGGACCCGTGGAAGAACTCGAACCCGTGCGCCGACATCGTGTGCGGGAGGTTCGTGAGGTAGTTCCAGATCGCTCGCTTGCCGAAGCTGAGCAGGGATGGCTTGAGGCGACGGCGAGTCAGCGCGAGGGCGTTGGCGGCGAGAGGGTTGAAGTCTCGCAGATCACTGGTCAGCCCATAGTCGTGGTTGCCCATGATCGACCAGCGGCACCGCTGCATGATCATGCGCGTGCAGGCCTCGGGATCGGCGCCGTAGCCGATGATGTCGCCGAGGCAGTAGATCTCGTCGAAGCCAAGCGCGTCGATCTTGCGGAACACCGCCTCCAACGCTTCGACGTTGGCGTGGACGTCCGAGATGAGAGCGAAGCGCGTCATGCCGCCCCACCCTCGATCAGAGCCTTGAGCACCCGATCGCGCAGACGTCCCCGGAGTTCTTCGGAACCAGCTCCGCGAACCGTCGCGCCAGCGGCCTTGCGGTGTCCTCCGCCACCGAGCTCTCGAGCGATCCGCTGGACGTCGACGTCCGCCTGCGAACGAAGTGACACCTTGATCGCGCCATCGCCCTGCTCTTTGAGCATCGCGACGACCTCGATCCCGTCGACGGCGCGCAGTGGCTCCATGATGCGATCGAGATCGAGACCGTTGCGTCCCGCTTCGTCGATCTGCGGCTTGGTCAACGCGAGCGAAGCGAATCGACCCTCGAGCTCGAAGCGCGCATCTTCCAAGCCCGACGCGAGACATTGAACCGAACCGGGATCCGATCTTCTGTTCAGCTGACCATCGATGCGATCCACGTCGAGTCCGGTCTGCATCAGTTCCGCGACTCGACCGAACACCGACGCGTCGGTGTTCGAGTAGCGGAACCAACCGGTGTCTGAGACGAAGGCAGTGAACAATCCCTCAGCCGCCTCGCGAGACGGCCTGGCTTCGAACGCATCGTAGAGCCGGGCGACCATCTCTCCGGTCGCGGCCGCCGACGAGTCAACGAAAGCCTCGCCGCCGTCACCATTCTCGGAACCGATGTGGTGATCGACGACCAAGATCGGTCGATCGAGCTGACGAATCACATCCCCTAGATCCCGCAGACGACGAAGCTCGGAACAGTCGAGCATCACGATCAAGTCCGGCGAGCTGAGCGGTGCTCCAGCACCGAAGGCCTCGAACGGAGTGTGCTCGGCAAGGAAGTCGAAGCTGCGCGAAGGCGGATCCGGATTCACGATCCGAACGTCCTGGCCACGCGACCGCAGCAGGTGGTAGAGCCCACACTGCGAGCCCAGCACATCGCCATCGGGATGCTCATGACCGCAGAGCACGACGCTCTGGGCAGACCCGAGGCGATCGAGGACTCTGGGATCGGGCAGTTTCGTCGGTGCGGCGCTCACGTGGAGAGTCCACCGATCCTTCGGCGACCGGTGGAGACGCAGTTCGGCGGACCGCTGAAGCGTAACGCCCGGCCCGGCCGCAGGCACGTCGGCACACCCCTAGCCGAGAAGCCAGTGGGCACGGCGCCGACCAACGCCAGCGCCGATCAGACCTCGAAGACGGCCGATTTGGCCGCCGAGGAGATCAGCCGTCGCCGAAGACGACCAGCTCCTCGATCGCGATGTCGTCGCCCATCGTCCGATCGAAGAGGATCAGGAACCGGAATCCGGTCGGCACATCCGCGTTGATCGAGGGACCGGCCTCCGGGTTGACGAAGCTACGGAACGGTCCGGCATCCTCTCCGGTACTGGTGCCCGGGCTGACCGTGGCGCCCTGGAACATGACTTCGATCGGGCCGTTGGCGAAGGTCGCGAAGCTGCTCGGATCGACCGGCGACTCGTCGGTGAACACCCGGGTCATACCGTTGACCCGCGCCGTGAGTCGATAGTGCGTAAACGACGGCGGGATGATCCGGCCAGATGGCCGGAATCTGGACAGGACGCTGGTCATCGGGTCGCGATCGGTCGGATCGAGCGCACCGACGCTACCGGCTGGCAGCATGCTGGGACCAACGACCGTCCCCAGATCCGACAGGGCTGGCATCGTCGGAAGCTCGAGGTAGACGAGGCCCGGCGAGCCATTGCCAGCGACCACGCGGGTCGTCGAGGCGGCGTCGAAGAACAGTCGAGTCGAAATCTCACCCCCGGTGCCGCCGCTGACATCGAGCGCACCCAGCGAGTTGAAGCCTTGACCGGACTGGAACACGATCGAACCGCCTGAACCAGCACCACCTGGGTTGGAGAGCACTTCGGCGGCCGTCAGAAGCTGGATACCACGCAGGACGCCCGAGCCGCCTCTCGCCGACACACCCGAAGCGAGGGTCGAGAGCGAGATCGTCCCACCGGCGCGGAAACCGATCGCGCCGCCACCACCGGCGCCACCGGCACCGGCGTTGAGCGCAGCGGTGTCGCCTGACTCGGTTCCGAAAATGCCGGAGCCACCACCACCACCACCGGAACCGCCGACGAGGAAGTGCTCGATCGAGCGAAGTCCCATCGGGAGCGGCTGGAATCCGACCGGGGCTCCACCGTTCGTGTTGGCGCCCTGGTCGATCGGGCGGTTCGCCGGCGGTGATCCCGTCGGAGCCACACGGAATCCGACCGTCCCGTTCTCCACGAACGCCCCGCCGCCGCCACCGCCATTCGACGCTAGCGAGGTCAGCGGGATGCCCTGATAGAACATCGCAGCCGCGACGCCGTCGCTCGGGAACAGTTCTGCTCCGCGACCTGGCGTGTTCGCAAGGAGACCCGAGTAGCCACTGGTCATCGGCGGACGACCGGGCTCACCGTCGGAGCCATCGAACAAGTCATTGTCGGTGCCGTTGCCCGAGTCACCACCCTTACCGCCAGCACCACCGCCAGGCCCGCCAGAGGCGCCCGGTTGCCCAGCGCGAGCGGCAAGTGCCGGCACGCTTCGACCGGTGAAGAGAACCGGACTAGAACCGTCGACGACGACCTGACCGCGGATGTCCACCCGTCCGCTCACCAAGATCGTTGGCGGCGCATCACCGACGAATCGAAGGATCTCTCCCTCCTCGACCACGAACTCCGAGAACTCGAAGACACCATCCGTCACAACGATCTCGTTGCCGAACAGAGTGCGACCGGCCGGGATGATGGTGTTGTCGGTGTCGAGTTCGAACTCGTTCGCCGAGACCTGGTTCGCTAGAGCGACGGTGAACGCGCCCATCCGGCCCGTGCCACCGATGTCGGCCGGAATCAAATCGCCGGCGACGAGTTGGGCACCGGTCTGAGTCGACTCGAGGAACGTGTCGACGCCGAAGGACTCAGTCACGGTGAACGGAGCTGCACCTCCGTCCTCGACGATCAGGTCGAACGACTCGGGGGCTGCGGGCGTTCCCGCGATGTCACGCACTCGACTCGAGATCGTGACGCGCACGCACGATGCGCCCGGAAGAGGATCACCGGGGACCAGCGAGACCACGCTGCGCGGCTGCTGACCGGTCGTATCGATCGACAGCGTCGGAATCGCATTGATCAGCCCGGTCGCACCAGACGAGGCGCAAACCAGTTCTGTCGGATCCGCAAGGTCCGGAACGGTCGCACGGATCTGGAAGGTGATCGGGCTCGACGACGGAGTGATGCCAACGAACACGGACGGATCGAGCAACTCGCTGAAGAGCAGCTCGATCTCACCCATCTGCCCCAAGCGGACCTCCGGATCATTCAACAACTCAGCCGTCGGTGCGCGCTGATCGAGATCGATCAGACCGCGCGAGACGTTGAGCTGACAAAACACCGGGGTCGAGACCGGATCCCCGGAGTCCGAGCGAATCGTGTCGCCGGCACCGGGCCCTGCGATCGACAGCAGGTAGGTCTCGTTCGGCCGGAAACCGAACACCGTCGAGCCACCGGCGGATGAAGCCGTCGGTTGGAAGACGATCGTCGAACCTTGAACAGTGAACTCGCCGGAAGGCGACTCGCCGTTTGCCGTACTCAGCGAGAGCGTGCTCGCGTTCACGGTCGAAGGGTCAATGGTCTGGCTGAAACTGAGCTGCAGAACCTGGTTCTGAGCGATCTCGGAGATCGCGCAGTCGCCGGCAAGACGGCAGCCGAGGTTGCACTCGATCAGACAGAAGGTCGACGCCCCACCGCAGACGGGAGACACGACGGCGGTCGAACCGCCATTCCCCGAACAGGCAGCAAGGAATCCGAGACCCGCCAGAGCGACGGTCACAAACGCAGTGCGAAAACTCATGAACAAGTGGAAGATGCTGGGTCGCCGAGTGCCTAACGGAAGATCCGGAGAATCGACGAGGAAAGTATCGGTTGGAGGGCCGCCGCGAGCGCGGCGACCCGCTGGAGTTCGAGCGTCACCGTGGAACCGGGACACTCGTGAGGCCTCAGACGCGGAACTGGATCGTGACCGACTGGATCGTGACCGTGGTCGCGACTCGGGTGTCCTGGATCAGCGCGAAGCGGAATGCCCGGCGGCCATCGCCATTCAGCGTTCCACCACCACCAACCGAGACTCCAACCGCGTTCCGCCAGGGAGCTGGCTGCTGCGGCGTGACAACCCCGGTCACCGGGTCGGTCTCGAGCACCGGCGTTCCGGTCAGCGGGTCGAGATCGACACCCTGGACCAGGAAGCGCAAGGCAGCGCCGTCGGTCGCCGCCATCCCAAAGGCTGGATCGTCGCTGAACGTCATCGGCACGCCGTCGACAGTCGCTTCGATCACGTAGCGGTCGTAGACCGGCGCAAACAACGCAGCGGTGTTGACGAACGTGCTGTTGAAGCCGACGAGATCATTCGGCTCCTCGAGCTGTGCGACGCTCATCGCCGACGGCATCGGGTCGATCATGCCGACATCGCCGAGCGACAGAAGACGTCCGGCAGTCTCGATCCGGACGAATCCCTCGCTGCCGTTGCCACCGTTCGCGATCAGGTCGATGGGACCCGGTTGGTCATATCCGTTCGGAGCGCCTTCGCCGCCCAGAGCGAGCAGCGAGCCCTCCAACATCGTGGCTCCGGTGACCTGAATCAGCAGCGAACCGCCAGATCCGCCACCGCCAGCGGTCGGGAAACCGGTATCCGAGACAACCTCGGTCACGCTGGCGACACAGTTGCCGCCGCTGACGTCAACAACAGCCGCCATGCCGAGATCGAGTGAATCACCGACGAAGAGGCCGAAGGCTCCACCGCCGCCGGAACCGCCACCACCAGGGTAGAAGTTCGGGATGCTGATCGGCGGGAAGATGAACTGGCCAAACAGGCCCGAGCCGCCGCCACCGCCACCGGACCCGGCGACCATGAAGAACTCGTCCGAACGGACGCCCATCGGCTTGCCGTTGGTGAAGCCAGCAAGCGCGATACCAGCCGGAGTGTCCGGCGGAAGCGAACCTGCACCCTGCCCCCCCGACGCGTTGCCGCGAGCGGTCGGGACCGTGCCGATTCCACCGGCCGTGACGAATCCACCGCCGCTGCCGACGCCGCCGTGCCAGTCCGAACCAGGCACGCCCGGCGCACGGAGACTATTGTCGTTCGAGTTGTTGGTCGGCGGGTGCAACAGGCCACCTTGCCCAGCCGTACCGACCGTCGCCATCCCGAAGCCAGCGGCCCCGTTCGCGACCGCGTCTTCGCCCGGGAAGCCGTCGAAGTTGTTGAACGCCGGCTGCATCGCGTTGCCGGAGTTGTCGCCGCTGAACGCACCCGTGCCACCAGCACCCGCACCGGGACCGCCACGAGAACCGGACTGGCCCGGGAGCGGGCCCGCCGCGGGGTTCATCGTGTCGAACACGGGCACCTCAGCGCCGGAGCAATCGATCGTGCCATCGATCTGGCAGCGACCGCGAACGAAGATGCGGAGCGGGTTCGAACCACTGAACCGCAGAGTCGTCCCAGCCGGCACGACCATCTCGCTGAAGTAGAAGGTGCCGTCGGTCACCAGCGTGGTTCCCGCCGAGAAGCTCAGATCGTTGCCCTGATCGTTCCCGGACAGCACTTGGGAGTCGGTGCTGAATAGGAACACGCCACCACCGATCGGAGAACCGTCGTTGAGGATGAATCGACCGTGGCGCCCATCACCGCCGGTCTGAGCAAACGTCGCCTCTCCACCGGACCAGTCTCCTCCGGAGTTGTCGCGGTCCAGAAGTTCATCCGAATCGAACGAGATCGTCTCCGAGCGCATGTCGAGGTCTTCAGCCTCAAGTACAACGCGGAAGAACCCCGGCGTCGCCCGGCGACCCGAGAGGTCACGCACCAGGTTGGTCACCTCTGCCTCGAGGCACACGTCCGGCGGGAGAAGCTCGAACGGCGCGAATTCGACGCGCGTGACGCCACGAACAAGGTCGTTCGACAGACGCGGCTGACCCGAGAGATCGAAAGGAGCGGACAGCGGGTCGCACTCGCGCTCACCCATCGGGTTGGTGCGGGTTCGACGCACGCGGAAGCGGATCGGCGAATCGCTTCCGACCGCCCCGAAGAACGGGCCGGCGTCGATGAACTCGTCAAACTCGAGGACCAGAACCGAGTCGCGCGGCGCACCACCCGGCGGCTCTTCCGGAGCGACCAGGGTCGCCACCGGCGGCGTGTTGTTGAGGTCGACGACCTCCCGAGTGATCGCAACCTGACAGGTGAACGTCTCGTCGAGGCGGTCACCGGCGGTCGACTCGACCGCGTTCGGCGCTGCCCCACCGGGGATCGTGATCGTGTAGGTCTCGTTGCTGGTGAACCCGAAGAACGTCGAACCCTGCACCGTCCGGACTTCCGGAAGGAAGCGAACCAGGTTGTCTTCGACGATCAGCGCACCGACCGGCTCCTGGCCACTGGGCGTGCGGATCGACACCGAGGCGGTGTTGACCGTCGCCGGGTCCAGGACCTGACTGAACTGCAGTTCGATCGGCTGGTTGGGAGCGATGTCCGTCACCGAGCAACCGCCGTTGTCTGAACAGCCGAGGTTGCAATTGGCGAGGCAGAAGCCCCCGGCCGTACCACATGCCGCTGCGACGTCGGCGCGGGGACCGGAACTTCCGGAGCAGCCGGCCCCCAGGGCCAGCAACACGAACATCGAGGAGGCGACGAAAACGCGTCGGAGCATCGAATCGAACATCACTCGGGCGCCACGGGGAGGGACCCGCGGCGAAAGGGAGGCCTCGGCCTCCTAGAGGGGGGCTTGGACCATAACCGGAACCGGCCCCCGACGAAGCGTCAGGATTGGCCCAGTCCGAGGATCGCAAGTCGCGCGCCGGTCGGGACTCCTGGAAGTTGGCGAAGCCCCGCGGCGGTCTCAGAGGCGGCCAAGAAGCCGAATGCCGCCTCACAGGCCCGAAAGAACCCAGCCCGACATGCCCGACGCCGGCCCGAGCTCTGAGCGATTTCACACACCCCTCGATCGTTCGCGAACGCCAGACCAACTGCCGAATCTGGTCGCGTGACCCGATCCGACGACTCGGATACACCGACCCGTGATGCAGCCAGAATCCGCGCCCGCGGGCACGAAAGCCCCCCGCGCCACCGCCTCGATCCTCGTCCCGGCCGTGCTCGTCGTCGTCCTCGCCGCGCAAGTCGTCCTCCTGTTGGGGTTCCGAACCGAACTGCAGGAGCTCCAAGCTCAGGCCGTCGAGAACCACGAACTCCTCGCGGCCCAGGAAGCACAGATCCAACTGCTGAGAATCGAAACCGGCGCCGAGGGGCTCGGTGTCCGGGCCGTGATCGAGCACATCGAGACGCACGTGCCCGAGCTCACCCGATCGAGCACACCGCAACCTCAGCGACTGCGTGCTCAGGCACTCCTCGATCGAGCCCTGAAGGCGACCGAAGCCCTCGGACCCGGAGTCTTCCCTGCGATCTCCGCAGCGATCGACGACCCCGAAAAAGACCCGAAGGTCCGCGAGTGGCTGATGAAGGCCGCCCTACGCGCCGATCCAGCACGCGGCACCCAGCTCCTTTCCGACTACACGCGCGGCCGCCGAGGCGGCGGCAACGGCAGACTCCGGATCCTGGCCGGCAAGCTCCTGGTCGAATCCGACAAGCGACTCGCCGCCGAGGCCCTGCACGACGTGCTCACAACCGAGTCCCACCTCGGAGTCCGGCGACCGACGGGCAACGACCCGGTCGCCCAAGTCCGCCCTCCGGTGCACGACTTCTTCAACTTCATCGACCTCTACGTTCAGTCCGAGCACGACCAGGTCGAGGTCACGCTGCTCTCCCTGCTCAATCGCCGAGACCACAACCTGATCACCAAGCAGCGATGCGTCAGCTGGCTCGGAGAGATGCAGTCGAGCCGTGCCGCCCCGATTATCCGAAGCCTGTTCTCGGAACCCCCAAGCCTCGAACCGACGCCGCTGTTTCGCCAGCGTTGCGTGAACGCCATCGGAAGAATTGAAGGGCCGGCAGCCTGCGAATGGTTCCGCGAATCCTTGAAGACCGCCGAGAGCCCACCGGTTCGCGCGGCGTTGCAGGCCCAACTGCGCGAGCACTGCAATTGACCACGCAAGACTCCGACGACCTCGTCGTGATCCACGGCGTCGTCGACACGCACTGCCACCTTGGCCCGGTCGGCTTACCGGAAGACGGGGCCGTAGATTCAGCGACGCTCGTCCAGGAGGCTGCGACAGCCGGACTGTCGATACTGGTCGACGTCGGTATCGACCTCGCCTCATCACAACGGGCTCGCAGCCACGCCGATCGACACGGAATGGTCCGAGCGACGGTCGGTCTCCATCCCTGCTCGAGCGATCGGTTCGAGACCGAGTGGCCCGAACTCGAGCAACTCGCCAGGACCTCGCAACCGATCGCGATCGGTGAAACTGGCTTCGACTTCCACTGGCAACCTGAGGCTCGAACCTCGCAGGAACGCTCGTTCCGGGCCCACCTCGATCTGGCGCGCGAACTCGACCTCGCGGTCATCGTCCACGCCCGCAACGCCTTCGACGCAACGTTCTCTGTACTCGAAGACGCACGAGATCTGCGGGTCATCTGGCACTGCTTCGGAGGTGGGCCGGAGGAGGCCAGGAAAGCGACCGATCTGGGCTGCTACCTCTCGTTTGCCGGGCCGCTGACCTACAAGAAGGCCGACGCCTTGCGCGAGGCCGCGAGAACAGCCCCCGCGGATCGCTTGCTCGTGGAGACCGACGCGCCATTCCTCCCGCCGCAGAGTGCCCGCGGGAAACGCAACCAGCCGGCCTACGTGATCGAGACCCTGACGCGACTCGCCGAAGTCCGCGGCTGGTCGCTGCAAGAGGCCGCAGATCGTACGCGCGACAATGCGGTTACCGCCTTCGGCCCGCACCTACTGCCGCACTGACAGGCACGCTCGACCGGGCTCAGCGCGGCGACGCGAGCTGGAGGATCTGGAACACCGCCGGGTCACCCGGCGCAATCGACTGCAACTCCATGCCGAGTTCGCGCGCACGGGTGAACTCTCCCTGGCGCAACTCGAACATCGCCTCGTCGCAGATCGACTCCGGATAGATCAACCCACGGTCCCGGCACTCGACGAAGAGATCTCGAGCGCGGGCGATGTCGCCGCTGGCTTCCGCAGCCGCTGCTGCAGTCCGGAACACCAGCGCCTTCGGTTCGGCGATCTCCAAACAACTCAAGGCGACACCTTCGCCCTCGGTCGCCAGCTCGGGTCGCCCCAACTCGAGCGCTGCCGCGGTGAGCGCGCGCGAGAGCAGGATTCGCGGGTACGGGTGACGCGGCGAGAGCTCGAGGAGCTTGCGAGCGTGGACCCAGGCGACGACCGCCTCCCCCAGCTGTAGGTCGAGAGCAACGATGCGCTCCCGGACCCGGATGCGACGCGGTGCGACCGCCGCGGCAAGTTCGGCCTGCCAACGCGCCGAACGGAAGTGCGCCTCGGCAGTCACGGAGTCCCCGCGGGACTGCGCCTCGATTCCGCGAATCTGCTCGATGTCGGCGAGCCCACAGAAGGCGGCGTACGAACGAGGGTTGGACTCGAGCGCGTCGTGCCACAATCGCTCCGGATCGAGATGGAGGAATGCACGCTGCGTCGACATCACGCACAGCCCGATGACTGCGACTCCACGGACCGCCAGGCCGAGCTGCCGGCTCGACACCCGGATTCTCGGTCGCAACTCGCGAAACGCTTCCTCGATGAGCACTCCGAACGCGAGGAGTCCGAAGGCCAAGGGGCCGTAGACCCGGTGCTCCCCCGCCGGGGCGTTCAGCGGAATCAGCACCCAAGGCAACGCGAGTGCCCAGACACCACAGGTTGCAAGCGCGACCGCAGGCCGCTTCCGCGGACTCCAGAGTCCGAAGGCCGTGGCCGACAGAACCGACGCCCAGCCGCAGAGCACGCTGACCGAAGTCGGCGAGCGCGAGAGATCGAACGGTGGATCGACCGACAGACCGAAGGGTATGACGGCCTGCGCGAGGAAGCGCGGCAGCACCTGCCCCATGATCGCGAACTGCGTCAGGAGGTTTCGCTGCCCTCCGATGGTCTGGTCGGCTCCTCCATCGAGGCTCGGCACGGCAACCGTCACCTGACCGAGCAGGATCTTGCGAACGATCAGGTAGCCGATCGCGAGGCCGATCGGTAGCGCGAGGTTCTGGAGAGCCAGCTTCGCACTCGAACGCCGCATCAGAATCCGCGCCGCCTCGATCAGAGCCAGCATCCCCGGAACGACCACCCCGGTCTCCTTCGAGCCCACCGCCACGATCGTTGCCAACGCGATCTGAATCCGCGAGGACCAGGCTCGAGGCCTGGGGCCGAGATGCGTGACCAGAGCCCACAGCAGACCGATCAGGACCAACTGGTCGGAGCGCGACGAGACGACGTGAACGGCTTCGCTACCGAGCGGATGCGCCGCGAAGGCAAGCGCGATCGCAAAGGACAGATTCATGCTCACCCGCAATCGCAAGGCCAACCGGAACAGCAGGATGCTCGCGGCGAGGTGGAACAGAAGGTTGCCGAGCTTGAAGGCCCACACCGCACCAGAACCAAGGGCGTGATCGACCGCGAGCGTGCTCAAGACGACCGGGCGATACATCGCGCCCTTGGTCGAGAACATCGTCGGATCGACGAAGAACTGGGGCAGGTTCGAGAGAGTCCGGATCGCCTCGTTGTCCCGCACGCTGTGCAGGTCGTCGTAGACCAGATGGCCACCGAGCGAGAGCCCGTGGGCCAACAGACCGACGAGAAGGACCCAGCCCACCCGAGCGAAGGTCGGCGTAGATGCGTGACCGGTCGACATCGATTCGTTCAGGCGTTCATCTCGACCGCCCGGGTACCCTCCGGACGGGAGACCTCGAATCCAGCGAACTCGAGTTCGCGTTCGAAGGCACGACGGACAGCTGGAATCGCGAACCCGTTGTCGTACCGCCGACGAGCGGCGTCACCGAACCGTTGCAGCTCCTCTCGACCGAGCGATGCGGCGAAACCGAGCGCGGATTGTAGGCGTTCGACGTCTCCCGGCGGTGCGGTCAAGCAGTCGCTCCCCGGCTCGAGCATCTCGCGAACACTCGAGTTGTCGCCGGTCAGCACGAGTCGCCCGTGGGCCATACCGTGCACGACCTTGAACGGCACGACCTTCTGCGCCTTGTTCGAGGTCCCAACCGCTCCACAGACCAGGTGCGACGCATCGATCGCCTCGCGGATCTCGTCCATCGGAGCGAACTCGGCACGCAGGTCGAGCCGGTCCCCGAGCCGATCCCGCGCGGCTGCACGGCTGTGAGGATCTCCTCCGAAGACCGTCCAATGCACGTTCTCCATCGACGCCATCACGTCGACCCAGACTGGCAGGCCGTGCAGCGGCACCCCAGTGCCGAAGAACACGCAACGAAGGGTCGAGTCGCGCCCATCGCCCGAACTCTTCTGCGGCATCGGAACCGGTGTCGGTGCGGCCGGGTCTGAGATCTGCACGTAGCCGAAGCGTGACGGATCAAGACCGGTCCGCGTGGCCACGTCGAGCGCATGAGCACGCGTATCGAGCAGCACCCGATCTGCCGCGCGGCAAGCACGGCGATCCAAGGAGGCCAGCGCCTTCGCCGCTGGCGATCCCGGTGAGAACAGCTGCCGGTCGTCGACCGTGGTCGACCAGGCCGACAGGAACAAGTCGAGCCAGATCGGCTGCGTGCAGAGAGACCGGATCCAGCGCACCGCGAGGTGCCCCGGGTAAGGCACGAGCACGAGATCTGGCTCGAAGTCGCGCAACTCCGTCTTCACAGCTGCGCGCAGCTCGGCCTTCACGGCTCGGGAGCGCCACAGGTAACCAGGCCACCGCCAGGGTTTGGCGATCAGCGATGTCTTCGAGCCACCGAGCTTCGGCGGATCGACCCGACAACAACGGACTTCGATCCCGGCTGATTGGATGGCCTGAATCAGGGAGTCGGTGCGCGGGTAGCCAGGACCTTCGTCCCAGATCCCGGCCACGAGAACGCGCCGGATTGACGTCATCGGTTGAGGGAATCCTCGAGCTTCTCGAACCGCAGTGAGGCCACCTGCTCGGAGACCAGACCCAGTCCGAAGATCACGGACGCCTGCGTCATCAGCAACGCGGCCATGTTCGTGAAGCGCTGCTCAGTCGCGTAGGTGTAGCCATACCAGCCGAGGCCAGTCAGGAACATCATCGCGGCCAGCGGAAGGAACACGCGAAGTGGCGCGAAGAAGGTCGCGATCTTCACAATGATCAGAAGGAAGCGCATCCCGTCAGAGAACAGACGGATATGGCTCTTGCCCTCGCGCGGGCGCACGAGGAACGGCACGAAGTCGACGCTGTACCCGCAGCGAATCATCGAAAGCGTGATCGTCGTCGGGTAGCTGAATTTGTTCGGAAGCAGATAGACCAGCGCCTTAGCGATGTCGGCGCGGACGATTCGGAAGCCGGAAGTCAGGTCCGGGATTCGTCGTTCGGTGACGTAGCTCGCGAGGCGGTTGTACAGGCGGTTTGCGAAGTTCCGGTGCAGGGAGCCGCCGCGCCCATCGCGCGAGGCAACAACCATGTCGTGGCCGTCCTCGATCCGGTCGACCATTTCCTTGAGCGTGTGCGCCGGGTGCTGACCGTCAGCATCCATCAAGAGGATCCAAGAGTGGTTGGCCTCACGGATCCCACGCTTGATCGCCGCTCCATTCCCCATGCTCTTCGCGTTGCGAACGACCCGCGCGCCGTGCTCGGTGGCACAGGGCCCGGTGTTGTCGTCGCTGCCGTCATCGACGACGAGGACTTCCCCGACGATCCCGAGCGCCGCGATTTGGGTTCGAACGTCCTCGACGACGCAAGCGATCGTCCGGACTTCGTTCTTGGCCGGAATGACGACCGTCAGGTCTTCGACCCGGCGTCCGCGCCGCAGCTGCGGCACAACCGTGGGAACGGTCGTCGATTCGGTCGTCGGGGCCGGGCTCAAGGCCTGGGTGGTCGATCCGACGGCCTGCTGGGGGGTGGCTGCGTCCATCACATCGGAGTCATCGACCGTTCCGCCGATTTCCTGGAGCGCGGGCGTAGGTTCGCGCCCCCCGGACTCTTATGGACTACCCCAGAAACGCGAACGGGCGCGTCCCCCCCGAAGAGGAGACCCGCCCGAGCGAGAAAGTCGGTGCGGCTAGGCCGCACCGGCTGGTCCAGTCGATCAGTTGACGACGGTCCAGATCTCGGTGTCAACACCCGCGGTGTTCGCCGCGATGGTGGCCTGGAGGTTGTCGGCCTGCAGGTAGGCAGCGCCCACGACCGGGACGCTCGTAGCGCCCGAGTATCGAGCGGTGTTGTTCCGCGCACCGAGGACGTCGCCGCCCTGGTTCACGAAGAACACGCGGTTGCCCGAGTTGCCGAAGCTGCTCGGCCAGGCGTAGCAGCACCAGAGGACCTCAGCCAGCGCGGCGTCCGGAGCGGTACCACCGACACCACCCGTGGCGGCTTCAGCGACGCCGACACCAGCGGCACCCGGGAGGTACATCTGGAAGATGTAGCCCGAGCGGGTCACGCGGCTAGCTTGGACCTTGCCAAACGCGGCCGAGAGGACCGGCGGGGTGATGAAGTCGGTCGCCGAGGCGGCACCCGTGTTGTCACGGACACCAACACCACCGGCCAGCTCGGCGAAGTAACCGAACTCGCCCTGACCGTTGTTGTTGGCGTCGATGACGCCGGACGCCTGGCACTGCGACTGTGCCGACGAGATGTTCTTGAGCGTCGCGATCGCGGCCGACTCGTTCGCGTTCTTGCGAGCGCTGAGGAGGTTCGGAATAGCGATGGAAGCAATGATGGCGATGATCGCAACGACGATCATCAGTTCGATGAGCGTAAAGCCCTGGTCCTTCTTCGACATGTTTTTCTGCAGCTCCGTTTCGTGGAATGTCAGAGGTCTAACCCCCGGTTGCTCTCTCTTGTCGCGTCCGATCAACGGCCCGAAAGAGGCGCTGCCGGTGCTCCAATGCTGTTCAGGCGGTTGAATTCGTCTTCCCCCAGACGCTCGTTCCAGAAGCCACGCTCGCGCGTGAACAGCGTCCGGACGTCTTCGTCTTGCTGGTTCAGTGAATGCATCAACAACCCGACGGCGTTATCGGTGTCCGCGGCGTCAGCCTTGAGCCGCGCCAACTCGTAGTCTCTGAGGGAATCCCGAATCGGGCCCTCTAGGCACATCGACGTCGCAGCCTCGACCCCAGCGAGGCTTTGGAGGATGCGAATACACGAGCTCTTGTGCGTGAACTCACCATCCTCGCGAACGAAGGAATCACGAACTCGACGGATCGCACCGGCCGTATCGCCTTGATCGACGTCGAGGCTGATCCGAGTCAGATCGGAAGCAGCCGTATTCAGTCCGTAGGCATCGAGAAGTGCTCTCGCGGTCTCAACACCCTGAGCCGATCGCCGCATCTCAACTTCGCGAAGCTGAATGGCGGAGCGCAGCTCCGCGTCGTCGGTCTTCGTCGCCAAGTCCGCATAGACGTCGGCCGCCTGCACGGGCTCTCCTTCCAAGATGAGCAAGACCGCCTTCCATTCGAGGACCTCGAAGTCCCCGGGAGCGGCCTCGTCCGCTTTGCGCCAAGCCTCCCAGGCCAATGCGACCTGTTCCGTCCGGAGCTTCAATGCGTCCTGGTTGTCCGTATCGGCGGGAACAGTCGCTGCCATGCCAACGTGGATCTGGACACCGCTCAGCAGTGTCCCGACGTCCGGTGACGTCTCACGAATCCAACCGACGTAGGCGAGAACCGAAGCTGCGACAGCGCCGGTCGTGTAGAGCGCGATGCGCTTGGGAGTCGAGGGTTCGAAGTTCATCTTGGGGGAATTCGATTCGGACGACGCCCACCTAGGTGCGGCCGTCGTCCTGGGCTCGGCGAGCAAGTCAGCCGGCGAGGGTTTCCTGCAGCTTGAGGATCGGCAGGAAGACCGCGAGGACGATCGCGCCGACGACGAGGCCCATGAAGGCGATCATCAACGGCTCGATGAGCGCGGTGAGTCCACGGACCGCCGCGTTCACTTGTTGGTCGTAGAACTCGGAGATCTTCTCGAGCAATTGGTCGAGCGCACCCGACCGCTCACCGACGGCCATCATTCGAGTGACCATCGGCGGGAACATCTTCGACTCGCCGAACGGCTTCGACAGGCTCTCACCTTGCTTGACCGCTTCGCGGGCGTTGTCGACGACCTCGGAAATGATCCGGTTGCCCACGGTCTGGGAGACGATCTCCATCGAACCGAGGATCGGCACACCTGACTTGATCAGCGTCGAGAAGGTCCGAGCGAAGCGAGACAACGCGACCTTCTGGAACAGGCTTCCGAAGACCGGAGCCTTCAGGGTGAAGAGGTCCCAGCTCCGCTGTCCGCTGTCCGTCTTCTTCCATGCGCCGAAGACGAAGAACGCCGCGACGGCGCCGGCAACGACCATGTACCAGTTGCCCTGCATCCATAGAGCAATGGCCATCAGGATCTCCGTGACCTGCGGCAGCTCGACTTCCAACGATTCGAAGACCGGCTGGAACGACGGCACGATACCGATCAGGAGGAAGCCGGCGATGCCGATGACGAGGCACAGCGAGATGACCGGGTAAGTCATCGCCGCCTTGATCTCCTGCTTGAGAGCGGCGTTGGCCTCGAGATACTCGGCCAGACGGGTCAGGATGATGTCGATCTGACCCGACGCCTCACCAGCACGGATCATGCTGATATAGACGTCGCTGAAGACCTTGCGGTGCGGCTCCATGGCCCGCGAGAGGTCGGCACCGTTGCGGATGTCCTCGACCAGGTGTTCGAGGCAGAAGCGGAATCCGGGAGACTCCGCCTGCTCGCCGAGGATCTCAAGAGCTTCGAGGAGCGGGATACCGGCAGACAGCATCGTCGAGAGCTGTCGAGTGAACACTTCGAGCTCGCCCTTGCCGGCTGAAGCCTTCTTCGCGGTCTTCTGCTTCTTGCCCTTCGATCCGACGGACAAAGACAAGAAGCTGCCGCCAGAAGAACTACCGCCCGACTTGGAACGGCCTCCGCCCTTCTTGATCGAGATCGGCGTCAGATCACGACGCCGAAGATCGGCGACGACGTCGTTCTGCGAGCCGGCACTGATCGAGCCCTTGACGCGCTTGCCAGACGCATCGGTCGCTTCGTAGGTGAAGTTGGTCGCCACGGTTGTTTCCTCGTCTCCCTCTCTGGAATTCCCTTTGCCGGCCGCTCAGCGCGACCGCTTGATCAGTCGGCCATCGTGCAGCGCTCGACTTCCTCGATGCTGGTCTTGCCGCGCATGAAGTTCAGCAGGCCGCAACGGCGCAGGGTCAACATCCCCTCCTCCAGGGCCAGCTTCTTGAGGTCCTGGACATTCGCGTGCTCGACGACCATGCGACGGATCGCGTCCGTCATGCGCAGAGTCTCCAGCAAGGCGAATCGGCCCTTGTAGCCCATCGTGCACCGCGGGCATCCGACCGGCTTGAACAGCTGAAGGTCGTCGCGCGCCAGATCCTCCTCGGACAAGCCGAGGCGAAGCAGCACGCCTTTGTCGACGTCGAGAGGCGCCTTGCAATGACTGCAGAGCTTCCGCGCAAGTCGTTGGGCGCAGATCAGGATCGTCGAACTCGCGACCATGAACGGGTCGACGCCCATGTCGACCATGCGAGTGATCGTCTGGACCGAGTCGTTCGTGTGGAGCGTGCTCAGGACGAGGTGACCCGTGAGCGCGGCCTTGATCGCGATCTCGAGCGTCTCGGCATCACGGATCTCACCGAGCAGCACGACGTCGGGGTCCTGACGCAAGATCGAGCGAAGCGCCCCGGCGAAGGTCATGCCCCGCTTGGGGTTGACCGGAACCTGGTTGATGCCCTCGATCGTGTACTCGACCGGATCTTCGACCGTGACGAGGTTGATCTCCGGCTGAGCGATCGCCTGGACCGCCGAGTAGAGCGTCGTCGACTTGCCCGAACCCGTAGGGCCGGTGACGAGGATCATTCCGTAGGGACGTTCGATCGCCCACCCGTAGTCCTCCATCGACCGCGGCTCGAAACCGAGCGAGTTGATGTCGAGTGCGAGGTTCGAGGAGTCGAGGATACGAAGAACAGTCTTCTCTCCCCAGACGACCGGCAGGATCGACACGCGGAAGTCGATCGCCTTGTTCCCCATCCGCATCTGGAACTTGCCGTCCTGCGGCTTGTTCTTCTCCGCGATGTCGAGGCTCGACATGATCTTGATGCGCGAGGTGAGGTTGTTCTGCGTGCGCTTGGGCAACTGCATAACCTCGACCAGGCGACCGTCGCGGCGGTAGCGGACGATGACCCTCTTCTCGAAGGGCTCGATGTGGATATCGCTGACGCCCGAGCTACAGGCGTCCGAGATGACCTTGTTGACGAGTCGAACGACGGGAGCTGCGTCGTCACTGATGTCCGACAGGTCCATCCCGTCGTCATCAGTGATCTTCTCCTTCAGCTCGATATCGCCGTCTTCGAAGTCCTCGACGAGCGTGTCGACCTGCTCGGCGGCGGACTTGTAGGCGCCCGTGATCGCGCGCTCGATCGCCTCCTCGGTGCTGAGTACCGGGCGCAGTTCGCAGCCGGTATGAATCCGGAGGTCGTCGAGTTTGAGGACGTCGAAGGGGTTCGCGACCGCGACCGTCGCGAGGTTGCCGATCCGATCGACCGGGAACACCTTGTATTCCCTAGCCAGCTCGACGCTGAGCGTCTGCGCGACGTCGTCGTGCGGTGTCAGCTTGTCGAGATCGATCGGAGGAACACCCGCCGCCTCGCTGACGATCGCCAGGAGTTCGGACTCGGTGCAATGACCCTTCTGTACGACGAGCTCGGCGAAGGACTTCTCCTCCGTCCGAGACGCCTGCAGAAGCGCCTTGGCCTCTTCGGCCTCGAGCTTGCCAGCGCGCTCGAGAATCGTTTTGAGTTTGCGTGCGAACTGCATCGGTCACCGCATACGCGACGTCGAAGACGTCTTCTGCATCAAGCGCTCGAGTTCTCCGAGGTCGGGCGAAGCGTGAGCTGCGTCCTCGTAATCAACGACTCCGGCCCGGTAGAGCTCGTAGATCGACTGATTCATCGTCCGCATGCCGTACTGACCACCGGTCTGGATCAGCGAGTGGATCTGGTGCGACTTGTTGTCACGGATCAGCGCACGGACCGCCGGGCTGACGATCATGACTTCGGCAGCCAGCGCACGGCCCTTGCCACTCGATCGCGGCAGGAGCTGTTGACAGACGACGGCCTGCAGCGTGAACGACAGCATCGTCCGAATCTGTTGTTGCTGGTGAGCCGGGAAGACGTCGACCACCCGGTTGATGGTCTGGACACAGTCCGAGGTGTGGAGCGTGCCGAAAGTCAGGTGACCGGTCTCGGCGAGCGTCAGAGCCGACTCGATCGTCTCGAGGTCGCGCATCTCACCGACGAGGACGACGTCGGGGTCCTGGCGCAGGACCGAGCGCATGGCCTTCTCAAAGCCGTGCGTGTCGCCGCCGATCTCCCGCTGGTTGACGAGGCAGCCTTTGTTCCGGTGTAGGAACTCGATCGGGTCCTCGATCGTGACGATGTGGCCTTCTCGGTTGTCGTTGATGTAGTCGACCATCGACGCGAGCGTCGTCGACTTACCGGAACCAGTCGCACCAGTGCAGAGGACGAGCCCCTTGGGCAGACTGGCGATCGACTGGCAGACCTTCGGCGGGAGGCCGAGCTGCTCGAAGTCGAAGACTTCGTACGGAATCACACGCAGCACGGCTGCGACGGTCCCACGCTGCACGAACGCGTTGGTTCGGAAGCGACCGAGGTCGGCGACACCGAACGAGAAGTCGATCTCGAATTCCTTCTCGAGCTTCGCGACCTGGTCCGGCCCGATGACCGAGTAGACGAGCTTCTTCGTGACTTCAGGAGTCAGAAGGTCGTGCTCGGTGTCGATCAGCCGACCATCCACACGGATCTTCGGCGGGGCCCCGACGGACAGGTGAAGGTCGGATCCTCCACGCTGCACCATCAGGTTCAGAAGCTCTTCCATCGACACCATGGGCGATCTCTTCTCGTTCGCGGTCCTAGGAGCCACCTCGGGTGGCACTTCTTCGCTATCGGCGGGATCGGGACCGGGGTTGAGACCGGACGGCGGAAGTCCCTGATCGAAAGGCGCGTGACCGCCGGCCGATCCGGGACACCGGAGGCCAGTGGGGAACGAGATCGACACGGCTTCGAGGGTCCGCGACGAGCTTCGAGACGACCCCGGACCGCTCCACTCGGAGAGCCTCCTGACCGCCGCCGCCCTGGCCGTCGCCTCGGTTCTAATGACCCGGTCCATCGGCCCGCTCGGGGTCGTCGCGGTCGTGGCTGCGGCCCTGCTCTGGAGTTCGAGAGCGAGCTCCTGGGCCGCTCTTGGGCTTCTCTGCGCGATTCCGGCGGCAATCGGCGCCTTGGAACCGAGAGCAGAGACCTCGGCCCAGCCCGACCTCGCGCTCGGCCCGAGACGCCTCGCGGTCCGGCTCGAAACAGCCGGGCGACCGAACCTCGACGCTCTCGAGTTCGAGGTCTCGGTCCTCGGATCCGGCTTCCCCGTCCGAACCCGTTGTGAGCTGAGGGGCACGACCGATCCGTCCAGCGTCCAACCGGGAGACAAAATCTACGGGATCTTCCTAGTTCGTCCCTCCGCTCGGGGCCCAAGGCTGCGGTCCGACCTCCGCGCACTGCGGGTCGAACCGGGTCGCGGACCACGCACCCAACTCGCACGGCTCCGCGCCCGCCTGAGACAGGGTCTCGAGCGCCACACGCGCGGCGAAACCGGCCGTGTCTTGTGCCATCTGGTTCTCGGGCGTGGCGCCCCGCCCTCCGAGCAGACCGTATTCGCACACCGAGCCACCGGCCTGGCACACCTGCTGGCAGTCAGCGGCGCGCACACGAGTCTTCTGGCGGGCATGCTCGCGGTCGCGTTTCGCAACGCGCAGGCTCGAGGTCGACGAGCCGTCTGGATCCGCCATCTCAGCACCGCGATCCTCCTGCTCTACGGGTTCTTGACCGGGATGGAGCCGCCCGTGGTCCGCGCCCTGATCGCCTGGACCGTGCTGACCTACGCCCGCGCCCGTGGTCGTCGCGTCGGCTGGCCGACGCTGTTGGCCTTCCCCGCACTCTGTACCGCCCTGTTCACCCCGGCGGACTTGTCCGGGGTGTCGTTCTGGCTGAGCTACGCCGCGGTCCTCGGTCTCGCCGCAGCCGGTCCCTATCGACGAGGCGGAGTCGGCACCGCCGTGTTGGCCTCGGCCCGGGCCTCCGCTTGGGCAGCCTGCACGACGGCGCCGATCGCACTCTCCGTGTTCGGCAGCTGTTCGCCGTGGACAATCGTCGGCACTCCGGTCTGCGGCCCGCTGATCGCGGCCTCACTAGGTCTAGGCCTGCTGGTCACCATCCTCGACCCGCTGCTTCCCGGGGTCGCGGCGCTCCTAGCGATTCCACTGCAGTTCCTCGGCGATCTGTACCTGGAGATCGTGCACGAGCTCTCGAGCTGGCCGGGCACCCCGATCCTCGCGGAGCACTCTCCTAATCCGGTCGTGATGGTCACCGCGCTGATCCTCGCCGCAGCAGTCCTGCTCGGCCGGCCAACGAGAAGGCGACTTCTCGTCGCCTGCCTACTGACCAGCCTGCCCTCGTTCATGTCCTGGCCCCGCGAGGAGGCCAGCGACCGTTTCCGACTCCTCGCGGTCGGACACGGACAGGCGGCGCTCCTGGAGACCAAGGACGGCAACCGCGTCTTGATCGACTGCGGCACGCTCCGTGACGGCCGACGTGCGGCGCGAGCCGTCCTGCGGGCCTCGAAGCCCGGCCGACGGCGCCTCGATCTCCTCGTGCTGACCCACGCGGATTTCGACCACTGGGGCGGAGTGCCGGAACTCTGTCAGTCGGTTCCGATCACGCGCGCGGTGCTCGCCGAGGGTCTGCGCGAGACTCGAGTTCCGGAGGCCCTCCAGGAGGCTTCAATCCCCTACCGGTTCGTGACGCCGGGAGAGCGATTCCAACTCCTCCAGAACCTGGATGTCGTCGCGCCGGATCTCGGAGATCGAGCGAACGACAACGAACGCTCCCTGTGGCTGCGCTTCGACGGCGAGTTCTCGGTCCTGCTCCCCGCCGACGCCGAGGGCAAAGCCCTCGATGCCCTGATCGAAGATCCGCTCAGCGAGGACGTCGATGTCTTGGTCCTACCCCACCACGGGCGCGTGGACCCCGAGCGCTCGAGGCGACTCCAAGCGCGTTGTCAGGCTCAAGAAGTCCTGGTCTCGGCTCCAGGCGCCGGCGAGCAGGAAGTGACACGCGAGTCGCTTCAGCGCGGCACTTGGGTCCTCAGACCACCGAACGAGGACGCGAAGAACTGACTCAGAGACCCGACAGCCAGGCCATCGCCGTGCCGTAGCTGCGACCGAGCTCGTGGCTGTCGACGAAACAGCCGTCGAACTCCGGCAGGGTCAGGATGCGTTCGTGCTGTTTCGCCATCCAAGCCTCGCGCTTCTCCTCGTCTTCGAGCACCTGCAGAGCTTCCCAGCGAGCCTTCAGATCGTACCAGAAGAAGAAGCCGCCATAACCGAGTCGTGAGGCGTGATCGTCGTACTTGCGGACCCTGAACAGCTCCTCCTCATTCTCGAAAGAAGCCTCGATCGCGCGAGCCAACGCCTCCTGACTCCCCTCGCCCCAGACGATCAGCGCGTGCTCGACGAGCGGCATTCGTCCGACGCCCGCCGGAACTGCAGCGCGAGCTCGGCCACCGCGGGGCGCTCCGTAGGTGATCGCGCCTTCCTCCGTCCGGCAGGTCTTGAGGAAGCCGATCGCCTTCGAGACGACGAGCGAGTCGGTCTCAACACCGTGCTCACGGTTGTTCCCGAGCGCGATCAGCACCGAAGCGGTGACGAACGGGTTCGGGTATTCGTGTGACCAAGCACCTCGCTCGGTCTGCATTGCGACAAGAGCTGCGTGGTCTTCCTCGAGCTTCGGCAAGACCTCGGCCTTACTCCCGGGGTGAAGTTGCAGCCAGCGGTGGCGCAGCTCCATCCTGTAGAGGTAGGCCCAGACCAGCTCGTCGCTGTCGTCGAGGTTGAGGTTCTCGTCGTTCGCGAGGAAAGGGATCGCCTTGAACATCAAATCGGAGCCGAGCGTCTGTGCTAGCTCCGGATCCGCGGACCACTCGAGTAGTGCCCGAGCTACCAGGCTCGTGACCGCGACGTGGACGTTCGGCAGCGAGTCCGTTCCGCCGAAATCGTAGCGAGAGTCTACGAACCCTCCGTGCCCTCGCTGCATCGCCTGGAAGAAGTGCCAGTGGTGGAACTGAAGCGAATCAGGAGTCCAGTCGTTCTGAGGTGACTTGGTGCCTCGGGCGCTCGCATCAAACCAACCCTCGCCCTCGAAGGGATTGAGGCTCTCGAATCCGTTGACGATGGGCCCGTGTCCTTCAGCCTCAGCCATGGCTTTCGCTGCGAGCGGGTGACCAGCGAACGTCTCAGCAAACTCTGTCCACTCACGAGCGGCATCCTTTTCATCGCCGCGCTCCCATGACGACGCCGCGAAGCTGAACTTGTCCATGGGCGAGCTCATCGACCCAGCGTCGACGTCTGGGATGAGGTAGAGCGCTCTCCAACGCTTGTCGATCAGCGGAGCTTCGACGGAACTCAGCGCCTCGTTCAGACGCGCTCGCCACCACTCCGGGTGCAGCGTCGTGATCTCGTCCCACTTCGCCAGCACCTCGCTCTCCCCGTCGAGCACCAGAAAGCCCGGCTCGATGAAGCTCCCCGGACGAAGCCCCTCGAACGCTTCCATCTGCGCACGGGTCGCCGCCTGACGCACCGGGATGAATCGCTCGTTCAACGCGTCGATGCAATCAGGCCAGGAGAACGGCCCGGCCATCATGTAGCGATCGATCTCAACCTGGCGGTCCATCGGCGACCGGAACAGGGTCGGCACGTACCAGAACACCGGCTTGCCCGACTCCTTCGACTCCGCGAGGGCCGCATCGAGATCCTCGCGCCAGTTCACCCAGCTGCCAGCCTTGGCCGCGAGCTCCGACGGCTCGGGACGAATCTTCCGGGTCGAATTCTGGGCGACGAGTGAATCGGAGCTACCGACGACCGCGACCACAGCGCAGGTTGCGGCGAACAGGAGGGAGCGCATGCCGCAGAGAGTAGCCGAACGGCCCCGATTTCTGCCGGCACGCCGAGTCCGGAGGCTCTGGACGGACTCCTCGGCGCTCGCTCGCCCGGCGGTTACCGTCCGCCCTGCCCATGAGACTCCGCAATCCCCGATTCCTCCTCCCGGCCGTGCTGGTGTGCGCGCTACCGACCATCCCGGACGAAGGTCAGTGGCTGCCGCAGCAGATCCGCGCGATGAACTGGACCGCGCTCGAAGCGCGCGGCATGCAGCTGACGAAGGACGAGTTCTGGCACCCGACCAAGGGTGGCGTGCTCTCCGCCGCCGTGCAGATCAACGGCTGCTCGGCCTCGTTCTGCTCGCCGAACGGCCTGGTCGTCACGAACCACCACTGTGGATTCGGCGCGGTCAACGCGCTCTCGACGCCCGAGGCGAACTACCTCCGCGACGGTTTCGTCGCGAACGACCTCGAGGCCGAACTGCCGGCCCCGAACATGGAGGTCTACGTCGTCCGCCGCATCGAGAACGTGACCGATCGTGTCCTCGAAGCGCAGGCCGAAGCCAGCAACGACCTCGAGCGCTACCAGCGCACGCAGCAGATCATCGCGGAGCTCGTGCAGGAAGGTGAGCAGGAGCCGAACACCGCATGCTCGGTCGAGTCCTTCTTCGAGGGTCGCGAGTACCACCGCTACTTCCGCACCCGCATCCGCGACGTGCGCCTCAGCTACGCCCCGCCACAAGCGATCGGCGAGTACGGTGGCGAAGTCGACAACTGGGAGTGGCCACGCCACACCGGCGACTTCACGTTCTTCCGCGCGTACGTCGCTCCGGACGGAACGCCGCGCGAATACGACGAGGCCAACGTCCCGTTCGAGCCCGAGCACTTCCTCAAGGTCTCCCGCGACGGTGTGCAGGAAGACGACCTCGTTCTGATCATGGGCTACCCCGGCCAGACCGAGCGCTACCTGACCTCGGTCGCGGTTCAAGACCGCGAAGGCATCTTCTACCCCCTGCGCCTGGAGCTGTTCGCGTCGATCATCGACGTGCTCGAATCCCATGCACAAAAGGGCGACCAGGAGCGCCTGGACTACGCCTCGCTGATCAAGTCGCTGGCGAACGTGAAGAAAAACGCCGAGGGCATGATCTGGGGTCTGGACCGCAACGCGGTCGTCGCCCGCAAGACCCGCGAGGAGGAACAGTTCCGTGCCTGGGTCGCAGAGAGCCCCGACCGTGAGAAGCAGTTCGGATCGATCCTCGACGACCTGATCGGCCTCGATCTCGAACAGCAGCAGACGACGCAGAAGGACCTGGTCCTCGGCCTGCTGCTCAGCTCGCGCATCAACCCCTGGTTCCGCCAGTTGGTCGACGTCGTCGACCTGACGCTCGAAGACGACTCCGAACGCGGGCTCCGCATCGCACAGCGCGAGACCGAGGACTTCGACAGCGTCCAGGTCGGCGTGCTCACGCTGCTCCTCGACCAGGTTCGCATGCTCGAGGGCACCGACGCCTTCGAGGGCCGCAACATCCTCGAGCCGGACGCGCAGCGGACCACCGAGTCGATGGTCCAGGAGATGCTCGAGAACTCGTCGCTCACCACGGCCGAGGGGCGTGCAGCACTCGTTCGCTCGGGCCGCCAGGGCGTACTCGACAGCGAAGATCCGCTGGTCGGACTCGCGGTCACGATGCTGCGCGAACGGGCGATCTACCTCCGCCGCAACGCGACCTTCGACGGCAAGCGCATCGCGCTCGGCAAGGCCTGGATCTCGGCCCAGCAAGAGTGGCGCGGCGCGACTTTCTACCCGGACGCGAACAGCACGATGCGCGTCTCGATCGCCTCGGTGAAAGGCTACGAGCCGTACGACGGCGCCTACTTCACTCCGCACACGACCGTTCAGGGCCTCGTGCAGAAGCACACTGGTCAGGAACCGTTCGATGCTCCGGACGCGCTGCTCGCCGCGGCCGGTGAAGGCGCCGAGGATCGACGCGACTCGGAGTACTTCGACGAGCGGATCGGCGACGTGCCGGTCTGCTTCCTCTCGGATGGCGATACGACCGGCGGCAATTCGGGCTCACCGGTCGTCAACGGCAAGGGCGAACTGGTCGGCCTCAACTTCGACCGCGTGTTCCAGAACGTCTCCGGCGACTACGGCTGGAACGCCGAGCGCTCGCGCAACGTGTCCGTGGACATCCGCTACGTGCTCTGGTGCCTCGAGTCCGTGATGCCCGCGCACCATCTCCTGAAGGAGATGGGCGTTCGGGACTGAGCCGCTCTCGGTCGAGGACTCTCCGGATCGGGACTCTCGCCGCTCGGGCCGAAGCCCGGGCGAGGTCTCTGGGCGACCCAAAGGTCGCCGACCACTCAGTAGTTGCCGAGCGTCAGGCGCAGCCGGTTCGTAAACGACGCGGTCGGCGCCGGCGAACCCGGGGCGAGGAACACGCCCTGGGTGGCCAGGGTCAGTCCCGCCAGCTCCCCACGGTTCGGGATCGGGAACGACACGTCGATGCGGTTGCCGTTCCAGGCCGTCGTGTTGAGGAAGGTCGCGATCGGAGCACTGAGGTCGAGCAGGAACTCGCCGGCACCACCGACACCCGGCAGACCGAAGCCCGGGAGCAAAGTGCCGCTCGCCGGGCCTTCGTTCGAACCGATCAGGATCGTGATCGAGGCACCGGCCGGAGCGCCGAAGTCCCCGAGCGGGTCATCGATGCCGATGGTCATCGAGTCGCCGAGCACCGGACGCTCACGCAGACGCTCGGACTGCGGCAGCGACAAGTCCTGGGCGTTCGGGCCCGGCACCGGCCAGACACCGAGTCGGTCGATGCGGAAGTTCTGGCTGCGACCCGAGATCCGAATCTCGTTCAGGCCCTGACTCATCGGGTAGACGACTGCGCCGAACCCCGGATCGAACTGCAAGAGCCAGTTCCAGGTGTTGTCGTTGCTGCCGTTGTTCGAGAACGTCTTGATCCAAGGCGAGCTGTTTACGCTCATCCAGCAGTCGTTCTCTTCCGACGGATCCGGATCGTTGTGACGGTTGTGGATCCGAACCGCGTAGGTGCCCGGATCGTCGACCAGGATGTAGTAGGTCAGGACCCCGGAGCCCGGCGAGTTGAACAGGTTTCCGCCGTTCCAGCGGTAGAACCCGCTGCCAGTCCAGCCGGGGTTGTCGGTCTCGAGGACCCAACCCGGAGCCGGCGGCACAGACTCGATCTCGACGATCGCGACACCGTCAGGGCCGACGCGCCAGGCAGATTCTGGCGTCACCGGTGCGAACAGCGACTGACGAACCAGCTGCTGGGTCGAACCGGAGTCCGTCGAGATGTCCGCGGGAATCTGAGCGGAGATCGACCCCGAGAAAAGGGTCGCCGAGAGGCCGGCCAGCACGGCCGGAAGAACACGGGGGAACATGCAGGAGCGGGTCATTCGTGCGATAAGGGCTTTAGCGCGCCTACGGGGAAGAGTGCGCCCGAGGCTCGCGATTCGCGACGTTGACCAGCAAAAATCGCCCCTTTTTGGAGCGAATTGCCCGTGCCACCGGCGAAATCGGAACGGAACCGAACCACCGGAACCGCCATCTCGCCGATGGCACCGAGGGGTCAGCCCCCTCGGAAGAAGCGGACCTCCTCGCGATCAGTCGTCCGCGCGCGTGTAATCGATGTGGAACATGTGGAGCGGATCCTCCATGCCGAAGATCGCGTGGGTGTCCACGGTCACCTTGTCGTCCGAGACCTTCATCACGCCCCGGGACAGCATCGACTGCCCAAGCCACTCGCTGCTGATGAAGTTGGTCAGCGACGAGTCGTCGGTCCAGTTCATCTCGCAGTGCGTGAACTCACCCATGTTGGAGAAACTGACCATCTGGTAGCTCTCCGTCATCGGGTTCCACTCGACGAAGGTCCGAGCGTGGTATTCGTTCGGATCTCCTTCGGCGATGCCGGTCGTCGTGAATTCGACGATGTGACCACCCATGCGCTTGTGGACCTGCTCAGTGCCGGTCAACGGCATCTTGCCAAAGCCCGGCATGACCATCCAACCAGCGGTCTCCCAGTCGCCGAGGAACGGCTTGAGCTTCGACATCTCGGGGCGAACCGGACCGCCGAACTGGAAGCGGGTCTCCGTCGGCCACTCAACGTCCTCCTCGACCTTCGTGAAGGTCCCGGTCACCTCGGTGTGGAACGGCTCTGCACCGTCCATCACTTCGTGAACGAACTCCATCGAGTCGCCGGCGAACCGCCAGGTCGAACGACGGATCGTTGTGCCCTTCGCGCCTCGAGAGGTGATGACCGACACCAGCGTCGACGAGTCGACCCAATCCGCCGTCCCGATCGTGCCCGGCTTACCGTCGTTCGCGAAGTCATAGAACTTCAGCGTGTCCGTCGCCGGATCATGGCCCATCACCGTGGACGCCAGAACCTGGAGAGCACCCTCGGGAATCTCGAAGCCGATCGTCTGACGAGCCTCCATCGCAAAGCCATCGAGGATCCAACGGCAGTCGAGAACACCGCCCCACTCCCCATCGCCTTCGGGGACCGAGTAGGTGCCTTCGGCAGCCCAGGTCCCCTCGAACTTCGAGAGTTTCTTGAGGTCGGGCGCCTGCGTCGGCGGTTCCTGCGCTTCGACCTGCGGAGCGGCAGCTGCGCCGACAAGGACGGCGAGAACAGGGGCGCTGAGTTGCGAGAGCTTCGAATTCATCAGTGGTTTCCTGAGGTTTGAACGAGGGTCCAGAAGACCCTGGAATCATGGCCGTCTGGGGCCAGAGCGCCAGCCCGGCCGAGGATTCGGCACCGCTTCCTCTTTCCCTCCCAGCTATTCCGAACTGGCCTCGTTCCGTGTTGGTCGTGGAGGCAAATCGCTGGCCAAACGAAGCGAGAGCGGCTCTAGGGAGCGGATGCCGTCGTTTCGGCGCCAGGGTGTCGAAACACGCACAACCGTAGCCCTGCGCACTGCTTACGGCCGTGGCGACGACGCACCAACACCGAGAGGGGCCAGTTTCAGGCGGGAGCCGATCGCTGAGTGCCGCCGGCCACCGCCGGGTCCAACCGCTCATCGTAGACCCCAACGTACGGCAGATCTCGGAACCGCTCCGCGACGTCCATCCCGAACCCGACCACGAAGTGGTTCTCGACTTCGAATCCGATATACTCGATGTCGATCTCGACGACCCGGCGGGAGGGCTTCGAGAGCAGGGTCGCGGTGCGGACACGGGCGGCGCCCAGATCCTCGAGCCGCGCACTGAGCTTCGACAGCGTGTAGCCGGTATCGACGATGTCCTCGACCACGAGGATGTCGCGGCCACGCAGATCGAGCCCTTCGAGGCCACGGATCTTCACCTCGCCCGAGCTCTCGGTGCGGACGCCGTAGGAGCTACAGCGAACTTCGCGGACCTCGAGCCCACGCTCGAGATGCTCGAGGAGATGGCGGCAGAAGACGCGGCCACCAAGGGCAACGCAGAGGATGAGCGGCTCGCCGTGGTCTCCGAAGGACGCTCGCACCTCGGAACCGATCTCGGCGGTCCGACGCAGAATCTCGTCGCGTCGGATGAGCGCTTCGAACTGGGGATGATTCGCCACGAATGATTGGGATTTGCGGATAACCGACGCCCCCCACCCGGACACCGAATAGTGGCGTCCTGGAGGCGAGCCCCAGATCGTGGCCTCGCGCACGCCAGCGTCAAGGGATACGACGGCGCCGTGATCGACATCGGCCTCAATCTGACCGACAAGAGCTTTGACGGCGACCGCGCCCAGGTGGTCGAGAGGGCCCGAACCGCCGGTGTTGAGGGCTTCGTGCTGACCGGGACCGACCTCGTTCAGAGTGAGGCAGCGAGTGAGTTCGCTCTCGGGAATCCTCGCGAGTTCCGATCGACGGCCGGGGTCCACCCCCACCGCGCCAGCAGCTTCGGCCCGGAGGTCGAAACCGGTCTCCGCTCTCTGTTCCTGGCCGAGACCACCGCAGCCGTCGGCGAATGCGGACTCGACTACAACCGTGATTTCTCACCGAGACCCGACCAGCGCTCGACGTTCGCGCGGCAGCTGGAACTCGCGGTGGAGTATCGGAAGCCGGTGTTCCTGCACGAGCGCGATGCCGGCGAGGACTTCTTCAACATCCTCAGCGAGTACCGTGAGGATCTCGTCGACGCGTGCCTGCACTGCTTCACCGGCGGACCGGCGATGCTCGAACGATGCCTCGAGCTCGACCTCTACGTCGGAGTCACCGGTTGGGTCTGCGATGAACGCCGCGGGGAGGACCTCCGCGCGGCAGTCCCCGCCATCCCACCCGACCGCCTCCTCATCGAGACCGACGCGCCGTACTTGATCCCGCGCACGCTGCGGCCCCGACCGAAGACCCGCCGCAACGAGCCCCAGTGGTTGCCGGAGGTCTGCCGTGTGACAGCGGAACTCCGCGAGGTCGACGCGACCGAGATCGCGTCGCAGACCACGGCGAACGCTCGGCAGCTCTTCCGCTGGCCGGCGAGCCGACCTTCCTGACCGGCTCGAAACCGAGAATCCCAGAGCGCGCGCGTGGATTCGGCGTTGGGCCGCAGGGGATCAATCCATAGAGTTCGGGGCATGTCGACGATCGTTCACGTGCATGCCCGCGAGGTCCTCGATTCGCGTGGCAACCCGACCATCGAAGTCGAGGTCGGACTCGATTCCGAAGCCCTCGGCCGCGTCATCGTTCCTTCAGGAGCGTCCACCGGCATTCACGAAGCCGTCGAGCTGCGCGACGACGACAGCCGCTACAACGGCAAGGGCGTCCGTCAGGCCGTGCAGAACGTCAACGACCGAATCGCCGAAGCGCTGCTGGGGCAACCCGCGGATGACCAGGTCGGGCTGGATCGATTCCTCTGCGAACTCGATGGCACCCAGAACAAGGGCGAGCTCGGAGCAAACGCGATCCTTGGCGTCAGTCTCGCGAACGCGCAAGCCGTCGCTCGGGAGCTCGGCATGCCGCTCTACCGCTATGTCGGCGGCGTCTCGGCGCGCCGACTGCCGGTTCCGATGATGAACATCCTGAACGGCGGTGCCCACGCGGACAACAACGTCGACTTCCAGGAGTTCATGGTCATGCCGTTTGGCGCAGGCTCCTTCACCGAGGGCCTGCGCTGTGGCGCCGAGATCTTCCACGCCCTCAAGGGCGTTCTGAGGGAGAAGGGCTTGGCAACCTCGGTCGGCGACGAAGGCGGATTCGCTCCGAACCTGTCGTCGAACAAGGAAGCGATCGAGATCATCTTGCAGGCGATCGAGAAGGCCGGCTACCGACCGGGCGACGAGGTCCAGCTCGCGCTCGACGTCGCCTCGACCGAGATCTTCGCGGACGGCAAGTACTCGCTCGAAGGCGAGGGCAAGACGCTTGACGGCGACCAGATGACCGCGCTCTACCAGGACTGGTGCGACCAGTACCCGATCTTCTCGATCGAGGATGGCATGGCCGAAGACGACTGGCAGGGTTGGCAATCGCTGACGCAGGCGATCGGCGATCGCGTCCAACTCGTCGGCGACGACTTGTTCGTGACGAACACCTCACGCCTCCAGCGCGGCATCGAGGAGAACGCTGGCAACTCGATCCTGATCAAGGTCAATCAGATCGGCACTCTGACCGAGACTCTCGAAGCCGTCGACCTCGCGCACCGCTCCGGCATGTCCGCCGTCATGTCGCACCGCTCCGGCGAGTCCGAGGACACGACCATCGCCGACCTCGCGGTCGCGACGAACTGCGGTCAGATCAAGACCGGTGCACCGTGCCGAACCGACCGCGTCGCGAAGTACAACCAGCTCCTGCGCATCGAGGAGATGCTCGGAGATGCTGCGTTGTATGGCGCACGCTGAAGCCTTCCGGTCGTCAAGCGAGCCGTCTAAGGCGTCCAGCATCTTCGACCCGGGAACGCGAGGAGATGCTCGGAGATGCTGCGTTGTATGGCGCACGCTGAATCCTTCCGGTCGTCAAGCGAGCGATCCAAGGCGCCCAGCATCTTCGACCCGGGAACGCGAGGAGATGCTCGGAGATGCTGCGTTGTATGGCGCACGCTGAGACTCGCGACGTCAAGCGCTCGGCTCAACGGAAGTACTTCTCGACGATCCAGTCGGGCTGCCAGCGGTCCGGCTTCCGCTCTCGGCCACTGAGGTCGGGCCTCTCGACCGTCGCGCCGTCGAGGAACGCGGGGTGAGGATCGCCGACACGGTCCTGCCACTCGAGGAGCTCCGCACGGAGTGCGGTGGCGACCTCGGCGTATTGTGGGTCATCGGACAGGTCGACGATCTCGTGAGGATCGCGACGCAGATCGAAGAGCTGTTCGAGGCCGGCAAGCGGGTAGCGAATGAGCTTGAATCGCTCGTTGCGGACTGCGCGGATCTTGTTCTCGTAGGTCGTGAACAGCGAACGGCGCGGCGGCGCGGCCGGCCCGAGATCGAGCGCCAGGTCGCGCCCTTCGTCTCCCGGCAGTCGAGGGAATCCAAGGTGGTCGCATACCGTCGCCGAGATGTCGTGGAGGTAGGCGAGCTCGTCCCGAGCGCCCGGCACGACGCCGGGACCCCGGAACCACATCGGTGCGCCCATCGAGTGCTCGTAGAGGTTCTGCTTACCGAGGAGGCCGTGGCTGCCCATCGCGAGGCCGTGGTCGGCTGCGAACACGACGATCGTGTCGTCTTTCAGCCCCTGCTCCTCGAGGGCTTCGAGGATGCGACCGATCTGCACGTCCATGTGAGCGATCAAACCGTAGTACTCACCGAGCTGGTCGCGAACGACCTCCGGGTCGCGCGGCCAGCCAGCCAGCACTTCGTCTCTGACGATCAGCCGGCCGTTGTCGAACGGGTGTTGCGGCAAGAAGTTGGGCGGTAGCGGCGGTCGGTCGTCCCCGCGGAACATCGCGCGAAACTCCTTTGGCGGCTGCCGCGGATCGTGTGGAGCGGTGAACGCGACCCAAGCGAAGAACGGCGAACCCGACTCTCCCTGACGCTGCAGAAAGTCGACCGTCGCATCGGCGAATAGCTCGGACGAGAACTTCTCCCCGGTGGACTGCTCGCCGAGCTGGCCGTTCTCGCCCAGTTGCCGCACCGGGACCGCCTCGTGATTGCTCATGCCACCGAGCATCACTTGGGCCGCGTGCCCCTCGCCAAAGAGGCGTTCGAAGCTCTCCCTGCCGTTGTGCCACTTGCCCGTGGCGAAGGTGTCGTAGCCCCGCCGCCGCAGGTGCTCGGGCAAGGTCGGCATCCCGCGCAACGACAGGTCCGTGCGCCACAGAGTCCGCCCCGAGAGGATCATCGCCCGCGAGGGTTGGCAGACCGCGCCGTGAACTGAGCCGAAGCAGTAGGTGTTCTCGAACCGGGCACTGTCCTCGGCGAAGGCGTCGAGATTCGGTGTCCGAGCGTACGGGTTGCCCGCGGCGCCGAGGGCGTCCGGTCGCAAGTCGTCGACGAGCAAGACCAGGACGTTCGGCGAGCGCTCGGCCGGGTCGGCCCCGGCCTGAGCAGGCAGCGTCGAACGAAGTGCGAGCAGAGCGAGGAGCGCGAGCACCCCGACCGAACCGATCCTGGAACGGGCCATCCCGCAAGCCTGACGAAACGCCCAAGGGCAGACAAGCGATCCCTACCCAGGAGAAGCTGCGGCGCGGAGGCCGGAACCTCACACGGTCGACCAAAAAAACCTCCGAGGACCAATGGGACGGCCGGTGATCGGGACCGCGAGCCCGGTTAGGCTCACGCCATGCGGCGTGGGCGGCGTCAGCAAAGCGGAACGGCGAGTCGAGCCTCGACTCGACCCAAGCGCCGGCGTTCGACCCGGCCGGAGCCCGAGGATTCGGCGCTCGCAGCGGTTTTTCCCGCGTTCGTGACGCTCTTGTCCGTCCTCTGCGGCCTCTACCTCTACGTGCACAGCACCCGGCCGGCGCTTCGCGAGCAGTCCGAGATCGAGCAGATGGAGCAGGACCTGGTCCAGAAGGCCATCCAGGGCCGCGTGGAGCTGCGCCGGCGTGCCCGCCTCGGCGAAGGCGTCGAAACCGACCCTGAAGCGCTGGTTCACGAGTTCGACCGGAGAGGAATCTCGATCGACGAAGCCGATCGGCTCGCAGCCGAACTCGTCCGGGCCCGAGCTGAGAAGCTCGAGCGTGCGAAAACCCGGTCGAAGAAGGCCCGCTGAACGGATCACGGTGAAGCGAAAGGCACTCCCGAAGCACCCGGAGCCCCGGCTCCGCGACCTTTCCGTCCGGAATCCGAAACGAATCCAGTCAATCGGGAGGCTCCGCCCGGCGACTCCCGTCGAAGGGACCGGAGGCATCTGCCAGGTCCTGCCGATTGGGTTCCCGCCGCTGAGCGCTGCCCTACGTAGGGATCTGACGGGGCCCGCTCCGGGCGGTCACCCCGATCCGGCGGTTCGCAGTGCGCCCTCGACGGTGCGCGGCACGCCTTTTCCTGTGCCTGCAGCTCCCGAGGGCCGTTTGGCGCCGTTTCCGAGAACAATCACGCCGCACCGACTCGTTCCCGACCGCCGTAGGGACCCCCTACATTGACCGAGACCCCGACCGACCGGCGATTCCGCCGGGCCGGACCGAACCGACGAACCGATGACTGAGCCCGAGAATCAGAACACTCCCGCAGCGTCCGCCGACGACCTCGCCCAGGTGGAGCGGCTGCGAACGGCCTTCCAGGCGATGAAGGACGAGATGAGCAAGGTCATCGTCGGCCAGGACAAGGTCATCGACGAGCTGTTCATCGCGCTCTTCTGCCGCGGTCACTGCGTCCTCGTCGGCGTGCCAGGCCTGGCCAAGACGCTCACGATCTCGACCCTGTCGAAGATCCTGGATCTGTCGTTCAATCGCATTCAGTTCACCCCTGACCTGCGGCCGGCGGACATCACCGGCACGGAGGTCATCCAGGAGGACAAGCAGAGTGGCGAGCGGATGTTCCGGTTCCTCAAGGGCCCGGTCTTCGCGAACGTCATCCTCGCCGACGAGATCAACCGAACTCCGCCGAAGACGCAGTCCGCGCTGCTCGAGGCGATGCAGGAGTACCAGATCACCGTCGCGGGCCAGCACCACCCGATCGAGAAGCCGTTCTTCGTCCTCGCGACGCAGAACCCGATCGAGCAGGAAGGCACCTACCCGCTCCCCGAGGCGCAGCTCGACCGCTTCATGTTCATGTTGAAGGTCGACTACCCCGAGCTCGAAGAGGAACGTGAGATCCTCCGTCGGACGACGGAGACGAAGTCGCAGGAGGTCAGTGCCGTCATCACGACGCAGGACATCCTCGAGCTCCAGCAGATCGTCCGCCGCGTGCCGATCGCCGATCAGGTGCTCGACTATGCGCTGCGTCTGACGCGCGCGACGCGGATCACGACCGAAGAGTCCCCGAACTGGGTGAAGGAGTCGCTGAGCTGGGGTGCCGGTCCGCGCGCGAGCCAGTTCCTGGTCCTCGCAGGCAAGGCTCGTGCCCTTCTTCACGGCCGCTTCCACGTGTCGGCCGAAGACATCCGCGAGATCGCCCACCCGGTGCTGCGCCACCGCATCGTCCTCAGCTACGGAGCCGAGGCCGAGGGTATGACCCCCGACCACGTCATCGATCGCCTGCTCGAAGAGGTTTCGCCGAACCACTCGGAGGCCCTCGCCGACGGCAAGCTGCCTTCGGTTCTGAAGGAGTGACGACCGCCGACTCGAAGTCGGCCTCGCCGGGCAACCGGCGCTTGCCCACTCCCGCGTCCGTCTCGCTTGGAGAGCGAGACGGATCCGTGCAACCCCGTGACCTGCTGCCCTCGACCTGATGGCCGAAGAGAATAGACCGACACTCGACCCGCACGTCCTCGCGAAGATCGAGCGGCTCGAAGTGCGCGCGCGACTCGTGGTCGAAGGATTCCTGAGTGGCATGCACCGCTCGCCGTTCAAAGGATCCTCCCTCGAGTTCGCACAACACCGCGAATACGCCCCCGGCGACGACGTGCGTTTCGTCGACTGGAAGCTCCTGGCCAAGACCGATGGCGTCTACGTGCAGGAGTTCGAGGAGGAGACGAACCTCCGCTGCTACCTCTTCGTCGACCAGAGCGAGTCGATGGGCTACGCGCACGACGGCGGGATGTCGAAGTTCGATTACTCGGCGACCGCGGCCTCCTCGCTGGCCTACCTCCTGCAGCAGCAATCCGATGCAGTCGGCCTCGCCCTGTTCGACGAAGGCGTCGTGCAGCAGATCCCCGCGTCGAACACGCGTGGCGCGTTGGTCCAGATCCTCCACCAACTGGAGACCGCCAAGCCGGATCGCAAGACCACGATCGGTAAGACGCTCGTCGAGCTCGCCTCACAGATCCGCGGGCGATCGATCGTCTGCTTGTTCTCGGACCTGTTCGACGACCTGGAGGCGTTCGAACAGGGTCTGCGCGCCCTCGCTTCCCGCGGTCATGACGTCGTGGTCTTTCACGTGCTCGACCGCGACGAAGTCGAGTTCCCGTTCGAGCGGATGACGATGTTCGAAGGGCTCGAGTCCCTGCCTCAGTTGCTCGCCGATCCGCGCGGACTGCGCGACGCCTACCTCAAGGAAGTCGCCGACTTCCAGGAAGGCGTGCGTCGGTCCTGCTCCCGCAACCGCGTCGACTACATCCCACTCAAGAACAGCGACCCGCTCGACGTCGCGTTGTCACAGTTCCTCGCCGCCCGTCTGTCCCGCAAGAAGAGCGCCCGCCGTTGAGCGCGGACCCCGATCGTCCTGACCGGATAGCCGGACGCTGATCTGATGCTGAACTTCCTTCACCCAGCACTGCTCGCGGGAGCCCTGCTCTTCACGGTGCCGCTGATCATCCACCTGCTGAATCGCCAGCGCTACAAGCGCCGCGATTGGGCTGCGATGGAGTTCCTGCTGGCCGCCTACAAGAAGCAGCGTCGGCGCTTGCGCCAGGAGAGCCTGTTGCTCCTCCTGCTGCGTTGCCTGATCCCGATCGTGCTCGCGCTGGCAATCGCGCGACCGGTCCTACGGGACAGCTCCGTGGTCGGCGGCGAACTCGGAGCTGTCCACCACGTGCTCGTGTTCGATCAGTCTGCGAGCATGGGAGTGCAGCTCGAGGATGGCTCGAAGCCGCTGGCCAGGGCAAAGACCCTGGCGTCCAAGCTCGTCGACCGCGCGGCGAGCGGAGACAACGCGGTTCGGTTCTCGATCTTCGTGCAGGGCCTGCGGTCGCGGCAGCTGCGCGGCAACTCCAGCGACACCGAGCGCGTGAAGGCAGCGATCTCGTCGATCGGCCCCCCGATCGATACCGGCACCGATCTGACCGAATCCCTCCTCGAAGCCGCCGAGCTGGCCGAAGAGGAGACCGACGCGGTGATCGTCCACCTCTTCACCGACCTGCAGGAACGCTCATTCGGCGACGACTTCGGGGCCTTGGGGCGCGACGACGACGAAGCCCTCTCGGCTCCCGACGCCGCAGGACCGGCCGAACCGGCTGTTCCGGACACGGACTCAGACATCGAAATCGACATCAGCACCGACACGGCCCGGGATGCTATCGACCGGATCGATGAGGCTGGTGACTTCCGTCTCTACGACCTCGCTTCGAGTGGCCGCAACGGAGCGATTGAAGACAATCTGCAGATCACCTCGCTCCGTCTGCTTGACGGACACGCTCTCCGCGGCGCAAGCGCAACGGTCATCGCAACGGTCCGCAACCGATCCGACGTCACGCGCACTGTCCGGGCCACTTTGCTGATCGACGGCGGACAGCCTCTACGCGAATCGACCGACATCGAGCCGGGCGCAGAACAGGAACTCGAATTCGAGACCACGTTCACCGAGCTCGGTTCACGACGCCTCGAAGCTCGACTCGAGACCGACTCTCTCGAGTTCGACGACGTCCGCCGCCTCGTCGTCGAGGTCCGGGATGCGATCCGGGTTCTCGCGGTCGAGAACGTGTCGGAGGACGATCCGCAACTGCAGGAGTCCACCCACATCGTCACCGTCCTCGACCCGACCGGTGATGACGGTCCCGCGGACCTGAACTGGTTCGACATCCTCACGGTCGACAAACTCGATCTGTTGACCGGCCGGGTCCGACCGGGCGACTTCGACCTGGTGATCCTCGCGAACCTGTCGCAACTCGGTTCGGGGGATGTCGCGAGCTCGCTGACCGAAGCCGTCCGAACTGGAACCGGACTCCTGGTCATGGCAGGGAGCGACGTCGACACCGACAGCTACAACCGCGCGCTGCACCAAGACGGTCTCGGCCCGATGCCGATCCGACTGCTGGGGTCGACGGGATTCGAACCCGGCGGCGATCAGTACTTCTCGAGCTTCATCGAGGCCCCGAATCACCCGGTGTTCCAGGACCTCCCGGACGACACGTTTCGGACGCTGCTGGAGAAGTTGCCGGTCTACCGCGTGCTGCGATCTGAGTGGCCCGAGGAGGATCCATCGACGACCGCCGTCGCCGATGGAATCTCCGAGTCGGACGTCGATGAAGTCGTCCGCAGCTCACAGACCCTCTTGAGCGCGCAGGACGCGCTGACCTCCCCGCTCTGGATCGCGTCGAAGTTCGGCGCTGGCCGAGCACTGTTCCTGACGAGCCCGATCAGCAGCGTCCCGGGGAAGTGGAACCAGCACGACACCTCACTCGGCGGACTGTCGTTCCTGGTGCTGTGGCCAATGGCTCGCTGGCTGACGCTGCCAAACGTCGACGACCGCAACGTCGTCGCCGGAGCGGTCTTGACCACCTCGGTCGACTCGGAGCCGCGCGACCCACGAGTGCTCGCTCCGGAACGCGCGACGAGCAACTCAGCGACCTTCGAGACCGAACCGAAGACTCTGCCCGGTGGCCGGTTCGGGCTCCCGCCGTACGACGCGACGGCTTACGCCGGTTTCTACGACTACCAATTCCTGGACGCCGACGATCGTGACCGGACGGTGACCTTCGTCGTCGATCCCATGACCGAAGAAGGCGACTTGCGCTACTTCACCCCCGAGACCGTGAACGAACTGCTGGGCGTCGACGACATCCTCCTCGGCCTCGAGGACGACGCTCTCGACACCGACTCCAGCGGCTCGGACGACTTCGGCCCCTGGCTCTTGGGACTCCTGGTCGCCTTGCTGTGCGGTGAAGCCGCGATGGCCCGCTTTGTGACTCGGAGGCGCGCATGATCGAGTCTCTCCGACTCCTCGAACGATCGCTTCAGGACGGCTCCGCGCAACCGGACTCGGCTGGGGAGAACGCCGGACAAGCGATCCAGACGAGCGAGGACTTCCTGTTCCTCGCGCTGCCCGAGCTGTGGCTGATCGGCCTGGTGATCGTGCCGGCGTTGATCCTGTTCGTTCGCTGGTCGTACGGCGGTCTGTCACGCCTGGACCGCGGACCACGGATCGCGCTGACGACTCTCCGTGGTCTCGCGATCGCGTTCGCGTTGTTCTTGATGTTCCAACCGGCCATCGAGCGGACGCGCTACACCGAGGTCCGCTCGCAGATCCACGTGCTCGTCGACGACAGCGCGAGCATGACGCGGAAGGACACCTACCCCGAGGAGGCCAGTCGCCTGGCGCTGACCGAGGCCTCGGGTCGACCGATCGATGGCGCGACGCGCTCGGAACTCGTCCAGCGCGTGCTCGAGAAGCCAGGAGGGCTGCTCGAGGAGCTCGCGAAGGACTACGACCTCCGCCTCTATCGCTTCGTCCGGAAGCCACAGCCGATCCAGTCGCTCGCCGAACTGTCCAGCCGCGGTCCACGCTCGCCGATCGGTGACGCTCTGGACCTGCACCTCGCAACCGCCGGAGCTGCCAATCTCGGCTCGGTCCTGCTGGTCAGCGACGGCCGGAACAACGATGGCCTCGATCCGATAGAGGTCGCCGGCAAGTACCGGCTGAACGACACCGCGATCTACACGATCGGCGTCGGCGACCCGAACGCGCCGAAGAACATCCGATTGATCGCGCCGCCCGGCCCGCGAGAGGGTCTCGCCGGAGAAGAGCTCCTGTTCGAGGTCACCCTCGACGCCGAGGGGCTCGAGGGTCGACAGGTCGTCGTCACTCTGGAGATCGCTCTCGAGGGACGTCCGTATCGCCCGGTCGACACGCAGACAGCCACTCTCGCTCCGGATCACGTACCGGCGAAAGTCCGCCTCACGCACGTGTTCGACGACCCCGGCGACTACAAGCTCAAGTACCGCGTCGACCCTCTCGGCGAAGAGACTTCCAGCGACGACAACGAAGCGGTCCGGTTCCTCCACATCGACGACGAGAAGATCCGCGTTCTGTTCATCGACGGCGGACCGCGCTGGGACTACCGCTACCTCCACTCGACGCTCGAGCGCGTCGACGAGAGCATCGAGTACCAGGCCTGGCTCGCCGACGCGAGCAAGTCGTTCCCGCAGGAGGCCAGCGACAACCTCCCGTCCCTGACCGACATCCCGCGCACGCGCGAAGAACTCTTCCAGTACCACGTCATCCTGCTTGGCGACATCCCGCCCGAGAAGATCGCGACGACTGAAGAAGGTCAGCAGAAATGGCTCGAACTCCTCGTCGACTTCGTCGAGGAAGGCGGCGGACTGGGCTGTCTGTTCGGCGAGCGGGCGATGCCCGAGCGCTACCGCAACACCCCACTGGTCGACCTGTTGCCGGTCTTGCTCGAGTCGCCGGCGACTCTGCGTGAGAACCCTGCTCCCCGCAACGAATCGTTCACGTTCCTGATGGACAACCCGGCCACGCCGCACGACGTGCTGCGACTTCTGCCGGATCCGGAGAACAACCGCCGCCTCTGGGAGACTGGTTTCGACTCGATCGACCTCTACTACCCGGTCCAGAACGTCAAGGCCGGAGCGACTCCACTCCTGCGGCACGCGACGCGTGGCAACCGCTACGGCCGTCACGTCCTGGCCGCCGCCGGCAGCTTCCCGCGCGGTCGCACGTTCTTCCTAGGGATCGACGAGGTCTGGAAGCTACGCAATCCATACGAGGACCTGCACTACGACCGCTTCTGGCGAAACGTGGTCCGCCACCTCGCCGCGGGTCGATTGGCGCGGCGTGACGATCGGATCGAGATCCAGCTCGATCGCGTTTCGATCGAGGCCGGCGGACAGGTCGAAGTCACCGTGATCGCGCGGGACGACGAGCTGCAGCCGCTCCTGCTCGACTCCTTCCCGGTGTATCTCCGCCGGGCGGACGGGTCACCCGAACGACGGACCTTGTCCCCACTGGTGACCGAGCCGGGAACTTATCGCGGCCGGTTCCGTTTCGAGGATCCGGGCTCCTACAGCGTGATCGTGTTCGACGACGACAATCCGACGGCCGAAATCCTGGGACGGGAAGACCTCCTCGTGGAGATCCCCGACCGTGAGCTCACGGATTCGAGTCAGGACCAACCCACGCTCGAGCGGATCGCCGGGTCGTCGGAGGGCGGTCGTTACGTCTTCCTCGCGGCGGCCGACGAACTGGCCGAAGAACTCGGAGGGCGACGAGCTGTCGCCCAGAACATCGACCGGCAGACCCGGACGATCTGGGACCAGGGCTGGGCACTGTTCGTGCTCCTCGGCCTGCTCGCGATCGAATGGATCTTCCGCAAGCGCGTCCGATTGGTGTGACCGTGACGAAGCCGAATCCCGTGCAAGAACCGACGAAACGAGCCTTCTGCGAGGGAGCTACGTCGCGACGACGAGGCCTCTTCGTCGCCGCCCTGCTGATGCTTCTCGCCGCGCCCAACCTGAGTGCGCAGGGAGAGGACATCGGCCGCACCGAGGGCAACTTCAGCCTGCCGAGGTCGCAGGACGAAATCGCTGTCTGGCTCGGCGCCCGCAAGGAGCTCCGGACCGGTGACGTCCGAGCCGGAGTCGAACGACTCCATCAACTCTGGAGCGAAGGTTCCTACGGAATCGTCCCGACGCTCGGAGCGACCGAGCGTTGGCAAGGACTTCGGCACGCGGTCCTCCGCACCCTGCGCGACCTCGACGCTCGTGGTCGTGACGCCTACGAGCAGCTCGTCCAGCGCGAGGCCGGCGCATCCTACGACCGCCCCATCGCCGAACTCGACGAAGCGACGATGCTCGACTTTGCTCGCCGATTCCCGGCGAGTCGACGAGGTATCGAGTCGCGCGTCCGCCTCGCGGACCTCGCGATCGAACGGGGCGACGGACTCTCTGCCCAGCGACACCTGCGAGCTGCCCGAGACGTCTCCCGGCCGACCATCGCGGAACAGTTCCGACTCGCGGAGCGCGCCGCGGTCGCCGAAGCGATCGTCACCGGCAGCCTCCCGCAACTGGAGCAAGAGTCCTCGGTCTTCGACGACGGATCGCTGCCCGAGTCTCTCAATCCGCGCCCGAAGTCCTGGCCGGCCTACGGCGGTGGCTACGACGGCGCCTCGCAGATGTACCCGCTGCAGGGGCAGCCCGAGACCGGGCGTTCCTACTCGATGTCCGCACCCGGATTCGAGCGCAACAGCCTGGCCCTCCACCCGGTCGGCGACATCGACGGGATCGTGGTCAACAACGGTCACCGCATCTACTCGTTCGACGCTTTGACCGGCGAACTCGATTGGCGCGCGGACGGTCCGATGGTCGGCAACTCGCGCTACCAATCGACGCAAGAGGCGATCAACCCGAACTTCCCGTTGATCCCGGCGATCAACAGCCGGGTCGCTGTCGGTGTCCTGCAGGTTCCGCGAGACATCGAGGGCGCCGCCAGCCGCCGCACGTTCCGCCGCTTCGTCAACATCATCGAGAAGCTGCCATCCCGCCGCCTCTTCGCGTTTGACCGCCAAACCGGCAAGCGACTCTGGGCGCACTGGGACCGGGCCGACGGCCCCATCACCGAGACCTTCGAAGGCCACGACGCCTGCGGCGCTCCGCTGATCGAAGGGGACACCGTCTACTGCTCGGTGCACGACCAGAGCGGCGCGATCGCGTTCTACATCGCCGCCTACGACGTCTACACCGGGCGCGAGAAATGGCGCCGCCTCGTCTGCTCCAGCCAGAACGAGGTCAACATGTTCGGCAACGCTCGCCAGGAGTTTGCCGCCGCTCCGCTCGCCCTGAAGGACGGAGTCGTCTACGGGACGACGAACCTCGGCATCTGCTACGCCCTGAACGCAGAGGACGGCGAGATTCGGTGGCTCGCTGAATACGAGACGATCCCCCTCCCTCGTACACGCCTGCAGAACCAACGGTCGCGGGACGTCTACTTCGCGAACAACCCGGCGGCGATCACCGACGGAGTCGTTGCGTTCACGCCGCTCGACTCGTCCTACGCGATCGGCCTCGACACGACGACCGGCGAATCGCTCTGGCGACTGCGCTACGACGCAGTCGACGACTTCGTCCTCCGCTGGCAACTCGGCGCGGTCGGAGATGAGTTCTTCTTCTCCGGCGCTGGAGTCCTGTCGGTGCGCGCACGCCCCAACACCCCGGGGCGCCCCTACGTGCGCAAGGTCGCAAGTGCTACGCAGTTGGGTGAGACCGCCAGCTGGCAACGCGCCTTCTACACGCCTCGCCCGGCGATTGCTGGCGACCGGCTGTGGATGATCGGCTCGGAGGGCCAACTCGACGTGTTGCGCCTGGACGGGCGCTACGACAACGCGCGGACCCCAGAGTCACTCGGCTCGGGCAATTTGATGCTGCTCGACGGAGTCGCGATCACGCTGCGTGAAAACCGGCTCAGCGTCTTCGCGGACCTCGACTCACTCGCCAGTACGGCGAGCAAGGCGAGCCGTCTGAACCCCGACGATCCGCACGCGCAGTTCCGCCACGCCTCGCTGCTGGCGGCTCTCGCCGGACCGGACCTCAGTGGCACCAGCGGGCGCAACATCGTGCGCGCGTTCGAGCGAGGCCTCGGAGCGGCCCGCTCCTCCGGCAGCGGTCCGGGGACGGAGATCTACCGTCGCCTCGAGCGAGGCTTGTTCCAGGCCGCGACCCGCCGCGCCGAAGCCACCTACACGGTATCTCCGTCACGTGGACTTCAACTCCTCGCCGAAGCTCGAGACTCGGCGCCGACCGCCGAAGACTGGTTGCAGGTCCAACGCCTGATTCTCGATCGCATCGGTTCGAAGCCTCGCCGTCGCGCCGACGAGCTGCGACGCATGGCCGAGCGCTACCCCGACGAACGGTTCACCGACGCCGAGTACGGCGAGTTGCCGGTTCGCGTGTTCGCTTCGCTCGCGGGGCTCGAGCTCGAGTCGGACCCCCGGAAGGTCGTCGACAGCTGCCAACAACTGATCGAGAGCGACGGCGACCTCGTGGTCCGTGGCCGCGTCCTTCGGTCCCGCCTCGTCGAGAAGCAACTCGACCTGATCGCTGAACACAGCCGATCGGTCTATCGCGGTGTCGAGGACCAGGCGGCGACCGCGCTCGTGAGCGCTGGAGACGATCGCGCCCTGCTCGGACTCGTCTCGGAGCGATTCCCAATCGCGGAAGCCGCGGAGGAATCACGACGACGACTGATCGACCTGTCGATCGAGGCCGGGGATCTCGCGGCCGCGACGTCGACGTTCCGCACCGCCACCGAAGGCTCGACCGCGACTCCCTCGTTGCTACGGCGCCTTTGCGCGGCAGCATCCAAAGGCGGCAACATGGCTCTCGCCCGTGGCCTCGCGCTGCGCCTCAGAGACGAGTTTCCGCGGTGGGAGTCCGACTGGCCGGCTGACGAAGGAAAGGTCGCTATCGAAGCGATCGCCGATCTGCTGGCCGAAGTCGCGGTTCCAGCAGAGCGGGTCCTCGGAATCCCAGACAAGGTCCTCGCGCGTTTCGTCCAGCAGAGACGAAGCGAGACGCTGGACATCGTCGCCGTGGAGCGCGCGAGTGGATTCGGCGCTCCGACGGATCCGCCGTTGCTCATTCTGGTGCGCAACGGGGAACGCCAGTCGGCCTCGATCTCCGTTCAGTCGACGACGAACCCGACCGGTGATCTGTCCGATGAGCGGTTCCGCATCCCGTTCGATGTCATCTACTCTCGCCAGGTGATCCGGGCCTACACCTTCGAGGACAACCTCGTGGTGACCTCACCGTCTTCGCTGCGGTCGTTCGACCTGAAGACCGGACAGACGAACTGGTCGGTCGAGGCCCGCAACGATCGCCAGTTCGAACTACTCACCGTTCGCGAAGGCTGCCTCTCGCTGTTCTCCCGACACATCCGGAACGGTGACGGTGGCGGCCTTCTGACTGTCGAAGCCACGACGGGCGCGGTCGTCCAGCGAACGATGTTCCCCGTCGACCGCAATCAGATCGCCCCGACTGCGAGTGGACGATCACTCTTCGCGATCGAGCGCGTCGACGACGCCGCCGAGATCATCGAATGGGACCCGATCCTCGGCAGCGTTCGCTCCCGAACCCGCGTCCGACCGGCCGAGCTCAAGAAGCTCGACCTCTCCAGTGTCGAATTGGCGGCAGCCAACCCGACGCGCGGCCTCTTCACCGATGGCAACCTGATCTTCCTCGGCCGGGCTCGTGGTATCGCCGGTGGCCCGCCGCGACTGATCGCGCTCGAACCGGAGACCGGCCGGCTCGCCTGGAGCTGGTCCGGACGCCCTGGCTACAACCTGATCAACTTCGGCCTGCACAGCTCGAGCGTGATCCTGGTCTCCCAGCAGCAAGGGAGAGCCGACGGCGAGCTGGTCATCCTCAACGCGCGCAACGGCAGCGAGCAACGCCCGACCGAGCGACTCGGCCAGAACCCCGCAATCCTCGGCTGGTCGCAGTTGTCCCGGCAAGCGCCATCGACGCTGATGATCCAGGACACAGCCGGTTCGTGCCGCCTGCTCGTCCTCGGTCTCACGCCGGGATCCCGCTCATTCCGCCTGGACCTGCAGCAGCGCGGAGGCATCCACAACGACCCGATCCTCTCGGACGACTTCCTCTTCGTCCCGTTCTGGCAGAGCGGCTCACGCGTCCGGATGCTGGTCCTCGAGCCCGGTAGTCGCCGGCGGGGCGCCCTGCCGGAAGGAGAAGAGAGCCTTATGCTCTCGATGGTACGGCCCGTTCGAGCCCTCAGGCAGGGATCCTTGATCATCACCCAGTCGCCGAGCCAGGTCACACTGCTTTCGGACCGGCGGTGACCGAGAGGAGCCGTTGACGGTCCACAGGAGAATCTGCCGATGAACCCCATGATGAACACCGTTGCCCGACGCCGAATCGCGCTCGCCCTGGGGGTCTCGCTCTGCGCCGCCTCGCCAGACCTCGGAGCGCAAGAGCGCCGGACGAGTGGCTCGGCAAGTGACCTGATCACGCGCGAAGTCAGGCAGTCCGTCGACCGCGGTCTCGCCTACCTCGCCGAAACCCAGGACCCGAACGGCTACTGGCGACAGGACGTCGGCTTCAAGCTGAACTCGAGCTACTCGGTGACCAACGAGAACTCGCCGCACATCGGTGTGACCGCGCTCTGCCTGATCGCGTTCCTCGCTGGTGGACACGTTCCCGGCCGTGGTCAATACGGCGAGGTGATCGAGAACGGTCTCGACTACGTGCTCAGTCAGGTGAAGCCAGACGGGCAGATCCTCGACGCAGGCTCGCGGATGTACAGCCACGCTTTCGCGACGCTGTTCCTGTCCGAGGTCTACGGGATGACGCAGCGTGAGGATGTTCGCCGCGCTCTGCAGTCCGCGGTGAACATCATCGTCTCCTCGCAGAACCGCGAAGGCGGTTGGCGCTACAAGCCCTTCGCCCGCGAGTCCGACATGTCGATCACCGTCTGCCAGGTGCTCGCACTCCGCTCGGCACGTAACGTCGGCATCGCGGTGCCAGCCGAAACCGTGGTCGACGCCGAACGCTACGTCCGCCGAAGTGCCGTGTCGCGGGGTGACATGGACACGTTCGGGCACTTCGGCCAGTTCGATCAAGGCGGCGCGTTCCGCTACCAACTGCGCGAACATAGTCGTGCGACGTTCCCGCTGACCGCCGCCGGTGTCACCACGCTGCACGCCGCCGGCATCTACGAAGACCCGGTCATCGACGAAGCGTTCGACTACCTGGACGGAGCCTTGAACCGGTTCAACCGCCAGAACTTCGGCCACTACTTCTTCTACTACGGCCACTACTACGCCGTGCAGGCCTACTACACGTCGGGCTCGCGCTTCCGCGGCTACTACGTGGACATCCGTGATCTGCTCATCCGCGAGCAACGCCCGGACGGGTCGTGGCCGTGTCGCGTCGGCCCCGGCCACGCGTTCGCGACGGCCGTGTCCTCGCTGATCTTGCAGATCCCGTATCAGTACCTCCCGATCTTCCAGCGCTGAGCGCCCGAACGAGCGGACGCTCCGCCGACCCGAACCCGTGACCGACCAAGCCCCCCCATCGCCGACCACGCAAGGAACCGACGCCGCGCGCCCCGACCTTCGCGCGTCGGTCGCGCGCATCGACTCGATCCTCCGGCGGCAACGAGGCCGGATCCGTAGTCGATTCCTCCTCCATGGGCTAGGCCTCGTGGTCGCGGGCGTCGCGCTGGTTCTCCTGGGCTACTTCGCAGCCGACCGGTTCCTGCGTATTCCGAGCGCGATTCGGATCCTGGTCTCGATCAGCCTCCTCGTCTGGCTCGGCTTCGCCGTCCGACGTCGCCTGCTCTACCCGCTCGGTCGCAAGTTCGAGACCCGCGACGTCGCACTCGCGATCGAGCGATCGTTCCCGAGTCTGCACCAACGCGTCGTGTCGGCGCTGCAGCTACGTCGCGGCCTCGAGAATCCCGATTCCCTCCGAGATCAGAGCCCGGCGATGGTCGCCGAGCTCGTCAACGAGGCCTCGGACGCACTCGAGTCGATTCCGGTCGATCAAGTCGTGCAGTCTCGCTCTGCGATGCGTACGGCCGGCGCCGGACTGTTCGGCGTTCTCGCCCTCGCCAGCGTTGCTGCGATGGAGCCCGAGGCCTTGTCGGTCTTCGCCCAACGGATCTTCGGCTCGGCCGTCGACTACCCTCGCGCCACGACACTCGTCGTCGAGCTCCCCGAGAGCAGCAGCGACTATCAGATCGAACGCTCCGGTCGAACTGCGACGATCACGATGGCCGCCGGCGGCGACTTGCCGATTCTCGTCGTCGCAACCGGCGAGATTCCGCGCGAAGTCGAGCTGTTCGTGGAGTCTGAGGGCGGATTCGAATCGACGGTCGGCATGGCACCCCGTCCTGGTGCGCAGGACCGGTTCCGTCACGTGTTCCGCCGCGTGCGCAACGGCTTCTCGTTCCACGCGCAGGGTGGAGACGATCCAACCGGTGACCTCGACGTCACGGTTCGCACCATCGAACCGCCACTGGTCGCCAACGTCGAAGCGGTCGTCACACCGCCCGCGTACACGATGCGCGAACCCGAGTTCCGCCGCGGCGGAGCGATCGAAGGCCTCACCGGCTCCGAGGTTCGCCTCGCCGTCGGGACGACGACAGCCGTCACTCGCGCCGTGGTGGAGTTTCTCGACACGGGCCGCGAGCTCGAGCTGACCCCGGTCGGCGTCACCGATGGTGATGATGAGATCGGACCCGGCGAACGGTTCGAAGGCGTGTTCCCGTTGCTGGACAACGACCGCTACGTGGTCCGTTTGACCAACGCCGAGAACATGACGAACCCGCGGCCGGGCACCTACCCGATCGTTGCGCTCCGGGACTTCGAACCGGTCGGCCGACTGCTCGCACCGGATCCGGGCGATGTCCTGGTCGCCCTACCAGCCGCGAAGATCCCGGTCCGCTTCGAAGCCCGGGACGACTTCGGGCTCGCTCGAGTCGAGGTCAGCACCGGGATGGATCGCTCGGACTCCCGCCTCGCGGAGGTCCTGTACGACGGCGAGACGTTTGACGGCCAACCTGTCCGCGATCAGGTGTTCGTCACTGTCGTCGATCTCGCGAGCCTTGCGACGGTCGGACCGGCCCCAGTTGCCGGCGACACCATCGACTTGGTGGGCCGTCTCGTCGACCGACGTGACCCGGACCCGCAGGCCGTGGACCTGACCGGCCGACGCATCCACGTCGTCGACGAGGCTGAGCTGAGCCGGCGACTGGCGAACGTGTTCCGCCGCGTCCGCGATGACGTGGAACGCGCACTAAACGATCAGCAGACTCGACGCGAAGCGTTGGCCGATGAGATCGCAAACCCGTCGGACCCGGCGGATGGCCGCCCAGCCCGCGTCGTCGCACTTCAGGTTGGCCAAGTCCGGATCGCGACCCAACTCGAGCGCATCCACGACGGGTTGATGCGGGCATTCGACCTGCACCTGTTCAACGATCTCGAGGGCCCTGAGTCGCGAGCCGCAAGCCGCGCCCAAGACCTCTACGTCGAGATTCAACGCTCGTCGGACGAACGACGGCCGAGACTCCCCGAGTTCTATCGCGAACTCCGCGCGGCGCGCGCGGATGGCCGAGTCGGCCCGATGGAACAAGTCCTCGACCCGATCCTCGAAATGGTCGGCACCGCGGACCGGCTCGCGAACAGCGAGGCCCAAGCCGCCGCCACCGCGATCGAGGAAGCCGCAGTCGCCGGCAGTCGCTCGACCCTTGTCGACCGGCTCAACGTCGCTGCGAGCACGCAAGACTCCATGATCCAAGGCCTGGCCTCGCTACTCGACCGACTCGACGAGTGGAACGAGATCCAGGACGTTGTCCAACAGGTTCGCAGCATCCGTGACGCCCAGCGCGACATCGAAGCCCGGACCCGAAGCGCGGTGGAAGGCCGCTGACCTGACCCCAAGGGCGACTCGCCCGAAGGAACGATAGCCATGGCAAGAAACCTCACCCTGTGCCTCACCCTGCTCGCAGTGAGTCCACTCGCTGCACAAGAGGACCTACCACAGCTCGAGCGTCGGCAAGCCAGCTTGCTGCGCAAGGCCGAGCGACTGCGTGAGGTGATGCAGAGCCTGCTGCGCCGGTACGAGAAGGAAGGCGACAACGAGAAGGCGGACCTCGTCCGCTCCGGCATCTCCCACCTCGAGTCGGTCTCATTCCTCGACGACGTCGCAAGCATCCGGGAGGCGTTCCGCTCGAACTCGCTTCAGGACGCGCTTCGCAAGCAATCCGAAGTCATCGAGGAACTCGACCGACTCCTCGCGATCCTGCTCGCTCGACCGTCGATGGAGACGATCGATGAGCAGATCGCTGAGACCGAAGCACTGCGCGCGGCCGCGAGTGAACTCGCCAACCGCCAACGCGAGCTGATCGAGGAGACCGAAGAGGCCCGGGCGGCCGGTGAGACCGAAGCCGAACGGGAACTTCGCGAGCGGCTCGAGAACCTCGCCAATCGCGCGCAGAACGAGTCCGAGATCAATCGTCGGGATGCCGGTGAGCGCCGTGCGACCATGGAGCAGGCGCTCAACCGCATCCGACAGATGCAGAGGCAGGAGTCGCAGCTCTCCGAGCAACTGAGCCAGCAGGCCCAGAACTCCGCTCAGGCTGCCGGCCAACAGGCCGCACAGCAGGCCCAGGCCGCAGAACGGCAAGCACTCACGGCGGCCGACACCGCTGAGCGAGCCGAGCAGGTCGCGCGCACCGCCGAGCGGTTGGCAGCCGCATCCGAGGCACGGGACGACCGTCAGGCACGCACTCTGCGATCCGAACTCCAACGCGGACTGCAACAGCTCCAACAGGGGATGTCAGGAACACCCTCGGAGTCCGGACTGAGGGAGGCCGGCGAGGCCGTCAGCTCAGCCGAAGTCCCCGCCCCCAACACGGAGCCCGAGCAGGCCGACTCGCAACGACAAGCCGTCGCTGAAGCGGCGCAGCAAGCAGCGAACGCCGCTCGCCAGGCGGCCTCCCAAGCCAGGAACGCCGCCGAGCAAGGTCAACGCGCCGCCTCCGAAGCCGCACAGCGCGGGGCCGACGAACTCAACGCCGCCGCGAACCAATCCGCGCAGGCCGGCCAACAGCAACAGGCGGGTGCACAGCGCCGCGCCGCGCAGGCGATGGAGCGAGCAGCCGGTGCCGCCGATCGTGCCGCCTCGACCCGCTCGCAGGAGCAGGCCGGTGAAGCGAACCGCGATCAAGCTCGGCAAGCGGACAACCAAGCGAGCCGCGCCGTGGATCAGGCGGCCGAAGCCGTGTCGAACCTGAACCCAGCGACCTCGGAACAAGCCGGTGAGCTCGCCTCGAGTGCCGACCGGACGGCTCGCGACCTTCAGAACACCGCCAGCCAGGGCAACACGTCCGAGGCTGCGGAAGACGCAGCGGCCGCACTGGAACGAGCACGTGACGCCTTCCGCGATGCCCAACGCAGCGCCGCGGCGGCGGATCCGCGAGGCGGACAGCAGTCGCAAGGACAACAGTCGCAGGGACAGCAGTCGCAGGGACAGCAGTCGCAAGGACAGCAGTCGCAGGGACAGCAGTCGCAAGGACAGCAGTCGCAAGGACAGCAGTCGCAAGGACAGCAGTCGCAAGGACAGCAGTCGCAAGGACAGCAGTCGCAAGGACAGCAGTCG
>JBCBZB010000109.1:0-12491 GCA_039815565.1 Planctomycetota bacterium
ACCAATCCGGGCGATTCGGAGTCGCGGACGTTGCGCGAGCCATCGACGACAAGCTGGTCCGCCGCCACCCCCACGTGTTCGGAGATGCCGAACGCTCGGACGCTTCGGGCACCGTGGCCCAGTGGGAGACCCTCAAGCGCGAAGAGCGGAAGTCGAAGGGCTCGGCCCTGGACGGAGTCCCTCAGGCCCTGCCGGCGCTGCTTCGGGCCTTCCGCTGCGGGCAGAAGGCCGCTCGCCTCGGCTTCGACTGGCCGGACCACGAGGGCCCGCGCCGCAAGGTCGACGAAGAACTCGGCGAGCTCGACGAGGCGCTCAGCGGAGTCGAAGGCGAGCTGAAACCAGGGGACCCGCGCCGCCAGCACGCTCAGTCAGAACTCGGAGACGTGCTGTTCTCGCTCTGCAACCTGGCGCGGCACTACGGCCTCGAGCCCGAGACGGCTCTCCGCGAGACCGTCGATCGGTTCAGCGGTCGCTTTCGACAGGTCGAGCGGGAGCTTGGGGATCGCCTGAGCGAGGCAACGCTCGAGGAGATGGAGGCCGCCTGGTCCCGCGCCAAGGAGCGACAGCGCGGTTCGTCAGACTGAGAACCGACGGTTAATGAACGGACGAAGCGGCCGCCACACCTGATCGATCAATCGAATCGGAAGTCGCGTTCGCGGACCTTCGCACCGTCCCCGTCCCGGTAGATCGCCAGGACCTCGACTCCCCCGCGCCCGAAGCGCTCGAGAACCGCCTCCACACCGGACTCCGGAACGACCATCAGAGCCGTCGCAAGCCCGTCTGCGACGGCGCAGGTCGGGGCGGACACGGAAACGCTGATCGGCCCATCGACCGGTGTCTCGCCCGAGCGGGCGTCGACGATGTGACTCCGGCTCGCGCCACCGCTCTGCACGAACTGGCGGTAGTGGCCGGACGTGGCCTGGGCCCGGTCGCGGAGCTCGACGATGCGTTGGACTCCACTGTCCCCCATTGCCGCGTTCTGGTTCCGCTCGGATCCGGTGGGCGGCGGAGCCTCGATCGCGATACGCCATGGCTGCTCGCCCGGCTTCTGGCCGCGGCACAAGACCTCGCCACCGATCTCGACGAGGTGGCTCTCGAACCCCGAAGCGAACAGGACGTAAGAGACCGCATCGACGCAGTAGCCCTTCGCCACGGCGCTCAACTCGATCGCCGTTTCGCTCGAGAGCTTCCGCACCGAGTCCTCACCGAGCGATTCGATCTTTCGGAAGTCGACTCGACTTCGAGCCGAACTCAAGGCCTCCGCGGTCGGCGCTGTCGACACGCGAGGCGGCTGAATCAACAAGACCGGGAGGACCGTGGGATCGAACGCACCCTCGGTCGCGGCCGCGAGATCGAGGGCGATTTGAAGCACTTCGCCCAGGGGGTCTGAGACCTCGATCCGCTCGGCAGCTGGATGTACATTCAACTCGGAGAGTTCCGAGTCCGACCGCCAGGTCGAGTAGATCTGATCGAGCGCGCGCAGGGTCTCTTCGATCGTGCGCGTCGTCGACGAACGATCGAAATCCGCAGCCTCGCTCACGACGCGAACGTTCCAGGTCGTCCCGAGGGCCGTGCCACTGAGGTGATGGACCGAGACAGAGCTCGGATCCGCCACTCCGGGCGGGCCGCTCGGAGTGGCGCCCGCTCGCTCGGGGGCGCGGTCGCAGCCACTGACTGCGAAGGCGATCACGGCGAGGCCGATCGCCGAAACCGAGCGCGCGCTGCAAGGACGCGCGGCGGCACGAAGGCCGGAGCCGAGTCTCACGACCCGAAGTCGTCGAACGCGATCTGCTCGGGCTCGACGCCGAGGTCGTAGAGCATGTTCTGAACCGCCGACAGCATCATCGGCGGACCGCAGAGGTAGTACTCGATCTCGTCGGCGTTCGCGTGATCCTTCAGGTACTCGTCGTGGACGACCTGGTGGATGAAGCCGGTCGAGCCGGTCCAGTTGTCCTCCGGAAGCGGATCCGAGAGAGCGACGTGGAAGCTGAAGTTCGGGAACTCCTTCTCGATCGCGCGGAAGTGCTCCTCGTAGAACATCTCGCGCAGCGAGCGCGCGCCATACCAGTAGCTCACCCGACGGCCGGTTTTGAGCGTGTGGAACAGGTGGAAGATGTGGCTGCGGAGCGGCGCCATTCCGGCACCACCGCCGATGTAGACCATCTCCGCCTCGGTCTCCTTGATGAAGAACTCACCGTAGGGACCGGAGATCGTGCACTTGTCGCCCGGCTTCAGGTCGAAGACGTAGCTCGAGCAGACACCCGGCGGGATGCCCGTCGTACGCGGCGGCGGCGTCGCGATGCGGATGTTGAGCATCACGATGTTGCCTTCGGCCGGGTGGTTCGCCATCGAGTAGGCGCGGAACACCGGCTCGGGGTTGTCCGCGACGTAGTCCCAGATCTTGAACTGGTCCCAGTCCGGGTGGTACTCGTCCTGAATCTGGAAGTCGCGGAACTTGATGCCCTGGTACTTCGGGACGTCGATCTGGATGTAGCCGCCTGACTCGAAGTCGAGGATTTCCCCCTCCGGCAGCTCCAGCACGAACTCCTTGATGAACGTCGCTACGTTCTCGTTGGATCGCACCGTGCACTCCCACTTCCGGATGGAGAAGACCTCCTCGGGAACCTGGATCTTCATGTCCTGCTTCACCTTCACTTGGCAAGCAAGACGCCAGTTCTCCTTGGCTTCACTCCGCGTGATGTGCGCAAGCTCGGTCGGCAGGATGTCTCCGCCGCCCTCGGTGACCTGACACTTGCACATCGCGCAGGTGCCACCGCCACCACAAGCAGAGGGAAGGAAGACGCCCTGTGCCGAAAGCACGGAGAGCAGGGTGCCACCGGCGTTGACCTCGGGCGACTTCTCCGCGTCGCCGTTGATCAGCACCTTGACCTTGCCCTTCTGCACGAGCTTCGACTCGGCAAACATCAGGACGAGCACGAGCAAGACGACGATGACCGTCAGGCTCACAACTCCGATCAGGATCTCCATGGTTCAGCCTCTGTGACAAGAATGCTCAGCAGGCGGCGGATTTCTTCGAATTGGCCGCTGGGAAACAGTGGTCAGATCTGGGGTTCGACTCAGAGCTGGATTCCGCTGAAGGTCATGAACGCCATCGCGATCAGACCCGTAGTGATGAACGTGATGCCGAGGCCTCGCAGCGGCGCCGGAATCTCGGCGGTGCGGAGCTTCTGACGAATCGCCGCCATCGACACGATCGCCAGCATCCAGCCGATGCCCGAGCCGAAGCCGAAGACGACCGACTGCGCCAGCGAGTAGTCGCGCTCCGCCATGAACAGCGAGGCACCGAGGATCGCGCAGTTTACCGCGATCAGCGGCAGGAAGATGCCGAGCGCGGTGTAGAGCTTGGCGCTGAACTTATCGATCGCCATCTCGACGATCTGGACCATCGCCGCGATCACGCCGATGTAGAAGATCAGGCTCAAGTACTCGAGGTTCGAGTCCGGCATACCAGCCCAAGCGAGCGCACCCTTCCGCAGGATGAAGTTGTAGATCGCCCAGTTTACCGGAACCGTGATCGTCTCGACGAACACGACCGCGATGCCGAGACCGATCGCCGTATCGACGCGCTTGGAGACGGCCAGGTAGGAGCACATCCCCAAGAAGAACGCGAGGAGGATGTTCTCGACGAAGATCGCCTTCATCGCGAGCGAGATCAGGCCCGCGAGGCTGTTCGGATCGGCGGCGGCGAGGAGCGGAGTGAAGCTGTCCATGCGAATCAGTGGCTTTCGCTGTAACCGGAGATCGCCCGCTGCATCCAGATGATGATGCCGAGCAGGAGGAAGGCCCCGGGTGCGAGCACCATCAGGCCGTTGTTCACGTAGAGGCCGCCACCCGAACCGTCGACCAGCTCGACGCCGAACAGGCTGCCGGCACCGAACAGTTCGCGGAAGAACGCGACCGACATCAAGATCCACGAGTAGCCGAGCGCGTTGCCGAGGCCATCGAGGAAGCTCGGGAAGGGCTTGTTGCCCATCGCGAACGCCTCGGCGCGCCCCATCACGATGCAGTTCGTGACGATCAGGCTGATGAACACCGAGATCCCCTTCGCCAGGTCGTAGGCAAAGGCCTTGAGCGTGATGTCCACCAGAGTCACCAGGCTCGAGATCACGGTCAGCATGACGATGATCCGGATCTTGTTCGGGATCACGTTGCGCATCATCGAGATGATCGTGTTGCTCAACGCCAGAACGACGATCACGGCGATGCACATGATCAGCGTCTGTTCGAGTTGCACGGTCACCGCAAGCGCCGAGCAGATGCCGAGCGCCTGTAGCGAGATCGGGTTGTCGTCCCACATGGGGTCGACGAGCGCCCGCTTCTCGTCCGGACCGAAGAGCGGCGTCTTTTCGACCGATTCGGTCGTGACGGCAGGAGTGTCTGAGGTGGCGGTCATGTCTTGCGAGTCATGCCCCTTGAGGGGTCTTCGCCTGGTTCAGTTGCGATTCGGTTCTCGAAGCTTTGGTTCAATCCTGCTCGCGCAGCCTCTGAAGGTGCGGCCAGTAGGTCTGCAGGTCTTCGCGCACGAAGTTGGTGACGCCATTCGACGTGATCGTCGCGCCTGAGAGGCCATCGACGTAGTGCGCGGCTTCAACGGGCACGGACGGATCGACCGCTCCCTTCTTGACGATGACGGAAACGAACTCGCCCGCGTCGTCGAGAATGCTCTTGTTCGTCCACTGACGCTGCCACTCAGGGATATCGATGTTGCCCCCGAGACCCGGCGTCTCCTTGTGCTTGTAGAACGTGATGCCCTGCACGTCGTCGAGGTTCGACTCGAGTGCGAGGTAGCCGTAAATCTGGCCCCAGAGACCCAGACCCGAGACCGGCAAGCAGTAGGCCACCGGCGCGCCGTTCTCGTCGACACGCGTGTAGAACGGCGCAAACTCCCGTCGCTCCGCCTCCGGCTTCTTGCCCTCCTCGAACTGCCGTGCAGCCAGCTCGTCGACAGCGAACCCAGCCGGCACCAGGTCCTTCACAACGGTCTCGGTCAGATCGACCATCTCTCCGCCGCGCTTCACCTGTTTCGTGACCTCTTCGCGGACGACCTCGAGGACCTCCGAACGGATCAGCTCCGAGTAGAGCGTCTCGAGTTCTTCACGGGTCTTGGCAGCATGACGCGCCGAGAGCTCAGCGAGCTGCGTCGGGTCCTCCAGCTGCTCGCCGTAAACGCCCTGTAGAGCACCCTCGTCGAGAGCCTGCTTGCTGTGCAGACCGACAGCGATCAGCACGTTTAGCTTCTGATCGAAGAGCTCGTTGTCTTCGATCGTCTTCGAGAGAGCCTGGTAGGTGCCGGCCAGCGCGATCGCCAACACGACGCACATGCCCACCGCGAAGGTCAGCACGAAGCTGTTGTTCTCTTTGTTCAACGCCATTTGGTTGGACTCCCGGGCCTCAGGCCAGACGCGCCTTCCGACGCTTGACGTTCGACTGGACGATGAAGTGATCGATCGTCGGCGCGAACGCGTTCAACAACAGGACAGCCAGCATCACCCCCTCCGGATAAGCGGGGTTGACCCAGCGCACCATCACGGTGACCGCACCGATAAGGAAACCGTAGATCCATTTGCCGCGATCGGTCTCCGGACTGGTGACCGGGTCGGTCGCCATGAACACGATGCCGAACGCGAAACCGCCTGACACGAGGTGCCAGTGCGGCGGGTAGCCACCGATGCCGTCGAGCTGCCCGAAGGCGATGTTCGACAGGAAGGCCAGCGCGACCATGCCGATCACGCCACCGACCATCGTGCGCCAGGAGCCGACTCCTGCCATGACCAGGAGCACCGCTCCGAGTAAAGCACAGAACGCACTGGTCTCGCCCGCCGACCCCGGCACGAGGCCGAAGAACAGGTCCGACCAAGAGCCGACCTGCTGAGCAACCGCTTCCGCAGCAGACTCGAAGGTTCCGGTCGTATCGATCGCGTTGCCGCTGAGGTTCGCCGAGGCCGCCGCAGCGAGCGCGGTCGGAGCCGAGTAGCCATCGATGACGGCGGTCGCCGCTGCCCCGGTGTCGTTGCCAGCGACCCAGATCGCGTCACCGCTCATCTGCGCCGGGTAGGCGAAGAACAGGAACGCGCGCGACATCATCGCGACGTTGAAGATGTTCATCCCGGTGCCCCCGAAGATCTCCTTGCAGAGAATCACCGAGAACGCCACCGACAATGCCAGCTGCCAGAGCGGAATCGAAGCCGGGACGATCAACGCGACAAGCATACCGGTGACGAGATAGCCCTCGCTGATCTCGTGCTTCCGCTTGACCGCGAACACGCCCTCGATGTTCAGACCGACGAAGTAGCTCACAACGACGATCGGCAGCATTCGCTGTAAGCCGAACACCAGCTGGTCGAGCAGCGAGATGTCGAACTCACGCGCGACGAGCGAGGCACCGTAGCTCTGGCCGAAGATCAGCGACTGCAGCCAACCGACCGTGTAAGTCGAGCCACCCATCGACTGGACCGCCTCGAAGTGCTGGTAGCCGGTGTTGAAGAACGACCACAACAGACACGGCATCAGCGCGAGGATGACCGTCCACATGGTCCGCTTGAGGTCCATGTAGTCGCGGATGTGCGGCCCGTCCTTCGGGGTCGTGTGACCCGGCGTGAACAGGAACGTCTCGGCCGCATCGAACAACGGCCAGATCCCGTGCAGGGGTGCATCGGGCTTGGCGTAGAGCTTTCGAGCTTGATCGACGAGTGGACGGAGCATCAGCCTTCAGCCTCGTAGAGGTCGAGTCCTTTCCGGATAACGGCACCGACGTCGATCTTGCAGGGATCGACGAACGTGCAGAGCGCGACGTCTTCTTCGGTCACTTCGAGAAGACCGAGCGATATGGCCTCTTCAAGATCGTCCGATTGGATCGCCCGCACCAGGTAGGTCGGGTGAATGTCGAGCGCCGTGACTGCTTCCCAGGCGCCGATGTTGACGATCGCGCGCGGTCCGCCATGGACTCGAGCGTCGACCGAGAAGCCCTTCTTGCGCGGCAGGATCCAGGACCACATCGCGCGGTGGAAACTGAGCTTGTTCGGCTGCGGGATCATCCAGCCGAACAGGTCGCGCTCACCCTCTCCCTCGAGGATGCAGGTCAACGTCTGCGCGTAGAAGCCGAGAGAGCCGTCTCGATCCGCTGCACGGCCGCTGAGCACCGTGCCGTTGATCGTCCGGGTGCTCTCGCCCCAGAAACGGCCCATCAGGCTCCGGAGATCTGCACCCTGGCGCGTCCGGACGTAGCGACGATCCGCGACACCTTCGCCGACGACTGCGACCATGCGCTCCGTCGGGTAGTGACCGGTCAGGAGCCAGCGCCCGAGCTGCACGGCGTCCTGGACGCGAAGCGAGTAGGCAGACTCGTCGGCCTTCATCGGCCGAATCGTTCGGATGTGCGTCCCGACCAGGCCAGCGGGGTGCGCGCCCTTGAAGCCGTGCATCTCCACTCCGTGGAGTGCTTCGAATTCCTTCGGTTGCTCACCCGCCCGCACGGTCAGGTAGACCTGACCGGAAGTGAGCTGACGAAGCAGATCGACGCCGGCCTGCAGCTCCTCGCTCTGACCCTGAACCAGGAAGCTCGGGTCGGCGGCGAGCGGCTCGGTGTCCATGCCATTCAGGTAGACGGCGACCGGCTCACGGTTCGGATCCGCGACCTTGCCGATCGGACGCTGGCGAAGCAGCGGCCAGAGACCCGCGCCGACGATCGCTTCGACGATCGCACTGCGCTCGAACCCGCCCTGACGCAGTCGCACCAGGTCGAGCGTCGGCAGCTCCGAGCAGTAATCGTCCTGATCCTCGAGCTCGATCACGACTCGCTGGAGCGCGCGACGTGCACCCAGCTCGACCGCGACGACCTTGCCGGTTCCCGGCGAAACGAGACGAACACCGTCGCGCTTCTTGTCGAAGAACAGCGGCTGACCGGTCTGCACCCGGTCACCCTCGGCGACCAACATCTTGGCCTTCAGTCCGGGGAAGTCCGCGGCTTCGACCGCAACGCGCTGTGGGGTCGGCGCATCGACGACGACGCGATCACAAGCGCCGGCGAGCGGGATGTCGAAGCCTCGACTGATTTTGTGCGTGATCATGAGGTGCGCTCGCTGCAGCGAACCGATCGAGAAGAACGACCGGTCGGATTCACGAACCGTGGAAGGATGGGGGTGGAAGGGAGCAGGAACGCCGGGCGAATCCGCGACAGGGACTTCCGATCAGGCGACCGCGTGCCGAAAGCACCGCGGAGACCCGACAGATCTCAGGGTCTCGGGACTCTCAGGAACAGGAACCACCTTGCCGTGCCTCGGCGACCTCTTCAGCCGATCGGCCACAGGTCGCGCAGGGCCCGTTGTCCTGCCCGCCGCAGGAGCCGCTCAGTCGGCGGCCGAACGCCGTCGCCAACAGGACGACGGCGAGGACAGGGATCAGGAACAGGAGGACAGGAAGAAGGAAGGACACTGGAGCCTCGAGGATGGGCGGCAGAGGGTAGCGATCCGACAACTCGTGTCACGAATCAACCGCGCAGAGCTCGAACTTGCCGGTGCGCTTGCCAGCTCGTCCGGACCCCGCCTCCACCGCTTGCGGAACTTTATTGATGGACGCGACGCGTTCCGCCGAATTACAGGCTTTTTGAGCGTCGCTGCGACGGCTCGAGCGAAGCCTGAAACCGGGCTCTCAGCCCGCTGCACGACGCGAGCGCTCGACCAGCAGGGCCAAGGCTTCGAGCGTCTCAAAGTTCTCGAACGTGACCTCGTCGTCCTCGATCCGCACCCCGTAGCGGGTCTCCAGCCAATCGATCAGATCGGCGACACCGGCAGAGTCGACGAGCCCGGTTGAGACCAACGGGGCGTCGGCCAGAAGACCCGGCTGCGCGCCGTAGTCGCGGACCAGCAACCGGCGCAGTTCCTGGATCACCGCTCCGCGGTCGGAGACACTCGGTTCAGGGTTCATCAGCGGTCGGTTCGGCGGAAGCCAGCGAGCTATCTGGAGCAGGGAAATGGCGGGAACGCATGGGAATCGAACCCACCAAGGCCGACGCGAGGCCGACCCTCAACGGTTTTGAAGACCGTGCGGGACACCAGCCCCGATCCGCTCCCAGACCGAGCGGACCGGGGAGTGTCGGACTTCCGCTCTCCAGATCAAGGTGCGACCGATCCCTGGCTCCCGGAATGACATCGACGGAGATCCCCCAACCCGCCACGATGTCGCCGCGGGCGACCAGCTGAGCCACGTCCCCCGGCCCGACTCCAAGCTCCTGACCCGCAAGCCTGACGATTCGTCACAAACCTCTTCGTGAAAAGGCTTTCTGACATCCGACCTGGGCTGAGCCAGGGCCGAGGAGCTGCGGACCCGCGATGACTGAACCCGACCGGGATCCGTTGCCGGCGGTCCGCAAAGCGCTGTCGGATCGACTCGAGATCGAGCACCTGCTCGGGAGCGGCGCGACCGGCACGGTTCGCCGCGCGACGGCCCGTCTCCCGCTGTTCGGCCGCGAGGCCGGAGCGCATTTCGCCGTGAAGATCGTCCGTCCGGAACTCGAGTCCGATGATGCCGCGATCGAGCGCTTCCGGCACGAAGCCGAGATCAGCCGCCGGCTCGACGATCCGCGTGTGGTGAAGGTCCACGCCGTCGAGACGGTCGAAACGGAGTTCGGGCCCGCGCTCTACTCGATCCAGGACTATGTCGAGGGCCGGACCCTCCGGCAGTTCCTCCGCGAGCACGGAGCCTGCGGAGACGCCCTGGTCCGGACGATCGGCCTCGACGCCGCCCGAGCGCTCGACGCCCTCCACCGCCGCGGGATCACGCACCGGGACATCAAGCCGGAGAATCTTCTGATCACAGCCGAGTCCGAAGTGCGCCTCGTGGACTTCGGACTCGCCCGTTCTGCCGACGCCGGAAGTGCGTCTGGCGTCCACGGCGCCCCCGCCTACACCGCGCCCGAGACCCTTCGGGGAAAGCCCCAAGGGCCGTCGGCCGACCTCTACGCGCTCGGGATCGTGCTCTACGAGCTGGCGACAGGACGGCATCCGTTCCTCCGTCCGGCGATGACACCGGACGCAGTCTTTCACGCGAGTCTGCACGAGCGACCGAAGCCGGCCTCGCACGCGAACCCCGAACTGTCGTCGTTCCTCGACGCCGTGCTGATGCACCTGCTCGAGAAGACTCCGGACCTCCGCCCAACCTCCGCAGCCACCCTCGTGGAGATCCTCGACCGGGGAGAGGGCTCGAAGTTCTGGCGCGACCTCGCCGGTCACGCACCGCTCCTGGCGTCGCGACGAGCACTCGAATCCGTCCGCCGACCGAGCTCGATCCCGTTCGTCGGCCGCAAGGTCGAGAGCGAGCGCCTCGACCGCCTCCTCACGGACGCGCGGAAGGGGCGCCCGAGAGCCGTTCAGATCGAGGGCTCGCGCGGAGTCGGAAGACGCCGGCTCGCTGACGAGATCTGCACGAAGTGGATCGAGGATCGACGAGCTGTGGCATTTCTCGGGAGGAGCGCCCCACCGGACGCGAACCTTCGCGGGGACGCACCGCTCGCGGACATGCTGCGCGAGTGGCTCCTCCCCGCGGTCCGGGACGACGATTCACTTCGACAACAACGCCTCCGCTACCGGGCCCGCGAGGCGCTCGGCTCAGTGCTCTCGGAACCGGTGATCGATCGGATCGCCGCGCTGCTCGCCGGGGACGACCCCAGAAACCCCGACGAACGCGTCGAGGTTTTGGCGGACGCCTTCAGCGCGATCGCACGCTTGCGCGGATCGCTGGTCGTCCGGATCGATCGCGCGGAGGAACTCGGCCGCCTCGCCGTGCAGGTGATCCGACGCACGCTGACAGACCCCAGCACGCCACCGCTTCTCTGGCTTCTGGTTACGACTCGAGCCGAACCTGCGGACGAACTGCCGTCGGAGACGATTCGACTCGGCGGCCTCGACGAACGAGCCTTCCTCGAACTCGGTCGCTTCCTCTTCGACCCCGGTGAGGCGAATCGCAGCGCTCGGCTCGACAAGCTCCTGCGCGGCGCCTGGCGAGCGTTCTCGGGATCTCCGTCCGCCTTGATCGAGTGCCTCGAGGAGTACGTCGAACGTGGCCAACTTCGCGGCAAGCCGGGCAGCTACTCCAACCTCGTAGCGGACGTCACGGAGCTTCGGCCGGCCACGACCGAGATCGAACGACTCGAGAGAAGACTCGACTCGATCTCCCCAGCGATCCGCCACTCGGTCCGCGCGGCGGCCGTGCTCGGCCATGAGTTCTCCGTCGAGGATGCTGCGGCACTAGTGGGTCGCCCCGAACTCGAACTCCTCGAGCAGTTCGCGGAACTGGAGGAACGCCTGATCGAGGTCGACGGTGACCGCGGGCGTTTCCGCCACCGCGAGTACCGTCGCACCGTTCTCGCCGCGATGCTGCCCGAGGATCAACGTCGCCTGCACCGCAGTGCGGCCTGGGTTCTCGAAGATCGCGGCGCCCCGCCGCTCGACGTGGCACTACAGCTCTCGCGGGCCGGCGAGCACGAGGCCTGTATCGACCGACTTCTCGACGGCCTCGAACAGCGGTTCCTCGACGGGTCACTGCGCATGGCGACTCGTCTCGCACGGCGCTGTGAACTCCACATCCAAGCCCTCGGACACGAAGAAGACGACGAGCGACGTCGGTCACGGTGGACCGAGCTGACGGCCCGCCTGGCGATGCGGCGCGGACAGCCGAGCCGCGCCGGCACCGCCTACCGAAGGCTCGCAAGAATCGGGCATGAGCGAGGAGATGATCGCATCGCAGCGACCGCAGCGCTGGGACTCGCCGAAGTCGCGCAGTCGAGTGGACGCTATTTCGAATCGCTCCAGCATCTGTCCAACGCCGAGGGCCGCCTCTCGGAGGCCGACGAAGAATTCGTCACTCTGCGCGCCCGTGTCGCCCTGGTACACGGGCGGGTCTTCGCCTACCTCGGCCAGGGTCGCGATGCGCTCCGTGTCACGCGCACCGGACTCGCGGTTCTCGCCGACTCGGACGCCCCGGAGCACGAAGGTCTTCGCATCGATCTGCGGGTCGATCTGGCGCGTTGGCAGGCATTGCGACTGCACTTCGAGCGTGCGGTGCACGAGATCGAGGACCTGCTCTCCGAGCCTTCCCTGCGCGACCTACCCCGCGCACTGGCACGGGCGCGTCTCGCCCGCGCCCGCATCCTCACTCAACGTGGCTCACGTCGACGGGTGCAGCGCACGCTCGACAATGTCCTGGACTACGCCAAGCGGGCCGGCGACTACGAGATCGAAGCCCGCGCACAACTCGCACGCTGCGAACTGCTGATGTTCGGGAACGCCTCTCGCCGCGATCCGGCCGCCCTCCGCACTCAGCTGGTCCAGACCAAGGAGTCCGGCGAGCGCGCGAGCGACCCGTTCGTGATCGAACTCTCCGGCGCCTACCTCCACTTACTCGGCGACGGAGATCCACACAAGGTTCCGCCGATGCACGACGTGCCGGTGCTGCTGGTGACCTGGCAGGCAGCCGTC
>JBCBZB010000092.1:0-18070 GCA_039815565.1 Planctomycetota bacterium
CCGTGCTGCTGCGTTACCTCGCCGAGCACATCCAGGAGCAGTCAGTGCCCGAGGATCTGCCCGAGGCTTTGGAAGAGCTGGTTGGTCTGCTCGAGCATGGCGTCGAGCGGATGGATCTCGGTCGTTGCCTGGTGCTCTGCGATCGCCCCTACGACGCGGTCCCCGAACTCGAGTCCGCACTCGTGTCGGGGCTCGATCACGAGATGGAGGACGAGGTCGTCGAGTTGCTGCTGCGGGTCGAAGTTCCGGACTTCGAGCACCGCTACAAACAAGCGATGCGTGGGATCGAGCTCGGAACCGATCCGATCTCCGCGATCGCCGTGATGCGGGAGTTCCTCGAGCGAAGGCCGCAGTTCTGGCCAGCGCTTCGACACACGGCTGCGGCTCTCCGCCACCTCGGGCACGTCGAGGAGGCGCTCGACGTCTACTTCGAAGTGCTACTCCGTCGACCGGACGATCGACCGTCCCTGCTCGCTTCGGCCGAGATCTTCAGCGACCGCGGCAACCCGAAGCGCGCGCTCGAGTTGGTCGAGAGCGTGCTCCAAGACCACCCTGGGGACGAGGAGGGGCTGTTCCTGCGAGCGGCTTGTCTCGAGCGACTCGGTCGTCTGGAGGACGCGGACTCGGCGCTCGAGCGAGCGGTGCAGAGCGACAGTTCGAGAGACTGACCGCGATCAGCGGTCGTTCTTCACCGCTCGAGCGAATTGCTGGCCGAGCAGGACGATCGCATGTGTGTCCAGGACGAGAGCCCGACGCTGTTCGGGAAACTCGACGAAGGGCAGGTAGTCCAGGTGGCGATCGTCGGCCGCGATCTTCCGTAGCTCGGTGGCGACGTCGAAGTCGACCACTCCTGGGAACTCCGCGGCCGGTCCGTGGCTGACCAAGACCGTGAGGTCGGGGCGCTCCAGTCCGGTGCGCAGGCCAGCGACGAGTGCATCCAGTCGTTCACCGATCCGACGGCGGTAGGGTCCGTAGGCCGTGTCGTTCTCGCCGATGTGGTAGATCACGCGTGCCAACCGCACTGCGTGACCGCGGCTCTCGAGTTCTTCAACGCTCTCACGGACGAAGGTCAAGAACTCGCCGTGCAGGTTGCGGTCGACGGCTTCGCTGCCCTCCGGCGTCCAGTCGATTGCCTGGGATCCACTGTGGGTGAATTTGGCGATCGCGAAGTTCCGTTCGCCGTCGTCCCAGAGCGTGCGGGCGAAGGAGAGTTCCGGACCGAAGGTCCCGAACGCACCCGTCGGTCCGAGCGGTTCGAAGCCGGTCGAGACGCGTGCTCCGCCGCCGAGTGCGTAACGGAATGCGATCTTGGGATCGTCCCTCGCGAGCTTCCGCCCGCCTCGCGTCGCACGGACCTCGTCGACGAACGCGCGCTCGCCCTCCATGTTGCGGTGTCCAGCGAGGACGTAGAGGTCGATCGCCTCGCCGTCGTCGTACGGCCATCGACGCAGCGACCTGACCTCGGTCTCGAGCGCGTCGATCGAGCGGAGGTAGGCCCGCGCATACTCGACTCCATGCTCGAGTTGGCCGAGTGTGCCGTAGTGGTAGTGGAGTCCGGTGTTGCGGCTGATCTCGACGCCGACGTGCGAGGTCGGGACGTAGGTCGCTCGCTCGTCCTGCTCGGTGACTTCGATCTGTCCCTCGCGAATGCCGTACATCCGCATCCGGTTGTCCATGCCCCAGATCGTCTTCGTGCAGAGTTCGCCGATGAAGAATGGGAGCTCGGGAGCCTCGAGGTCGCGCCGCCATGACGCGAGGAAGTTCGCGAGGTTCTGGCCGTAGGCGTCGCGGAACCCGTCGTCGAACATGTCGTTCTCGCCTTGGTGCCAGAAGAACGCTTCGAGGCGGTAGGGGACGCGTTGCTGCTTCAGCGTTGCGAGTGCGTCTCGCACGGTCTCGAGCGCGAGCGGATACAGCTCGAAGCCGCCGGGGTCCTCGGGGTTCCAGTCCCGTCCGATCGTCGTGCCGCCGGCCGCGATCTTCACGATCGCGATCGGTTCGTCGAGTGTCGCCATCACTTCACGTGCAAAGCTCAGCTCGGGGCCGATGACACCGTTGACCGGTTGCAGCGGGACGAAGCCCTCGGACTGCCGCTTGTCTTCCCGGCCGATGCAGTAGAGGAATCGCGCCTTCGGCTGCGGTTCTTCCAGGCCCCGGAACGGCGGGAAGAATTGGACGTCCTCGACGTGGGAGTCGCTGCCGACCATGTTCGATTGGCCGGCGAACACGAAGACTCGGAGCGGCTTCGCGGGCGTCAGGGGCTCGGGATCGATCGACTGGACCCAGGTTTGCGCCGTGGTCGCGCTCGCGAGCGCGAGGGCCGAGAGCAGCAGGTTTGGGAACAGCAGGGCGGGGAACGCGCGGTTCATGCCGCGGTTCTACCCGACCGAGGTGCCGCTCACTTCGGCGGCGTGGCGAACACCGCACCTGGGTGCGGTTCGAGGACCCACTCGAGGCCCTCTTCGGTCAGCCAGTCGCGGATCAGATTCATCGGCGTGCAGAGACCCAGGTGTGGGACCGCGACCTGCATGCCACGACCGTGCGTGTAGATCTTCGAGAACACACCCGCCAGCTCGCGCGAGTCCGACAGGTAGATGCCACCGCCACTGTTGCCGTAGTAGGTCGGCGCGGTGATCAGCCAGTAGTCGGTGCCGTTGACGCGGTTGTCGGTGCGGCCGAGCGTGCCGTGGGTTGCGATCGGATCGTTGCCGAGCGGGCAGCCGACGGCAGTGATTTCGTCCCAGACTCCGGCCGAGCCGATCGTGCGGTCGGAGGCAACGCTCGCGACGTGCTCGAACACCTCGTCGGTTTGCAGCTGCATCAGCGCGGTGTCGAGACCGCGGTCGTGGCGCACCAGTTCGGCCTTGACCGTGCTGCGCGTGCCGTCTTTGCGGTAGATGATGATGTCGATGCCGTCGCGACGGGTCTCCGGCGAGTCCGCGAAGATGTTGCGGACCACGTGGAACGCCGTCAGGACGTAGGTCTCGCCCTTGCCGGTCGCGCGGTCGAACTTCGAGTAGACGATCGTGCCGGCGCCGACGGTTTCCGAGCCGCTGAGTTGCACGGTCGGCATCAGCAGGGTGTCGGACAGTTGGTCCGGGTCTGGCGTGACCTCCCGCGAGAGCTCGTCGAGGCGGGTCTCGGTCTCACGCCGTAGGCTCGCTTCCCGCAGGCCCTGGCGGCGGAACTCCTCCCGGAACTCGGTGGCGAGCGTTTCGGCCTCCTGCAGTCGGGGCTCCCACTTCGCCTCGAGGCGGCGGGCGGCTTCCCTTGCCTCGGCGAGTTCCCGGCGAAGCTCCTCGGCTTCGTGGGACTGCTCGTCGAGCTCGGTGCAGCGCGCCGTCAGTTCCTGGAGCCTGGCCTCGAGGACGTGGATCCGGGTCTCGCGCTGAGCGACCAGCACGCGCTCTTCGGCGTCCTGGCGGGCGATCTGGCGGATCTCCTGAGCGTCGGCGGCCGCCTCGCGGAGGTCGGAGACCTCACATTGGACGTAGGTCACTCCCCCAAGGACGGTCAGGGCCGTCAAACCGTGTAGCAATCCGTGGCGCATCGGCGATGTGTGTCGAGAAACTCGACTCTCCCAGCCCCCCTCATCGTCGGATCTCTAGACAGAGTTGAAGGCTGCAACACAGTGCCGATGGCGGCGGGACTTCCCGATCAGGCGCTTTGGAGCCCGCTTGGCAAGCGGGTTGCGAGGCGCCGGTCGCATCCGGACACGCCGCGGAACGAAACGACGGCCGGCTGTCGGAGTTCTCCTCTTCTCCGGCGATCGAGCCCCGTCTCCGTGATCCTGGGACCTTCGCCCCGACCCCCCGGTCGAACCGCTACGATCCGACCCGCTCCGCGTATCTGCCTGATGACCTTCGCCCCGATTCCCGAGATCCTCGAAGAGCTCCGCAAGGGCCGCCCGATCGTTCTCGTCGACGATCCTGGCCGTGAGAACGAGGGCGACCTCTGCTTCGCTGCCGAGTTCGCCTCGCCCGAGCTGATCAACCAGATGGCCAAGGACGCCCGCGGCCTGATCTGCTTGGCGCTCGAGTCGTCGATCTGCGACCAGCTGGGGCTGACCCCGCAGGCTCCGGACAATGGTTCCCGGTTCGGCACGGCTTTCACCGTCAGCATCGAGGCCGCCACGGGAGTCACGACGGGGATCTCGGCCGCTGACCGGGCGACGACGATCCTCGCGGCGGTGAAACCCGACGCGGTGCCTGAGGACGTCGTGCGTCCGGGCCACGTGTTCCCGCTCCGGGCGCGAGAGGGCGGGGTCCTCGTCCGAGCCGGTCAGACCGAGGGCATGGTCGACCTCTGCCGGCTCGCCGGCCTGCGCCCCGCTGGCGTGATCTGCGAGATCATGAATGACGACGGCACGATGTCCCGCGTGCCGGAGCTCGAGACCTTCTGCGAGAAGCACGAGGTCCTGATGTGCTCGATCGCCGACCTGATCGAGTACCGCCGTCGCCGCGAGCGGATGATCGAGCGGGTGGCCCACGCTCAGATGCCGACCAAGCACGGCTACTTCGACAGCTACACCTATGAATCCAAGGTCGACGGGCGGACCCATGTGGCTCTCTGCGTCGGCATCGAGCGCCCGGAGGAGATCGGGCACCGGTTCCCGCCGATGGACGAGCCGGTTCTGGTCCGGGTCCACTCCCAGTGCCTGACCGGGGATGCGTTTGGCTCCCTGCGCTGCGATTGTGGCGATCAGCTGGAGCGGGCGATGGTCGCGGTCCAGGAGGCCGGCCGCGGGGTCGTGCTCTACATCTCCCAGGAGGGGCGAGGGATCGGGCTCGCGCACAAGATGCGCGCCTACGCGTTGCAGGACACCGGTCTCGACACGGTGCAGGCGAACGAGGAGCTCGGACTTCCGGCCGACAAGCGGGAGTACGGCACCGGGGCCCAGATCCTCCACGACCTCGGGGTTCGGCAGCTCCGGCTGCTGACGAACAACCCGAAGAAGTTGTCCGCGTTGCAGGGATACGGTCTCGAAGTGGTCGAGCAGGTTCCCCTCGTCGTCGAGCCTAACCCCAGTAACAAGAGGTACTTGGAGACGAAGCGCGCCAAGATGGGGCACCTGCTCGAGCGGAGTTCCGAGCCGGAATGAGCGTTTGGCAGGTTCGGTGGGGAAGAAACCCGGCCCTCGGCCGATCCAAGCCCCCGTGTCTGCGCTCTCCCTGATGTCCGAAGTCACCGACGCCGCGCTGATCGAGGCGGTTCTGGGTGGTGACGAGGAGGCCTTCGGCCGTCTCGTCGACCGCTACCAGCACCGGGTCTTCCGGCTACTCGGCCGCTTCTCGCGTGATCCGGGCGAGATCGAGGACCTGGCTCAGGAGGTCTTCCTGAAGGTCTTCCGCAAGCTCGACACCTTCCAGGCCGACTCCGGCCTGTTCACCTGGATCTACCGGATCGCGGTCAACACGGCGAACGACCACTTTACGCGGCGCTCGCGTCGGCCGCTTCGGCTGGTCGAGTCCGAGCAGCTCGACGGGAGCTCCTCCGAGGACGACTCCACGGCGCCGATCGAGCCCTTGCTCGAGCGGGAACTCCACGCGGTGACTGCCAAGATCGTCTCGGAGCTGCCCGAGAAGTTCCGCACGGCCCTGATCCTGCGCGAATACGAGGATCTGAGCTACGCGGAGATCGCCGAGGTCGTCGGCTGCAGCATGGGGACCGTCGAGTCCCGTATCTTCCGGGCTCGTCAGCGGTTCCGCGTAGCCCTCGAACAGCAGCATCCGGACCTGGTTCCGGGAAACCGTCGTCTCGGCCAGAAGAGCGGAGGCAAGCGATGAACGAATCCACCGATCTGAGCCCCGAGAGCCTGAGTCCCGCCGAGAGCCTTCTGCAGCGCTACGTCGACGGAGAGCTCGATTCAGCGGAGCGCCGGCGCTTCGAAGAACGGCTCCAGGACGATCCCGCGGCCCGAGCGTCGCTCGAGGAGTTCGAGTCGACCCGGTCGCTTCTGCGTTCCGCCTCGGCGGATCCGGTCGTGGTGCCGTCGGACTTCCGCTCGCGGATCGTCGACCAGGTGCGTGGACGAGTGCCGGACTCGCTCGAGTCCGAAGAGCCCGAATCGGGCGGTTGGGCGTCTGGCCCGCCGGCCTCGAGTGCTGGGTCGACCGTCGTCGCCCACCGGGTCGCCTCCTGGGGTATTCGGGTGGTTTGCGCTGCGGCGTTGCTGCTCGCTGCCTGTGCGGCCTTCGCCTTCGGCTGGTTCGATCAGGCCGAGAGCGGGGACCTGTCGGCGAGTCCGAACCAGCTGCAGAACGAGATGGAGGCGCTGGACGCCGAGATCGAGGCGGACAGAGCCGCCGCAGAGCGAAACGGCTCGGCAGGGCGCTCGGAGCCGCGTTGAGCTCGGGTTCGGCGCTCCGTTGGTTCCTCGCAGCCGTCGTGACGAGCTTCACGGCGGGCCTCGCCGTCGGTCTGGTGGCTCCGAGAGCGATCGGATCGGTTCTCGAGGTCGACGAGGTTCAGGCCGGCGCCAGTGACTACTTGGGTGACCTGAGGGCGCGCTACGGCCTCGATCCAGAGCAGGTTGCGCGGGTTTCGCGAGTACTCGATGCCCGGGACCGCGAGTGCCGGGAGATCGCCGCTCGGGGTGGAGACGGCCGAAGTCTCGAACAGGAGCGGATCCGGGCGTTGCTGCGTGCAGACGATCGGATCGCTCGAGTGTTGAATGATGAGCAGAGGGAGCGATTCTTGTCGGACACGCGAGTGCGCGTCGTCCACTCGGATGCTCAGATCGTGACTGCTGAGGCGACTCCGCCATCCACGGACGCGACCGGTCGTTGAGATCCCGGCGCAACGAGATCTCACGAAGACGAAGACCCCTAAGAACCCATGGCCAAATCAGTCGGAGTCGACAGTGGTGCCTTTGAGCTGAAGATCGTCGAACTCGACGGCTCGTTCCGGCGCCCGAAGCTCTCGAAGGTCTGCCTCGAACCAGCGGAGACCGCTGGTCCGGATGAGGACCCCGAACAGGTGCGCGCGGTGCAGATCCGCGAGGTGCTCAAGGAAGGTGGTCTTCAACGCGACAACCTCGCGATGGCAGCCTGTGGTCGCGACGTGTTGCTGCGTGAGCTCAAAGTGCCGTTCGTCGGCAAAGAGCAGATCCGGCGCGTCATCAAGTTCGAGGCCGAGAGCGAGATTCACAGTCACTCGGTCGACGATCTGGTCGTCGACTTCCACGTCTTCGAAGAGCTGGAGAGCGAGACGCGTGTGCTCGTCGCCGGTCTGCCGAAGACTGTGATCGAGGCGCGCATGAAGGCGCTCGAGTCCGCGCACCTCGACCCGGAGCGGATGGACCTCGACTTGATGGCGCTCTACCGCGTCGCCGAGTGGGCCGGTTGCTTCGGCGAAGAGGTTGCCCAGGCGGCTGTCGAAGCGGCCGAAGCCGAAGCCGAGGACGGTGAGAGTGACGGTGAGGTGTTGCCGACGACGCTCGGAGCTGCGGTTCCGGGCCTCGGGGTTCAGGCGCGTGTCGTCGCGGATGTCGGCGCCTCGGCGACCCGTGTCCTCGCCGTCGCCGGTGGTGAGCTGCTCGACCTACGGGCGCTGCGCATCGGAACCGACTCGTTGGTCCAGGAGATCGCGAACGCCTGCTCGATCAAACTGACCGCAGCGCGTGCCGCGGTGCAGAAGGTGTTCGACGATGGTGAAGACGTCGTCATCGCCGACTCCGACGTGGTCGCTTCGGCGCCGACGGACGAGGTCGTGGCCGAGAGTCGAGAAGATGACGAGTTCGTTCTCGTCGACGACTCGGACGCTCCGCCGGTTCCTGACGCCAACGATTCGTCGGTGGCTGCTCCGACATCGAGCCAGGTCGTCGTTACCCGCGAGATCGTCGCGACTGCCAAGGATCGCTTCCTGATGCGTCTGCGCCGCGAGCTGCTGCGCTTTTCGACCGGCCTCTCGCGCGTGGCTTCGGTCGAGCGCGTGTTCGTGACCGGCGGTGGTTCGCTGATGCCGGGTGTCCAGGCGGTGTTCTCCGAGGTGTTCTCGGCCTCGGCCGAGCCGCTCGACGTGCTGACCCGTCTGGCGCACGACCTCGATGACGAGGAGGCCGCTTCGATCGGTCCTCGTCTGCCGATCGCGGTCGGACTCGCTCTCGGTCAACTCGGTGGTCGCGGAGGTTTCGACTTCCGTCGCGAAGAGTTCGCGTTCAAGCGCAAGTTCGAGCAGCTGAAGTTCCCGGCTGCGATCGCGTGTCTCCTGCTGATCCTGGTGCCGGTGTTCTTCATCGTTCGCCGCAACCAGCAGATCAACCAGCTCGAGACCGAGCACGCCCGCACGCACTCGTTCGAAGTCAGTTCGGGTGGGCGAGGCGGCGAATCGAAGGTGGAGGCGACCTACTACGGCTTGCTCGGTCATCTCGTGAACCGTGGGTTCCCCGTCTACGAGGCCCTCGAGGGAGAGAACCGTGACAAGGTCCTCCGTCAGGTCGAGGGAGCCGAGACCTTCGATCGACTGCTGGTCCTGCGCAGCGCCCTGCGTCGCGCGCTCGAAGCCGAGCAGTCGCGCACTGGCATCTTCAGTGACCTGCAGCTGCGTTCGGGTGCCTACGTGTTGAACTGGTTTGCCCAGCAGATCCACGACTCGGAAGAGATGCTCGGCAAGTTCCTCATCATGCGGATCGACCTCGATCTGGAGAGTGAGTCGGAGCGCCAGCCGTCGAAGCTGGTCGTGAAGTTCATGCTGCAGGGCGACAACTACCGCGAGCGGGAGGCTTCGTTGCGGGCCCGCTTCGAGAGCCGCTTCGACGACCCGTCCTGCCCGTTCTCGAACGTCGCCGAGCAGCGGGGTGAAGACCCGCTTCAGGCCGGCGTGCCGGGTGCGGTGCTGCAGTGGCAATTCAGTATCAAGAACGACTTCCGCGCCGACGGAGGAGACGCCTGATGTTCAAGGACCTCGACATCTACAAGGTGATCCTGCTCGCGAGCATCCTGCTCGTGCCGGGTGCCTGGGGCTACGCCTCGTTTCTGGACGGCAAGTACAAGGAAGCGAAGACGCGTCACGCGGCCGCTCTGCGAGCCGGTGGGGTCATCCACGAGATCGGTCGCCTGTCGGCTCAGCTCGAGAGCATCAAGCGCAACGCGGATCGCGGTGTGGACCAGGAGCCGAAGCTGTTCTTCAAGAACCAGATCCAGAACACGGATCGCAGCGGGCAGATCAAGTCGACGTCGTTCACCGTGACGACGGATGACCCAAGTGATCGACTCCGGGGTCGCAGCAGCGGTCGGCGCTCGGTCGACGTGACGGCCGACATCGACTTCGTCGAGAAGGATCTCACGCTGTCTCGCGAGTACATCAACGCGTTGCTCTTCAACTGCGAGTCGCAGGGCGTTCAGATCTGGAAGCTGCGTGAGCTGTCCATCGAGAACGAGGCGCTCAAGGGCTTCAAGCCGAACGTGATTCCGCCACAGACGGTCGAAAACAAGTGGCGGATCAACCGACTCGTCTTCGCACGTCGCAAGCCGGCCTCGAACTGATCTCCGAAGTGGTTCGACGCCGTCTGCTCGGAGTCCTTGCCGGACTCCTGCTTCTGGGTTCGTCGGCGTGCGCGCCGTTCGTTCAATACTCCGATCAGCTCTGGGCTGGTCGCGAGGAGCGGAGCCAATTCGTCCAAGTCCCCTCCCGCGTCGGCGGGGGGCTGGTCGGTGCCCTGGTGGGGATCCCGAGCGCGATCGTCGCTTCGCCGTTCACCTACGGGCTCTACCTCGTCGAGAAGGAGCAGGCGCCGCTTCGGGCTGATCTGCCCTCGACGCTCGGTGCGCCGGCGTTCTTCTTCTGGCGGCTCGGCACGGTCGTCCTGGGGACCCCGTTCGACACCGTCGAATATGCGGTTTGGCGCGCTTGGCAGGATCCGCCGACCCCAACCCGGGCCGAGCGTGAGAAGATCGAGCGCGAGATCGACCGGGAGCACTTTGTGTCCTACGAGGTCGAGATCATCTACCCCGACCCCGACGCAGGACCGCCGGCGTCCGACGGACCCTTCTCTCCGTGAGCTCGCCGAGCGCGGGGCCTGAGGCTCGATCTGCTCGAGGCGGGATGGGGCCCGACGTGAGCGATTCACTGACACAGCCGAAGGAACGCAGCGACGCTCGAGTGCGATTTCGCGCTTCGACGGGCGAGTCACTCGTAGGAGGGGCGCCGTGAGTGACATCGATCGTCAGGTTTCGACCTGGTTGAAGGCGGCTCTCCGTGGAGAGACGGCGTTCGGCCTCGACCAGATCGCAGCACTCGTCCTACCGGTCTCGGCCCTGCGTGACCTGTGCCGGAAGCATGACCGAGTGCCGAAGGGCTACCGGATCGAGAAGGCGCCGGCTCGGCGGCTCGCCGTGACCCTCTGCGAACCGCGCCATCCCGAGGTCTTGGAGTCGCTCGTGCGGGCGGTCGTCGAGCGGCTGGCTAATCGGGACGAGACCGATGCCGACAAGCTGGAGGCCGCATCGGAGACTGAGCGACTGAATCGGCTGCTCGGGTTGCGCGATCAGGAGTTGTCCGGGCTGCGCACCGAGCTCGAGCGATCGCGCGAACAAGAAGCCGAACACCGTCGGCGCGCCGAGTCGCTCCAGAACGAACGACGCTTCGATCACAGTCAGATCGCCTCCTTGCGGGCTGAGCTGGACGCGATGCGTTCGCGGCTCGATTCGTTTCCGAAGCGGGTCAAGCCTGCAGATCGTTCCGAGGTCGAGCTTCGCGTGCGCGAACTCGAGTCCGAGCTCGACACGATGAGTCGCTCCGAGGAAGGCCTGCGTCGCCTCGTAGCGATTCGGCAGGCTCGCATCCGCGACTTGGAGGACCGGGTCGCCGAGTTGCTCGAGCAGACGCGCTCGCCGAAGAAGGGGCAGAAGCCCAAGCCTCAGGATCGTCCGGAGGCGCCGTTGTTGTCGGAGACTTTCCGGGTGCCGCAGTTCACCCAGAGCTTCTACAAGAGCCTCGATGGTAAGCCGCGTCAGTCGGTCGAGAAGGCCTTTCAGGCCGCCTTGCTGTTCTGCATCGAGGGGCCGTCCTATCCGGGCCTCGAGGTGAAGCAGATCGGCGGCCAGGATCTCTGGAGTCTGCGCGCGTCGCGCAAGCTCAGGGTCTACTTCCTTCCGGTCGGCAGCCAGGAAGTGGAATTCTTGTCTCTCGTCGATCGTGAAGATCAGCCGACGGCTCTTCGTCGGTTCAAGGACCGCTGATCGGACAAGCGACGCGAGGCCTCATGACGCTGAATGCACGAATCCTCGCGGCCAACACACACGATCGTTCGCGCTACCGGCGATGGGGGCTGCGGACGGCAGCCGGAGAGTTCCGGCGTGTCGGCCACCTGCGAGAAGATCGGCTCGTGGAGGATCGTGAGCTGCTGAGCGCGTTCCAGTCACTCGACGCCGAGGAGCTCGTGCTCGCGCCCGAGGCGCTGCAGCCGTTCCTCGACGGCCTCGCGCCTGAGTTGCTCGCACGCGAGCGGATCGCCGAGCTGAGTGGGGAGATGTTCCCGGTCTGGTCCGCCGTGGGAGATTCGGTGCTCGCGAGCGTCGATCGCCGGCTGGTGGCCTGGCTCGGCATTCCCGCCAGTGGGGTTCACGTCAACGTGTTCCGATACATCGACGGTGAGCTCCAGGTCTGGATCGCGCGCCGCGCGTTGGACAAGTTGCTGTTCCCCGGTCAGTTGGACAACGCGGTTGCCGGCGGGCAGCCGGTCGGGCTCGGTCTTGCCGAGAACGTCGTCAAAGAGTGCGGCGAGGAGGCTGGGATCCCGGTCGAACTCGCAACTCAGGCCGAGCCCGTCGGTGTCGTTCAGTATGTGTTCGAGAACGACTCTGGGCTGAAGCCGGACACGCTCTATTGCTTCGATCTCGAACTGCCGGCGGACTTCGTCCCCGCACCGGTCGATGGTGAAGTCGATTCGTTCCGATCGGTGTCGCTGACCGAGCTGCGCGATCTCCTGGCCGGTGAGCCGGTGTTCAAGTTCAACTCGGCGCTGGTCTGCATCGACTTCTTGCTCCGTCGAACGGGGGATGAGCTCGATCTCGGGGATCGCGAATCACTCCAGGCGAGCCTGCGGCGGCGCCTGGATGATTGAATAGGCCGAAATGGATGCCCTGCCGCACTACTTGGAGCCGGGAGAGGACCAACCTTTTCCGGACCCGCGGCCGTTCGACGACGATGGTCTTGTCGCGGTCGGCGGGGATCTCGAACCGGCTCGTCTGATCCGTGCGTACGGTGAGGGGATCTTCCCTTGGTTCAGCGAGGGGCAGCCACCGCTCTGGTGGTCACCGAGTCCGCGAGGCGTTCTCGAGCCGAAGAACTTGCACGTCTCCCGGCGACTCGATCGCACGATCCGGCAAGGGGGTTTCGAGCTGAGTTGGAACCGCTCGTTTCGAGCGGTGCAACTCGCCTGCGACGAAAGGCGGCCCGACGGTAGTTGGATCCTTCCCGAGATGGTCGAGGCCTACGGTCGGCTCCACGAACTCGGCCATGCGCACAGCCTCGAAGTCCACCTCGATGGAGTTCTGGTCGCCGGGACCTACGGGGTGCAGATCGGGGCTTTGTTCTGTGCCGAATCGAAGTTCCACCGCGTGCGGGACCTCTCCAAGGTCGCACTCGTGACCCTTGCGCGGTGGCTTGGTGATGCGGGCATCGAGTTGATCGATGTGCAGTTCCAGACCGAGCATCTCGCCCAGTTCGGTGTCGTCGAATGGCGCCGCGAACACTACCTCGAACGGATCGCCGGGTTGGTCGGCCGATCCGTCGATCTTCGTCGTCTTCCGGTCGGCGGGGTCTGAGGAGCCAGCCGACCCTCAGGCGGTCGGCTCGGTCAGGCTCTCGTGATGCTCTTGGAGCGGAGCGACCTGGAGGTCGCTCTGCGCGCGCCATTCGAGCGCCTGGATCGTCGCCGCTGCGGCGGCGAGCGTCGTGATGCACGGGATCTTGTAGCTGACCGCTCCCGCTCGGATCTGTGAGCCGTCGCTTCGCTCGAGTCGGCCCGCTGGCGTGTTGAAGATCAGCTTCACCTCGCGGTTCTTGATCAGATCGAGGACGTGCGGGCGTCCCTCGTGGATCTTGAATACGCGTTCGACCGGGATGTTGTTGTTCTTCAACACCCGCGCCGTTCCCGAGGTCGCGACCAGCTCGAAGCCAAGGGCGACGAGTCGGGCGGCATGTTGCAGCATGATCCGCTTGTCTTCGTCGCGAACCGACAGGAAGACCTTGCCGGAGCTTGGGAGGTCGATGCCGGCTCCCAGTTGGGCCTTGGCGAAGGCTGCGCCGAAGTGACGGTCGACACCCATCACCTCGCCGGTCGACTTCATCTCGGGGCCGAGCAAGGTGTCGACACCCTGGAACTTGTTGAACGGGAAGACCGGGCCCTTCACCGAGAAGTACGGCGGGACCACAGGCTCCGTGAACCCGATCGAAGTCAGGCGGTCGCCCAGCATCACTCGGGCGGCGTACTTCGCGAGCGGGTGGCCGATCGCCTTGCTGACGAACGGCGCGGTCCGCGAGGCGCGCGGGTTCGCCTCGATCACGTAGATCCGGCTGCCCTGCACGGCGTACTGGACGTTCATCAGGCCGATGACCTTGAGCCCGCGGGCCAGGGATTCGGTCGCTTCGCGGATACGGGCGATGAGGCCTTCAGGGAGCGTGTAGGGGGGCAGCGAGCAGCTCGAGTCGCCGGAGTGGATGCCAGCTTCTTCGATGTGCTCCATCACGCCGCCGACGACCACGGTCTCGCCGTCGCTGATCGCGTCGACGTCGACCTCGATCGCGCCCTCGACGAACTTGTCGACGAGGATCGGGCGGTCGGCCGTCACTTCGCCGGCGTTCTCCTCCATATAGGCCTTGAGGGAGCGGCGGTCGTAGACGATCGCCATCGCGCGGCCACCGAGGACGAAGCTCGGGCGGACGACGACCGGGTAGCCGACGCGGTCGGCGACCTGCTCGGCTTCCTCGAAGGTGTGGGCCATGCCGCTCGGAGGCTGGTCCAGGTCGAGCTCCTGGCAGAGCTTGATGAAGAGGTCACGGTCTTCGGCTGCTTCGATCGATTCGACCGAGGTGCCGACCAACGGTGCGCCGGCGTCCTTGAGGCCGCGGGCGAGGTTGAGCGGGGTCTGGCCACCGAACTGCACAACGATGCCTTTCGGCATGACCGCGTCTTGGACGTTCATCACGTCTTCGTGGGTCAGCGGTTCGAAGAACAGCATGTCCGAGGTGTCGAAGTCCGTCGAAACGGTCTCTGGGTTGCTGTTCACCATGACCGTCGCGAAGCCCATCTCGCTAAGGGCCATCGCGGCGTGGACGCAGCAGTAGTCGAACTCGATGCCCTGGCCGATGCGGTTGGGGCCGCCACCGAGGATCATCACCCGATCCATCAGCTCACCGGCCTCATCCCTCACGAGTTCCGTCTCGTCCTCGCCGTCCTCGTAGGTCGAGTAGTAGTAGGGCGTGAAGGACTCGAACTCGGCGGCGCAGGTGTCGACGCGCTTGTAGTTCGGCAGGACGCCGAGCGACTTGCGGTGTGCGCGGAACGCCCACTCGTCGATCGGCGTTGAGCCGTCGGCGTGCGTGGTCAGTGCGTTGGTGATTTGACGGTCGGAGTAGCCGAGGGACTTGGTCTCGCGGAGGAACTCGTTGTCGAAGCCCTCGAGCCCCTTCGCGCAGCGCTCGACGATCCTGCGTTCGTGGTCGATCAGCTCCTGGAGCTGGTCGAGGAACCAAGGATCGATGCCGGTGTAGTCGTGGATCTCCTCGACCGGCATCGTCATCAGCATCGCGGTGCGGATCCAGTCGATCCGGTGCTGGCGCGGAGTCGCGAGGTGACTGCGGACCTCCTCGCGGTCGATGGTGTCGAGCGGCACGTGCGGTTCGCCCGGCGTGTTGCCGAAGCCGACGCGCCCGGTCTCCAGGCCACGGAGGGCCTTTTGCATCGCCTCTTTGAAGGTCCGGCCGATCGCCATGACCTCGCCGACCGACTTCATTTGGGTCGTCAGCGTCTGGTCGGCGGTCGGGAACTTCTCGAAGGTCCAGCGCGGAAACTTCACCACGCAGTAGTCGATGACCGGCTCGAACGAGGCTGGCGTGACCTTCGTGATGTCGTTTTGGATCTCGTCGAGCGAGTAGCCGACCGCGAGTTTCGCAGCCATCTTGGCGATCGGGAAGCCGGTGGCCTTCGACGCGAGGGCCGAACTCCGCGACACACGCGGGTTCATCTCGATGACGATGACGCGACCGTCTCTCGGGTTGACGGCGAACTGGACGTTCGAGCCGCCGGTCTCGACGCCGATCTCGCGCATGATCTTCTGCGACGCGTCACGCAGGATCTGGTACTCGCGGTCGGTCAGGGTTTGCGCCGGCGCGATCGTGATCGAGTCGCCGGTGTGAACGCCCATCGCGTCGAAGTTCTCGATCGAGCAGATGATGACCACGTTGTCCTTGCGGTCACGCATCACCTCGAGCTCGTACTCCTTCCAGCCGATGATCGATTCCTCGATCAACAGCTCGCCGTTCAGCGACAGATCGAGGCCTTCGCGGCAGATCGCCTCGAACTCATCGGTGTTGTAGGCGATGCCACCCCCTGAGCCGCCGAGCGTGAAGCCCGGTCGGATGACGCAGGGGAGTCCAATCGCTTCGAGGGCCTCCTTGGCCTCGTCCATCGAGTAGGCCAGCCGGGACCGCGCGCACTCGAGTTCGCAGTTCTCCATCGCCGCGCGGAACTCCTGTCGGCCTTCGGCCTTCTGGATCGCGTCGCGCGACGCGCCGATCATCTCGCAGTCGAACTTCTCCAAGACGCCCATGTCTGCCAACTGCATCGCACAGTTGAGGGCGGTCTGGCCGCCAAGCGTCGGGAGAAGGGCGTCGGGGCGCTCACGCTCAATGATTTTCGCGACCACCTCGGGGGTGATCGGTTCAATGAACGTCCGATCCGCGGTCTCGGGATCGGTCATGATCGTGGCCGGATTCGAGTTCACCAGGAGAACTCGATAGCCGTCCTCGCGGAGAGCTTTGCAGGCTTGCGTGCCCGAATAGTCGAACTCGCAGGCCTGTCCGATCACGATCGGACCCGACCCCAGGATGAGGATGGACTCGAGGTCGTCTCGTCGGGGCATTCTCGCTCGGAGTGGAGCAGATCGGAGTCATCGAGGCGAGGGGAATCCGTTCGTGTCGTCTCGAGATCGAGTGTCGAGACGCCCGACCGGATTCAGACCTGAGCTTCGCTCGATGCGTGCTCATCCAGGAGTCGGTCCAGAGCCTCGCTCAGCTGGTCCGGAGTGAACGGCTTGGCCAGCCACGCCGTCGGGCCACCATCGACTGATGCGTCCAGGTGTTCGGGTGTGTATCCAGTCATCAGCACGGCTGGGAGCATCGGCCGGCGCTTGCGGAGCGAGCGGATCAATTCGGCGCCGGAGCGGTTCGGCATGACCAGGTCGGTGACCAGGACGTCGAACCGTCCGTCGGCGGATTCGAACAGGTCTTCCGCCTCGAGGGCGTCGCAGGCGGTCGTGACGAGGTGACCCCGCTTCTTCAAGGCCCGCTCCAACGCCGATCGAAGTGAGTCCTGGTCCTCGACGAGCAGGAGGCGGAGCGAATCGCGTCGGACTTCCGGTCGATCGTTCTTTGGCTCGGGGCGTGGGATCACGCGTTCGGCGGTCGGTAGGAGGACCCGGACCGTCGTGCCCTGGCCCGGGGAGCTCTCGATCTCGATCACGCCACCGGCTCGCTCGACGATGTCGGCACAGACGGCCAGGCCGAGGCCTGTGCCGTCGTCCTTCGTTGAGAAGAACGGGTCCATGGCGTGGGACAGGACCTCCTCGGTCATCCCGCAGCCGTCGTCCTTCGTGGTCAGGGCGACAAAGTTCGGGTGTCCCTCGTCCGAGGGAGCCACTGACAGCGTGATACGGCCGTTCTTCTCGATCGCTTGGCTGGCGTTCAGGACCAGGTTGACCACGACCTGTTCCAGCTGGCGGGGATCCGTATGGGTCCAGCAGAGTCCGGACCCGGATTCGACGATCAGTTCCTGGCTCGACGGGATCGCGCTGCGGAGGAAGCCGTAGTTCGACGACACCAGCGCGTTGAGGTCGAAGGTCTCCTCACGCATCGGCTGGGGTTTCGCGAAGCTCAGCAGTCGACGGGCGAGTTGCGACGCGCGATGGGCGGCGGCCTGGGCCGATTCGATGTCTGAGCCGGCGGGGGAGTCTTCTGGCACGGACTGGCGGGCTAGCTCCGAGGAGCAGACGATTGCCGTCAGTAGGTTGTTCAGGTCGTGGGCCAGGCCGCCGGCGAGGCGGGCGACGCCTTCGAGCTTCTGGGCGCGAACGAGTTCGTCCTGCAGGCGGTGCCGCTCCTCGAGTTCGACTCGAAGGCGTTCGTTCGCAGTCGCGAGGTCGGCGGTTCGCTGGCGAACCTGGTCGTCGAGTTCGTCGCGGTGCTCACGAAGGCTCACCTCGGCGGCTTCCTTGAGTTCCACTTCGTGGCGGAGCTCGTCGGTCCGGTTGGCGACGAGGCGCTGGAGGTGGAGTTCGCGACGACGTGACCAGCGGAACATCAGGCTGACGATCGCGACCAGACCGACCCCGAGGAGCGCGTAGAAGCCGGTCGTGTCGTAGAACGGCACCGGGACGGAGAACGCTGCCAGCGTCACGGGCTCCCCGAAGGATTGACCGGCGTGACGCGCGCGGACTTGGAATCGGTAGTCGCCGGGGGGCAACTGGTCGAAGCGCACCCGCCGGTCTGCGGATCCGTGGACCCATTCGTCGCTCAGCCCGAGCATCCGGGTCTCGTGGGTGATGTCGAGCGAGGCGGCCCAATGATCGAGGCGGTAACTGAGCTCCAGAGCGTGGTCCAAGGAGATCGCGTCCGCAGACCCGACCAGGTCGGCCCGGGAAGCGGTCGAACTTGCGAGTGGATAGTTCCGAGTGCAGCCCGTCGTAGGAGGCGGCCTCTGCCGCGAAGAAGCGATCGTCGGTGTGAGCGCCCGTGGCGAAGAGTTGGAGGCGCGCTACCTGGGATAGGCAGCGTAGGATCTGCTCCCAGCTGGTGTGCATCTGGTTGCCCTCCCTGATGGCGATGTGGATGAGCGCCTTGATGCAGGCCA
>JBCBZB010000114.1:0-10480 GCA_039815565.1 Planctomycetota bacterium
CTCCCGAAGCCGAGCTACAGTCGATCGCCGGGCTCGGCGGTCTTTTGAACGGTGTCTACTTCGTCGAAGCGGTCGATGCCGCCGGTGCGGAGGTCCGTGGTCAAATCACTCCGCGCGATGTCCAGGTCGTGCGGATCGAGTTGACGGAGGATCAGGTGATCGGCGCCGATCCGGTCGCCGGAGGCAGCGGGGTGGTGTTCTTCACCTTCGACGAGGCGAACGGTCTAGGCAGCGGCGCGACCGCCAGCGGGGACGGTGCCAACGACGGCAACGCGATGGCGAACAACCCGGTGGTGGTCGCCGAAACCTCGTTCGTCGCCGAAACGGTGCAGATCGTCGTCGGTGGTGGGTTCGCCGGTCTGGAAGGCGCGGCCAACCGGATCGTCCTGTCGGATACCGGCTCCGGAATGAGCTTCGCTGCGAACGGCCCCGGCACTCCGGAGGCCGAGTTGCAGTCGATCGCTGGACTCGGTGGTCTGCAGAACGGCGTCTACTTCGTCGAGGCCATCGATGCGGCGGGGGATGAAGTTCGTGGGCAGATCCTGCCCAGGAACACCGCGGCCCTCCGGGCGGATGTCAGCGGAGCGGAGGCCTTGCCTCCGAACGGGGCGGGCATCGTCGGCGCGGGCTTCATCACCGCGACCGACATCGAAGCAGGGCTCTTCGTAGCCAACGCCTCCTTCTCGGTTGACGCATCCGATGTGTCCGTGAACATCGGTGGCAACGCCGAGTTCGTGCAGCTGACGGACCCCACTCCGGGGATCTTCGTGAGCGGCGCGCCTCAGCGGGCGGCCAACATCGTCGGCCTGTTAAACGGCGTCTACAGCATCCAGGCTGATGTCTGATCGGGCTGACGAACCTGCTGGATGGCTCGGGTCGCCCGGGTCCGTCCAGCAACGAGACCGTGAACCGATTTCCGGCGCCCAATGCGAAACGTCGCCCGGGATTCCGTCTAGATGCACAAGACGGATGAAGACTGTGTGGGTGAACGCAATGGTCGGAGCGGGTCTGTTGGGGCTCGTCGCCTGTGGAGAGAGTGTGGAGACTGGCGAGCCGTCGGTCTCGACGGTCGAGGTTCCCGCCGAGGGCGAAGAGTGTCCTGCGTTCCGACTCCCGGAGATCTCCGCGGAGGCGAGTGCCGTGGCGCAGCGGGTCGGCGTCTACCGGTCTCACTCCGCCGAGTCCGTGAGCGAGCTTCTTGCGCAGATCGAACGCACCTCCACGAGCGTCGAGACCCGCCGAACAGGCCTTCTCGCGCAGGCAAGATCGCAGAGGGCGAGGGCCACGCGTTGCGCGGACCGGTTTGGGCTCGAGGGGCGCAACTATCACCTGCGAGGGGCCGAGCAAAGTGAGGCACAGGCACAAGAGTGCCGCGCCGTCCTTTCGGAACTCGCTCGGATATCGGAGCGGCTCTCCGGAGGCCATGAGTCTCACCCGGGGCCGAGCGTGCTGAACTCCTCCGATCGGTGAACGGTCACTCCTTTGGAGTGTCCGTCTCAGCGGAGTCGTCTGGAGCGCTGCTCTCGGCCGGCAGGCCGTTGCCATCTGCGGACGCGATCGTCGACAGATGCGTCGGTTCGGGCGTGGACTGAGGCGAGGTCTCCCGGTCCTCGTCGCTCTGCCGTGCCGCATCCAAGAGCAGCTCGGTCGTGCGACAGGAGACCTGGATCTTCATGTGCGACTTCGCGTGGCGGTAGAACGAGAAGTGCGCATCCTTCATCCGCAGGGTCTGGCTGAGGATGTGTCGAACCTGCTGATCGAGAGCCGCCCGCAGTGCACTGACGTCGAGCAGGCCACTCTCGACGAGATGCTCGCCGATGCGTTTTCCGCTCTGCTGGCAATCTGCGAGCGACTGCTCGAGCTCGGATTCCTGCAGTGCGCCGAGTTCGATCAGCAACTCGCCGAGCCGGGAGTTCGCGGACGGATTCGTCGAGATCGCGTGGACGACCACTCCGTTTTCCACACCGAACGCGGTCGTCGCGTCTCGGGTGTGGAAAGTGATCACGCCGGTCGCCCGGGTCGACTCCAAGAACGCGAGGAGTTGGTCCGCGGGGAAAGCGGCCGTTCGCCCGTGCAAGTCCGCTGGGCGTGCTTCGCCGCCGCCTTCCGCAGCGTCTCCTTTCTCGGAGCTCTGCTGAACCGTCGAGCGGAGTCGCTGGACCTCTCCCCGAAGCTTGTCGCAGTGCCAGCTGAGTTCTGCGGTCAGCGAGACGAGGTCGACCAGGAAGGTCGGCTCTTCGTTCTTGGCCGCGCGAGCCGTCCGGGCCGCGATGTCGAGCGCGGTCTTGATGCGGGTTCCGACCCGGGCCACGACGCCCCGAAGGTCGGCTCGAGACCGGCTGTCGGTGGGCATGTCGTTGGTCATGGAACTCGACGTCGGCGGCCGTTCGGGCCCACCTCTCCGACTCATCGGCACCTGGGGGCTAAGGGTTTACCCCCGGTTTTGCACGTGACATGCCATCTGCTCGTTCGAGCACGTTCACCGTCTCCAGACCTTCATTCCGCGGGCGCGAACGAAGGTTCCCCAGTCGATGACGAGGGCTCGATCACCGGCAGCGGGCGCTTCGAAGGAGACTCGAACGGGCTTGATCGGGATGCCGAGCTCTCTCATTGCGTAGAGATAGAACGCCGGTTCCAGGGTCTGAACCGGGAGCGTCCCGGCCCAGCCTCCGATCGGCTCGCCCCGGAAGCTCGAGACCCGCGGCCAATGGGGCGGCTCTGACTCGTCGCGTCGGCCGCCTCCATTGCGGCGGGGCGGGACGATCAGGACTTCGTCGAACGCGTCGGCCGGTCGGCTGGAGAGTTCGATCCGTATGAAGTCGAGGACGTCGGTGCGAAGGTCGACGTAGTTTCGCAGGATCGCGGACTGCGCACCGAGCGCCATCACAAGGACTCCGACGATCGCGACGCCTCGCGTCGCCGTGCGGACACGGGCTGCGGTTCGGGTCGCGATCGCGTTCGCGATCGAACCGAGAGAGCACACGACGAGTGCGACCGGGACGATACGGAGGTGTTCGCGCGACCATCGTGGTCCGTGCGGACTCGTTACCACGAGGAACACGCTCGCGAGAACAAACAGCGAGAACACCGCGAGCCCGACTCGAATCAGACGGGTGATGTTCTCGCTGCGGAGCGATGAGGGAAGGCGTTGCAAGAACGCCCACGCCACGATGAGCAACATCCAGGCGGCCATCAGAGTTCCGCCGATCCGCAACTTCGTCTCCTCGCCCACTGCGAGGTCGTTGAACGGCGGTGGTGGAAACCAGAGGTCGAAGACCGACGCGTAGGTCCTCGGGTCGACGACCAGGCACAAGAGATCGAGCGGGGAGTCCAGCGCGGACAGAGCCTGGGCACCCTCGGAGTATCGGTCGACGTCCGGACGGTCGAGGATCTGTGGCGCGAGCTTGTACGACGCGGTCGAGATCGCGAGCGCGAGGAGCACCAGCCCGATGTGCGTGACGATTCGCCGACGATCCTCGGGTGCGTCTCGCATCGCCGCAGCGGCGACCAGAGGCAGCGATGCGAGCGCGAAGTTCTGCGTGCAGTGCAGTCCTAAACGACAGCGATGACGACTCCGATCCGCTGTAGGACTCGTCCGGAGAGGCTTGCGAACCGACAGCGAAAGTGCAACGCGAAGGCCGCGAGGCCGCACCAGAACGGCACGTGGACCTGCGCGATCATCTGGATCGAGTAGGCGTTGATCCCCTGCATTGCTGGGTTCGAACCAATCACTACGACGACTAGCGCTCGGATCGTCGAGCTCGGCATGTAGGGTCGCAGGAGCCGGAAGAACCAGATGGCGGTCAAGGCCATCAAGAGCAGGTGCACGCAACGGATCGTCAATCGAACGGACGGATCCATGAGGTGGGCTTGACCCGTCGCCCAGAAGAGGGCGCCAGCGACCGGTCGCCCGCGATACAGGTATTCGCTTCGGACGAGGTTCTCTAGCGGAGTCGAGCAGGACAGCATCCCGAACTGCGCCTCGTCATTCATCAGGTAGTCGAACGAGAGCGTCGGCGAGTAGACGAAGCCGAGCACGACGAGCCCAAAGAGCAGTGGGATCGCGTTCCAGGCTCTCGGTTGCGTCTCGAGACCGTCTGGGTCACTCGTCATCCGGGGAGCCCTCGGGCTTCAGCTGATCACGGACTCGGCTTGTGAGCGAAGACTCTTCCGAGGCGAGCGGAGGACTCGTCGGTGGATGGCGAGGCGGAGAACCTCATACACCGCGCGAGCGATGCCTGTCCAACGGAGCTTTGAGCCGCGGACATCGCTCCAGGACTGGAGCGGGACTTCGGTGAACCGGCTACGGGTGATGGCTCGCGGTCCGCTGAGGAGGCGGTCGAGAAGCTCGATGTCGAATGCCCATCGACTTCGGAACGGCTGATCCAACGCGTCGATCAAAGCTCCGCTCGCGCGCATCGCTTTGGCGCCGCATTGCGTGTCGTAGACCGGAAGGTCCAAGGCCAGAGATGCGAGCGTCGCGAAGGCCCTGCCGCGGTAGTGCTTCCAGTGAGACCTTCGGATGTCGCTTCCGAGCAACCGGATCCGCGAGCCAAGAGCTGTGTCGATACTCGGGTCGTCGAGCGCCGAAAGGATGCGGCTCATCTCTCGCGGAGGCGTCGAGAAGTCCGCGTCGAGGTAGCTCACAATGTCCGCCCCGAGCTCGAGGGAGCGGCGCATGCCGGCGCGGGCCGCCTCGGACTTGCCTTGGTTCGGATGGAGTTCGACGACGTGGATGCGTCCCGGCTCCTCGTCGTGGAGCGCCCGCAGCAACGTAGCGGTGCGGTCCGTCGAGCCATCGTCCACGAGGACGACATGCACATCCTGATCTTCGAGCAGCGCGCGGACCGACTCCTGGTTGAGTCGTTCGGCTTCGTTGTAGCAGGGGATTGTGACGAACGCGTTCACTCGAGGTCCAGGGCGGACGGCAAGCACGCGGGGTATCTCGCTTCTTCCGACCGAGCCGCAACCGTAGACGGGCTCCGAAGACACGAGAAGGCGGTCGGGCGAGAGCGCGGGACCGATCAGTCCGTCTCAGAACGGAATTCGGGGCGTGCGTCGGAATGAAGGGTCTGCATGGCCCCGCGAGTGCGGCTCTCGGCTCGGTTTCCTGCGGTTCAGGGTCTTCGAGGAGCCGGGGCTGTGGCTTGATCGGCAGTCTGGCTGACGTGCTCGATTTGGGCCAAACCGACCGAGCGTTGGTGGAACGGCCCGGGAGCTTCGTGTGGCCGACTACTGAAGCGACACGCTCATGGGCTCGCCAGATGATGCTTCGAACGGGAAGCTTCCGAGCGTTTGCCACTCGCCTTCCGAGTAGGGGCCGCCGCTCCGAACCTTCAACTCGAACCGAGTGACGTTGGCCGGGAGGTGGCGATAGATGATTCGAAGATCTTCGCCCGAGGCTCCGAGGACGTGGGAGTTGTCATCGACGCGGGTGCGGATCGGTCTCGCAGTCGTTCCGTTCTCGAGGGTTCCTGCCAGTTCGAACTGACCCTCGTCCGGCAACTCGAACCACTCTGGAAGTGTCAGCTCCAATGACGCGGTTTCGAGCTCGATGCGCCGCGCCGACGAGCCGGTCGGTAGGACGATGGAGCCCGGAACGTCGATCGGGGTGCCGTCGATCCAGACGGTTATTCCGAGTGGCGTGCCGGCCTCCACAAACCCGGATCCGCTTCCTGAATCGTTCACCGAGATCGATCCAGCGGACTCTCCACCTGAGCTATGGAAGTCGACCTCTGCGTTCGTTCCGGAGTCGTCGCCAAAGGAGAGGTCGACGGTCAGGTCGCAGACTGGCCGGACCGGGATCGGGAGATCGATCTGTCGGTTCTCGCCGGGCTCGAGTCGGACGAAATAGGAACGCCACTCTAGATCGGGCGCCAGCATGCCCTCGGGGATACGGATCCTGAACCAGTGCGCGCCGGGTGGGAGTTCTTCGAACCGAAACACCCCGTCGTCACCCAAGTCCGCGAATCGATCCTCGAGGCTGCCCAACTCCAGTCGGCATTCGCGGACATCGACGACGGGCGTCGGCAGAAGGCGGATCGACAGCTGCGAACAGTCACGGAGGACCACGTCTCCGAGGTCCTGGCCCTCGGAGGTGTCGATGGCGAGCACTTCGGTCGAGGCGGCGTCCGTTCCGAGGACGAAAAGCCGGCCAGTGCCGCGACCAACCGGAAACTCGAACAGCCCGTCGGCACTCGTCTCGCAACGGAGTGGCGGGGTCGGGCGGAAACTGCTCATGACGAACGGCGGAAGCGGTTCGTCAATCGGCGTCATCGGGTGAATCGTGAAGCCTCCCTGGCTGCGGAACACCTGGCCGACTTCGGATTCGGTGTCGAACGGAACCGGAGCTTCGGACTCGCCTCGCTCGACGCGACCGAGTCTCCCGAAGCGCAGCAGGACTTCGCGGCCGGCCGCTGGCTCGCCGTCGCTGCCGACCAGTCGGCCGCGCAGCGTCGCAGCCGGTATGAGTCGGATAATCTGGCCGTCTTCGGACCAGGCCGTGTCGTCGATCGCCAGGATTGTTCGCTCATAGCCGGGTGCGTGGACCTCGATGAACTCGTCCTCTGGCTCGCAGCTCGCCGAAACCCGTCCGGTTCGATAGAGACGGACGCGCGGTGGAAACCCGTCAAGTCGGTCGTCGTAGTCGAGCCGAACACCGAAGCGCCTAACGGCCGAACCATTCCGGTCATCAACGATATGGAACAAGGCCCGAGGGCTGTCGGGGTCCAGTTGGATCGCGACATCACTTTGCCCCGGTGTGACCCGTTGGCCGTCAGACTGTTCGTGGCCGCTGGCCCGTCCGTAGATTCGGGTTGGACGGTCTTCGGGTAGAGGCACGTCGAAGTAGCCATCGTGCGTCTCGAACACCCAGCCGCGCGTGAATCCGCGGGTCGAGACTTTCGCGTCGAGGAGAGGGATGCCTCTCGAATCGGTGACGACTCCTTGGACTCGCGGCGCCGCCTCCAGCACCACGTCACCCAGGTTCGTCAGTCGGCTTGCTGGCAGCACGAGGTCGAACCGTCGAACGAGATAGCCAGCGACCTTGACCGAAATCGTGTGTTCGCCCGGAGTCAGTCGTGGCAGGCGAAAGCGTCCGTCCGGCGTCGATCGAGCAAACTCGCTGCTCTGGTCGTCGTCGATCCAGGCCTCTTCGATCGGTCTTTGACTTGAGCTCAACAACCGTCCGGTGACGACCGAGGCGGGGCCGAGTGTGATGGAACCGACGTCCACGATCTGGTCGGTCAGGCGCGGCCTCCCGTCTTCCGAGTCTGGCCCGAACATGATCGTCACTTCCTGGTGGAAGTCCGATCCGCGAAGCCGGAGTCGAACCGGGTCGTCATTCTGCGTGGCAGCGGGTGTCACGGCGAATGCTCCGGTCGCCGTGCTGAGATCGGTGGCCGCCCAGATCGGGGTGGCGTTCCAATGGTCCGAACCGGCGACGAGTTCCGCGGTGCCGCCGACGATCGGTAGGCCGGCATCGTCGTACAGTTCGCCTCGAACCAGGCATTGGGACTCCGGATTCGGTGTGGAGAGACGCTCCTCGGTGGGTGTTCGCTCCGTTCGAACTTGTGGTCCTGGTCTCACGGTTTCCGTCCGGGCTCCAGGATCCAGCGCAGCAGTTCGTGTCGGAGTCTTCGGCGACTCGGGAGTGTTCGTCGCGCCGGCGTCCAGCGCATAGGAGACGCCTAGACCTCCGGCGAGAAGTGCGGTGATCGCGACCGCCATCGTTGCCTTCTTCATCATCCAAGCTCCAACCGCTGTCGCGGTACCTGTTGTTCCGAGCGCCGAGATTGGTGCTGAGAGGGGGCTCAGCCGAGGCGTCAGAGGAATCGCGATGAGCGCGAGCGCGTTGCGTCCGGTGCCACTGCTATCGCGGGCGTAGCGCTCGCGGAGTAGAGAGAGTCCCTTGCGAATCCGCCGCCGAACTGTGTCGGTTGGACAGTCGAAGCGCTTGGCGATCTGGCTCGTATCGACGCCTTCCTGGAACCGGAGCAAGAGAGTCGTCCGGTAGGGCTCGGGGAGCTCCGTCAATCGGAGCCAGAGTCGCTGTCGCTCTTCTGCTCGGGAAAGCAGTTCGTGCGTCGAGGGGAACTCCTGGCCGGGTCGAGCGGCTTGCTCGTGAAGAGATCGCCTGGTTTCTGCTCGTCGCCAACGCCAGGCGAATCGCCGCATCCACCGGAACAGGTCGGCCCGCAGATCCGAGCGTTCCGTTAGCCCCTTGCGAGCTGCCGCGAGCCAGGCCTCCTGGCAGGCATCATCTGCGAGTGCCGGATCCGTGATGAGCCTCGCCGCGAGTCGACGCAGCCAGGCAGCCTCCTCGTGCATCGACGACTCGAGGTTGGATCCGTTCGCGCTCATCAATCCACAAAGCCCTCGGGACTCAGGAAACGCGAAGGGGAGTTCGAGAAAATGCCGGGCACGGCTCTCGGGCGCCCGAGGCACGGGCCGAGACCGCCCCGCGACCGGTCAGCGGTTCGGTTGCGGCGTGACGCGCAGGTAGGGCTTGTGAGCGACGAAGCCCTTTGGGAACTTCGCCGTCGCCTCTTCGTCGCTCAGCGCCGGCACCACGATGACGTCGTCGCCGTCGTTCCAGTTCACCGGTGTGGCGACGCTGAAGTCGGAGGTCAGCTGCAGCGAATCGAGCACGCGGAGGATTTCGTCAAAGTTGCGACCCGTGGACGCAGGGTAGGTGATCATGAGCTTCACCTTTTTGTCTGGTCCGATGATGAAGACCGAGCGCACCGTGAGTGTCTCGATCGCCTTCGGGTGGATCATTCCGTAAAGTTCCGACACGCTGCGGTCCGGGTCCGCGAGTAGAGGATAATTCAGCGCGACGCCCTGAGTGTCTTCGATGTCTTGCTTCCAGTTGTTGTGGTCGTCCACGGAGTCGACGGAGAGCCCGATCACCTTGCAGTTTCGCTTGTCGAACTCGCCCTTCAACTTTGCGACTGCGCCTAGCTCCGTCGTGCAGACAGGGGTGAAGTCCTTCGGATGCGAGAACAGGATGCCCCAGCCGTCGCCGAGGTAGTCGTGGAACCGGATCGGCCCGTCCGTGCTGTCGGCGGAGAAGTCGGGGGCGGTATCGCCGAGTTGGATTGACATGGCTGGATCGTAGCGAGCTGCATGACTTGTCCCTACCTCCAGGTTGACCCGGCGGCAGGTCGTTCGAGGTCGATCAGCCTCAGCTGCCGCCGGGCGTCGATCGCCGAGATCATCGCTTCGCCAACGAAGGGACCCCCCAAGATCCAGGATTTGAAAGATTGGATGTCGAGCCGACCGGCCGGTAGGCCACACAGCGGCGGTCGTCCTCGCTCCCCTGCAATGCGCTGATGCCGCGAAGCCCTCAACGGGCTCCTTTCCGCTCGGTCGTCGAGTCTAAGTTGGTGGCACGCTGCTCAATCCACTCCGTTTGCGGCGCCTCTGACCGTTCCGGTCGGCACAGAGAACCCGGCGCTCTGCCCGGCGACGACGACTCCCTGGAGTCTCGAGTTCATCATCCGTGACGGACCGTTAGAGGTGGCAAGGGTCCTGATCGCTTCGGACGTAGGCTCTGGGGTCCCGGCGTTCGCTTTCGAGGCTCTGAGGATCCTGCGCCTGGAGGAAGCACATGATTTCGCTCGGGTCTGATTCGCTAGTCGTGATCGCCGGCGGAAGCGGCTTTCTCGGACGAGGCCTTGCTCGGCACCTTGCGGCCGAGGGGTTCCGAGTAACGCTGATCTCCCGGAACTGCCCGAGCGAAACTGGACCGTGGTCTTTCAAGAGCTGGGACGCTCGCAGTCTCGGTGATTGGGCGGAGGGCAGCGAAGTCCGGATTGCCGACGGTCACCGCCTCCGGATCCGGCGGTCGTTACCCAAGCGGGCTGCGCGGACGCTCGTGGTTGTAGTGGAGCCGCTACCTCTCGAGCAGCACCCTGGCCTTCTGCAGTGTGAAGAGGATCTCGCCGTTCAGCAGTTGGTCTCGGAGCTTGCCGTTGAAGTTCGTTATAGCCGTTCCCCCAAGGGGAGCCCGGCTGGATGAAGAGGGGCTTCACGCCCACCTTGGCGAGCCAGGCCTTCACGGCTTGCGCCGTGAATTCTGGGTCGTTGTCGGAGCGGATGTGCTCGGGCACTCCTCGGTAGACGAAGATCTCGGCCAGCGTCTCGAGCACCTGCTCGCTCTTCATCTTGGGCTCGACCCGAATCGCCAAGCACTCGCGTGTGTGCTCGTCGATCAGGGTCAGGATCTTCAGAGCCCGACCGTCGTGGGTGCGCTCATGCACGAAGTCGTAGCTCCATACATGATCTCTGCGCTGCGGCCGTAGCCGCACGCAAGACCCGTCATTCAGCCACAGACAACTTCGTTTCGGCTGACGAGGAGGCACCTTGAGTCCTTCTTGTCGCCAGATGCGCTCGACGCGCTTGGCGTTCACCCGCCAACTGCTCAGCCGAAGTAGCCCTGTGATGGTTCGGTAGCCGTAGCGGCCGAAGCGCTCCGCGA
>JBCBZB010000124.1:0-7084 GCA_039815565.1 Planctomycetota bacterium
GTGGGGGGGGCCCGGGCCGCGGGGCCGCGGGCCGCCCGGGGGGGCTCCCCGTGCCCCTGGGGCGGGGGGGGCGGGGGGGCCCCCCCCCCCCCCCCCCGCGACCGGCATGCAGGCGAGCCCGCAGCACCAGGAACTTCTGCTCCTGGTGCGCGCTTGCCCGCCGAAGGGGAGGTCGCTAGGCTTCCCCGCCCGCCATGCGCGGACCCAGGCCCGAGTAGCTCAGTGGTAGAGCAACGCTTTCGTAAAGCGTAGGTCGCCGGTTCGAATCCGGCCTTGGGCTCACCCTCCAGGATCGCCCGCTCGACGTGGTCGCGGCTGCGGATCCGGAGCTGCGCGGCGAGGATGCCGCGCCGACGATCGCCCTTTCAGGCGCCGAAACGGTTCTGCACGACGACCTCGTCGAGCGAGAGTTGGCCCGGCTTCGGCCACGGGTCCTTCGTCCCCTTGCCGATCGCGACCATCGGGCCGATCGCGTGGTCCTTCGGCAGATTGACCAGTTCGGCGACCTTGTCATGGTCGAAGCCGATCATCGGGCATGACTGATAGCCCATCGCGGTCGCTGAGAGCATCAGAGTCATCATCGCCATGCCGATCGACCGCTGAGCTTCGTCACGCTGAAGGACTGGCTGGCCTTCGTGGAACGGACCCATCCAGTTGACCAGGATCTCGGCGACCTCTGGCGGGGCGTTGCGCCAGTAGCGCTGGGGCTCCTTCTTCCAGGCGTCGACGTCCGCAGTCATCAGCACCAGCAGGGACGCGTCCGTCATCTGGGCCTGGTCGTTGCCGACCTCGCGGACCTGCTTGCGCAGATCGGGATCCGAGATCACGACGAAGCGCCAGTGCTGAATGTTGAAGCTCGTTGGCGACTGGATCGCCGCTTCGAGAAGCTGTCGGGTCTCGTCGTCGCTGAGTTGGTGCTTGGGATCGAAGTGCTTGACCGCACGTCGCTTCTGAATCGCATCGAAGGTGTCCATCGTGCTCCTGTGCATAGCACTCCAGCCTCGATGGGTCTCTCTCTTGAACGCGGGCTCAGCCGAAATTGCAGGTGTCAGCGCTTGAGCCAACCAACCAGTCGGCCGTCGAATTCGAGTGGTTCGAGGATCGGAGGCAGGCCCTCGAACTCTTCGCGGGCGAGCAGGGATTCGAGCTCTCGAATCGTGTGCGGTTGTCCGTCTCGGACGAACGTGTCGACCAGTAGGGCCACCGGGATCGGAGAGGCTGGCGCGACCTGAGCGAAGGTCCTGGCCTGAGCCAGGAGCGTTTCGGGGGTCGGCAAGGCCGGGTTGCCCTCGTTGTCGATCCGTCGGACGTCGTGACCATCGTGCTGGAGAAGCCGTTCGGCCTTGAACCCGATCACGTAGAGCACGGCGTTGTCACCGGCTTCGTCGACCGCGAGTCGCATCGCCTGTTGCAGTCGGTTCTGTCGAGCGCGAAGGGTCCACTCCAGATGTTGGCTCAGGCTTCCGATCGCGAGGCCGGTCAACAGCAACGCGACCAATCGTTGTCTCGGTGCATGGAATCCCTCGAACGATCGTGCGGCCCAGGCGATCAGGGCGCAGAGGAGAGCCAGGTTCGGGAGCTGCCACTCCCAGTTCTGTGGCTCGAACACGAGGAAGAACCCAACGCGCAACACGAGGACCGAGGCGATCGCCAGCGGCAAGCGCAAGGCTCGGTGCGCCGAGAGCAAGCCTGCCGAACCCAGCAGTAGCACCAGCGTCAGGCCGCCGAACCACAGCGAGTTCTGGCCGTAGTCTTCGAAACGGCCGATCAGCGTCGTCTGGAAAGCCTCGGCCATCAGATGAGCCGGGGGGATCCCGAGGACCGAGCTCAAGGACCAATCGGTCCGCTGCCCGAGGCCGAGCAGATAGTCGAGCAGGCTTTCCTCCTGCGAGCGGATCGCCCAGATCCCGAGGTAGAGCGCTGCCGTCAGGGCTCCAGCGATCCCGAGACACGCGACCGTGTTTCGGAGGCCTAGTCGAGGCCCGGCAAGGATCGCGATGGCGGGCAGGAACCACAGCCCGTCTTGTCTGGTCGCGACCGTCAGGAAGAGCAGAAGGGTCAGTCGTACGATCGGCAGGTTCTCACGGAGGGCCAGGGCCATCGCGTAGAGACCGCAGGCGGTCGCCGGCAGAACCGATTCGCCGGCGGCCGCATCGAACAGGAAGCCGCGCGAGGCCACGAGCGGCAGCGCGCAGAGCAGTCCGAAGGTCTGCTGGCGGGGGCCCGCGAACGCGCTCACCGCGAGCAAGCAGAGCGCTGCGCCGAGTGCGCCGAGGAGGCGAGTCGCCAGGTGACCCGGGTGCTCGAACCCCAGCAGGTCGAGCCCGGCCGACAGCTCGTAGACCGCCAGGTTGAAGAGGAGGTGGTTCGGGTGGGTGGCGACGAAGCCGTCGTCCTCGGAGAGGCGCTCGACCTCGACGATGCGCTCGCCGTAGTCGAATGGGTCGAACACAGCGAGCCGTCCGTCCGAGAAGCTTGGGAACAGCCCGAGCGTGAGCAGGAAGACGGCGAGGGCGGCTGCGATCCTCGCTTTGGACGGCATGAGGGGAGTATCGAGACGGGAAGCTCTCCGGTCGAGTTCGCGGATCGCGAATCGCCAAGCTACGCTCGCTCCCGGTGGCTCTCAGAGAACGTATCCCGCTCCTGGTCTCGTCTTTCAGCGCGGCGCTCCTGCTGTTCCTGATCGGGTTCGCCTGTTCGTTCTTCCAGTGGTGGCCGTACTCGCTGCTCGCAACCGCCTTCGAGCAGTCGACCGGCCTGGTGGACTCGTCTCGGGAGCACGCGCACCTGCGCCCGGCGCGCTACGCGGAGACTGGTCTGATCCAGGGGCCGACCGTTGCGACCAGCCCCGGCATCACGCTGGTCTCGTCCTACTGGCACGACGACGGTGGTGTCGCCGGCGTGCGTCTCTTCGATCTCGAGGGCAACGTGCTCGGCCATTACCGGACCGCGCCGCTCGAGTTGTGGGAGGAGTCGCCGCACGACGACTGCGCGACTCCGACCTTCCACCTCGAGCACAACTACGTGCACGGCACGCACCTGTTCGAGAACGGCGACCTGCTGTTCAACGTCGAATACCTCGGCCTCGTCCGGATGCGTCCGGACGGCTCGGTCGTGTGGCGGCTCGACCGACGCACGCACCACTCGGTCACGAGGACCGAACGAGGAGACTTCTGGGTCTGTGGCGCGAAGTGCATCGGCGACAACGAGGAGGCCTTGCTGCGCTTCCGCGGCACGCTGACGCCGCTGACCGAGGACCTCGCGATGCGCGTCTCGGCCGACGGCGAGGTGCTTCAAGAGGTCAGTATCCTCGAGGCGCTGCGCGACTCGCCGTATTGGCCGCGAGTGTTCCAAAAGCACGCGCCCGAAGCAGCTCGCTACGACGTGCTGCACATGAACGATGTCGAGGAACTCTCGACCGAGATGGCGGCGGCGTATCCGATGTTCGAAGCCGGCGATCTGCTGATCTCGCTGCGCGACATCGATGCGGTCTTGGTGCTCGACCCGGACACGAAGGCGATCCGGTGGTTCGAGGACTCGAAGACCGTGATGCAGCACGATCCGGACTTCTTGGGCGATGGTTGGATCTCGATCTACGACAACAACCCTGATGGGGCCGAGGGTCTGTTCCGTGGCGGAACCCGGATTCTCGGGATCCGGCCGGAGACCGGCGAGACCAGGGTGCTCTACGAGCGCCCTGCTCCGCCCGACCACTTCTTCAGTGAGTTGGCGGGCAAGGCCCAGAAGCTCCCGCACGGTGGCTGGATCCTCTGCGAGGCGACGGGCGGACGGGTTCTCGAGGTCGACGCGGGTAGGCAGGTGCTCTGGGAGTGGCGCAAGGACCGCGAGCCAGACGGTCAGTCCGTGGCCGAAATCTACGCCGGTGATCGGTATCCGTTCGATCCGGAAACCGTGCGCGGCTGGTTCTCCGGCCGCTGAGGCGGCGCAGCGTCTGAACCCCGACGATTTCTGGAGAAACCACGACGGGTTCGGTGCGCTCCTGCGTCCTGACCCCTCGTGTCGGCCAATCCGCACAGCTCACTCTCCCACGAAACGCTCCTGGCGGCGATCGATGGAGATCGTCGTGCCCAAGAGCTCGCCTGGGAGCAGAGCCGGGGCCTCGTGCGGACGATCCTGCGTGCACACGCCCCGAGGGACGTCGAGCTGGACGACCTCGTTCAGGATGTTGCGGTGCGCTTCGTGGGCGCGTTGTCCGATCTACGCGACCCAGCGGCCTACCGCTCCTGGCTACGGTCGATCGCGCTTCACGTGGCTCGATCGAGCGGCCGAGCGCGGACCCGTGATCGAAACCTGCGGTCGCTGAGCTGCGTCGAGCCGATCGATGCCCGTTCGGAGTCGGAGCACGAATCGATCGAGTGGCGGGAGGAGATCGCCGCGGCGCTCGAGGCCCTGACCGCCGACGAGCAAGAGCTGTTGACGCTTCGGAGTCAACAGGGACTCAGCCAGCGTGAACTTGGGGAGCTCCTCGGGTGTAGCGAGCGCGCGATCGAGAGTCGTCTGGCTCGAGCGCGGCGGGCACTCCGTGCGAGGCTCGCCGGACCAGGTCGAACCGAGGCGGCGGGGAACGAGATCGACACCCCAGACAGTCACACCAGAGGGAGCCATACCAGAGGATGGGCATGAACGATTCGAACACACCGTCTCTCGATCTCGACGCCTTGATCGAGCGCGTGCTCGGTCAAGAGGACGACGAGTCGACCTGGCGCGCGCTGCGCGCCCGAGCGCAGACGGATCCAGATTGCTGGGAACGACTCGCTGACGAACTCGAGACCGAATCGCGGCTGCGCTCGGTCGCGGAGCCGGACGTGGTGATCCCGCTTCCGAGTGTTGGGCCGGCAAAGCTTCGCATGCTTCCCGCGGTCTCGTTGATCGCGATGGCGTCCGGCTGGCTGGTCGCGTTGATGGTCTGGGTGTCCGAACCACCGCGGGTCGATGTCGATCACGTCGCCGACCCGGAACCGATGGATCGAACGATTCCGGACGACGAGCCGACTGGCGTTCAGATCGAGGCGTTGCCGAACTTGGTTCTGCGATCCAAGCGGCTGCCGGATGGGACTTATGAAGTGGTGACGATGCAGCGCCAGATCGAGCGGCGCATCGTCGACGAATGGACGACCTGGATGCGGGACGAGTCCGGCCAGGTCTATCGGGGAGCGGCGCCGGTGAACTCACTGGCTCGGGTCGCTCGAGACATCTGAGAGGAGAGTTTGAGATGAGACTGAACCGAACGGATTTGTGGACGCTGTTTCTGAGCAGCGTGGTGAACCTTGCGATTCTCGGGCCGCTCACGGCCCAGGAATGGGTCGACTTCGCTCGTCCCGATCAGGAGCCGAAGCTGCTCGCTTCTCTCGAGTTCGCGGAAGCTGGTGAGAACTACCGCATCGAGGTGCGCACTGTGGCCGGGTCCTCGACCGTCCTCCGGGTGTTGGTCGATGGTGTCGACAAGAGCAACGACCGTGTGACGTTGTGGCCGCCGGCGCCAGCCGGCCTCACCTCGTATCCAGTCGCTTGGGATACGACTCTGCCCGACACGCAACCGACCGCGGGCACCGTCGAGTACACGGTCCAAGCCGGCGACACGCTGGCGAAGATCGCGAAGTGCTCTGGGACAGGCGAGCTCGGACCGATGAGCGACGCGATTCGTGCCCTCAACCCCGACACCGACTTCGGCAAGTTGGCAATCGGGCAGAAGGTGATAGTTCCGTTCCCGACGATCGCGGATACGAGCACCTACTGGCCGGTCTTCGACACCCTGACCAGGCAGCAGAGCCGGTTCGGACTGACCGATCGTGACGGCAACGTGATTGGCGTCGTCGCGGTCAGCGGCGGATCGGAAGTCAGTCTCCGCCGGTTCCCCTCGACGACGAGATCCTGGCTCGGCCTCTCGGTCGAGCCGATCTCGGGTGCCCTGCGAAGCCAACTCGACCTCGCGGACGACGCCGTCGGTGTGGTCGTCGTCGGAGTGACGCCGGACTCGCCGGCCGCCGCCGCGGGGCTCGAGTTGCACGATGTCGTCCTGGGTCTGGACGGCGAGGGCGTCCAATCGCCCGAGGGGTTGGCTGCGGCGGTCGAGTCGCGCCGCCCGGATCAGGTGGTGACGCTCGACATCAAGCGCCGCGGGCGCGCGATCTCGACGACCCTCTCGCTCGGTCGCCGATCCGGCGCGTCGAATGCGTCCTACTACTTCTGGACGCCCAGCAACTTCTCCGGCGCCGACTACCGGTCGGTCTGGGATCTGTCGCTCCGCTACGCCGGAATCGATGCCGCGGACTCGAGCTCTCCCAACTTGATCTACTACCGTGAGCCCGGCTCGACTAGTGAATGGGACCTGGCGATCGACGGCACGGAGTCGCGGCCGATCGAGGTCACCCAAGCCCGATGGGATGCCTTGGTGGAGTCGATCTCGGAGCTTCGAGAGCTTGTCGAGCGTGCTTTGAAGCGTGACTGAGGGGCTGAGGAGGGAGCGGCGCAGGCCGCCGCCAAACCTGAACTGACCCCGGCCCGTGTTGGAACGCGACCCCATCACCTCACGCCGCCCGCGTCTCGGCCCAGGGCTTTCCAACGGTCGACAGCGGGTATCCGCTTCGCCGACCGAAGTCCTGTCGCCATGACAGGACCTGCCACGGTCGAAGCCGCCGGGGCAACCAGCCGGCCAATTGCGCCGGGGTTTCGTCGTCCCGGTTGAACCTCGGCCGGACGAGGTTGCGGAAGGCGAGGAAGATCTGCAGGTGGGAGTTCAGATACCACCGCCGCTTGCTGACGAGCCACGACTCCCTCCGGAGTCGGCCGGTCAGGTCACGCAGAACAGCCTCGGTGTGATTGATCGGGAACAGCGGGTTCCAGGTCTTCCTCGGCAGCTTGCTCGAGGTCTGGAGGTGGATCAGTCGGTCACCGAAGACCGACCGGGCGAGGCCCGGATACGTCGTCTTCTCGTCCGTTTCGAGAAGGACGCTCTGAAGATCTCGGCACAGCCTGGCACCCGTTCGCAGCACGTGGCGGACGACGGCCTTGGAACGTGACGGCCGCCGGCCAAACCGCTGCTCGTCCTCCTGGATGGCCTTGA
>JBCBZB010000139.1:0-2803 GCA_039815565.1 Planctomycetota bacterium
GACCACAGCTTCCAGACGACGGTCCGCCAGGATCTGCGCCCCATCGATGTGGTGCAGCCCGAGGGGGTCAGCTTCCAGCTCGAGGGCAACCGGCTCACCTGGCATGACTGGAGCGTGCAGATCGGCTTCACTACGCGATCGGTCGGCGGCTCGGGTGTTCCGGGTTTCTGTCTCATCTCCGCACCGCGGGGGTTACGATGAGCCAGAAATCCTCCGTTACGAAATCACCTCAGGTGTCCCAGGGGCGCTGATCGCCGACAGTTGCAGAGTAGGTGGACGACCTCGGGCACGTCCCTTGCTTTGGCAGGCCGGGTCATGACTTCACTGGCGTCAATCCAATGGTCGGAGCATAATCGAAAGCAGGGCTCAACGACCGATCAGAACAATGGCGCATGGAACTCACGGTCTGGGGCGTCTTCCTCCTCACCTCACTCATCACGACGCTCTCGCCCGGTCCCAATACCGTGCTCGTGATGGTCCATTCTGTCCGCTACGGGATGCGCGCCGGGTTTCTGACGATCAGCGCGAACCTGACGAGCCAGCTCATCTTCATGGCGCTTGTGGTCTTCGGCTTCGGCGCCGTGCTGACACAGACGCCCATGCTCTACTTCGCGATGAAGACGGTCGGCGCGCTCTACCTGATCTATCTTGGCGTCCGGATGCTGCTCGGCGCTCGGCAGAACGCGGCGCTGGACGTGTCGGCGCAGACCTCCGCGACCGTGCCGCCCGTGGCCCGTCGCTTCGCCGAGGCGTTCCTCGTCTCGTCCGGCAACCCCAAGACCGTCCTGTTCCTCGCAGCCCTTCTGCCGCAGTTTCTCGACCCCGACCGCGCGCTCGTCCCGCAGCTCGCGGTGATGTACCTGACGAACGCCCTCGTGATCCTGACCGTGCATGCGACCTATGGCTGCGTCGCCCGCGCGGTGCGGGGCCGGATCGTCTCGGCGCACTTTCGCGGGCGGATCGCACAAGCGACCGGACTGACCTTCGTGTCGCTGGGCGTCGGGCTGATGGCCTCGCGCTCGCCGTCGTAGCGTTCGGCGCCAACGTAGCGCGAAGCATCCCAAGCGAAACTCGCTACCTCGCGCTTTCCGGCGCGGGCGGTTCGAGCAGGAGCAGGCGGACCCCCACGGCGACGATCAGCAGACCCGCCGCCCGCTCAAGCGCGATGCGAGCCCGTCGGGATTGCCGGAGCATTGTGCCGATCGTTCCGGAGAACATCGCAAGGGTCACCTCCACCGCTAGGGCGACCACCCGCATCACGAGGCCCAGCAGAACGAACTGAAGCGCAACGGACCCTGTCGCGGGGTCCGCGAACTGCGGGAGGAAAGCGAGCATGAAGGCATGGCTCTTCGGGTTCACGAGGCTTGCCACGAAGCCTTCGCGCAGCGCCTCGCTCCGGGAGACGGGCACACTTCCCTCGCCGGAAGGGTCGAACGTGGCTCCGAACAGCATCCGCGCCCCTCGCCAGATCAGATACACCCCGCCCACGTAGCGGATCGCATCGAAGAGCACGGGGTTCTCGGCGACCAGGGTCGCGAGCCCGAGCGACAGGAGCGGCACCTGCACCGCTCCTGCAAGGAAGAAGCCGAGCGCAGTAAAGAGAGCGGCGCCGCGACCCTGTGCGAGCCCTCGACCGACGATCAGGAAGAGGTCCGGACCAGGCGTCAGCGCGAGCAGCACGACGGCGAGGGAGAAGGCGAGAAGCGTGACGGGCTCGATCAGCATGGGAGGGAGCAAAGCAGATCGATGTCGGCTTTACGAGCGGGATTACCGAAATGTGCCGCAGCCGGCGCCAGGACTGCCTGCATCGAGCCGTCCGTCGGGCGATCGATCCACTGGACCGATCGCTGGTCCTCCGAACCTCCATGGGAGAACGGCTATGTCGAGAGCTTCATCTCGAAGCTCCGAGACGAACTGCTCGACGGCGAAATCTCCTATTCGCCGAAGGAGGCCCAAGTCATGATCGAGGCGTGGCGCTGCCACTACAACGCCATCCACCCTCACTCGTCCCTCGAGTGGCGTCCTCCCACACCGCAGGTCCGGAGTGCCGGCACCGTCAGTTGGCCTACACCGACACCCTCAACAGGATGGCCGAGAACGCGACCTCCCACTAACATCCACCGTGGATCTGCGGTCGGGGGCCGGCCAACACAAACGAAGACTTCCCGCTGAGAGGGTTTGTGTGTTGCGCGGATTGCGGAATGCCCATGACGTCTTGTTGGTCCAAGACCGGAACGGCGTGAAGCACCCTTGCTACCTTTGCGCTCAGAAGACGTGTCGCTCTAAGAGGAAGTCGATCCGCAGAGACGATGTAAAGGCAGCCGTCGCTCGTGTGCTTCAAAGGCTTGTGCCAGCCCTTAAGCTTTCAAATCTGGCAGCAGAGATGTTGCAAGACATATGGAAGTCGTGCCGGTAGCGTCCAGGATCTTTCGCACATTGCTCATGCGACAGCGGCTCCGGTTTCGGCCTTTGCGGCCGTGAGTGGGTCCATGTTGATGTAGCGGCGCATCGACCATTGCGTGCCGGCACTATGCCGGAGCCTGGCTGCAGCGAGATCGAGACAGGATTGGCCGCCCGGGAAGGCCCCGACCACGCGGGTTCGCCTCCGGATCTCGCGCATGATCCGCTCGAGCGGGTTGTTCGTGCGCAGCGTGATCCAGTGGCTGCCCGGAAAGGCAGAGGTGGTCCCCGAGATCCGGACGGTGAGCTACGCGTGATCCACGAGTGACGAAGGACGGATCGAGTGGCAGGGAAACGGAGACGGTACAGCGCCGAGTTCAAGGCGAAGGTGGCGTTGGACGCC
>JBCBZB010000004.1:0-134289 GCA_039815565.1 Planctomycetota bacterium
GTTACCCATGTAACCGGGTCGGACCATCGCGCTCCTGCGCGTCACCGGTCGACCCAGCCCCCCCCCCCCAAGAACACGCTTCCGCAATCGGCGCTATGCTGCAGTCGTTGTGCAGGCAGAGTCCACACATCCATCCCTGCTCGAGCGGATCCGCGACCTGGATGATCAGGTCGCCTGGCGCGAGTTCGATGAGCGCTACCGCGACCTGATCTTGCGGTATGCGCAGCGCCGCGGCCTGCAGCCGATGGACGCCGAAGACATCCGACAGCTCGCGGTCATGGCGATCGCGCGGAGCATCGGCCGATTCACCTATCGACCGACGGTCGGACGGTTCCGCGACTACTTGCGAGTGATCGTGCGCAACCTCGTGCACCACCACTTCGCGGACCAGGGTCGAACGCAGGAACGGTCGATGTCCGACGTGCTCGATCAAGTCGACCTCAACGCCCCAAACCCGGATCACGATGAAGCCTGGGAGGAGGAGTGGCGACTCCACCACTATCGACTCGCGATGAGCGTGGTTCGTCAATCGCTCACTGAGAAGAGCCTCTCGATCTTCGAAGCCCTGCTCGAAGGCCAGACCGTGGAGGAGATCTCTCGCCGCTTCGAGACGACTCCCGATGTCATCTACAAGGTTAAGCAACGGGTTCGTGAGCGGCTCGCCGCCCAGGTCGCCTCACAGATTCGCGACGAGTCCCTGCCTCCCGGGTGAGCGCGCCCCTGAGAAACTCAGAATCCGTGTCAGATCCCTCGGGAACGCCTCTATCGGGGATGTCCAGTCTCTTCGGACGGACCCAGGAAGCCCCATGACCAACCCCCGCTCTCTTCCTCTCGCCTTCCGGACAGCGTCGGCATCCCTGCTGCTCTCCACACTGGCGGCAGCTCAGGGCCCGATCGAGCATCGGCTGCAGTATTCCTACCTGCCCTTCGACGAGGACAACACCAGAACGCTGGCGCATGGCGACGTCGATGGAGATGGCGATCTTGATGTGGTCGTCGGCAACGACTCCAGCGCCTCGCTACCTAGCCAACAGACTCGCCTTCTTCTGAACGATGGTCGAGGCGTTCTGACGGACGTGACGGAATCACGGATCCCGGCCGACTTGGATCCGACGGCCGCTCTCCAGCTGGCTGATATCGACGGCGACGGAGACCTCGATCTGGTGATCGCCAAGACGGCCTTCCAGAACCGGCTGTTCATCAACGACGGCAGCGGACTGTTCACCGATGTCACCGCGACGCAACTCCCCTCGGATACGGCGCGAAGTACAGCGATCGCGATCGGTGACACGGACTCAGACGGAGACCTCGACATCGTCTTCGCGAACTCTTGGCCGTCGGGCCGACAGAACTTCCTCTACCAGAACGACGGCAGCGGCAACTTCACCAACGTGACCGCGCTTCGGCTGCCGGCCCTCCTCGATCCCACATCAGACGTGGCCCTGGCCGACTTCGACGGCGACGGCGATCTCGACCTCCTGACGGTGAACGGCTCGTTCCTGGGCCTCGACCGAATGATGTGGAACGACGGCACCGGGACCTTCTCGCTCTCCGGTGGCCCGGTCCTCCCGGAGCTGTTTGATCGCGCGAACGCAGTCACCGTCGCGGACATCGATGGTGACCTCGATTTGGACTACGTCGTGGGCAACCGTATCGACCTACCGTTCTATGACGGGACCGACCGCGTCATGGTCAACGACGGCTCCGGCGTGTTCACCGACGAGACCGCATCACGGATGCCGACGGTGATGAACGCGACAAACGATCTAGAGCTCGCAGACGTCAACGGAGACCTCGCTCCGGACCTCATCGTCGCGGTCTCCGGCCAGAATGAGCTCTACATCAACGACGGATCCGGCGTATTCGCCGCCGCCACAAGCCCCCTTCCGGTTCACGACGACCGGTCGCTCGGTACTGCCGTCTTCGACGTCGACGGTGACGGCGACAAGGACTTGATGTGGGGCAACTCGTTCTCCGGATCGGCCGAGCAGAACCGCCTCTACATCAACGATGGCGGTGGAGCCTTCAAGGACGTGACTCTTCCAGGCCTCGCGATCCACACTTCTCAGGGAAAGACGCCGCTCGCGTTTGACGCCGACGGTGATGGCGATCTGGATCTCGTCACGGTGTCCGAGTTCTCGTCGGGGAACGCGGAGTTGTTCCTCAACGACGGTCGCGGGGTGTTCGAATTCGCTCCGGGGGGAGCGCTTCCTCCGGTGAGTGGGAACGTGCGCGACGCCATCGCGCGAGACTTCGATGGCGACGGCGATGTCGACTTGGTCATCGCCCTGGGTTTCCAGCAGCAGAGCGTATTCCTGGCGAACGACGGCACCGGAACGTTCTCGGACGAGACGTTCCGGCTACCGGCCGGCAACCACGCCACCGAGACGCTTGCTGCGGCCGATATCGACGCGGATGGCGATGTCGACCTGATCTTCGGCAACCACTTCGACTTCGTCCCCAACCTCTTGTTCCTCAATGACGGAAACGGTGTCTTCACCGACGCTACTTCCACGAGTCTGCCTCCGGACTCGGACTGGGCCGGTTCCGCCGCATTCGGCGACGTGGACGGCGACGGAGACCTCGACCTGGTCGTCGGGAACGAACAGTCTCAGAACCGTCTGTACCTGAACGACGGCACGGGTGTGTTCACGGACGCGACATCGACGAGCATGCCAGCGGACTCCGACCGGAGCCTGGCGACTGTGTTGGGCGACTTCGACGGAGACGGTGACCTCGACATCGTGTTCGGAAACAGCAACGAGACTCAGAACCGTCTCTATCTCAATGACGGAACCGGAGTGTTCAGCGATGTCACTCCATCCCATCTTCCGGTCGATAGTGACTCGACCGAGGGCCTGGCGATGGGCGATATCGATGAGGACGGTGACTTGGACCTGTTCGTCGGCAACCGCGGACCCGGCCTGTTCAACCGCCTTCTGTTGAACAATGGTTCCGGAGTGTTCACGGAGTCGGAGTTCAACGGCGTTCGCAACATCACCTCGGGCGTCCTCCTGGTCGACGTCGACGGCGATAGTGATCTCGATGTGGTGCAGACCAACAACGGCGAGCAACTGATCCTCGTCAACCGCCTCCGTCAGCTCGTCCTTCCAGTGCTACCGTCGGTCGGTGGTGCGCTGCACCTGGACTTCACACTGCGGCCGGACGCTCTCTCGCAGGATGCGACGGCCTTGCCTCTGCTGTCGTTCGCGCGATTCAACTCACCCGTGCCGCTCCCGCCGTTCGGATCAGTCTTCGTCACGCCTCCGGCCGTCGCTCTCTCGCCGGTCACGCTTCCTTCCCCCACCGGCACCGGCTCTCTCTCGCTGTCTCTCCCCGCCAACCCGACACTCATCGGTGTCGACCTGCACGTTCAGACGTTGTTCTTCGACCCGGCCGACACGGTCGCGTTCCGGCTCAGCAATCTGGTCTCGACGCAGATCCAACCCTGAAGCCCTGCGATCGATGCCGTCGCCCGAAGAATCGCTGCACGATGACCTTCTGACGCCGCTCCACGCGGACGATGACGGCTGGCTCCGCCTGGTGCAGCAGGCGGAGCGCGGTCTCGAGGAGCGGATGATCGGCGACTACGAAGTCCTCGACGAGATTCGTAGCGGCGGCCAGGCCCTGGTGTTCCACGCGAGGCATCGAGTCAGCGGCCGAGAGGTGGCGCTGAAGCGCGTCGCCTACGGCGCCTTCGCCTCGCCCGCCGAGCGTCGACGTTTCGAGCGGGAGGTGGCTGCCACCTCAACCTTGCAGAATCCGGGGATCGTCACGGTCTACGGAACCGAGCAAGTCGCTGGTGTCGAGCTGCTCGTCATGGAGTGGGTCCGCGGACGCCGCCTGGACGAATGGGCGGAGACCGGGGCAGAGGGCGACAAAGTCGCCTTTCGCAACCGGCTCGAGATGTTCCTTCAGGTCTGTGACGCGGTGCACCACGCCCACCAGAACGGCGTCCTCCACCGGGATCTGAAGCCATCCAACGTGCTTGTCGACGAAGAGGGACGCTGTCGCGTCCTCGACTTCGGTGTCGCTCGACGGTTCTCGGTCGACGGCGATACTCGATCACTCGACACGCTGACCTGCGGATTCGCCGGCACACCGGCCTACGCGCCTCCCGAAGCTCTCGACGAAGAATCCACGCGCGTCGACGTGCGCGGCGATGTGTTCTCACTGGGCGTGATCCTCTACGAGCTGCTCTCGGGAAGCCGGCCCTTCGTCGGCCCCGGCCTGCGCGAACTCTTGGATCAGATCGCCGAGCACGAGCCCGCGCGACTTCGCACAGGCCCCTCGTCCCGTCAACGCGATCTCGACGCGATTCTTCGGACCGCGCTGAGCAAGCGTCCCGAGCGCCGCTACTCGACGGTTCTCGAGTTTGCGACCGACCTACGACGCTACCTCGAAGGCCGAGCCGTCACCGCGGTGCCGCCCACGGCAACCTACCTCGCTCGGCGTTGGATCGGTCGCAACCGCGCGGTCTTCGCCGCCTTCTGCGCGATGGTGGCGCTCGCCGTGGGGTCTGGAGTCGTGTTCTTCATCCAGCGCGACGAGATCATCGCAGAGCGTGATGCTGCAAGGACTGCCAAGGCACGAGCCGACGATGCGCTTCTCGAGACCGACGCGGCGCGTGAGGAGGCTCAGCAGGAGGCCCGGAACGCGCGCGATGTAGCGAACTTCTATCTCGACCTGGTCCGAGACGCGGCTCCCGCCAGCCCAACAGCAACCGTCGACTTCTTCGAGGTCCTGCTCGGCGCCACTGCGGACGTGCGTGCACGCCTGGCCGCAGCACCGCACTGGGTGACAGAGATCGAAGCGAACACAGCCCTGTGGATGATCCAGCGCGGTCAGACCGACGCGGCGCTCGCGCTCGCCCGAAGATCGCTCGAACTGCAGGAGGGACTCGAAGAGCCGATCGCAACCACGACCAGCCTCCTGCACCGAGTAATCGGCGAATCGCTAGCGCGACTCGGCCAGAACGAGGAAGCCGCCGCCTCCCTGCACCTGGCAGTCGATGAACTGATCCACCTTGACCGTTGGCGTAAGAACCGGAGCGTCGCGCGCCTGTCGCTCGGAAGAGTCCTCCAACAGTTGCAGAGAACGGAGGAGGCCGAACCGGTTCTGCGCGAAGCGATCCGAGACGCCGACGACGCGTCGTCCGGCGATCTGGCCGTGGGCGCGCGCGCAGTCCTGGCGAGCGTCCTGCTGGATCTGCAGCGCATCGAAGATGCCGCTTCGACGCTCCGCGGAGCCGAGGAGCGAATCAACGATTCGGTCTCCGACACGTCACGCTGGACGTTGTTCAACACTCAGGGCGAACTCCACACGAAGCGTGAAGAGCCTGAGAAGGCCGTCGCTGCATTCCAGCGCTCAGCACGACTGGCCGAGCGGATGATGGTGGAGTCGCACCCGGAACGAGCACTCTCTTTGTTCCGACTCGGGTCTGCGTTGCGGGCCGTCGGGCGAATCCAAGACGCCGAGTCGACTCTTCGCCGCGCGCTCGAACTCGGATTGGACGGCGGAGAACTGGCGATCGCGCATGAGTCTGTTGGCTTGTTCCTCGCCCGACGGAATGAGGTTGCACGAGCCGCCGAACACTACGAGGCAGCATGGACTGCGTTCGACCGATGGCTGACTCCAGACAACGGCCGCCGGATCGCGGCCTTCGCCAGCTGGCTCGCCGTGCTGATTCGCGCCGACATGCTCGACGAAGCCCGCGAGCAGTACCCGAAGCTCCTCGAGCAGATCCGTAGCTGCGCCGAACTCGGTGGCACGGCGGGAGCGATCTACTGGCAACGCGTGTTCGCGATGGGTGAAAACCTCGGGCTGGCCGACTCGGCTCGCACAGGACTTCGGGCGGCCCTCCAAGCGCTGCGCTCTAGCCCGATCGCTGACTACCCAGCGGTGTTAGCGATTGCCGAGGTCGTCGAGGGGCTGTAAGGGACCAAGTGACCTATAACTCCTGACTGAGATAGCTCGATTGAGAACGAGGTGCCGGATCGCGAGCGGCCTACTGTTCGTCCTCGCATCCACGGCCGCTGGATGCATCCCGGCGGCGACCCCTTCGAGCCGGTGCTGGGCATCTCGTTCAAGAACCCGCTCGGGCGAGACGTTGCGAGTCGCATCGTCGGAAGCGTTCGCCGACTCGATCCAGAGTGATCTACTGCGGCCGCGACGGATCGGATGAGCTCCGCGGGTTCGCCGCAAGGAAGTCACGTGCGATCAGAGGCGCTCGCGAACCGCTCGAGCCAGAGCCTCCGGATCCGACGACCCCATCCCGACCTGCTTGCCGTTCGCGAGCTGTAGCCACACGCCGTCGAGTCCGGTCGATCGCCACAACCAACCCTGTGGCGTCCAGCGGAGACCCCAGCCGTAGAACCACGGTGAACGGCGTACCTCAGCACCGTTCACATCCTTGAGTCGCACCCTCCGGCCAAAGACCTTCGCGAAACGCCAACGCACTTCGGTGTCGGTGACGCGCACGGTCAAGATGGCGAAGTTGGAGATCAGCAGGCCGATCAAGAACAGACCGGCAATTACTCCTTCCCGGAGACCGGGCTCGGCATAGAGCAAGGCCAGCGCACTACCCACGAACACGATTCCGAAGGCCAGGGCGAAGCCCCAGCCGGCCACCTGTTTGGACTCGTAGTCGCTCATCGTTGCGATTGTAGGGATCTGGATTCCGCCGAATTCACCGCCGGTAGACCCCGGAGTCCCGATCCCCAGCCGACATCAGATAGGCGATGAGGTCCCGGAGTTCCTCCGCGCCGAGCGCATAAGTCAGTCCAGCCGGCATCTGAGAGACCGGAGACTCCTCCACGCGGTCGACATCGGACGCCGGAACGACGACAGGATCGGCCGTCGGGTCCATCGGATAGACCTCGTAGCCACCACCCTCCTGCGGCACCGCGCGGCCGAAGACCTTGCTGCCGTCCTTGAGCGTGACCACCGACGAGCCGTATTGGTCCGAGATGTCGGCACTGGGTTCAAGGATCGCCGTGAGCAGGTCCCGATTGCCGAACTTGTTCGCGACCGTGCTGAGGTCGGGGCCGATCGCGCCGCCCGATCCGTCGAAGCTGTGACAGGTCGCGCACGCGACGGCGTGGAAGGCGTTGCGGCCCCGCTCGAAGTCCGGGACCGAGGCACTCGATTCGAGGACTTCGAGCGCGGAGTCGACGGTCCACAACTGGCCCGGCCCCCGCGGTGGCGTGACCTCGAAGTCCGGATGCTTGCCGAGCAATTCGCCAGTCAGGTCCGCGCAGGCCGCGCGCTCACTGGGCGTACAGTGCTCGAGCGCGTCCTCGCGGCAGTTGGTCAAGAAACCCGCGTAGCTGATGCCACCGGATCGCTCGGCCGCACGGTTCAGGAACTCGAAGTATTGCCGCCTGAGTGGAATCGTCCACCCCGCCTCGACGTGCCGGATCGCGAAAGCGAGATCGATGCCTTCGAGAGGAGGCATGTCGGCGAGCATCGCACGGATCGGACCACCGAAGTTGTCGTTGCGCTCGATGAGCTCGGACCAGGCCGGTGGTTCGGACGGCTGCGCCGCCGCGAGCAGCGGCACGGCCCGCTCGACGATCGACTCGGAACCCAGGTAGGCGAGCAACTTCACCATCTCGACGTGCACCCGTTGGCTGCGCCGCCGGAGGTTGTTCTCGAGCAGCTCGATCATCCGGAGACGGATTGATTCGTCCGGCATGCCGTGCCGCGCCATCGCGACGCCGGCGGTTCGCAGGCGTGAGACGATTCCCAACTCACCGCGGAACGGCCCACGGAGCGTCATCAGCCGCCGCAAGAGCGCGTCGCGGTCTTCCGCACCTTCACCCTGCCGCGCGAGCGCGAGCAGTGCGTTCGTCGCGATGAGCGGGTCCTCCTCGCTCAACGCGCGGGCACGCCACTGGTCGACCGGCTGCGACTCGACCGCGATGCGCGCCGCGTAGGCGACGAATCGATCCGGGTGCCCGAGGTGCGGCCAGGCTACGTCCAAGGCCTTGGGATCCGCCTTGCCGTGGAACGCCTCCAGCTCCCGCCGAAGCGCGAGTTCCGGAGTCAGCTCCAGCCCGGGCATCGGCACCGTCGAACCCTCCCCGACGTAGCGCATCCGGTAGAGCTTCGACTGTGATCCACGCCCACCGACCGTGAAGTAGAGAGCCCCATCCGCACCGACGAGAGCATCGGTCAGCGCCAGCGGCGTTCCGGTCGCGAACTCCTCACGGGTCGCCCGGAAGCTCGCGCCATCAGGCGTCAGGTGAATCGCCCAGATCGTGCCGAAGGTCCAGTCGAGCCCGAACAGCGCCTCTTGGTAGCGCATCGGGAACTTCGCTCCGTAGCCGAAGGTCATCCCACTCGGCGAGCCGGGCCCGAGGTCGATGACCGAAGGCAGCGAATCGGGGTAGTCGCTCGGCCACTTGCCGGTGCCCGACCGCCAACCGAACTCCGACCCACTCGTCGCATGGCAGACACGAGTCGGCCGATACCACGGCGTACCCATGTCCCACTCCATGTCGGCGTCGTAGGTGAACATCTCCCCGCTCTTGTGGAACGCGAAGTCGTACTCGTTGCGGTATCCGACGCTCAGCATCTCCCACTGCTCGCCATCGGGCGACACGCGAGCAATCCAGCCCCCAGGCGCGAGCCGTCCTCGCGCATGCCCACGGGCATCCCACTGCCGCGGCAGCAGCAGATCCTCTTCCCAGTTGGTCGGAATGCGCGAGGCATCGACCTCCGGTGGCAGGGTGTGGTTGCCCGCGCAGACGATCAGCGACTCTCCGTCGAGCGAGAGTCGCACCGCGTGCGGGCCGTGCTCACCAGCACCCCGGAACTCGCGCAAGAGCCGCACCTGGTCGAGTCGACCATCGTCGTCCTCGTCGGCGATGCGGTAGAGGCCGGAACGCCGGCCGTTGACCATCACGTAGAGGCTGTCGAAGGCCCACTGCATGCCCTGCACGCCGCCAAGCCCTTCGCCATCACCCAGATCGACATCCAGGCGCTCGACCGTCGTGACCGAACCGGGCTCCTCCCAGGCCGAGGGCGTGATCACGAAGAGCCCCTTGTTGCCCTGATCGGACGCGATCAGCCGCCCGTCGGGTAGAGCCGCAAGGCTGACCCAGGATCCCTGACTGCTCCGCGGCACCTCGTAGACGACCTCCGCCACGAACCCGGGCAGGGTCGTGATGCCCGCGTCACCGCTCGAGGTCTGCGGGAACGCCTCGGTCCCTGCCCCACCGAACTGCGACGCGTCGACCTGGCTCGACCAGACGACATCCGGCGCACCGACGACTCCGTAGTCGTCGGCCGAGGACCACGACGAGTCGTCGAAGTCCGCGTTCACCCAGCTCTCGGCAGGCTCGGACGCCGTGGCGCGCCAGTGCGACCCCGAGTCGAGCACCACGCGCTCTCCTCCTTCGATCGCCGCGTCGAGACGCAGAGCGAGGGCCGCCGGACCGCCGTCGTTCCAGCCACGGACAGCGAGCACGTTGCGCCCGCGGCGGAGTTCGTTCCGCACTTCGGCATAGCTCGGCGACCACCACTCGTGGTTCTCGAGCACCCGCTCGCCGTTCAGGAAGACCTCGAGGTGGTTGTCCCCCGCGGCCCGGATCGCAGCTCGGGCGGGCTCACTCGACAACTCGAACTCGTGCCGGAACCACGCCTGGTCGCCATCGCTCGCCCCGGCCCAGACCCAGTGCGGAGGTTCTAGCTCCGGCTCCTCGACAGCGGACGGTTCCTCCTCGGCGGCCGGCGCCAACCGCGTCAACTGAAGGTCTCGGAACCAGGCTGTCATCGGCGCACCGGCGTGCAGCTGCAGACCGAGAAGCCCGCTCATCCGAGCGTTGGGATCGTCGTCGATCACATCAACCGTCGTGACGCCATCGATCTGATGGAGCAGGTGCCGACCACGCGCGACGATCCGGTAGCGGTGCCATTCCTCGACATCGATCGGCGTCGCAGCATTGGTCTCACCGACCACGCGAGGCTTGCCGCCCTCACCGATCACGACACGCGTGCCGCGTTGCGCCAGGATGCCCCGGTCTCGCTCGCTGTAGAGCATGGCCAGGTACGGCGGGTTCGGGTGAAGATCGCACTGGTTGCCAGCGAGCGCGAACTCGACACCGTCGAACAGCTCGGCCCGATACTGCACACCGGAGTTGTTGGTCGGCGTGAACTTCGCCTCGAACACGAGTTCGAAGTCCGCGACCTCTCCACCTTCCCAGATCAGAAAGCTGTTCTGGGCGATCCGCGCGTCGACGGTCGAGCCTTTGATCGCGCCACCTTCAACCGACCAGAGACGCTCGTCACCGCGCCAACCGTCAAGTGATTGGCCGTCGAAGAGCTGCTCGGTCTGCGCCCGCCGAACGGGCTCCCCCGGTGAATCCGATCCGCGAGGCGAAACGACGAGCGGCAGAGCGACGAGCAGCAGGGAGAGTCGTACGACCATGGTCGACGACGCAGACTATCCGCTCCTCACCGCCCTGACCCGCTCGTCACGAGGGAACCTCAGAGCCCCACGCCGGTAATCGTGATTGGATCGGATGACTCGATCGTGGCTCCGTTGTTGACGCCGGGAATCGGCAGCGGGCTGATCGCCTGCACTTGAGCGTAGATCGTCGCGTTCACCCCAGCAGGCAGAGAAAGGAACGCTTCCCCAAGGCCTGAGCCCGGCTGTGCTTCCTCGACCGGGATGAACCCGAGGTCGCTCCCCAGAAGCTGGCAAGTTGCCGAACCGAGCGTGAGCGTGTTCAGAGTCTGGAAGGCGCTCAGTGCCACGACCGTCGTCGAGTTGATCGTGATGTTGGACGTGTCGAGTCGGTGAAGCTCGACCACGTTGCCCGTCTGGGCATTGAAGCTCTGGCTCACCGGAGTCATCGACAACTGGCCATTGCATCCAGACGACGCAGGGCCGGCACTGTCCACGTAGCTGTAGTACTCAACGGAGAACTCAACATCGGCATCACTGATCGAAGCGGAATCAGCCGCAGCGAACAGGGTACAGAACAGGGTCGACTGAACCGATGCGTCCGACGGAACCACGATCGAGTTCGAATCGGTTCCCGGCGCGAACGTAGCGGCGCTCAAGAACTGGTTCGTTCCTGAAGCCGTAGTCCAAGAGGCCGTAGCCTGCGCACCGAAAGTTCCGCCGCTCGGGATGCCAGACGCTGACGCCGAAGCGCGGAGGATGAACTCACCGTTGACCGAAACCGCTGGGGAGACCTGCGGAGAGATCAGAACGCCGCCGATCCCGCCGGCCGGAGTCCCGAGAGCCGAGTTGTCACCACTGATGCGGAACACGCGATCATTGACGTTCGAGCCGAGGTTGACGTCGAGAGATGCGGAAGCTCCGAAGGCATTCGAGTCCGCCGCGGATGCGGGAACGGTGATGCTGACGAATCCACCGAATGGGTTTCCTGCGTAGACACGCGGCTGACCCGGAATCTCGACGAAAGCGGTTGCGGGGTCATAGGTGACGATCGTGTCGAGCTGCTGAGCCTCGACCGACGTGAGAAGCGACAGCGAGAAGGCGGCCGCTACCAAGATTTGACTGTGTTGCATGTTTCTCCGCGCCAGACGGGGCGCATTGGTTGAGATGCCACGGCCGAATCGATCTAACACGGCAATCGAACACCCTGCCCGACTCGCGACATTCGCTGCCGCTCGATCAGTGAGATCGAGTTCACTCAACCTTCGCTCGACCCGCTGCGGAGTTCTCGCGAGGTTTACCCGTCCGAGAACACCCTTCCGACGATCGAGCTGGATGTCGTCGTAGTCTGTTCCTCTTCCGTCATGCTCGCCCCCCTCGCTCTCTCACTCTCTCTGCTCACTGCGCTCGCTTTGGCGCGCCCGGGGCAAGCTCAGATCAACCAACTTGAATCGCCCAAAGTCCCCGCAGAGCTCAACGAGAGAATCGAGGCCTTCCTCGCCTCCCACCACGCCATCGACCAACTCTCCGGCTCGGTCCTGATCGCCGAGGGCGACGACGTGATCTACCGCGGTGCCTACGGCCTCGCGAATTCCGACTGGAACATCGCGAACACGATCGACACGAAGTTCCGACTCGCGTCGATCACCAAGCAGTTCACGTCGATGCTGACGCTGATGTTGGTCCGCGACGGTGTGCTCGATCTGGACGCGCCGATGACGACCTGGCTTCCGGACTACCCGAAGGAGAGCGGCGATCGCGTGACGCTACGCCATCTTCTTAACCACACTTCGGGCATCCCGAGCTACACGGATATCCCCGGCTTCCTCCGCACCGGTCTACACGACGAATCGGTGGAGGAGTTCGTGCGGACCTACTGCTCCGATCCGCTCGACTTCGAGCCGGGCACCGACTTCCACTACAACAACTCGGCGTACTTCATCCTGGGAGCGATCATCGAGAAGGTCACCGGACGCACCTTCCGTGATGTACTGCATGAACGGATCCTCGATCCTCTCGGCATGGATTCCACCGGCATGGACGACGAAAGTGCGGTCGTCACCGGCCGAGCAACCGGCTACGACGACGTCCTCGGCGGGCGACGCCTCGCGCTGTGGCTCGACATGTCGGTGCCCTACGCCGCCGGTGGGATGTACTCGACCGTCGACGACCTGTTCCGCTGGAGCCAAGCCCTCGACCAGAAGACCCTCCTCGACGGCGAGCTCGAAGCGGAGATGGTCACCCCAGGTCTCGGGAACTACGCGTTCGGCTGGTACGTCGATCTGCCGGAGGACGCCGACTCCAAGGACGGCCCAACGATCCACCACAGCGGTGGCATGCCGGGCGTCTCGACATTGATCTGGCGCCAGCCAGCCAAGGAACGGTGCGTGATCGTGCTCGGCAACTCGGGAACCACGGCCCACTACGCAATCCAATACGGCCTGATTGAGCTTCTCGAAGGCCGCACACCGGGTCCCGTGCGACCTCGTGGCGACCTCGAGATCTCCCGGCGCGTCCTCGACGACGGCATCGAAGCAGCCCTCGAGGACTGGAAGAAATGGCCCGAGAACGTCCGCGTCGACTTCATCGAACGCGACATGAACGCGATCGGCTACCAGCTGATGGAGCAGCGCCGCTTCGACGAAGCACAGAGGATCTTCGAGTTCTTGACCGTCGCTTACCCGGACTCAGCGAACACCTGGGACAGCCTGGGAGAGTGGTTCGCACGAGTCGGGCGAACCGACGAGGCGATCGCGAACTACGAGAAGGCTCTCGAACTCGACCCGGACAGCGAGACCGTTCCTGCGATCCTCGAACGACTCCGAAGTCGCTGAGGTCCGCCGCGCTCAGACCTTCATGAACATCGCCCCGCTCGTCAGACCCGCGCCGAACGCGGTGAGCAGGACGTTGTCCCCGGGCTTGATCCGCCCGTCTTCCTTGGCCACCTCGTAGGCGACCGGGATCGAGGCAGCCGAGGTATTGCCGACCTCTTCGAGGCTCACGACGACCTTGTCCATCGGGACGTTCATGTCGCGTGCGACGGCTTCGAGGATGCGAAGGTTAGCCTGGTGCGGGATGACCCAGTCGACCTGGTCGAGGGGCAGCCCCTGCGTGTCGAGCACTTCGCGGCAGGCCGAAGACATGGTCCGCACTGCGTTCTTGAAGATCTCCCGCCCCTTCATCCGCATCTTATGCAGGTTCTCATCGAGGAGCGAGTGCGTCAGCGGCATCTTCGAGCCACCGGCCGGTAGCTCGAACAGATCCCCGAGATCACCGTTCGCGGCCATGCTCGAAGCTCCCAGCGACGACTCTTCGCCCTCCTCGGCTCGAGAGACGATCCAGGCCCCGGCCCCGTCGCCGAAGAGAATGCAGGTCTCGCGATCCTCGTAGTTGACGATCGAGCTCATGACTTCGGCGCCGACGACGAGCACGTGCTTGTAGACGCCCGAGCGAACGTACTGATCCGCGATGCTGAGGCCGTAGAGGAATCCGGTGCAGGCCGCAAGCAGATCGAAGGCCATGACCTTCGGCGCTCCGAGTTTGCTCTGCAGGACGCAGGCCGTGCTCGGCATGACCTGGTCACCTGAGACGGTCGCGACCAGGATCATGTCCAGGTCTTCGGCCGTCAGGCCTGCATCTTCGAGAGCGCGCTGTGAGGCGTGCAGGGCCAAGTCGCTGGTCGCCTCACCGTCGGCGGCGATGCGACGAGAGCGCATGCCGGTCCGCGCGGTGATCCACTTGTCATCGGTCTCGACCAGCTGCTCGAGATCGGCGTTGGTCAGCCGTTTCTCGGGCAGGTAGGCGCCAGTTCCAGATACTCGTGAGCGATGCATGTTGAGCCAGCGCCTCGGCACGCAGACTCCTCTTCATCGGCTGGGGAAGGCCCCAGGATTGAGCCGGACGCTGACGGTCAGTCCGCAGGCGGGCCTGCGGCCGACCAGTCGCTGGAGTCCCGCGACCGCCGGGGCAGAATGGAGTGGCGAACAGCCTCGAGACCCCATGCCAAGCCCCACGAACTTCGTCTTCCACCTCGCCCGCCGCACCGAGTGGCAGGGGGCCGAGCAGAGCGGCACCTACCGGGGCAGTGATCAGGACCGCGCGGACGGATTCCTGCATTTCTCCACCGCCGAGCAGATCGTCGAGAGCGCGCGGCGACACCGGGCCGGGGAGGCCGATCTGCTGCTTCTCCGGGTTCGAGCCGAGGCGCTCGGTAGCGCGCTGCGTTGGGAGGAATCGCGGAACGGTGCGCAGTTCCCACACCTCTACGGCGATCTCGAAGTCTCCGCCGTCGATCGCGTCGATGAACTCCGGCTCGGCGCCGACGACGAACACGTGTTCCCAGCGGATTCTCTGAGCGGCGACTGATCTGGTGAGCAGCGCGGTCCGAGCATGACAGACGAGTCACTGAACCAGGCCGTGGAACGCATCCTCGGTCGCCCCGTGCTCAGCGCCTCCCCTCTCAGCGGCGGCTGTATCGGGGAGGTCTATCGCGTGCGACTCGAACACGGCGACGACCTCGTCGCGAAGTGGGATGCGAGGGAACGCTCAGGACTAGGATCCGAGACCTCCGGCCTCGTGATCGAGGGCCGCATGCTTCGCGATCTGGCCCAGCGAACGAGTCTTCCCGTGCCGGAGGTCCTGGCGAGCGAGCCGGGGTTTCTCCTGCTCGAGAAGATGCCGGGAGCGACCGGCTGCCCGAGCAAGGCTCAGGATCACGCCGCAGAACTCGTCGCCGCACTCCACGACACCACCGGTAGAGGGTTCGGGTTCGACTACGACACCTTGATCGGGGGGCTGCACCTCCCGAATCCTGCGGCCGATCGTTTCGTCCCGTTCTTCATCGAACATCGGATCCTGCACTTCGCCGAGGACGCGCACCGCGTCGGCCAGCTACCTCGCCATCTTCTCGAACGCCTTCGTGCCTTCGCGCCGCGACTCGAGTCGTTGCTCCCCGAGCCGGACCGACCGCGCCTGCTGCACGGCGACCTTTGGTCCGGGAACCTGCTCCACCAGGGCTCGCAGATCACCGCGTTCCTCGATCCAGCGCTCTACTTCGGCCATCCCGAGGTCGACCTGGCGTTCGGAACGATGTTCAGCACGCTGGGCGAGACGTTCTTCCGCCGCTACGCCGAGCTCCGCGGTGAACCCGACGAGGGCTTCTTCCGCGAGCGCCGCGATCTCTGGAACCTCTTCCCGCTGCTCGTGCACGTCCGCCTGTTCGGAGGTAGCTACGTCGGGGATGTCGAGCGAGTGATCGGAAGGTTCGACTAGCTCTGACGTCCGCGTGGATCCATCACAACGAGTCTGGGACGCTGGACTCATGAATATGCGCACTCTCGTTCTCATCCCGCTGTCTCTCCTGATCTCCGCCTGCCAATCCGCCCCGACCGAATTCGACCGGCTCGACTCGATGGGCGAGACGGCCGTGGCCTTCGCCAACGCAATCGAAGAACGCGACTTCGCGGCGGCGTCCGAACACGCAGCCCCTTCGGCCAAGGGCGCTCTCGATGCCCTGGACCAGATGTTCTCGATGATGCTGGAGCGCGAGGAGGCCGAGCCGTCGATCGTGGTCTTGCTCGCGGCCGAGCAATCCGGCGACCGCGGCATCGCCGAACTGAGCCTGACCTCGGAGGATGGAGTCGAATCGCTGTTCCTGCACCTCGTGGCGGTCAATGACGGCTGGGGCGTCGAAGGGTTCGCTGACGAGGTGGACGGTGAAGTGCAACTCTTTGCCGATCGCGAGGCCGATGCGCAAGAGCAACTGCAACGCGCGATCGAGGAGACCACGCCGCATCCGGACCTGGGCCCGATCGTCGAGGCCTACGTCGCCGCCAGCCAGCAGAAGGACCTCGCCGGCATGACCGCGAACATGACCGACAAGTGCAAGCAGCGAGAGATGCAACCGGATCGGGCGTTCACTCAGCAGTTCGCCTCCGGCCAGATCGCGATCGATCGCTGGCAGTTCGACCGCCACGAGGTCGAGGGCGATCGTGCCACGCAGCGCATCCGCACGATCCTGACCCTGGCGGACGGCGGCACCGACGGCGAGCCGATCCGCTTCGAGTTCATCCGCACGGCGGCGGGCTGGCAGATAGACGAGGTCAACTGAGTCCCGCCCTTCGTTTCGAGACTCACGCTGGCGCCCGGCTGAAGACCTCTCCGCACCGACCTACAAATCACGAGATCTGCGTTCGTGGTCGACCACTGTGCGTCTTTTTGATGATGTGGGGCCGTATCCGGAGGAGAGTATTTGACCGAGGATTCGTCCGGCGAGCCTTCGGGAACACGCGATGGTACGAGCGTGTTCGTCGCACCGCCGGATCAAGGAAGGGAATGGTGTTCCGCGATCGGTCCAGCCGGCGCAGTCGCTCCGCGCGCCGGAACACCTGCCCGGCGTTCATCCACCCGCTGCACACCACCGAGCAACGGGCGCTAGGATCTGCACCCGAATGATGAACGGAGAGTCCACGAACCACGTAGCGGTTTCACTCGGCCTATTGATCGCCGGTCTGTCTTGGTGCACCGACTGCTCGGGGCAACAACTGTTCACCGAGGCCAGCGGCCGAGCCATTCCGCTCGTGCCAGCGGAGGCGAATCGCCTCGAGCTCGTTGACCTCGATTCGGATGGCGACCTGGACTTGCTGGTGGCCGACCAAACATCTCCCGGAATCAGCGTCCTCGAAAACGATGGGTTCGGACGCTTTCTAGACGTCACCGAAACTCGACTGGGCATCGACCAGGTCCTGGGCGCCACGTTCGGAATCGGAGACGTGGACGGTGACGGCGATCCAGACGTAGTCGTCGTCTCGAGGTCGTTGCCACAGCAAACCCTGTTGCTCAACGACGGGAACGGCACTCTGAGTGAGGCGCCCGGAACCCCGCTGCCGTTCGTCAAGCGGCAATACCGAGAGGTTGTCGTCTTCGACGCCGATGGCGACTTGGATCTGGACCTGTTCCTCGCTGGAAGGAATCAGGACCGCCTACTGTTCAATGATGGAAGCGGGGTCTTCACCGACGAGACCGCCCTGCGTCTACCTGTCGAAAACGAGGATGCCCGACGAGCCGTCGCTGCAGACTTGGACGGCGATGGGGATCTCGACCTGGCGCTGGCAATCGATGATCGGTCCATCTCACCGAGCTACCCCCGGATCCCGATCTACCTGAACGATGGCACAGGCTCGTTCTCGATCGCACCCTCGAACCAGGTGCCTTCGCTCTCGGGATTCGTTCACGATGTGGAAGCGTTCGATGTCGACGGTGACGGTGATACGGACTTGGCCCTCGCGAGTATCCCGCGCGGCGTCGACATCCTGGAGAATGACGGGCAAGGATCATTCACGTTCTCGACAAGCCCCCCACCAATTGGCGGCAACCGAGAAATCGAGTGCTTGACAGCTCTTGATGTCGAGAACGATGGCGACCTTGACTTGGTTGGAGGGAGGATCCAAATCCAGGGATCCGCGCAGCTGTTCGTAAACGACGGGAACGGCAACTTCGCGCTCGACGAGACCGGGCGCCTCCCAATCGACAACCAGTCAACGGAGGACATCATCAGCGGCGATGTCGACGGCAACGGCTCTTCCGACCTGGTTCTCGGCCACTTCAATTTTCGGGATCAAAGCCTTGGGACCAAGGACCTCTACTTGAACGACGGGAGCGGACACTTCCGCAGCGTGACCGCGAAACGTCTCCTGCAAGAAAGAAGGTTTTCGCGGGCAGCTGCTTCCGCCGATTTCGATTCCGACGGATTCGCGGATCTGTACGTCGTGAACTCGCTGCAACCCGATCAGCTGTTGCTGAATGATGGATTCGGGAACTTCATCGAAGCCGCCCCCTCTCGACTCCCGCCAACCGATCAAAACGGTTCGGCAGTGATCGCGGAAGACTTCGATCTCGATGGAAACATCGACCTGTTCATCGCCACGCTCGTCGGCCCGTCGCGCCTGTACCTCAACGATGGAACAGCGACCTTTACCGATGCATCCGACAGGGTCGCTCCGAACTCGAACCTGCGAACGGGATTCGCGCAAACAGCTGACCTCGACTTGGACGGCGACCTCGATATCGTCCTCGCCGGCAGCAGAATCACGAACTCTCCCGAGGACCGCATCCTCCTCAACGACGGGACAGGATTCTTCACACTGGCTCCGATGTCCAGCCTCCCCTCCATTGCGTCGTCGACGGTCGGACTCGCGGTCGGCGACTTCGATGGCGACTTGGACGCCGACATCATCGTCGCGAAGAACCGAGGCATTGAGATTCGGCTCTACCTGAACGACGGCAACGCAGTGTTCTCGGACTCGGGAACCGACCTCTTCCCGCTCATCGGAGGAGGCAGCTTTTCCTCGAATGCGTGCGTCGGGGGCGATACCGACGGCGACGGCGACCTCGATCTCATCGTCGGCGTCTTCGGCCGGGATGAGTACCTGCTCAACAACGGAGACGGCACGTTCGAGAATGTCTCGACCACGCTCCTCCAATCGAGCTTGCTGACGACGTTCTCGACCGATCTCGTCGACATCGACCTCGATGGAGACCTTGATCTGCTCCGCACCTTCAACCCAGGTCCGTTTCGAACGAGCATCTCGGTGGCTCTCAACGATGGCTCCGGTGCTTTCTCGGAATTCGGAATCGAAGCGAGCAGAAGCTTCGACGCGCCTCCGACAGCACTCTTCGCAAGCGACTTGGATGGAGACAGGGATCCCGATCTGGTCTTCCTGAACAACGAACAGAACCGCATGCTTCTGAATCGAACGGTGCAGTTGGATGCCCCGTTCGAGTTGCGGTCGGGAGCCTCGTTCCGTTTCGAGTTCTCGGCCCGATCCGGCCCTCAGTCGCTGAGCGACCTGGTCTTCGCCTACTTGGCACTTGAGTCGACGCGCGTAGACGTCGGGACTCTGGGGACACTTCAACTCGCAGGCTCGACGGCGCCGATCGCCCCGATCCTTCTCCCCCGGCCGCAGTCGGACGGTTCGATCATCTTCGATGTCCCGGCTGGCGCCGCACTCGTCGGAGCCGAACTCTTTGCTCAGGCCCTGGTCGTCAGTTTCCCGATCGGCGGCCGGCTGACGAACGCGATCCGAGCGGTCGTCATCGACTGAACCGGCCGGATCTAGCCGAGAATCCCGGCGGCAAGCTCCTGTCGCCCTGCCCGCGAGCCGCTGGGAGATCTCAACGCAGCGAATCAGCTCGAGCCGGATCGGTTTCCGAACACAGGCTGCCTGCGGACCAGGGATCTCTTTGAGCCTGGCGGATGCGATCTGCCGTCGACGCACGCCCCCCGCTAGACTCCCCCGCTCGGCCGATGAGCGACCTTCCAGAAACCTACGATCCCCAGACCCTCGAGCCCCAGATCCAGCAGGGTTGGCTCAAAAAGCGCGCCTTCGCGGCGAACACCGACCACGGCGGCGAGCCCTACGTCGTCATGATGCCGCTGCCGAACGTCACCGGGGCGCTGCACATGGGGCACGCGATGGACAACGTCATGCAGGATCTGCTGACGCGCTGGCATCGCATGCGAGGCTTCAACACCTTGTGGCAGCCGGGCACCGACCACGCCGGTATCGCAACGCAGCAAGTCGTCGAGACCCGCCTCAAGGATCTCGAAGGCAAGACGCGCCACGACATCGGCCGCGAGGCACTCGTCGAGCGCATCTGGGCGTGGAAGGACGAGTATCAGGCTCGCATCATCAGCCAGCAGCAGAAGATGGGCTGCAGCTGCGACTGGGATCGTCAGCGGTTCACGATGGACCCGGTCTGCGCGCGCGCGGTTCGGCACACGTTCTTCAAGATGTTCCAGGAGGGACTGATCTACCGCGGAGATCGTCTCGTCAACTGGGACTGCCACCTGCAGACCGCCGTCGCCGACGACGAGTTGGTCAAGGTCACCGTGCAGGGTCACTTCTGGCACCTGCGCTACCCGGTCCTCGATCCGAAGCCCGGCGAGCCCGAGCACATCATCGTCGCGACGACCCGTCCGGAGACGATGCTTGGCGACACCGCCGTTGCGTGTCACCCCGACCCTGCACGTGCGCTCGATGAGCTGATCCAGAAGGCCGAGGAGCGATTGCAAAAGGCTCCGAAGAAGGACAAGGAGCACGTCGAGAAGGAGATCGAGAACCTCCGGGAGCGGAAGGCGACGGCGCTGCAGAGCCTCGAGCTCGTCGCGTCGATGGCGAAGGACGGCCGCAAGCTGCGCCTGCCGCTGATGGATCGCGAGATCCCGCTGATCCTCGACGAGTGGGCCAAACCGGAGCTCGGCTCGGGCTGCGTGAAGATCACGCCGGCGCACGACCCGAACGACCACGAGGTCTGGCAGCGCCACAAGGACGAGATCGGTCTGACCAACATCCTCGAGGAGGATGGCTCGATCGCTCCGACCGGCGGCGTCTACGCCGGCCTCGACCGCTTCGACGCCCGCAAGAAGGTCGTCTCGGATCTCGATGCGCAGGGCCTTCTCGACAAGGTCGAGGATCGCTCGATCGAGATCGACCACAGCGATCGCAGCAAGACGATCGTCGAGCCGTTCATGTCGAAGCAGTGGTTCGTCCGCATGGGCGACCGCGACGGCGGAGTCTTGTTCGGCGCCGGAACGGACAAGGAGTTTCGCTCACCCGGCCTCGCCCAGGCGGCGATGGACGCGGCGGACGGTCAGTGGACCAGCGCGACCGACCGCAAGGTCCGCTTCTGGCCCGACCAGGATCGCTACCACGGCATCTACCACTCCTGGCTGAAGGAGAAGCGCGACTGGTGCATCTCCCGCCAGCTCTGGTGGGGTCACCGCATCCCGGTCTGGCGTGGCACGTTCAGCAAGAACCAGCTGCTGCAGGCCGAAGGCATCCTCACGCAAGAACACGAGGGCATGGCCGCCTGGGTCGTGCTGAGTGATGACACGCAGTGCAGCCCGGCCGACGCGATCGCACTGATCCACGATGGCGACCCGCGCGCCGAACGCGTCGAGGCCTTGCTCTGCATCCTCGATCCGCAGAAGGAGTCCAACGTCGCCTCGATGCTCGAGACCGTCGGCATGAGGCTCGAAGAAGACGTGCTCGACACCTGGTTCAGCTCGGCGCTGTGGCCGCACAGCACGCTCGGCTGGCCGGACCCCGCGACGGCTGGCATCGAGGACGGACAGACGAAGCTAGGCGGAGAAGGCGCGGCTGGCGACTCGCTTCAGACCTACTACCCGGGCTCCTGCCTGGTCACCGGCCGCGACATCATCACCCTGTGGGTCGCGCGCATGGTCGTGATGGGCCTCTACAACGTCGGCGATCTACCGTTCGAGGATGTCTTCCTGCACGCGACGATCCAGGACGGCCGAGGCGAGCGAATGTCGAAGTCGAAGGGCAACGGCGTCGACCCAATCGATATGGTCGACCGCTACGGCGCCGACGCGATGCGCTACGTGCTCTGCGAAATGCAGACCGGCACGCAAGACATCAAGCTGCCGGTGCAAGCCGTCTCGCCGTTTGATGGCGCTGTGGTCGAGCTCGCCGACGCGAAGCCCGGTCCGCACAAGGGCACCTACCACGACCCGAAGAACGGCGAGCTGTTCGACATGGTCGGGCTGATGGCATCCGAAGGCATCCCGACCGCACAGGCGCTCAGCGATCGCTTCGATGTCGGCAAGGCGTTCTGCAACAAGCTTTGGAACGCCGCGCGCTTCGCCTTCCTGAACCTCGAAGGCACCGAGTTCTCCCCGCTCGATCTCGCGACGACCGAACTCGAAGACCGCTGGGTCCTGTCGCGAATGACCTTCGCGATCTCACAGGTCGATGACGCACTTGCGCGGTTCAACCCGTCGCAGGCCGTCCAAGCAGCCCGCTCGTTCTTCTGGGACGAGCTCTGTGACTGGTACCTCGAGTGGGTCAAACCGCGGATGCAGGACGCGGCGCAGGCGCGCACGGTCCGCCAGGTTCTCGCAACCTGCCTCGACCAGGTCCTGCGCCTGCTGCACCCGTTCGTGCCGTACGTGACCGAAGCGCTGTGGACGAGGCTGTCGGAGCTCGCTCCGGAGCGTGGTCTGCAAGAGCTCCTGCCGAGCCGCGACAGCCAGCTCGTGACGGCCAGCTGGCCCGAGGCCGATGCGGCCCTGCGCGACGAGGCTCTCGAGGCACGGATCGCGCGCGTGCAGAGCTTGGTCCAGAACCTCCGCGAGATTCGTGGACGCTACTCGGTTCCGCCGCGCGAGCAGGTCGGCATCGTGCTCAAGCCAAAAGCCGCGGTCCCCGAGATCGAAGCGGCCTCACGCCTGATCTCGACCCTGGCTGGCGCCTCGGAGTTCATGATCGATCCCGACTACGAGAAGCCGAAGGATGCGGCAACCGCAATCGATGGCGACATCGAATGCCTGGTCCTTGGCGTGGTCGACGTCGAGACTGAGCGCAAGAAGCTGGTCACCGAGCGCGACAAGCTCCTCGGCCGAATCAAGGGCACCGAGGGCAAGCTCTCGAACGAGAACTTCGTCTCGCGCGCACCGGCGAACGTCGTCGAAGGCGAACGCCAAAAGCTCGAGGAGATGAAGGAGCAACTCGCGCGCCTCGAGGCTTCGCTGAGCGACCTCGAGGGCTGAGCGCGCTGCGCCGTCAGCGGATCCGCATGATCACCGAGGACGATCGAGCGGCCCGATAGGCGCGACGACCATCGACCCGTCGCCCGGCCGCGCGGAGTTCCTCCGCAGCGGCCTCGCGCTGAGTGCGTAGCTCCTTCCAGCTCGCCACGAGCTCGTCACGGGACGCAGACTCAGCGAGCGCGATCAACCGTTCGAGCATCGCCGGATCGAGAGTCCACTCCACGAGCTGCTCGCCCAGCTCCAGCGCAGCCTCGGCGCCGTCTCGCTCGGCCACCCGATCGATGACCGACGCGATACGACCGCGGTGAAGAGCCCGCTCTTCGAGCAACGCCTCCTCGATCTGAACGGCCGCCGCCTCGTCACCCCACTGACGCAGAGCATCCGCGATCCAGAGTCGTTCCGTCGATGAGACCTCGTCTTGAGAGCGGACGTAGTCGAGGAAGCGTTGAGCCGCCTCCGCACGCCCCCCAGCTTCGAGCTGCACGGCGAGCAGAACCATCGCCTGCGTGATCGACGCACCACGGATCCGCCCCTCCTCGTTCCAGTCGATCAGCGCCTGGCCCCCGCGCTCGACCCAGTCGAGGCGCCGAGCCCGAGCCTCGTCCGTCTCCGGCTCCTGATCCTCCAGGGTCGCCGGATTCGGGAACAAGGTCGAAACGTCGTCCAGCGACCAGTAGCCGGGCTGGGTCCAGCGATCGAGATACCAGTCTTCCGCGACCACGTCGTCGATCGGAAGGCGGCAAGTCGCAATCTCCAACAGCTCGACCGCCTGGTCGAACTCGCCAACCCGCGCATGGAGCTTTGCGGCGATCTTCGCCGGCCCACGACGGAGGAACTCCGTCACGTCGCGGAGCCCGTCGCACAACTCGCGACAGCGCTCGAGCGCACGGTCCGGACCGAGCACTTCCTCCCAGGTCCGGAGCACCATCGTTTCGTAGCGCTCCATCTGCCAGGGCGAAGAGCCCGGGTTCGACAGGGTTAGAATCTGGTCGACCAGCTCGACCATCGCCTCCCCCTCGAAGAGCTCTCGGGCGTCTTGCAGCAACTGCTCGGTTGTGACGTCCCGAGCAGCGCCGGCAGAGAACAGGGCCGCGCACCAGCGGAACAGCTGCGCGGATTCTTCCTTGGACCCAGTCGCCGCCAGCAACCGCGCCAGGCGGCGGATCGAACCGGCAGCGTCTGGTTCCACGGTGCGCGCGAGCTCGATCGAGAGCGCCTGGACCCGTTCGGGCTCAAGCGTCGGATCGATCTCGAGCATCGCGGTCAGGAGCCCGAGCTCGAAGTTTCCTCCGCGGCCATCCTCGATCGTGCCAAGGACTTCGCGCAGCGGCCCAGCGACCTCGCCGTCTCCGATCTCGACCTTGGCCACGGCCGAGAGCAGAGAACCGAAGCCCTGCACCGAACGCCCATCCAGCGTGCGAAGGATGCGACGCATCTCGGCCTGTGCGAACTCGTAGTCCGCCAGCACATCGAAGGCGTTTCGGCGCTCCACCTGAGGTGCAGCCGGGGCCGGCTGCAGGTAGTCGACCAACCCGCCGACGCGGGGAGTCTCGTCCGCGACCTGCGCTTCGTCAGGCTCCTCTTGCGGCTCTACCGGCCAGTCCGGGTCAGCAACCTGGGACTGCTCGACCAACATCCCGTTCACGATGGTGTAGCGCGATCCGCGCGATGAACCGAATCGCCAGAACCGATGAAGCGCGAGACGAGCAGTCTCGAAGTCTTCTTCACGCACCGCTTTCGCGACGGCCTGGATGTTCGGCCCCTCGGCGCGCGAGAGATCCCCTTCGCTCGGCTCCGACTCCTCTTGGGTCGCCGCCTCGTCCGTTGATCCTTCGTCTTCCTGGCCGAGCTTCTGCGCCGCCAGGGCCTTGATCGGGTGACCTTGGCTGAGCCAAAGGCCGACCAGACTGTTCCGGTAGCGCTGCTTCTCGCGCTCTTCGCTCGCCAACAGCACGAGCTGCTCGAGCTCGGCCGTGTTCTTTTCGAACTCACCTCGCTGGGCGTAGAGGCGCTGTCTCTGTTGCCGCAGACCGAACTCTTCAGGGAAGTCCGCGATCGCCGTATCGAGCAACGCAAGTGCGGCTGACGGTCGCTCGAAAGTGATCAGAACCTGCGCGCGGCGCGTCATCGACCGGACCGAGCGGTCGGAGTTCTCCGCGACGATACGAAGGAACTCGTCGTAGTACGACGAATCGAAGGTCGTCTGGATACGCGAGGCGAGCTGGAACGACTCATAGTCCTCTTCAGCCGACAGGGCCTCGGCCAGGACCTTCGCCGCGATCTCGATCGCCTCCTGGGACCGATCGAGACGCAACAGCATCCGTGCGCGCAAGAACTGCGCGGCCTGCTGATCCGGCGAGTGTTCTGCGAGAGCCTCGGCGAACCGCAGGACCAGAGCCGGGTTCTTGGTCTTCTCGGCGAAGCGGTCGACCGAGTACCAGAAGTACTCCGGAATGTCCTTCAGCGAACCCTGGAACTGCTCGGCGAGGTAGTTCGCGAAGGATTCGTCGATCGGCTCGTCGTAGCCGTCGACCAACTGCATCAGGAACGACGCGCGCTCGGTCTCCCCGACCTTGCTCCAGATCGACTGCAAGGCGATCGCCCGCTGGTCAGCCGGCAACAGCCGCATGACCGGCACGACGGCGAACGCCCAAACTCGCTCTTGCTCGTCGAGCAGCTGAAGGAGTTCTTCCGGTAACGCGATCGGCGATTCGACATCCTGCTGCAGACGCGGGAGCAACTGCATCAGGTTCTTCGACTTATCGATGTCGAGCAGGATCGAGCCCGCGATCGAACGCGCGAACTCGGAGCGCTCCTCCTTGGTCAGGAAGCGCGAGATGTCCTCGAGAATGCGTTCGATCTGCCACCAGTTGCTGCCCTGAGCGAGCAAACGCTGCACCCATTGGCGGGCGACGGTGACGTAGGCACCTTCGTCTTCGGCGAAGCTCGCCGCCGCGAGGATCACGGCGAGTTTGCCCTCCTCCTCGTCGGTGATGCGTGCCGGGTCGAGTCGTCGAACGAGATCGGCCAGGCCTTCCCGATCATCGACTTGGATCACCGGGACGACCTGCTGGAGGATCTCTCCAACGCCAAACCGCGTCTCGGAATCTGGTTCGGAACGGCCGACCATTCGAGCGACCCGCTGCTTCTGCTCCTCGTCGCGATCGACCGAGTCGTAGAGATCGCGAGCCGCAGCGAGGTAGCCGCGATCGATGAAGTAGCGCAGCGACTGTTGCAGGATGGACTCGTCTCCCGGATAGGCCTCGAGAAGCATCAGCTCGAAGCTCCGCGCCGCATCGATCGATCGCGTCGCGAAGAGAAGACGACGGATCAGCTGCGTGCGGTGGAGAATCCGAGGCGTCTTGGCGACCGCCTCCAACGGGCCGCCAAGCAATCGACGCGCCTCCTCCATCTCGTCGTCGAGGGTCTGCAACTGCTGATCGCGCAAGGCGACGAGCTGCTCCTCGGTCGCCGTCGCGAGCAGATCCTTCTCGAGACGGGTGTAGTAAGTCGTGAAGTCATCGACGTTGCGATTGCCGGAGAAGAAGAAGCCGGTCTGCGGCTGCTGCTCCGCTTCCTTGCTGTCGAGGACCGGCTCGCGCACGAGAAGAAGCTCGATCGCTCGCGAGGCGAGATCGAACGCACGATCCTCCTCCCCGACCTGCTCCTGCAATTCGCAAACTTTGGCCATCAACTCGAGATCGCCCGTGCTGGAGACGAGCACACCGCGGTAGATGCGCAGCGCTTCGTCGAGGTAACGAGCGTCCTCGAACAGTTTCGCGACGTCGCGACGAAAACGATCCCCGTCGGGGAGCGCACTCGCCAACCCGAAGGTCCGCCGCGCAGCCGTAATGTCCTCGTCGTTCAGGAACGCCTGACCTAGATCCAGGTAGACCTGCGGCGGGACGACCTCTCCGAGGCCGATGAGCCGGCGCCCGTAGGCGAGCTGACGCTCTCGCTTCCTGGTCTGCGAGCTGCGATCCATCAGCTCGCGAAGCATCGAAGCCCGCTGCGTGCCGGCACTCGCTAGCGTTGCCTCGAGCGCGTCGAGCACCCGGTCCGAGTCACCGATCTCCTCCGAGAGATCGGCGAGCAGGCGGTAGAGGTAGATCTTGTCACCGCCTCGAGCGAGACGCTCGAGAGTGATGCGGCGAGCCCAACGCAGGACCGGTGGCCCCGCCCGAAGGTTCAGGATGCCATCGATCGCAATCGTGAAGAGGTCGTCGCGATCCGCCTGCTCCGCCAGGTTCTGGAAGATCCCCACGCCACGCGCGGTCTCGCCTGCGTCACGGAGCAGGTTGCCCAGCAGCAGATAGATCTCGATGCGACCCGGGTGTTGGGCGATACCACGCCAGTAGGACTGGATCGCCTCTTCGCGGAGGTTGGCGAGGGCGAACACCCCGGCCTCGAACTCCGCCGAGTCGGCGCCACGGTCCAGAGCCTTCAGCTGCTCGAGGACCGGACGAGCCTCGGACGGCTCTCCCCGCTCGAGCATGCTCAGCACCAGGCTCCGCAAGTAGTCGGCCTCGTTCTCGGGATCCGTCTGGATCAACAGACGAAGGACGTCCTCGTAGCTGCTGTAGTCGGTGCAGGCCAGGAAGACGTTCGCCTGCCGTTGCAGGGTCTCGATTGAGTCCCCGCCCTCGACCCGCACTTGCTCCTCGATGACTTCGGTCGCCGAGACCGCATCGTTGACCTTCGTGTAGAGGCTGACCAGAAGCCCGGCATCGCGTTCGTCCGCCGTGCCGTTCTGAAGCTTCTTCTCGAGGTCGATCACGATGTCGGCGAGTCGGCCGAGGCGCGATCCGATCGTCATCAATCGGTCTTCGGCGTAGCGACGGCGAGGCAACGAATCGACCCGCAGCCACAGCTCGCGCCAGCGATCGAATGCCTTCTCCTCCTCACCGATCTCGGAGTAGAGCCAGGCCAGACGCATCTCCAGGTCTTCGGCGAGCTCCGTTCCGCGCGCGAAGCGCAAACGCTCGAGCGTGCGCACAGCCTTGTCGGCCTTGCCGATCCGCTCGTAACCCTCGGCGATCTGCACACGCACCGGATGGTCGGCAGGCGCCAACTCATCGATGCGGATCAGAGCCTCGACCGCTCCGTCCAGATCCCCCCGCTTGCGGCGGAGATCGAACAGGAACAGCAGTGCCGGGAACTCCGCACTCTTGGCTTCGACGCAACGATTGACCGCACGCTCGGCGAGATCGTCGAGGGAAAGCCCGGCCATCGCTTCGGCCGCGGACACGAAGTACGGAAGGCGATCGTCGCTCTCGATGTAGTCCTCGAAGATTCCGATCGCGGTCTCGCGATCCCCGTTCTCGAGGTAGTGCCGTGCGAGACCCCGACGCCACTCGACGCTCTCCGGACGCTCGGCGATGAAGCGACGATAGGTCGCGACCATGTCGTCCTCACGACCGGCCTCGCGGTAGATCTCGACGAGCTCTCGTTGATTGTCCTGATCGAGCTCCGAGGCCCGCGACTGAAAGACCTCGACGGCCCGCTCGACCTGGCCGGTGCGGCGCAGCACATCGATCCAGACGCCGAGCGACTCATCATCGAGCTCTGCCTCGCCCGCGAAGCGGTCCGACAGCCGGTCGAGTGAACGATCGAGATGGTGCGCTTCGACGAGCAGCGTGAGTGCGTAGCGGCGATCGCGTGCCAGGTTCGCACGCGAGCGAGCCTCCCAGGCGAACTGCTGGGCGCGCTCCGCGTCTTCGGCCTGGATGGCCCACTCAGTCCGACGCAGAAGGAGCCGGATCTTCTTCTGTTCTGACAGTCGCGGATCGACCTCGGAGAGCTCCAGCGCCGCCTCGTGGTCTCCAGTCAGTGCCAGAACATTCGCAGCCTGGTTGCGGAACTCGGGATCGCCTCCTTCGCGGGAAGCGAACGCCCGAAGCTCGGCTGAGCGCTCGCCCGAGTCGGCACCGGCCTGGTCGAGCACGAACAGCGCGATGCGCAGTCGGATCGCAGCCTCTGCCGCCTCATCGCCGGTTTCGATCGCCAACTCGAGCGCCGCGTCGTAGACCGGACGAGCGAGCTTGTCACGACCGGTCGCGTCCAACAATCGAGCACAGCGGAGCGAAACTGCGAGCTCCGGCTGCTCCTCGGCGAGCTGGTCACGCAGCACAGCGCAGCGCTCGAGCGCCTCGCGAAGATCTCCCCGACGCGTCAGGACATCGATCAGGATCCAATCGAGGACTCGACGATCGGCCTCGGTCACACCTTCCGCATCGAGGCGCCGACGCAACTCCTCGAGCAACGGTGCTTGCGAACCGTATTGCAGAGCCGACGCGGAGAAGAGCTCGACGTAGCCATCGACGTAGCCTTCGGTTCGACCGCGTTCGACCGCCACCTCGAGAGCTCTGACGACCGGCGCGGCGAGTTCGTCGCCTGCGGCCGCTCCCTCTTGCGCGAAGAGAGGACTACCGAGAATCGACAGCGACGCGGTCAGGATGGGGCCGATCGCGGCCGAACTCGCGGAGCTCGTGCGGGCACTGTGGTTTCGCATCGGTGTGAGTGTCAGTTCGTGCTCGTCGTCGAAGCCGGGGCCACGAGGGCAACCGGACGCCGACGTAGGTAGACGTCGGCGAGGTAGGCGAGAAGGCCGAGCGCACAGAGCCAAGGCCAGAGGTGGGTGAACGCGACCGGTCGCCCGCGCACCGCGGTCTGAGCTGGGGCCCCGTCCCAGTCCGCACGAAGCGCGAACGAAGTGCCCTGCGACTGCGCGAGGCCAGCGAGATCGAGCCGTCGGATCGAATCGACCTGCCGCTCGGGACGGCGACCATCGAATCGGTCGGAAACAGCTCGCTCGGTCGAAGTCGGTGAATCGGCGCTCACGTAGACCCGCAGCTCACGATCTTCGTCAGTGCCGACCGAAACCGTGGACTCGAAACGACCCGGCGCGGTCTGCACGAAGTCGAGCGAGACTCCAGCTCCATCCGAGCTCGGCGCACCTTCGGCCACCAGAGTCAGCACGCCGCTCGGCCGCTGGCCCCAAGTCGACCGACGCTCAGCGATCACCGTCGCCCGGTCACGTTCCCGACGGATCAAGAGGTCAAACGGCCGTCGCAGATCGGACGCCGTGCGCTCGAGGAAGCGCGCGGCGAACTCGCCGAAGTCGTTCCACGACTCGAACCCCTCGGTTCCCCGGCCAGTCAACTCGGACGTGAACACCGACACGCGACCGAGTCCGTAGCGCCAGGTCGCGGCGACCGGGTGGTTCTGCTGCACGGTCTCGAGCAGCAGCTCGGTTCCCGAACGCGCCTCGGTCTCGACGTAACCGCTCAGCTGTGGCATCGAGCCGAAGTCCAGATCTCCGAGCCCGCCCGCATCGGCGCTCGGCTGCACCTGGTGAGAACCGGGTCGATACGCCGGCAGCTTCGCGGTCGACGGCTGCTTGAGGAGGAGCTCCGGCAGGTTGAATCGGTTCGGCACGCTGTAGAAGCGCCCACGCCCCCAGTTCGCGATCTGCACGAGGAACTCACTGTGCGCCTGCGGACCGATCAAGACGGTCGAAACCGTGATCCCCTCGTCGGCCATCGAGCGAACCAAAGGCTCGAACGCCCCCCGCTCGACGCCACCGTCGGTCAGAATCAGCACGTGCCGATAACGCGTCTGCACGTTCTGCAACGCGTAGTACGCCTCCTCGATCGCCGGAAGAATGACCGTGCCACCACCGGCATCGAGGCGGTTCAGTGCGCGCTGGAGTTCGATCCGGTTCGCGGCACTCTGGATCGGAGCCGCCCAGCGCTTGGCGCCGTAGAACTCGACAATGCCGACCTTGTCGTGCGGCAACAGTCGCTGCATCGCGAGGCGAGACACCTCCTTGGCGAGCGACACCCGCATGCCACCCATCGAACCCGAGGTGTCGATGATGATCGCCAGCGTCGTGCTCGGGTCGCGGTGCTCCTCGCGTTGGACGAATCCCACCGGCAGCACGTCGGCCAGCGGCGAGTCTTGATATCCACCCGGGCCAAACGCGCCGTCACCGCCCGCCATCAGGAGACCGGTGCCACGGTCCGTCACCGCATCTCGCAGCGCGGTCTGTGCCGGCTCCGGGAACGACTCTGCCGGCAGGTCGTCGATCACGACGACGTCGTAGTCGGCGAACGGGAAGTTCTCGGTGACGACCTCCGCATCGCTGTCGGGACGACGAGTCTCGAACTCGAAGCCGGGACCGCAGAGCGACGCCAACTGATCACCAGCGCCTCCGGTCAGGCCCTCGAGCACGAGGACCCGAAGCGGATCCTGGACGGCCACGGCTCGGCGAAGCGATCTCACCGAAACCGTGTCTTCCTCGCCCGTGGCAGCCTGCAGTGAGAGCTCGAGTCCATCGAATCCCGACTGCTCCAGCTCGAACTCGAATTCGAGCTCGGTCCGGCCGGTGAACGACAACCCGCTGAGGCGACCCAGCTCGCGCCCCGAAGAGACCGATCGCAGCACCACGGTCTCGGACTCGCCCGAACCCTCGAGCACGCCAATCGCCTGAGCCGTCGCGCCGCGGACAACGCGGCCGACCCGCAGATCGACAACCCGCGGCTCGTCTCGCTCTGCCTCGAGTTCGACGAGGTGAACCGGAATCGCCGAAACAGAGGACAGGAACCGCGCGACCTCGTCGGCAGGATTCTCGGACAGCCCGTCGGTCAGACAGGTGATCGCCGCTCGCACCCCGTCGGGCACCTGCGTGCGGGCGAGTTCGACGAGCTCGGTCCAGTCCGCCCCTTGCGGCGCGTCCAGAACAACGACTCGATCACGATCGGAATCGAAAGCCGCGGCCAGAGCCGCATCGTCGGTCACGAGAACGAATCGCGAGTCGCCTTCCAGGCCTTCGCGCAACCGCTCGACCTGCGAACGCGCCGAATCGACCTCACCACCGCTCAGACGAGCAGAGGTGTCGACGACGACGAGCTGCACGGACTCCCGCGGTTCGCGAACGTGAACCGGATCGGTGAGTGCGAGCACGAAGCAGAGGAAGACGAGGCCTCGCAGGGCCGCTCGGCGGAACGCACGATCGGTTCCAGGCGTGCGCGGCCACAGGAATGGCAGCGCAACGACGACGAGCAACACGAGGAAGATCGGAGACAGCAATCGAAGATCCACGATGTTTCCTCAGGGCATGCGGCCGCGGCGAACACTGACCCACTCGAACACGCCGAGGGTCAGCACGATCAGAAGCAACCAACGGTCGAGACCGAGCGTCGGGCCCTGGGTCGGCGGATCGACCACTTCGATCTCCGCCGTGGTCGCGAGGCCAGCCGAAACGAAGGCGCTGGTCTGCAGAGAGACCTCGAACTCCTGACCCTCGAGGGCCCGGTGCCTCCCGGATGCTGACGGTACGAACGGCAGCCCGAGCGTCTCGATCCGCGTGATCTCGTCCGAAGCTCCTCGGTCCAGTCTCGCAATCGACGAGCCAGCCAGATCGTCGATCGGAACTCCGACCGCCGCCCGGCGTGGTGCCGACGAACGATTGGCCAACCAGTGGACCGACTCGCGAGCGAGGACCGGGAACACGCGACTCTCGAGGAGCCGCGCGTCACCATCGAAGACGGCACGATCGATCGACACTTGCCGGGGCCCGACCTCCTCCGAACCGACCGTGACAGGACGCCCCAGCGTGGTCGCCAGTGCATCCGCGTCGAGATCAGACAGACCTGTGCGAGTGACGATTCGCTGCAACTGCGCAGGACCGAGCCCTTGGAAGTGGAACGTCGATCGGCCGCCCTCGCTGGCCACCAGCCGCAGATCGGCCTGTGCGTCGTCACCGACCGTGACGTCGGCGGAAGCAGCCTCGGCAACAATCGACAGAGTCGCATCGCTCTCGATCACCTGACGGAACGCCGCGCGGATCGCGCTCGAGGACGCTCCGAACTGGAGCGCGACGTTCGTCGTGGTTTGACCAGGCCAGGTCGCTCGGGTCGTCACACCGGCGACGGAGAGTTCAAGCTCCCCCGGTTCGGCCGACGGGCTCGACCACGACAGTTCGAGGAGCGACTCGACGCCTTCGGCGGTCACGGAAACGGAGCGGACCGCCGGGTCTTCGAGGACTTCCTGGCCGTCGAAGAACAGCTGGACCGAGGAAGCCTCGACCCCGCGCAGGGTCGCAAGGACTCCGAAGGTCGGGTCGACGCCGAAACCGAGCACCTCCGCCGAAGGGGCCGGGTCCGCCGGCTCGTCGCCACGCTTGCCCAGCACGCGAAACCACTCGACTTCTCCTCCACGCGCCGCCTGGACGGTCTCGACCGTGTCGCTGCGAAGATCCTGGCGGCCGACGAGGTAGACGCGAAGCGGACGGTCACCGGTCCCGACCAGGCCCGGTAGCACGCGATCGATCGTGTTGTGCGTCGATGCGGGCCCAAGCGCCTCGGCCCGTTCCTCGAGCAGGGCGACCGGCTCTCCACTGTCGAGCAGGCAGCGCGCCGACGAGGAGAGGACAAAGACTCGCCGTTCGTCGTTGCGAAGACCCCGCGCGATGCCGGCGGCCGTCGCGAGATCTTGTTCCAGCTCATCGACGGAGGATTGCGCACTGCCATCGACCAGAACGACGACATCCATGTCGGGCTCCCGGTCGATCGAGGGCCGTGCGTAGGCAAACCACGAGAGCACCGCGATCGCGGTGATCAGGAGCCAGGCCAGTGGATGGCGAAACCGCTCGCGAAAGACGCGCACGCGTTCCTCCTGCAGCGCCTGCCGCCAGAACATCGTCGTGACGACCCGTTGTTCGCGATGGCGCACACGCAGGATCTGCAGCGCGAACGTCACTCCAGCGAGGGCCAACGCACCGAGGAGCAGTCCCAGCGGAGACAAGTTGGTCAGGTTCATACCTGGAGCGCCCCCTCTTCGAAGACCTGGGCGAGTTGCGGAACGATCGGTTGATCGACATCGATGCGCAGGAACCCAGCCGACCGCGTTCGCGCGAAGTCGACCAAGGCCTGCTGGTGCTGGTCGTAGGCCGTCTGCATGCGCTGCAAGAGCTCCGGCGTGACCGAGACGTTCTCGGCTTCGCCGGTCTCGGAGTCGACGAGGCGGAGATCCCCCTGCAGGTCGGGATCGCGATCCTCCTTGCGGAACAGCTGCACGAGCAGCAGGCGATGCCGCAACTGGCCCAACTGTTCAACGATCGCGTCCGCGCCCTTCTGGTCGAAGAAGTCCGACACGACGACACAGAGCCCCTGGCGCAGATTCATCGCGCCGAATCGACGCAGAGCCGAGCACAGATCCGTCTGATCCTTGAACTCGACCTCAGCCAGCCGACGAGCGATCGGCAACACGCGGTTCTTGCCGGAGGTCGGCGCCTCGTGAACGCGCAGCTCTTCAGCGAACGGGAAGATCCCGACGCGGTCGTGCTGGTTCAAACTGACCGACGCGATCGCGAGCGTCGTCTGCAGGCAGGCCCGCGCGCGCGGCGAATCCGGCTCGAAGTGCAACGAACTCGAGACGTCCGGCAGGACGTAGAGCGGAAGGTCCTGCTGTTCCTCGAACAAGCGCACGAACACCCGACCGAGACGTCGGTAGATATTCCAGTCGATGGCCCGCAGGTCATCGCCCGGCGTGTAGGCACGATAGTCCGCGAACTCGAGACCGGAACCTCGCTGACGCGAGAGGTGCTCCGCGTGCCGTCCACCGCGCACGACGCGACGCGCGACGATGCGGAGCGGCTGGAGCGAAGCGAGGAAAGCCGGATCGGTCAGATGCTCGACTGAGACTCGATTCATCCTGCGACCACGGACTCGGGCGATACGTGGCGCAGGGTTTCCTGAATCAGATCGTCGGCACGCACGCCTTCGGACTGACCACGGAAGTTGATCAGCACACGGTGACGGAGAACCGGCAGCGCGATCGAACGGATGTCCTCGGTGCTCACCGCGAATCGACCGTCGAGCAGAGCTCGGACCTTGCCGGCCAGAATCAGACTCTGCGCACCACGCGGACTCGAACCGAGCGAACAGAACTCGTTGACGGACGGGTGTGCGTGCGGGCTCCCCGGCTGGGTCGCGATCACGAGTCGGACGGCGTAGTTGCGAACATGCTCCGGAACCGCGACGTCGCGCGCGGTCTTCCGCAGCTCGAGGATCGTCGCACCATCGGTCGCCTTCTGGACTTCAGGCTGCTCCGAACCAGTCGTCCGCTCCAGAATCTCGTGCACCTCGGTCTCGGTCGGGTAGTCGACCACGAGCTTGAACAGGAAACGGTCGAGTTGGGCTTCGGGTAGCGGGTAGGTGCCCTCCTGTTCGACCGGGTTCTGCGTCGCCATCACGCAGAACGGCTCCTGCAGTTGGATCGTCTTGCCGGCGACCGAGATCTGCCGCTCCTGCATCGCCTCGAGCAACGCAGACTGCGTCTTGGGCGTGGCGCGGTTGATCTCGTCGGCGAGGACCAGGTTCGACACCAATGGACCGGTCTGGAATTGCAGCGAGTGGCCGCCACTCGCGTCCTCGGAGAGCACATTCGTGCCCTGGATGTCGGCCGGCATCATGTCCGGCGTGAACTGGATACGCCGGAAGTCGAGGTCGACCGCTTCACTCAGCGCGCGGACCAGCATCGTCTTGCCGAGACCGGGAACACCTTCGAGCAGCACGTGTCCGCCCGCGAACAGCGCGGTCAGGACACCGTCGACGATCTCGGTTTGACCGACGATCGAACGAGCGACCTGATCTCGCACGGCACCGAAGACGTCACGGAATCGCTGGGCGTCCGCCTTTGCGGAGTCGTTGGTACTAGGCGAACTCATGTTGGGGCTGCTGGCTGGTAGGGGTCAGGAATCGCCGGTGCGTCGGCGAAGCAGAAAGTAGTTACGGATCAGAACGAGCGCTGCAGGGTCGAAGTCGCGCTGGGCGGTTCGACCGGTCTCGTCCGAACGTGAGCCGCGGGTTTCACCCGGTCGATTCGAACCGACTTCGGCGGTCGGCAGGATGCGCTCCTGCGTGATTCGGATCCGGCCAGCGTTGGGCTGACCGCGCACTCGGTCGGGAAGCGGAACACCGAGAACCAGCGACGCGACGCCACGGGACTTCTTCTGCTCCGAGGGACCACCACGACCGTTGGCGTCCGGATTCGGCTGGTTGCCAAAGCCGATCTGAAGGTCGCGATTAACCGGTGGCTTGCGGTCGCGAAGGGACGGCTGGACTCCACCACGGGCGTCCTGCTCTTCGTCCTCGTCGTCGACCTCGTCTTCGTTCTCGACCTCGTTCTCGTCCGGTGCTTCGACCTGGTCCTTGCTCTCCCAGGGAGAGTTGGTCGGGTTCGACGTCGACCCGCGGCTCGCGCCCCGTCCAGCCGACGCTCCGGACTCGTCCTGCGACGGTTCGGGCTGCTCTTCGGGCCGCTCGGCCTTCGGCTCCTTGGGGTCCTTCGGCTCGCGTTGCGGCGTCTCGCGTTGCTCGGCCGCCTGCGGCGATTGCTGCTGGTTCGACGAGTTCGCGCGCGCCTCGCTCTGCGAAGCGGACGCCTCAGCCTGGGTCGCGCGCCCCGATCCGGTGCGGCCAGCGGCCTCCTTCTCCCGCTGGTCGAGTGGCGGTGGCGACTCGCTCAGCTGGGGCGGAATCCGCTCGGTCGACGAGTCGTCGCGAATCGGATCCGGTCTTTCGGGGGCCTCAGTGGGGTCCTCGGCTGGAAGGTCAGCCGGCGCCTCGGCCTCATCCGCCGGATCCGGCTCGGCATCTCTCGTGCCAAAAACAACCCCACCACTACCGAACGACACGTCGACCGACGCTTCGTCAAGCTCGGTCTCTTGCCTGGAGACCCAGGTGATCGCGAAGACGCACAGGAACGCCCCAGCCAACGTGAGCACGGGTGCCATGCGGGAGCGCCCGCTCGCTGGTGCCGACTCGGCCGCGAGAGCCTCGGACAGCGCGCGAGAGGTGAACTGCTCCGCGTCGGCCAACGCCGCGGCCTGGAACCGGGTCGGAGTCTGCAACCGCGAGAATTCGTCCGCGGTCGTCATCCGATCCTCGAGCTTCAACCGTCGATCGACGCGCAACAGGTTGGCCCGACGCGAGTCGGCCGCTCGCATCAACTTCAGGACACCGACGACGACCAGCAGCGCGACCGGCACCAGGATCAGGAGCAGCGCCGGCCCGAACTCGATGTCCGTCGCCCGGGCACCGCTGGCCCAGCGTAGGAGCTCGATCACGAGCGCCGACGCTGGGAGCAGCAGAGACCACCGGGCCGCCGCGGCCAGGAGGTCGGGTAGAGCGCGCCGCAGCCGCTCCCCCCGCCGAGAGGCCTGCCCACGCGCCGCGATCCGGTCGAGAACGGCCGTCGATCCGACCTCCGCGGACCCATCGGGAAGGCCCATCGGACCGGTGCTTTCGGTGTGCGAATCCATGACTTGCGGGCCTCGCGGCCACGTTAGGTGCAGGTGGTCCCGGATGCGAGCCCAGGCAGCCCGGACCTGCGTAGAGCCGGTGACGAGGCGGTGTTGCGGTTCCTGTGACCCGTGACCTCATGCGCTCGAGCGGATAGCCTCGCCACCGCGGTCAGAACTATGTTGGGAATCAGCTCCTCGGATTCGGGTGGAAGATCCATCCGAACGTCTACCGGTTCGTCCACAGGACGCCCCGACCTCCCCAGTCGAGCGCTCACGTTGCTCTGCGCTTGCTTCGCCCTGCTCGTTCTCGGCGCGTGCAGCAATGGCGGTAGCGCGGGGTTCAACGGCACGGGCGGCACCCCGCCGGTCAACCCGGGCGGGAACCCTCCCCCGGTGATCAACGGAGACCTCCGACTGAGCGCCATGGTCGCTTCGTCCCCGCCGGCGAACGTTTCGATCCTGATCGAGGCGACGGACGTCGACGGCGACCCGGTCCCCAACATCCTGACCGACGGCGAGATCCAGTTGTTCGAAGACGGCCAGCTGGTGTCCCCGTTCGAATCTCGCCAACGCATCCAGCCGATCGGACTCCGGGTCGGCTTCCCGACGCTGCTGCTCCTCGACCTCAGTGGCTCGATCATCGGCTCGGGCAACCTCGAGAACCTCAAGGCCAGCGCGAATCAGTTCGTGGCGACCCTGCTCGACCCAGCCACCCCGAACGCCGAAGCCCGCGAGATCGCAGTCGCGTTCTTCCCCGGCGACAGCCAGGGCCGTGGCATCCAACTCGTGTCCGACTTCTCCAGCGACACCGCGGCAATCCAGGCCCGAATCGACTCGATCCTCGGTGCACCGGACACGACGACCAACCTCAACGAAGCGATCCTCGAGGGCCTCGGCGTGCTCGAGATGCGTGAGCAGGAGCTGCTCGATACGACCGAAATCGAAATCGTCGAGGGCTCGCTCGCCGTGTTCACCGACGGCACCGACCGCGCCGGTACGGTCGCGACGCAAGACGTGCTCGACGCGCTCGACGTCGCCGATCAGCAGGTGTTCACGATCGGTCTCGACGGCGAGATCGACCAGACCGTGTTGCAGATGTTCGGTCGGAGCGGCTTCGTGCTCGTCGACAACATCGCCAACCTGTCGACGACCTTCGCGCAAGTGGCCGAAACGATCCAAGCGAGTGCAAACCGCTTCTACGCAGTCGAGTACTGCTCGCCGAAGCGAGGCGGAACCCATGAGCTCCAGGTCGTCGCAACCCTCAACGGCCTGATCGGCAGCACCACAGCGACGTTTGTCGCCGATGGATTCCGCGCCGGTTGTCGTGTGCCCGAAGCCGCTGCAGGCCTCACTGGTCTCGGCGGCGCGGTCCTCGATGACATCGCCTACGACGCTGCGACCGACGGCTTCGTCGTTGGTGGTGCGATCGGCAGCGACGCGAACTGGTTCGGTCGCACTCTCTCCGCGAACGGTGGCAGCGATGCGTTTCTCAGCGTCGTGAACCCTCCGACCGGTGACGGTGTCCCGGCCTCCGAGACTCTCTCGGTCGTCTTCTCCGGACCCGGCAACGCCCGCATCCGCACGGTCTCGTCGAACGGGCAGGGCGGCTACCTGGCAGTCGGCGAGTTCCAACAGTCGCTCGACGCAGGCGGCCTCGCGCTGACGGGCAACGGAGTGGCTCCGACCACCTTCGTGGCATCGATAGACGGTACGGGTGCGGTTCTCTGGGCTCGCGCACTGAGTGGCTCGGACGAGCAGAGGCCAGTCGCAGTGATCGAGACCGTCGACACAGTGCGCGTGGCCGGCCACTTCCGCGGCGAGCTGAACTGCGACGGCATGAGCGGCACGGCCCAGGATCTCGACCTGTTCGTGATCGACCTGAACCGCGCCAACGGTGCCTGCACGGGACTGATCACGGGTGGCGGTGAGGGCGACCAACGCTTGACCGCGTTCACCCGCTCGCCGAACGGCACCGCCGCGCTGAGCGGACAGTTCACCTCGTCGATGCAGTTCGGGGGTCAGACTCTGACAACGACCGGCTCCGACGAGTTCGTGATGCTCTGGAACACCGACGACTCTGTGCGCTGGTTGCGCTCAGTTCCGGTCGCTTCGGTCACCAGCCTGACCTTCGATGTCGATCAGGACGTCGTGCTCGGTGGCGAAGTCGACGGCAACCTGCAAGTCGACGCCCTGACGGCGGCCGATGCCGGCGCGGCGCGTGACGGTTACATCCTCTCGCTGGCCTCGAACGACGGCACGGCACAGAACGGACAAGTGTTGGGCGACAGTACCGGTACCTTCACGACCGCTGTGACCGACCTGACCCGCGACGGCCTGGGCAATCTCTACGCCGCAACGAACCGAGTCGACGCAGGCTCGGGGTCGGCACTCGTCGGGTTCTCGGTCTTCCTGCCGAGCGGAGCGCTACAGCTCAGCTACCTCTACGCCACGGACCTCGGCTCACCGGTGCGCTTCGCGCTCGGCCCGCTCGGTCTCGATCGTGCGGCGATCGTCGGCAGCTTCGCTCGCGAGGCCGGCTTCGGTCCGTTCCCGCTGCGCTACGACGAACCGGCCGCTCCGCAGGCGCCGTTCAGCGGACGCCAGGCATTCGTCGGCCTGATCGGCCCGCGCAGCTGAGTGACCGATTCCCACAGCTCGTGGGAACGAGGGTCGCTCAGCGGCCCTCGCGCAGCTCGGTGAGTTCGAGCTCGAGGCCGTTCTCGGTAAACAGCCGGATCGGCGATCGCATCTCTCCGGTCTCGAGAACGCCATCTCCGCGTAGGACTTCGACCATCTCGCTGCCATCGTCGGAGAACCCAGCGACCGCAACCGGCCGACCGGATGCATCGAGATACCACCGCGTGCGTCGCGCGTTGGATGACGAGGGAAGCACCCACTCGATGCAGTGGAAGTCGCCCGCGACAGCCCCGTTCGGTACCGGCTGGACGCCCAGGTCGATGCGCGTCGCGCCGAGGTGTTCACCGAAGAGCGGTGCGGCGAACCAACCGAAGTCCCGTTCGAACAACTCGAACACCTCGCCACTCGACGACGCGCCACGCAGATCGATCGTGGTCGGCCCTGTGCTCTGGACGCCGGGCGAGCCGATCCGGTGCGTGACGACCGAGACAGACTTGTTCGCGGGATCGAGTTGGTAGCGCCGCGTCTCCCGTCGTGAGTAGTCGTCCAGGACGAGCAGGATCGATCCGCCCGTCGTCGGCGACGTCGTCGAGGGCCTTTCCTCGACGCGTTCCGCTCCCGGCTCGACACTGAGTTCAACGGTCGACTCGGGTCGGGGTGCTGCGCCGCCCCGAGCCGCACGCGGCGTCGACTCTGCAGCCCCAGGTTTCGTCGCGGGCGCACCGCCACAACCGAGGACCACGATCGAACAACCCGACGCGAGGATCGCGGCCAGGAACGAGCGGATCAGTGACGGCGCGAGACTTCGGTGCATCAGCCGGCCATCATGCCCGATCCCGTGCCCGAACTCCCCGAGGTCGAAACCGTGCGCCGTGGCCTCGCCGGCCACCTCCCCGGCCTGAGCCTGGACGAAGTCGAACTGCGCCGCCCGGATCTAAGGTTCCCGATCCCGGTGAAGGCCGTTGAAGGCCTCGAGGGCCTGACCTGCCGTGAAGTCGCGCGCCGCTCGAAGTATCTGCTGCTGCACTTCGAGGGCCAGACCGACCGAGACGCCCACACCGCGATCTCCCACCTCGGGATGAGCGGACGGATCTTCCTCGAGGACACCTCCAAGGGCCGCCCGGACTGGGAACTTCACGAACACTGGCGCATGCACTTCGGCCGGTGGACAGCGCGCTACGTCGACCCCCGACGATTCGGGATGCTCGATGTCGCTGCGACGCAACACCTCGAGCGCCATCGCCTCCTCCGCTCCCTCGGCCCCGAGCCACTGGAAGACGACTTCCACGGCGGCTACCTGTTCGACATCACGCGATCCCGACGTCAGGGCATCAAGGTCACGTTGATGGACGCGAAGATCGTCGTCGGAGTCGGCAACATCTACGCCTCCGAGTCCTGCTTCCGCGCCGGCGTCCGACCACGTCGCGCGGCCGGTCGAGTCACTCGCAACGAGTGCCATACGCTCGCGGAGTCGATCCGAGACGTGCTGCGCGAGGCAATCGCTGCCGGTGGCACGACGCTGCGTGACTACACCGGAATCGACCGCGATGCGGGCTACTTCGCCCAGAAGCTGTTCGTCTACGGCCGTGAAGGAGAACCGTGTCGCCACTGCGGCTCGGAGATCACCAAGGTCGTCACGACCGGGCGGGCGACGTTCTACTGCCCGACGTGTCAGCGCTGACGCGCGAGCTGCACGGCCCTCAGACGCGGAAGACCTGCTCGGAGACCGGCCGGAGTCGCGGCACCCAGATCGGGACCGCCTCGCGACTGAGTGCCCACAGCATCCAGCCGACCGTCCGGTCATTCGGGCCGACGTTCTTCAATCGCTCGGTCATCTCTCACGCGATCTTCCGACCGACGCCGCACCGCGCCGCGAGCCAGGCGAAGAGGAAGACTCCGACCGCGCCGATCACGTTGAACCAGAGGTAAGCCACGTCGAGGAAGAGGTAAGTCGCGAACACGCAGGCGAGGCCGCCCACGATTCCGAAGACTCCGCAGATCCCACGCGCCCACGGCGCGAACGCACCGAGGAGGAAGATCCCGAGTAGCGAACCGTAGAAGAACGAACCGATCTTGTTGATCTGCTCGATGATCGACGAATCCGACAGCGCGAAGATCCCCGTGGCCGTGCCGAGAATGCCCCACAGGAACGTGCAGGTCCGGCCGATTTTCAGCTTCTGACGCTCCGTGCGCTCACGCCGGAACACGACCGGGAAGAAGTCCACGACGGTCGCTGCCGACAGCGAGTTGAGTACCGAGTCCACACTCGACATCGCCGCCGCGAAGATCGCCGCGAGAATCAACCCGACGAGCCAGCCCGGGAGCTGCGAGAGCACGAAGGACGGGAACACGTAGTTCCGGTCACCTCCACCCTGGGAAGCGAACTCCGCGATCCGACGCTCGTCGCCGGTCTCGAAGGCCTTGAGGACGCCCGTCCAGTCGAAGACTGCCTTACTGCCTTCCGGATCGGCGCCCGCGAGCAGGATCTTCCTCAACGAGTCGACGTCGCGGACCGCTTCCCGATAGGCGGACAAGGCGGGAGCGTCGATCGCCGGCCCGTCGTGCGCCGCGAGGTTTCGGAGTTCGCGCGCGCGCTCCTGTTCGATGCGATCGTGAAGCTCCAGGACTTCGCGCAGCCCGGATTCCGACTCGGCCTGTCGTTCCAGACTGCCCATCGCCTGGGGGTTGAAGACCGCAGGCGCTCGATCGGGCGAGATCGAGTGGAACAGGAACAGCAGCACGCCGATCCCGAGCACCATCAACTGCATCGGAACCTTCGCGACGGCCGAGATCATCAGAGCCTTGCGCGACTCATTCGCAGTCGCACTCGTCAGGACTCGCTGGACCTGACTCTGGTCTGCACCGAAGTAGGCGAAGTGCAGGAAGAAACCGCCGATCAACCCTGAGAACAGGTTGTAGCGCTCGTTCCAGAACGACGGCGGCGCCTGGGTCCCAGCGATGTTGGGCAGCAGATCGGTATGCGCCGGCGTCGCCTCGAGCACGCCGAGCTTCGAAGCGGCACCAGCCGCTCGGAGAGCGCCGCCGAAGCCAACCTGGCCAAAGACCTCCCAGCAAAGCCAACCGAGACAGAACAGCAGACCACCGACGATCGCGATCATCTGCTTCACGTCCGTCCACACGACCGCCGAAACACCTCCGAGCGTCGTGTAGGCCGTCGTGAGAAGGCCGACGATGATGATCATCGTGACGACGTCCTGCTCGAGCACGGTCGCGAGCACGTAGCTCGGCGCCTGGATCACGATCCCGAGCGCGAGACAGCGCGAGACCAGGAACAGGAAGCTCGCGGTCAGCCGAGTCGGCTTGTCGAACCGACCCTCCAAGTACTGGTAGGCCGTGAGGATCGGTAGCCGCCGGTAGAGCGGAATCAGGATGACCGACACCGCGACCATCGCGAAGGGCAGGCCGAGGTAGGCCTGCACGAATTCCATCCCGCCGTCATGGCCCTGACCGGTGGTCCCGATCACGGTGATCGCCGACGCCTGCGTCGCCATCACCGAGAGCCCCGCGGCCCACCACGGGATCTTGCGCCCCCCGGCGTAGTAGTCCTCGAGTGATTGAGCACCGAAGGTGCGCCGCACTCCATCGGCGACGACCCAGGCGAGGAACGCCCCGAAGACCAGCCAGGCGATCGGTGTCATCCGTTCTCTCTCACCTGGAACACCGCCGTGAACCAGCCCATCAACAGGTAGAGCACGACGGCCAGACCGAGCACGAGCAGATAGGTCCGCGCGCTGAGATCCGGCTCGGTGCTGCTGTGATCCCTCGACTCTTCCATCAGGTCACGGCCTCCGACTCGGTGTTCGAGGAACTGGTAGGCACACCACGCCAGACGAGGCCGAGTGCCAGGAGCAGCACAAGTGCCGCCGCCCAGAAAAACATGTCGCTGCCCATGTTTCCGCGGATCGCCGCGAGCGAGATCGGAACGATGCCGATCCCGAGGTTCACGGCGGCCGCCCGCAGGCCCATCAATCGACCGCGCTCCTCGTGAGGAACGAGCTCCGTCACGAGAGCCATCAGGGAACCGGAACGGGCCGCCGAGACCATGGCGATCGGCGCACCGACCAGGATCAACGCCCAGAGCGACGAGACGAACGGCAACACGGCGACGCCGCCGGCAACGATTCCACTCGCGATCAGAACGGCCCGGTGCTTTCCGAGCTTGTCGGTGACCCCACCGAGCGTCAGCGCGCCGACGGCACCCAGCAGGCCGAGACCGAGCCAGAACCCGGCCTGATCGCTCTTCGGAAGGATCGACGCCTCCTCGAGCCACACGCCGAAGAACTGCACGACGCCGACGAAGGCCCCGGTGTAGAGGACGATCGAGCCGAGCGCGGCCGGGATCCCCCGTCGTTCCAGTGGAGCGAATAGGGCACCGGTCGGGCCGTCGCTCTTGCCGAGGCCCCGCGGCAGCTTGACGAAGAGGATTCCCGCCGCCAGCAATGCGATGCCGATCTGCAGCCAAAAGATCATCCGCCAGTGCCCGTTCTGCGCCAGCAGAACCGCCGCCGGGTTCCCGAGCACTCCGGCGACGAGAATCGCGAGGCTGATCCACGTCATCGCCTTGCCACGCCGGTCGAACGGGACCAAGTCCGCGACGGCGGCCGAAGCCCCAGTCAGCACGACGCCAGCGGCGAACCCAGTCAGCAGGCGCGCGATCAGGAGCGGCACGATGTGCGTCGCGCAGAGATAGGGGATCGAAACCACGCTGAAGAGCAGCGTGCCGATCAGGATCGGCGCTTTCCGGCCCACCCGATCGACGACCGGCCCCAGCAGGAGAGCCGAGATCGTCCCCGCGATGCCTGGCGCCGACACCAAGGCGCCGAGCGACTCGTCGGAAAAACCGAACTCCTTCCGAAGGAACGGATTCAGCGCCCCGAAGACGTTCTGATTCAGAGACATCGCGAAGCAGACCAGCGCGAGGGCTGGAACCGCCGCGCGAGAGGACTGTCCGGTCGAGACTCCGGGGCTCGTTGGCTCGTGGGCAGATTGGGACATGCGCGGCGTCGGTCGACGCGATGGCGGATTCGACGCCATTCACGGAGAAGTGTCGAGCGCGGTCCTGGATCTCCGAGATTCCGAGCTAGACTCCTCGTGGCGTTCGTCCACCCGAGTCGCACCTCCCCCGCATCTCGCACAACCCTGCCGTCGGAGACCTCGTTGAAGATCGCGATCCTCGGCGCCGGCATCTCCGGCGTCTCCCTTGCTCGAATGCTGGCCGCTGATGGCCACGCCGTGACCGTCCTCGAGAAGAGTGATCGGGCGGGAGGACTGTGCAAGAGCCGTCAGATCGACGGTTTCACGTTCGACGATGCGGGGGGCCACATCATGTTCAGCAAGAACCAGAAGGTTCTCGGCTGGATGAAGGACCGTTGTGGCGGCGACGAGGGGATCGTCGAGACCGTCCGCAAGACCCGGATCCGCTGGCACGACCGCTGGGTCCCGTACCCGTTCGAGAACGGTGTCGGCCACCTGACCAAGGAAGCGATCGCCGACTGCCTCGAGGGCTACATCGAGTCCTACGCCGACCGGAAGAACGGCTCCCCCTGCCCTGAGCGCTTCGGCGACTGGATCGACTGGCGCATGGGCTCGGGCTTCGCCAAGCACTTCATGGTTCCGTACAACCAGAAGATCTGGGAGTGCGACCTGAACGAGATGTCGTCCGGCTGGGTCGCGGGCCGCGTGCCCGAGGCACCGATCCGCGATGTCCTCAACTCGGCGATCGGCCTCGACTCAGAGGGCTACACCCACCAGTCGGTGTTCTGGTTCCCGAAGGCCGGCGGCTTCGAGGCCATGGTCGTCGGAACGATCGAGGGCGGTGGCTTCGAAGTCCGCACGAACTGTCCGGTCGAGCGCGTCTGCAAGATCGGTGATGACTTCCAGGTGAACGGCGAGACGTACGATCTGGTCGTGAACACCGTCCCGCTGCCGCAGATCGAACACACGATCGACGACATCCCGCAGGACGTCCGCGCCGACATCCAGGCGCTGAAGCCGATCTCTCTCGTGAACGTGCTGATCGGCCTGAAGGTCGACGAGCCGCTGCCGGACCTCAGCTGGATCTACCTGCCGTTCGCCGAGCAGGGAGCCGCGAACCGCATCACCTACTACAGCAACTACGCACCGAGCAACGCGCCCGAGGGCCATGGCTGCCTGATGGCCGAGGTCACCCACCGCGGGGACCTGCGGCCCGATCGCGAATGGGCGATGGGCCTCTGCCGCGCCCTCTCGGACGCCGGCGTGATGCGCGCAGACCAGGTCGTCACCTTGGACTGGGTGCAGAGCCAGTTCGCCTACATCGATCAGAACCTGGCCTTCGAGGACCGCATTACGCGAGTCCGAAACTGGTTCGACAACTCGGGTTACATCACGTTCGGCCGGTTCGGGCGCTACGAGTACCACAACTCGGATCAGTGCATCGCCCGGGCCATGGAGGTCCACGCTCACATCCGCGAGATCGCGGAAAGTGGCCGCCCGGCTGAACCCAGTTTCGGGTGATCCCGGCCTCTGGAGCGGCCCAGGAACTGGCAAGGAACCTGAGGCGCGCGGATTTTGCACCCGCCCACTCTTTTTCAGGTCCCCGCAGGGAACCGTGACGAGTGGCCCCGTCGTCTGAAGGGGTGGCAGGAGATGGTCTCCTGTTCGCTCTCTTCGAACACAGGGTTCCAACTCGACCGGTTCGGCCGTCTCTGCGCTTGTTTCAGAGGGGTCTAGATCAACGGGTGCGAGCTGGGCCGTTCACCTGCGACCGGGTCGAACGGCCGAGCGGCTGACACGTCGAGTACCTTGGGACCAACCGCCGTGCGGGGTGCGAGCCGCGCGGCATCTCTTGCAGCGAGACGCGCTGCCCTGCCACTTCGGTGACGGGCGCGGCGCGTCTCGCCGTTTTTTTGTACGGAGAGCACGCCCCGGCCCGGGCGAAAGCCGCTCAGCGGATCGCGTCGATGCGGAAGACCGCCGTGGTCGTCAGGACCAAGAGCTCGCCTTCGGTGCCGAATTGCAGATCGACTGGCTGGTTCGCCACGCCCTGCACCAGGAACCGCAGGAACACCGACTCGGAATCGATGTCGGTTCTTGCCGAGCCTGACACCTCGAAGCGCTCCAGGATCTCCTCGTCGTACAGCGCCAGGAACAGGGAGCCCGCACCCGAGAACGGCCACGCCGGGACTCCACGATCGTCTCGGACGGCCAAGCCGGTCGGCACGACCACATCGTTCCAGTGGCGAAGCTCCGGCCCGGTGTCGGCACCGAATCCCTCGCCGTTCGATCCCCACTCGTAGTTCTTGCCGCCCTGAAGGAGGTTCAACTCGTCGTCGCTGACCGGGCCGTTGTCCGCAGCGTAGATCGAGCCGGCTTCCGGATGCTGAGCCATCGCGAACGTGTTGCGAAAGCCGGACGCGAACACGAGCGAAGTTGGATCGGGGTTGTCGGACGGCGCCGAGCCGTCATTCGGGTCGAGACGGAGGATCTTCCCCGCGAAGCTGTTGGGATCCTGCGCGAGAGACGGTTGCTCCACGTCGCCGATCGACAGCAGCAGCATTCCAGTCGAATCGAACAGCAGGGTGCCCGCGTTGTTGATCGCGGCGGCGGGCAGGTCATCGAGCAGGAGCGTGGCGTCGACCCCCAAGCCGGAGTCCTCCCGCCATCGCCACAGCTGGGTCCGAACCGGCTGCCCACCGGCAGCCGGAACGACCGCGGTCGCGAACACGAGGCTGTCCGTCTCGAAGTCCGGCGACAACGCGAGGCCGAGAAGCCCCTGGTGACCGCCCGACTGCACCGTGAGCGTCGCGAACGGCATGGCCTGCAGGCCAGTCCCGGGACTCAGGATCCGAATGGACCCGGTCATCAACTCGGTCAGGAAGATCCGGCCATCGGGTGCCACGGCCATCTTGCCCGGCGGCTGCGGCAGGACGACCAGGCGTTCGGCATCGAACCGGGAGTCCAGCTCCGCGACCTCACTTGGCAGGGCGTTCCCAACCGCGATCTCGATCGTGTCTTCGACCGTGACGGGCCCGACTTCGGCCCGTAATCGGTATGCGGCCGTGGCGGCCCGAGCGACCGGAACACCGGAGATCCGTCCGCTGTCCGGATCCAAGGTGAGTCCGGCCGGTAGATCCGGTTCGACCTCGAAGTTGCTCGCGAGCCTCCCGGAGAGTTCCGGATCGATCGCAACGACGTCACCGGTCCGCACGACGAGGTTCGCCGGCAACCCGAGGTCGTCGACGATCTCCGACCCGGTTCCCCCACAGGCACTGAACGCCCCCAGCAGGAGCGCGCCCGAGACGCGGAACGTCATGCGCGTAGCCTTCATAGGAACAGATTCAGGTTGGCCTGAACCTCGAGAGCCTCCGGGAAGATCGTCGTCGGGTCCGACACGCCCAAGTGCTGGGTGAGAACGTCTGAGTAGACGGTGCGGAAGTCGACTGCGTACGGGAGGTTGTTCTCCGATAGGTCGGCATCGACGAGCATCGGCCCGTGGAAGCCGCCTCGGACCCCGCCACCGAGCAGCAACACGTGGTTGGCTGCACCGTGGTCGGTGCCGCCCGAACCATTCTCGAAGTTGCGCCGGCCGAACTCCGACACGACGGCGATCACGGTCTGGGACCAGAGCCCCATCGCCTTGACGTCCTGCACGAAGTCATCGAGCCCCTCGTTCAAGGTCTGCATCAGATCCGCGTGACGCCCGACGAGGGTGCCTTGCGCTGCGTGCGTATCGAAGCCCCCGAACCCGGTGTAGAAGACCCGAGTCGGGAAACCGGCTTGCAGCATGCGTGCGACGTCTTGGAGGCTCTCCGACAACCGACCGTTGCGGTAGGTCACGGTCGAGCTGTAGTTCGCCACGGCGTCGGAGATCTGATCCGCCACCGTGTGCCCGGCGAGCATCGCGTCGCGAGACGCGGAACCGTTCCGTCGATCGAGGAAACGCCGCACCAACTCCAGACGGCGAGCGTGATCACCTCGGAACGATCCGTCCACGTCGAACTTGAATTGGTCGAGGCGACCCATGGTCAGCGGATTCGAGTCGCCGCCGACCATGGTCCGGTGCCGGCCTCGCGCCAGCGAGACCGCGCCGGTCGACGTCGGCGCGTGCAGATCGGCGTAGCGAGCGATCCAGCCATTCCCCGAGAGGAGACGCTCGCGTTGCCCGTAGGCCCAGATCTGGCGACTGACGTCGTGACTGCCGTTCCGGTCCGGGTAGCCGACCTTCTGCACGACCGCGAGCTCGCCGTCGCGATACATCTGCGCGAGCGCTGGCAAGCGCGGGTGAAGTCGGAAGTCCGAAGTGGCGAACGATCCCGTGTCGATCGCGAGCGTGTCGGAAGACGACAAGCCGAGCGTCGGACGCTGAGTCGCGTAGCTCGGCAAGGAGTGCGGAACGACCATGTTCAGGCCGTCGTTGCCGCCGTTGAGTTCGACCACGACGAGGAAGTTCTCCCCCATCGGCATCGCCGAGCGCGGCCTGACGGCGGCGACCGCACGTTCGACCGGCCCTAGAGCTGCGAGCCCGAAGGCTCCCATCGCGGCGGCGATCGCTGACCGGCGGGTCAGCGGGGATTCATTCAGTTGCTCGTTCATCGGTATTCCCCTCTTGGTTCGTTCGCTCAACGCGCCACCGCGTCGACGTGGTTGGCGAGGATGTAGATCAATCCACGCACCCGTTCGTTGATGTCTCCGTCATCGGAAGCATCGAATGGGTCCTCCACGACCGAGCCGTCGTTGCGGGCATCGGAATCCATGTAGTCGATCAGATCGGTCCGCTCGTCCGCGGTCAGCGAGACGTCGAGCAACGACGCGAAGTGATCGATGACCTCCTCGGCGGTCGCCGTCTCACTCGGCAACACGATCGCCATGCCGTTGTCTCGCTGGAAGGTGCGCTCGACGATCATCTGACGTGCGAAGTTCGCCCGTCCAACCAGGCCTTCGGCCGACAGCCATTCCGGACCCTGTGGCCAACCGAAGACGGACGGTGGATCCGCGGGGACCTGAGACATCCCCGACAACTCACCCCGCAGGCGACCCGGTGACATGCCGAGGCCCGTCGTGCGGATCAAGCCGACCGCATAGTCCACCGGCATGCGAACCATCGACTTGCGCGACTGGTAGAACGCCTCCGAAAGGAACAGTCGGCGCAGGATCGGCCGCATCTCGTAGTCCTCCGCCCGGATGACCGCGGCGAAGTTCGCAATCAGGGCTGCGCTCGGTGCGTCGGAGACGAACTCGAGCAAGAGCTTCTCAGCGAGCCACTCGTCGACTCGCAAGTGCTCGAACGTCACATCCACCACGAGGGCGAAGTCATCGACGGTTTCGCCATTGCTGCGCAGAATCACATCGTCGAACAGGACCTTGGCGAAGATATCTTTGCGGTCTGGGTCGAACTCCGAGTAGCGCAGGTTCGTCTCAGCGTCCAAGCGGTTGCGATAGCCGGTGAATGCTCGAGACGCTTCCTGGACATCGATTTCGGTGTAGCCACGGTCTGCCCCGACCGTGAACAGCTCGAAGAACTCGCGAGCGAAGTTCTCGTTCGGCTCACCATTCACGTTGGAGTGACCGTCCAGCCATTCGAGCATCGCGCTGTCGCGCGCCATCTCGAGGACCAGATCCCGGAAGTTCCCGAACCCCTCGCGCCGAAGCTTCTGGATGTGGTCGACCATCCAGTGTCGCTCGCTGCTGTTGAGCCCATCGAACGACACCGCGAAGTGATCGTGAAGGAACATGGCGAAACGCTCCTGAAAGGGCGTATCGGTGTTCACCATCATCTCGAGCCACCACTCGCTGACGTCGTTGCCAGACGGGAACATCCCTTCGAGCCCGACCGGATCGCTGAGGTTCTGAAGTCGCGCTCGCGCCGCGGTTTCGAACGGTCGATCCTCATCGACCGGTGGACTCAGCATGTCGTCGACGAACGCCGCCAGCCCCATCGAGTCGATGACCGCTCGCGCTTCGGAGGAGACTCCGAACTGCGTCCGCATCAAGAGGTGGTCGCTGTCCTGCGGCTCGAACACGGTCCGCGGAGCCAGCGAGTTCGCCGGATCACCCGGATCCCCTCCCCCGCCGCTAGCTCCGCCACCACCACCGCACCCGGTGACGAGAATCGCCGCTGTGGCAGCTGTAATGCCTGATCGAAGTCGATTGTCCATGGTTCCAGTCCCGCGCTCGCGTAGCAGTCGTTGCCCGCGCTCTGTCTCGACCGAAACCGCGGTCGACTTGGGGTTGGAACCAGATCGAGAAGGCTCAGTTCAAGGCGGGCACCGCGACTCCTCGCGACACACGCGGGAGTTCCGCGAGGCGCTCCCCGGACTGACACATGCGTCACTGCGAGACTGCGGAATCCCCGCTGGCTTCAGTCGTCTCCGGACTCGGTCTCGGCGACAGCTCCGATCAGTCGCCGACACGCGGCGAGACCTTCGAGAAGCATCCAAACGATCAATCCGAGCAGCAGGCTGCCAATCCCGGTCAAGAGCCAGTTTTCCTGATCGATGAACGCGGTGATCTGAAGGAACAACGCGTAGAGCGCAATCGCCGTCACGATCACGAACGGGATCAGCAGCGGCAGGATCGGCTTCTTCCGAGCGAGGAAGTAGAGCGTGAGAACCAGGAAGGTCAGCGCCGCCATCATCTGATTGCTGGCGCCGAAGATCGGCCAGAGCTCCCAGGCCACCTGGGTCATCTCGCCCTCACGACCACCACGCTTGGGTACCTCGATCGTCGCGAGCAGAATCGCCGGCACGACCGCGATCACGGTCGCCACATACCGGTTGGTCAGCGGCTTCAGGCCGACCGCGTCGCCGAGTTCTGCCACCACGAACCGTTGAATGCGGGTGGCCGTGTCGAGCGTCGTCGCCGCGAACGAGATCACGAGCACGGCCATCAGAGTCGTGCAGATCTTCGAAGGCACTCCGAGCGAGTGGATCAGCTCACCACCGCCGAGCACGAAGGCCTGGGACGTGTTGCGCTTGGCGTTCTCCCAAGTGTCGTAGTAGCTCAGCCAACCTAGATCGAGGACCTGGCCCTGACCGGGCAAGGTGCACTCACCGACGAGCGCGATGCCCGCGGCCGCAGCTAGCAGGGACGCCAATCCGAGGGTTCCCTCGCCGAGCATCCCCCCATAGCCGACGAGACGCGTGTCCCGGAGCCGGTTGATCTGCTTACTGGTCGTTCCGGACGCGACCAGCCCGTGGAACCCGCTGATCGCCCCGCAGGCGATCGTCACGAATAGGAGCGGCCAAATGGACGGACCATCCGACTCGATCGCCCGAACGAGCGGCGCGTCGAAGTCCGGCAGGGTGACGAAGAGCCCGGCGTAGAGGAGCCCAAGCCCGACCATCAGCTGGTGCGAGTTGATGAAGTCGCGGGGCTGGAGTAGCAGCCACACCGGGGTCAGTGAGGCGACCGCGGCGTAGCCGAACAGCATCCAGAGCCAGGCCTCGCGCGCCCCGTTCCGCCCACCGAAGGTCTCCCGGAGGTCGACCGGCACCTCTGTGCCGATCCACACGAACAGGTAGAGGATCCCGAGCGCGACGAGCGACGGAATCAGCGGTTTCTTGCCCTTCTTGTGAATCAGGAAGCCGATGACGATCGCGACCAGGATCTCGATCTGCACCGGCAGCACCGCACTCGGCGTCGAGACAAACTGGCTGGCGATGACCATCGCGAAGACCGCCAGCACCAACCAGGTCAGGACGAGGACGAAAGATAGGAACATCGCCCTCGCGCGCGGTGTGAGGACCGTGCCTGCGACATCCGCGATCGAACGACCCCGCTCTTTCACCGAGACGACGAGCGCCCCGAAGTCATGGACCGCTCCCATGAACACGGTGCCAAACACCACCCACAGCAGCGCCGGCAGCCAACCCCAAAACACCGCGATGCAGGGGCCGACGATCGGCGCCGCGCCTGCGATCGACGTGAAGTGGTGCCCCCACAGCATGTGCTTGTCTGCGGGAACAAAGTCCTGATCGTCGCGCAGCGCGTGCGCCGGCGTCGTCATCTCGTCCTGGTCTCCGAAGATCCGGCGACCGACGAACCGGGCGTAGAACCGGTAGCCGAGGAAGAAGATCGCGAGCGCGACGACGGCGACGAGTGCAGCCACGGCGAGGGAAAGGGAACAGGCGCAGCGGAGGAGCGCTGCGCCGACCGTAACTAGCGACTCGGGGGGTGCTTATCCAGCACCGCGCGGTTCTCGCGGCTCAGTCCTGCCAGGAACGCACCATGGCGAGCGGCCGCAGGCCGGGGAATGCCTCGAGAACCAGCGGCGAACTCGGCTCGGCAATCAGGGTCTCTGCGAACCGAGCGAGTTCCTCGACCGCGAACGCGTGGGTATGCCCTTGGCGACCGTAGAGGATCCACTCAGGCTCGTCGGTCACGACCGGCCGAGCCCGATCACGGGCTCGATACGGCATCACGAGGTGCCACCGATCGCCGTCACCGAGCTGGCACAACAAGACCTTCGTGCCGGCCTGCACCAACGCACGATCGTCTTCCAGCACCTGGCAATCGAACGGCCCGGTCTGCCAGAACTTCTGGGCATCGCTCCCCGACGCGCCGGGACCGAAGACCGCGTCCAGCGGCCCAAGCTCGTTCGATGTCCCCGGCACCAGACCCTGGAACCGCCGTGCGAACACCCGCGCCTCACTCGAAGCGTCGACGATCGCTGCGGTGAAGACCGTAAACGACTCGGTGTCTTCGGCGACCAGCCCGAAAGCGAACTCGCCTCGCAGCCACACGGCGACGTTGTCCTCGCCCGACTCGATCTCGCGGACGAAGCTGTTCGCACCGTTCTCACCGGCACCACGAACGAGCACCAACCGGTCGAACTGCCGCACTGAGTCCGGCTCGAAGTCGAGCCTCACCCGCTCGACCTCGTCGTCATCGAAGTCGATCTCGGTCAGCACTCCGTCCTCGACCAGCCAACCGAGTTCGTAGATGTCGTCGATCAGCTTCGGCTCGGCATCTCCGAGATCGCGGCGGAATCGCTCAGTGCCGTCCGCCTGGATCACACGAACCAAGCCGTCGTCGTCACGGAACATGAAGTTCTCGGAGCCGACGATCAGATTCTCGACACCGGACTCGTTGAGGAGAACTTCACCGGTCGCAACCTCGATCAGCCGCAACGCGGACTTCGACCGGAAAAGCAGAGATCGCCCTTCGCCCAGGAAGTTGGCGACGCCCTCGTCAGCCGGGAACCGATCGACAGCGCTCGTCCCGCCGCCCGATCGACGAAGCAGGACCAGAAACGCGCCGTCCGGGATCACGAATGCATCACCACGAGGTGACAGGGTCTGGAACAGTCGAACCGAGTCGCCATCGCCCGGATCCGGGCCGGGGACTCGCGCCAGGGGTTGCACCTGATCGTCGTCGTAGGCGAAGACGTGCACGACCGGCGCACGCTTCTCCTCGACCGATACGGTGACAGCGGACACCAGACCGCGGTCGGACCCCGTCTCGACGTGGTCGAGCGACAGCAGCTTCGCGCCCGCGACCGAGAGAATCGGGTCTGCGTTTGGATGCTCGAGATCCAGCACCTGCAAGGCCTCCCGGGACACCGCGACGAACCGAGACGCAACGAGTCCCTCGAGCCGATCGAGCGAATCGCCGGGCGAGCCCGGTGGTGGGCGAAGGAACACTCCCGCCTGTCCGAGCTTTCGATCGACCTCCGCATCGCCCGAGCTGATCACGAGCTGGTCCCCCGACGGGTCGAGCAGGTAGCCACCGAGCACGAGCGGCCAGTCGACACGGCGACCGTTGAGACCGGAACCAAGTCGGTCACCGAGCCCGCGGGGCCAGCCATCTCCGAAGCCCTGCAGGCGCAGTTCGACGCGCCGCTGGTCGTCGATGTTCAGGGTCAGTGATTCGACGCCGAGCGTGAACTCGGCGCCGTCCGCGCTGTGAAACAACGTGACCTGACCGACCGCGAAGTCGATGTCTGGCACGCCGATCCGCACCGGGATCCGCGTTCGTCCATAGCCGAGATCCGTCGCACGCTCGAAGTCCATGTCGACGAGCGACGTCATCAATCGCACGATCGACCGGGAAGTCAGCGCGCTGCGTTGCTGGGAATCGAGCGCCAAGTAGAGCGAGATCGGACGCTCCTGCACCCAATCGACCGCCCAGGGAACCAGCGTCTGCAGCAAAGGGTCGATCGTCAGCAGAAGGATGCCAGCGTTCTCCAGCAAGCGACGACGACGCACCGAATCCAGCTCTGCCCCGACCGCGAGACCGGTCTCGACGATCGGCAACCGCCAGAGTCGGCTCTCGCTCCAAGACGACGAATTGTCGGAAGCCCAGTAGACCGAAACGACTTCGCGCGTGTCCGCCTCGACGCTGCCGAGAGACAGGTCCTCGCCTCGTCCGGGCTCGTAGACCTCGGCCCGATTCTCCGACTCGACGATCACCTGAACACCATCGGTCTCCTCGCCGCCGGTCCAGGCGACGTCGAACACGGCATAGGGACCGCCTTCGCGAAGGGACTGGGCCGGGGGCAGCCGAAGGTAGTCCGGGGGCAATGCCGCACGCTCCGGCCCCTCCAGCGCTGGGCCAGGAACGACCTCGACGACACGACAGGAGCAACCGCCGAGAGCGAGCGTCGCGGCGAGTCCCGCGATTCGGGTGAGGATCGGGTTCATCAGAGTTGCACGCGCACGACACCACGCTGGCCAGGCGTCTCTTCGACACCGACCTCGACCGCGGTCGGCTTCACCTCGGGCAGCTTCCGCTGCAGGCGCTCGATCAGCTGGTCCGCAACATAGCCGGCTAGATTCTCGGCAGAGGAATTCGAGATCGGAAGGAGTCGAATCTCAGACGTCGGGATCAGGTAGCGCCGCTCGAGGTAGAGCACTTCGGAAAGTCCATCCTCCCGCTCCGTGCAGGTGAGGACCGGGTGCTTCCCGGGCAGCAGCAGATACTCATCGAGCTCGTCGACGATCTCGCGGACGATCGGCTTGATGTCGATGAAGTTGATCACCAGTCCGTGGGGGTCGAGGGGCGTCTCGACCTCGACGTAGACCTTGTAGTTGTGGCCGTGGAGCCGTTCCGCGGAACCGTCCGGAAAGATCAGGAAGTGCGCCGCCGAGAACTTCAGGTAGTCCTTGTGGATCTGGATCGACCAGGTGCGGGTCGTGGATTCGTTGCTCATGTCGTCGGATGCAGGACCAGCCGGAGGGAACAGATCGACCGGATTCGCCTCGGCTCGGCCTAGGGGGCGGAACGCAGATGCATGATCAGCCGATGCCCGGTTCCGGTCCAGTGCGGGGCTTCGCTCTCGTCTAGCCTCCTCTCCGGCGCAACAGTCGACCGCGATCCAGCACCGCGCTCGGTTCCAGCGCCTGAGAATGCGGCCGCGTGTTCGAGACGATAGAACGATCAGATGCCCACAGGCTCAGGAAGCCACGTTCACGCCGAGACGGACGGCGCGGTGACCACGATCACCCTGAATCGTCCAGAAGCTCGCAACGCCTACAGCGACGAGATGATCACCCAGCTGATCGCCGCGTTCGATGAGGCTGCGAGAGACTCCTCGGTGCGCTCGGTCATCCTGACCGGGAGCGGCAAAGGATTTCACGCCGGTGGCGACATCAAGGCAATGAAGGATCGGGCCGGCATGTTCGCGGGCGATCCGGCCGAACTCCGAGAACGCTACATCGACGGAATCCAAGCGGTACCCCGGCGCCTCGCCACGTTCCGCAAGCCGGTGATCTGTGCGATGCATGGCGCGGCGATCGGTGCAGGCCTCGATCTCGCGTGCATGTGCGACCTTCGCGTCGCGACGCGCTCGGCCAAGATGGGCTCGACCTTCGTCCAGGTCGGCCTCGTGCCCGGCGATGGCGGAGCGTTCTTCCTCGCGCGCACGGTCGGGTTCCCGAAGGCCCTCGAGCTGATGCTGCGTGGGCGAGTGATCGACGCCGAAGAGGCCTTGCGTATCGGACTCATCCACGAGGTTGTCAACGACGACGCCTTGCTCGATCGCGCGCTCGAGTTGGCGAACGAAATCGCCGCGCTTCCACCGACGGCTGTCCAGATGACCAAGCGCGCCGCCTACGAGAGCTGGAACGGCGAAGTGCATCGCGCTCTCGAGTTGGCCGCGACCTATCAGGGCATCGCGCAGAATCACGATGACCACCGGCAGAGACTCCAGTCCCCGTGAGCGAGCCGCAACGGGAAGTCCATCGAGCAGACGCGATCGAATGGCTGGCCTCGAACGAGCTACCGCCTGATTCAGCGATCGTCACCTCGCTTCCAAACCTGGACGAGTTCTCGCACCGAAGCATCGAACGTTGGCGGGCCTGGTTTCTCGATGCTTCGGAGCGAGTCCTGCGCAGTGTTCCGAGCCAATCCGCCGCCGTGTTTTTTCAGACTGACGTCCTCCACGAAGGATCCTGGATCGACAAGTCGTTCCTCGTCCAGCAAGCGGCTGAGCGAACGGAAACTCCATTGCTCTGGCACAAGATCGCTCTTCGAGCCCCGGTGGGGACCAACACGAATGAGCGACCGGGCTATGCCCACCTCTTGTGTTTCGCTCCTCGATTGCGACATGTCGAGGGAAACGCGACGGCCGATGTGCTCGGGCGACTGGGAAAAATGACCTGGCCGCGCGCGATCGGGGTCGAAGTCGCGCGATTCGCCGTCACCTGGCTCCGAGAGCAGGCCGGAGCCCGCACGATCGTCGATCCGTTCTGCGGTGTGGGCACGGTGCTGGCGCTGGCCAACGCGATGGGCCTGCATGCGATCGGAGTCGAGCGCAATCCCGGCCGAGCCGAGCGAGCTCGTTCGCTGTCCCTTTGAGTTCGAATCGCCGGCCCGAGCTCAGAGTGAAGTCGAGAGATCGGATCGCCATAATCGGGCCGATGTTGGACCTTCCGAAGAGCCTGCTGATCGCACTGTCCTCGTGTTTCGCTTTTGGCTGCGAAAGCCCACCCGAGTCCGAGGCGCAAGCCGCCGATCACACGACCGACCAAGCCGAGACCGCGACACCCGATCCCAAGCCGGCACTCGAACTCGGCCCAATCGGACAGTGGGTCATCGACGTCGAACGAACCTTGGCCGAGGCGATGAAGCTTCCGGAAGCCGACCGCCCACCGATCGAGGCGATCCGCGGGCAGATGACTTCGATGACGATCACGCTTGCAGAAGACGGCGTGCTGACGATGGACCCCGGTATCCCCAGTGTCGAGTCCAGGCTCGGCCGCTGGTCGGCCGACGGGAACGAACTCAAGCTCGAAACCAACGGCCAAGGCCGCGACCCGAGCCGGGTGTACCTCAGTGACAGCGACGAACTGATCCTGGAGGACTCGAACGAAGGTCGTATTTGGACCATGGTCCTCCGCCGAGCGGACGGATGATCGACCTCGACGCGATTCCATTCCAAGCGACCCGCTACGAGGGGGTCTCGATCCACTTCTTCGACTCGGATCGGGAGTCGGGCCGCGCGGCTGTGATGATTCGGATGCAACCCGGTTGCAGCTACCCCGCTCATCGGCACACCGGACCCGAGGAGCTGCTGGTCCTCCAAGGCGGGTTCCGAGACGGAAACGGTGAATGGCGCGCGGGTGACTACGCGCGCTTCGAATCTGGCTCGACACATTGGCCAATCGCACTCGACGGCGAAGAGGCCTGCGTGTTCTTCGCCATCGCGCACGAAGGCATCGAGCTGTTCGAGGACTGAGTCCTCGACGCGCGGCGCCCTAGGTGGACGACGCGGGCAGGTCCTGGGTAGGCTCGACCGCAGGGGAAGGTGTGGGAAGTCAGGCTCGACTCCACCCCATTCGGAATCGAAGCACGCAAGGAAACCGCTCATGCGACTCGCTCAGTCTGCGCTCTTGTTCGTCAGCCTTACCGCATCAGCCGTGGCCCAGCCCGCCGGTGTGATTCCAGGAGCCGGCATTGCCGTTCCGTTCGGTTCGAGTCTCGGCGGAGGTGACGACGCCATCGTTTCCGTCGATCTTCCGTTCCCGTTCGCATTCCCAGACGGAACGTCGGTGACTTCGATCGACATCAGCACCAACGGAATCGTGTTTCCGGGAGGAGCCGGCGTGATCGATCCGACCGAATCGGCGGGAGAGTTCGCAGACCGGGTCGCGATCGCACCATTCTGGCACGACCTGAAGGACTTTGATGGCAACTCCAGCCAGATCTACTTCAGAACCGGCTCAGCGTTCTCCGGCCAGCCCGACTTCGAGGTCCTGATCACCTGGCTCAACGTCACCACGAGCTCCAACCCGAATCCGTTCACGCTGCAGATGTCGATCAATCGCGGCGGGAGCTTCTGGTTCCGCTACGACGACCGGTTCGTGAGAGCCAACCTCGATGTCGGCTTGATCGGAGTCTCGGACGGCGCTGGAAGCCCGACTAGCATCGATTACTCATCGCTCGCCGACTCATCCCCGAGGATGACTCCGACGAACGCCTTCGAGCTGTTCTCGGCCCCGGGGTTCGTCGACTTCGGTCGAAGTGACGAGTTCACGCAGATCCGGTTCTCGCCCCTTGATCCGCTGACCGGGTTCTCGGTCAACGGCACCGTGGGGCAAGTTCCGGGGACGATCTTCGGACGGCGCGCCTGTTCCTGTGGCGACCTCGGTTTCACGATCTCGCGCGACGGCGCTGGCTACTCCCTGGAGCCAGGCGGCGAGTTCGACTCGGAGTTCGCATCGGGAGCCTCGTTCAGTCTCCCGCGAGGTTCGGCCCCGCAACCCTTCACGTCCCCGTTCCCCGTCCCGATCGGCGATCAGCTGGTCAGCGACTGGTTCATCGGCCAAGGCGTCCTGTCCGCAGGTGCGACCATGAATGCCGAAGGAACCTTCCCTGGAGTCGTCCCCGATCAACCGACGATCGCGCCCGCCGCCGGAGACTGGCGGCCTTTCGCTGCCCCAAACCTCTGGGTTCACGAGATCGACGTCGACACGTTCTCCGTGACCTGGACCGGGATGAGGCAGTGGGACTTCCTAGGCGCTTCGATCTCCGATCCGCCAGCCAGCACGTTCCAAGCTGTTGTGTCGTCGAACGGCGACATCCGACTGGCATACAAGGAGCTGAACTACTTCCCGACCGGACCCCAAGCTCTGTTCGTCGGCGTCTCGGATGGCACCACCCCGATGATGCCGGAGACCGACTTCTCGGCCGGACCGTCGACGACCTCGGTGCCGCTGATCTACGAGTTCTTCTTCTCACAGGTCTCGGATCCAGTCGACTTCCCCCGACCGATCAACGAGGGCCGCACGGTCGAGCTGACCGATCCAGCCCGGATCGGACAGGTCCTTCGGGTGAACGCTGTCGATCCGCTCGGCCCCCAGACCCACGACCTGTTCGTCCTCGGCCTACCGTCGAGCGACCTCTTCCCGAGAATCTCACTCGGTGAGGTGAACCCCCACCTGGATTCGTGCCGGCTGCTGATCGACACGTTCACGAGCCTGCCGGTGATCGTCGCCGGAACACCACAACCCGACGGGACTCCGATCGCGGCCATCCCGGACCTTCCCGAGCTGATCGGCTGCGAGCTGAGTCTGCAGGCGTTGATCCTGAACCCAGCTTCGAGTCCGGCGATCCTCCCAACGGACGAACTCCGTCTGCGCATCGGCCAATAGGGCGCACGGTGACTTATCGACTCCCGAGACGCGCCAGCCGCTAGCATCGACCGCCATGCGTCGAGCCCTCCTCGCTCTCTCGATCTCGCTAACACTCGGTGCCTGTGATTCAGACCCGGGCGGCCCGACAACCTGGCATGAAGTCCCGGAATCCGAGATCACGGAGGAGATGCGTCGTCACATGCAGCACGCAGGAACCGCGGCACAGAAGCTCGGCCGCGTGCTCTTGACCAACCTGCAGACGGCGATCGCGGAAGAGGGACCCAGCTACGCGATCGGATTCTGTAACGAGCGGGCGATCCCGCTGACCCAAGAGGCCAACACGGAGCTCGGCTCCTCGAACGGCCGCAGCCTGCGGCTCGGGCGCACCAGCTTCCGCCTGCGCAACGGCGACAACACTCCGCCCACCTGGGCCGCGGACGCCGTCACGCGTGGCGACAACCGCCGACACGTCTTCGAGGGCCCGAATGGAGCGCTGGGCTTCCTTCTTCCGATACCGACCGGTGACCTGTGCATGAGCTGCCACGGTCCGCAGGACAGCCTCGCTCCCGAGGTCCGCGACGCTCTGGCGAACCGATACCCGGACGATCAGGCGACAGGCTTCGCTGCCGGCGATCTGCGGGGATACTTCTGGGCCGAGTCAAACTGACGGACGAATCAAGCGACCGTCATCGGCACCACGTCGACGCAGGCCTTCTCGCCGTTCGCCCACGCGGCGACCGCTGCGACGAGATGCGTTCCGGCACCGAGCCCCGAGACGCCACCTTCTTCGAGGAACTCGTAGCGAATCAGCCCCGGCGACTCGGCTGGAAGCTCGGACTCCTGAAGCCGTGAGAACGGCCCAAGCAGCTCGCCGTCGACGAACAACTCGACCGACGCGAGCGGCGCGAGGGCTCGGGGAACGTTCACCGTGCCACCAACCCAGCCGTGACCGGGGCGCACTTCTTCGGCGCGCTCGATCCGGCCGTGGGCGATCGGTGTCGGTGAGATCGCCTCGAGCGCGGGTGCCACCTGGTTCCGCACGACATGGACATCGTGAACGAACCAGAGATCACGCTCTCGCGTGACGACCTGGGCGGCGCCACAGCTCCTTGCGACCTGCTCGACGAGCGACGGGTGCACGTACGTCGATGCGTATTCGGAGACCGGCAGGTAGTCGATCGGCGTCGAACCGATGTAGCTAAACCCGGAGGCGTCCCGATCCTCAGCCTGGAGGAGGCCTTCGCCGTGCGTCGTCAGCACGAGACTCCCTTCCGGTGACAGCCAGCTGAGCAACCGCTCCATCCACGCATCGAACCGATTCCGCGGGAGGTGCGTGAACAACGAGCCGACGAAGATCAGGTCAAAGGTCCGGGATGGCTCGACCTCGGACGGATCGACGGCCGAGTCGAACGAATCAACACCGAATACCCGGCGGCAGAACGCCGTCGAGGCCTCGGCGATGTCTGAGACGACGACCCGGGAGGCCCCGGTCTCACCGACCAGGAAGCGAGTCAATCGCCCCCAGCCAGCCGCGAAGTCCAGGATCGCGTCGAGCTCACGAAGCGGGCGGCCGAGTGCGCGCTGCACGTGCTCGAGCACATGGAACGCGTCCAGGCCGCGACGGAAGTACGTCTGCAGCTCCTGGTGCTGCCTCACGACGTGCCTCGCCGTGGTCCGAAGCATCTCGTCGGCCGGGTCAACCTCGAGCGCCGTGGTGTCGAGGCTACCGGATCGCCGGAGGAACTCGTCCCGGAGTTGTTCGCCCAACATCGAAAGAGATCCTCCGATCGGTGACGGGAATCGCGGGACCCGGTCACGGGCGAGGAGGACCCCGCCCGACGACCAGGGAGAACGATCAGGCGTTCTCTTCGCGGACTGCTTCCGCGATGTTCGGCGGAACCGCCTCGTAGGTGTCGGGCTCCATCGAGTAGGTGCCGCGACCCTGCGTCATCGAACGCAGCTTGGTCGAGTACTGGAACATCTCGCTCAGCGGCACGCGGCCGACGATCTGAGTGTTGCCATCGCCCTTCGGGTCCATCGACTCGACGACACCACGACGCGAGCTGAGGTCTCCAACGACATCGCCGGTGTTGTCCTCCGGGACCTCGATCTCGATCCGCATGACCGGCTCGAGCAGCGTCGAGTTGCCTTCGGTCGCGAGACGGAAGGCCAGGTTGCCCGCCGCCTCGAACGCCATCGTGCTCGAGTCAACGTCGTGCGACTGACCGTCGTAGAGCTGGGCAGCCATCTTGACGAACGGGAAGCCAAGGCGGCCGCCGTTCTTCGCCGAGGTGACGATGCCGTGCTCGATGGACGGGATGTATTCGCGCGGGACGTTGCCACCCGTGACCTTCGACTCGAAGTTCACGTTCTCGGCCTCTTCGTCGGTCGAGAAGCGGACCTTGGCGACCGCGAATTGACCCGAACCACCCGACTGCTTGATGTGACGCGCTTCGACGTCCTTCGGAGCCGTGAGCGTCTGGCGGTAGGCGACCTTGGGCTTGCCCTGGTTCACCTCGACCTTGAACTCATCGCGGATGCGGTTGCAGATGACTTCGAGGTGAAGCTCACCCATGCCCGAGATGACCGTCTGACCGGTCTGCTCGTCGGTGAACGACTTGAACGACGGGTCTTCGCGGAGAATCTTCGCGATCGCCGAACCGAGCTTGTCGCGGTCACCCGTCGACTTCGGCTCGATGGCGACCGAGATAACGGTCTCCGGGAACTCCATCGCCTCGAAGACGACCGGCTCCTTCTTTTGGCACAGCGTGTCACCGGTGACCGATTCGCGGATACCGACGACGGCGACGATGTCACCCGCGCGGGCTTCCTTGAGGTCCTCCCGGTTGTTCGCGTGCATGCGATACATCCGGTTGATCCGCTCTTCCTTGCCGGTGCGCGGGTTCATGTACTTCTCGCCGGCGAGGATGGTGCCGGTGTAGATCCGGATGAACGTCAGGTCGCCGTTCGGATCCGAGATCGTCTTGAAGCACATCGCGCCCGGGGGCTGATCGCTCAGCAGCGGACGAACGATCTCCTCTTCGGTCTCCGGGTGGCGACCGACGATCGGCTTGACCTCGATCGGCGACGGCAGGTAGTCGACGACCGCATCCAGCATGTTCTGAACGCCCTTGTCCTTGAGCGCCGAGCCGACCATGACCGGCGTCAGACCCAGCGACAGAACGCCATCACGAATCGCCGTCTTGACCTCCTCGAGCTCCGGCTCTTCGCCGCCGAGGACCTTCTCCATCAGAGCGTCGGAGAAGTTCGTCAGCTCTTCGAGCATCTCCTCGCGACGCGTCTTGGCGTCCTCGAGCATGTCGGCCGGGATGTCCTCGACCTTCACGTCGTTGGCGTCACCGTGCCAGGTGTAGGCCTTCATCTCGACGAGGTCGATGCAGCCGAGGAACTCCTTCTCCTTGCCGATCGGCATCTGGATCGGGACGGCGTTCGCCTTCAGGCGGTCGCGCATCGACTGCACGGCCTTGTAGAAGTCGGCACCGGTGCGGTCCATCTTGTTGACGAACGCGAGACGCGGGACACCGTACTTGTTGCCCTGGCGCCAGACTGTCTCCGACTGCGGCTGCACACCGGCCACACCACAGAACACACCAACCGCCCCGTCGAGGACGCGGAGCGAGCGCTCCACCTCGATCGTGAAGTCCACGTGCCCAGGGGTATCGATCAGCGAGAGGAAGTGATCCTTCCAGGTCGCGGTCGTCGCCGCCGAGGTGATCGTGATGCCGCGGTCCTTCTCCTCTTGGAGGTAGTCCATCGTGGCGCCACCGTCGTGGACCTCACCGATCTTGTGCGAACGGCCGGTCACGAACAGAACGCGCTCGCTGACCGTGGTCTTGCCCGCATCAATGTGGGCGATGATTCCGAAGTTGCGGATCTTGTTGATCCGCTGCTCGTCCTTGGACAGTTTGCCTTTGGGAGCGTCAGCCACGTTTGACATGTCTACAGGAGGGGTGTCTGGGCGGCCTGGCAAGAAGCGCCGGGCCAGGAAAAAGGGCTCCGAAGCGTAGGGGCGCGGTTCAGTTCGTCAACGGCCCCCGGGGCCCAGAACCGGGTGAATCGACGAACTTTCGTCGGCAGCGGCGATGCCGGGTACCCTTCGCCTCTCGATGCGCGGCTTCAAGATCCTCTGGGAGACCCACAAGTGGATCGGCGTGGCCCTGGGACTCCTCCTGGTGCTCACCGCCGGCACGGGATTCCTGCTGCTGGTGAAGAAGGAGTTCGCCTGGATCCAGCCGCCTACCCAACGCGGCCAGGAAGCCCCTTCGGAGGACCTGCTGAGCCTCCAGGACGTCTATGATCGCGTTTTCGCCCTCGGTCTGCCGGAGCTCCGGGCGGAGTCGGACATCGACCGGATTGACTTCCGCCCCGGCAAGCGGGTCCACAAGGTCCGTGCGAAGGAGGGTTTGCTCGAAGTCCAGGTCGACGCGGTCTCCGGGGCCATCCTGTCGGTCGATCGCCGCAACTCCGACTGGATCGAGAGCCTCCACGACGGTTCGGTTCTCGGCCGCTGGGTCCACGACTTCGTGTTCCCGATTGCGGCACTCGGCCTCGGGGTCCTGGCCTTCACCGGCTACCTGATCTGGCTCTGGCCGAAGTGGAAGAAACGGCGGCGCCGGGCCGCCCCCTGAGGCGGATTCCTGCGACGAGGGATCCCAATTAACGTCGTTGACCATCGACGGGGCTCTCGACTCGAGAGTCCCGACCATGCCATGCGCCCGATCCTCACGTCTTTCCTGGTCGCAGCGCTTGCCAGCTCGGCCGCGTTCTCTCAATCGCCGCCGACGCTGCGCACCACGGCGCTGTACTCGACAGTCCACGGAAGCTCTTCGAGCCTCGGGCCCGGGAGCACTTCGGCGAGATTTATCGGTGGCCAGCAGGCCTTCGAACCGCTCACGGTCAACGCGGCAGGGCAGTGGGCGATCCTGGGCGCCACAACCGACGGCCCTACCGTCAACGTAGCGGTCATTCGCGACGGACAGATCATCACCAGAATCGACGACCCGCAGCCATTCGCCCAGTCCATGGCGACTTGGAACTCTATCGACGACATCGCCATCAACGGGGCAGGAGAACTCGCGATCAGCGGAGCGATCTCTCTCGGAGCCCAGGGCTTTGGGGCGATCTCACGTCACACGTCCGCCGGACCCGGGACTCTGTCCCTGACGACTGGCGTCCCGGTCGGGAGCCTGCTGCCCGCGTTTCCGTTCCCCGCAGCCAACATCCGGTTCATCGGCTCGCCCATCCTGACCGACAACGGCGTGATCGGTGGCCGGCTGAACGTGATGGGTGGTGCGCCGATCAACTCGGACCACGCCGTATTCCTCGGTAACACGGTGTTGGCCATCGAGGGGATGGTTCCGCCTGGTGCCACAGCCGGCGTGCAGCTCAGGGAGGCCTTCCGCAACGTCGCCGCGAGCCCTGACGGATCGAATCACCTCGTCTGGGCAAGGACGAACACTCCGACCGGACTCTCGGAGGTGGTCCTGGTGAACGGCAACACCGTGCTCGAGGGCAACACGATCATCCCCGGAAGCGGGTTCTCGATGCCGATAGCGCGCAACGGACTCGGGTTCTGGGAGGCCGATTTCGACGGTTCGGGTCAATGGTACGCGGTGGGAGCCAACACAGGCCCCGGTGGACAGGCCGGAGTGACTTGGATCGTCCAGAACGGCGCAGTCATCGCGGTCGGCGACGGATCCCAAGAAGTCGTGCCGGGAACCGGTGAGGTTTGGGTCGATTTCTTCTTCGCGTTCGACTGCAACTCGGCGGGAGATCGACTCATCGGCGGTCGGTCCAGCGCCCCATCGACCAGTGACGTGATCCTCGCGCGCACTCGAGCGGACGGCACGAGCCAGGTGATCGCACGCGAAGGAGATCCGGTCGATCTCGACGGGAATGGTCTGTTCGACGACAACTACTTCGTTCGCTACTTCGCCGATGTCCCAGGCGGGCCGAAGTTGCTACCGGATGGATCCGTCCTGGCCATCGTCGTGCTGCGAGACGGCACCCAGGACACGCTTCTTCGAGCGCTGTGCCGCATTGGGGAATCGACGGCATCCTGCGCAGTCAGCAACGGGACAGGCGTCAACCCGACCGACTTGAGTTGCACGACGGACCCGAAGCTCGGGACGACCTGGCAGCTTGACATCGCGACCAACTCGAACACCGTCTCGACCTCTCTCCTGCTCTCACTCGCGCCCGCCGCGCCGTTCACGATCCCGGGCCTCGGACTGAACGAGTTCCTTCTCGATCTCAACCACGCCATCGAACTGCCTCCGACGACGACAGGCGTCTACGACATCGTCATGCCTCGGACCTCAGCCCGAGCGTTCTGGGATCTGCCGGTCTACCTCCAAGGGATCCGGTGTGACTCGATCGGCGGGACTCCGACCCTGACCGCGACGAATCGTATCGACGCAGTACTCGGGTTCTGAACCGTCAGCCACCGAACTCGGACCGAAGCGCCGCGATGAGTTCGGAGGCGATTCGATCTGCGCCCGCGGAGTCCCCGACCAGATCCTGATTCGTCTCGATCTCGAAGCCGAGGTAGCTCTCGTTCGATCGCTCGGCGCGCATCCGCATGCAGAAGCCGTCGTCGAGTCCCGAGTAGGGCCAATTGCGGCGGATCGTCAGCCCTACCTCGCGGCAACGGAGGTCCATCCGGTCCGCGAGGGCGCGCTCGGCCCCGTGCTTCGGGTCATACATCCAGCTCAGCGCGTTCGTCCGCCGAACTGAGCCGAACGAGCCAGTGAACGAGTGGATGCTGAGGTGCAGCACGGTTCCGAACTCGGCCACGACCCGGTCGAGATCCGCCTCCACGCCCTCTCTCCAGGGTCGCCACCAGGCATCCCTTCGCTCGGCGCGAGCACGCCGATCGAGCGCCGCATTCGCTGGAACGGGCACACCCTCCGGGCGCAGATCCCGCGCGCAGAGGCGTGGATGGTTCGACGAGCGGTTCAGATCGGTCACCAGCCGTGACACGTGACCCAGGTGCAGGGGAACGTCGAAGGCCCGCGCGATCTCCTCCCCGATCCGAGCGGCACCGGGATCCCAAGCGTGGTGGCCTAGAAGCCAACTCCCGTCGAGACCGAGGGTTCCGAGCTCGCTCGGGACATGGTTGGTCGCGTGCTCGACGGAGACGACGACTTGGCGCGAATCGAACATTCCTCGGGACGCAGACCGGACAGTGGGCCGGATTTCGGGCAGACAGAACGCGAAGGGAATGCGAGACTCTGTAAGGACTCAGGGCCTCCGAGGCATCCTGTGTTCGACGAGAATCGCGTGGAACCGACACCGCAACTCCGAACCGAAACGACTCGCACGACGGCAGATGCTGATTCGATCGGGTCGTCGCCGAAGCGACCGAGCCCGGCCCGGGTCTCCAACCAACGCGGCCGGAGCGAACCGGCCCACCCGGTCTCCGACCTTCCGAAGCCAGAGTGTCCCGACCGCGACTCACTCGAGCGCGGTCTCGAGTGGCTCCTCGCACGGCAACGAGAGGACGGCTGCTGGATCGGCCAACTGTTCAGCAACCAGACCCTCGAAGCGGAATTGATCCTCTTCGAACACGTCATGGACCTGCCGCCGAACGAATCACGGCGGAAGAAGATCATCGACACGCTCTGGCACGAGCGACGCGACGATGGCACCTGGAGCATCTACCCCGGAGCGCCGACCGGTGACCCGAGCGCGACCGTCGAAAGCTACGTCGCTCTGCGTCTTGCCGGCTACGGACCAGACGAGCCTCGCCTCGTAAAGACCCGGGAGTGGATCCTCGAGAACGACGCGATGGTACAGGTGCGGGCCTTCACTCGCTACTGGCTCGCGATCGTCGGAGAGATCTCCTGGGACGAGGTCCCCGCGCTCCCGCCGGAACACGTGCTGATCCCGGACTTCGCTCCGCTATCGCTGGCGCAGTTCGCCTCCTGGGCTCGTGTGACGATGGTCCCGCTCGCGATCGTCTCGGCACGACGAGTCGTAAAGCACCTTCCCGAGGGCGCGCGCTGCGACGAGCTCTTCCCCGGCGGCCGCAAGAAGGCCGGCCCGAAGAAGGATCTCCAAACCTCCGGCGCCTGGGGCAAGGCATTCCGCCTGGTCGACCAGGTGCTCCGCACCTACGCGCGCTCCCCGTGGCGCCCGGGTCGCGAGCGTGCGATCCAACTCTGCCGTGAGTGGATCATCGCCCGCCAGGAGAGCGACGGCACCTGGGGTGGCATCCAGCCGCCGTGGTTCTACTCACTGATCGCCCTGCAGGCCGAGGGCTACCCGAAGGACCACCCGGTGATGCGGGCTGGCCTCGAGGCGTTGAGCTTCCCATGGGTCTGGGAGACCGACGATCGCTGCTACCTGCAGCCGAGCGTGTCGACCGTCTGGGACACCGTTCTGACCCTGCTCGCGGCCTTCGAAGCGAACATCGACCTGGAGGACGAACGCGTACTGAAGGGTGTGGAATGGGTCATCGACCAGCAGGTCTTGCAGCCGTTTGACGGCCCGGCCGGCGGCTGGGCCTTCGAGCCGGCCAACCGCACCTACCCCGACGTCGACGACACCTCGATCGCAGTGCTGATGCTGGCGAAGGCTCAGAAGGCCCTGTCGAAGGGCGGCGAGCACGCGCGCTCGATCAGCGAGCGCTGTGGCCCAGCGATCGAGAAGGGCATCGAGTTCCTTCTCGCTCTCCAGTGCAAGGAGGGTGGCTGGGCCGCTTTCGACAAGGATCAGGATGCGCGCCTGCTGACACGGATCCCGTTCTGTGACTTCGGAGAGGTTCTCGACCCGCCTAGCGTCGACGTGACCGCCCACGTGCTGGAGGCCCTTGCCGAGGCTGGCTGTCGTCGCGGCGAACCGGTTGTCGACCGCGCGATCGAGTGGATCCGAGTGCAACAAGAAGCCGACGGTTCCTGGTTCGGTCGCTGGGGCGTGAACCACGTCTACGGCACCTCGCAAGTGCTCGCCGGCCTGGCCGCCCTCGGCCTTTCGACCGAGATCGGCTGGATCGATCGCGGCATGCAGTGGCTGCTGCAGGCTCAGAACGACGACGGTGGCTTCGGGGAGAGTTGTGCGTCCTACTGCAACGAACACCTCCGCGGCGTCGGCACCTCTACTCCGAGCCAAACCGGCTGGGGACTCGCGGGCCTTCTGGCGGGCAGCGGCAAGTCGGCGAATCGTGACGCGATCGATAGCGCGCTCGCGTGGCTGCGATCCGCGCAGCGCAGGGACGGCCGCTGGCCGGAGACCGCCTACACCGGGACAGGCTTCCCCGGCTACGGCTTCGGCGGCCGGACGAGCGAGGGCAAGGCCGACGAAGTCCGGGATACGAGCCTGCAACGCGCCTTCATGATGCGCTACGAGTACTACTCGCAGGTTTTCCCGTTGATCGGGATCGCGCGCGCCCAGAATTGATCGGTGACGGATCCCCGGTCGCATTGGCCACACGGGACCAATTCCGAGTACTCTGGTCGGAGCTTCGCACGGCGCGGAGCGTCCTGCTCTCCCCTGATGTTCCGTTGCTCCAACTGCGGATACGAGGCCGATGCCCCGTTCCGATTCTGCCCCGAATGCGGCCTGCAGCAGGTCGAGTCGGCCAAGGATCCGTTGGTCGGTCGCTCGCTCGGCGGTCGCTACCGCGTGCTCGAGCGGATCGGCGAGGGCAGCACCGGACTGGTCTACCGCGCCGAGCACGTCTCGCTGAAGCGCCCGGTCGCCGTCAAGATCCTCCACCGCGACCTGCAGGTGAACGCCGAGACGCTCTCGCGCTTTCAGCGTGAGGGCATGATCGTCAGCCAGTTCGCGCACCCCAACGCGATCCAGATCTTCGACCTCGACCGCGACGAAGACGGCCTGCTCTTCCTTGCCATGGAGCTCGTCGTCGGCACGAGCCTGAAGGAGGTGCTCCAGGAAGAAGGCGCCCTCGACCCGGACCTGGCGGTCGATCTGATGCGCCAACTCCTGTCCGTTCTCGACGCAGCCCACTCACAGGGGATCATCCACCGAGACCTCAAGCCCGAGAACTTGATGATCGCTCGCGACGAAGACACGCGAACGATGAAGGTCCTGGACTTCGGGTTGTCGAAGCTCGTCGACCGCCCGGCTGGAGCGAGCCTGATGACGATGACCGGTCACGTCATGGGCACGCCGCTCTACATGTCACCGGAGCAGTGGCAGGGCGGCGACACCGATCACCGCACGGATCTCTACAGCGCAGGCCTCGTCTTCTACGAGATGCTCAGCGGGCAGCAGGCGCACTCGGGCAGCGACCTGACCGAGATCTTCGTCGCGCGCACCCAACACGAGGCACCCCAGCTCGCCGACCTCGATGGCCTCGACCGGTCTCTCCATCGGTTCGACGTCGTGTTCGAGTCCGCGCTCGCGCGCTCGAAGGACAACCGCTTCCAAAGTGCTGCCGAGATGCTCGAGGCACTCGAGGAAGCTGATGCGGCGAAGCGCACGACCTCGCGTTCGACGACCCGTCGTCGGCCGAACGCGGCAGCCAAATCCGGCAGACGTAGGACCACGAACTCCTCGCGTCGTACCGCTGCTCCGGCCGCTTCGAACGGGGTCTCCGTCGACCCGAGAATCCTGGCTGGAGTCGGAGTCTTCGTCCTCCTGGCCGTTCTGTGGATCGCCGGTGTGTTCGACGGATCGCCGACCGACCCGCCGAACGACAACCCGAACAACGGCGAGCAAACCGCGACCGCCAAACGGACTCGGGCGATTCCCGAGGACCAGCGTTCGGACGACGACCGTGCGTTCCTGCAACGCCTCGACCTCGCCATGGCGAGCCTGCGCGGCGGTGATCTCGACACCGCACGTCGCGAGGCAGGCACCGCGACCAGTCTTCGACAGGATGCAGAAGCCCTACTCGTGCGCGCGATGGTGTTCCGGGCCGAAGGCGACCTGCTCAGCGCTCGCGACGACCTCGAGGATGCGATCCAACTCGACCAGAACTACGCCGAAGCTCACGCTTGGCTCGGCCTCGTGGCGGTCGATCAGAATCGCCGAGACGACGCGGACAAGTCCGCGACCACTGCGCTCGACCTCGACGCCGGCTGCACGGTCGCAATCTGCACGTCCGCCGCGGTCCAGATCCTCGACGACCGAGCTGAGGGAGCCCTCGAAGACATCGAGGCAGCGCTCGAGACTTCGACCGATGACGGCCTCCTGAAGCTCTGGGCCGGAGAGGCTCTGCTGGCGACCGACGAGCCTGAGCTGGCGGTCGACGCCCTACGCGACGCCGTACGACTCGAGCCGCAGGAAATCCGCGGCCCACTCGCGCTGGCCCGAGCCTACGTGACACTCGACCAGACCGAGCGAGCGGTCCAACTGCTCAACCGGACGATTTCGCGTACTGAGGCCAAGGAACCGCGCATCGCGCTCGCCAGAATCCTCCTGGAATCAGGATCCGAGCGGGAAGCACTCGAAGCGCTCGAGGCGATGCGCTCCCGGCTTCGCACCGGCGACGAACTGATGATGCTCGCGACGGCGCAGTTCGTGAACGACGAGACCAACGCTTGCCAGCGCTCGATCGAGCGCGCCCTGGCAGCGAGCCCATCCGATCCAGCCAGCCTACATCGGATGTCGGCACTGATCGCGCTCGACCAAGAGCGACTCGAGGAAGCACTCGAAGCCGCGAGCAATTGCGTCGAGGCGGACGACACGGTTGCCAGTCACTGGTCAATCCTTGGACTCGCGCAGTTCCGGAACGACGAGATCAACCGCGCCGTGTTCGCGTTCGAACAGGCGTTCCAGCTCGACGCATCGAACACGTTCGTGTCCTACACGCTCGGAGTCCTCTACATGGACTACGTGAACAACAAGGACGGCGCGATCGAGTGCTTCACCGCCTACGAGAACGCGGGCGGTTCGGACGCGAAGGTGCGCGGGTTCCTCGATCAGCTCGACGGCTGACCGATTCTGGCACGCGGCTCAGCGCCCGTCGGCCGAGTCTTCCGGCAGGGACCAGGCGTTGAACTCCTCGAGGAGCGCCTCGACGTCTCCCAAGGTTCTCCGGAACGGATGGGTGTCCATGTCCTGCCCGCGGAGACCCGCCAGCAGGAAGCTCAGGAACGGCCCTTCCGCGGGCTGATCCTTGACCAACGGCTGGAGCTTCGAGTCCTCGCGGTGCTCCATCAGCCAAACGAACAGCATCCCGAGCGTGATCATCCGAGCGTTCGCCTGACTGTCGTTGAAGTCGGCCTCGGAGGTCACGAGCAGGTCCCCGACATCGACCTGCCGGTTCTCATTTCGCACGAGCTGCAACCGCGCCATCGCCCAGTTCTTGCTCCAGTAGTTGGCGAAGTACTCCGCCAACCCCTCAATCGTCCAGGTCGGCAAGGAGGCCGAGGGAAACGCCTGTGCGACGTAGCCGTGCAGAAGCGAATGGGTGATCTGCATCTGGCAGAACAACTCGTTGCCGGCCCCGTCGAACTCGGCGACCGGATCCCACGCGGCCTCGACCGAAAGTCCCTCGGGGCGCGCCGCCAGGAAACTGCCGTAGTACGAGGAATGGTCGGCACCGAACTCCTCACCCGCCGCGTTGTAGCGAGTGCGATCCGGCCAGATGTTGACGACCAGCTTGGACTGCAGACCGGCGCCTTCTCCGAGAATGCTGCGGAACCACCCGATCATCTGCTGCTGACCGACGGCTACGGAATTCGCGAACGCGAAGCTCCGCGTCGTCCGGATCACAAGATCGTCGGTTTCGATCTCCCAGGCGCTCTCCCACTGGCTGTGGTCCGCCCAGATATCGCTCCGCGACTCGATCCGCTGCTGAGCTCGATCGAGGACCGAGCGCACGGACTTGCGAAGTGAGTCCTGCGAGATCACCGGCGCGGCAAGCCCGGTGACCGCGAGGCCGATCAGAGCGATTGGAACAGCGAGAGGTCCGAGACGAGTCACGGGCCCACTGTAGCCGATGAGCGGAGCCGGACTGTCACGATCGACGGCACATCCGCTCCCGAGAGCCAACGTTCAGCGCTGTGAGCTGCCCGACTCGGTCTCGACCGTGATCTCGACGGCTTCCGCTGGTTCCTCGGAGGCCTCGGATTCCGCTCGACGGGCGCGTTCCTGCACCGACCAGGGCTCGGCGAACTCGATATTTCTCCGGATACGCTCGTGGTGCGGAATGCCCGCCGCCATCCACTCCGGCATCTCCTGCCCCCGCAGGTGGTAGTCGAAGAACTGCTGCGTGCGGCGGCAGTAGTCGAGCCGAGTCGCCCAACGACGCAGGCCGTGGCCCGAACCGTTGTAGTTGAACATGTAGGCCTCCTTGCCGAGGCGACGAAGAGCACAGAAGAACTCGATGCCTTGATACCACGGGACGGCACCGTCGTTGTCGTTGTGCACCATGATCAACGGCGTCCGCACGTCGTCGGCGCGGAACAGCGGTGAGTTTTCCAGGTAGTGCATCGGCTTCTCCCAAAGGGTCCCGCCGATCCGCGACTGCGTCTTCTCGTATTGGAAGGCCCGCGACATGCCCGAAGCCCAGCGGATTCCGCCGTAGGCGCTGGTCATGTTCGAGACCGGGGCACCCGACTCGAGAGCAGCGAACAGGTCGGTTCGCGTCGCCAGGTAGGCGGTCTGGTAGCCACCCCAGGAATGCCCCGCCGCGCCGATGTGCTCCCGATCGACATAGCCCTTCGCGATAAGGCTCTGCACACCGGGAATCACGCACTCGACGCACGACTCTCCCGGGTAACCGTCGACGTAGACGATGTCCGGTTCGAAGAACAGGTAGCCGTTGCTGACGTAGTAGCTCGGCTGCGGGTTCTGGCTCGGCGTCGGCGCATTGAACGAGTGAAGGTTTCGCGAGCGCTTCTCGTAGAAGTAGACGAGCAACGGATACTGCTTTGACTCGTCAAAGCCGTGCGGCTTCCGAAGGATTCCCTTCAGCTCAACGCCATTGCTGTTCGTCCAGGTTACGAGCTCTGCCGTGCCCCAGGAAAACTCGCCGAGCTGCGACTGGCCGTCGGAGAGCTTGGTCGGATCGGCGAAGTCGGGCCCCGCGACGTAGAGGTCGGGAAAGAGGTCGAACCGCTCCTTCGTGAACAGGAGGACATCCGCGTCCTGGGCTCGCCTCGGCCGCCCGAATCGGCAAGCCTCCATCACGACCTTCTCCGGCCGGCCGAGCCCATCGATGCGGTCGGTGTAGAAACCCGACTCCATGGTGTCGAGATCGGTCGCCGCGAGCATCAGCGTCTCGGAAGCCGGCAGTGGGTCCGACGAACGGAGATCCGGATCGAGGCGCAAAACGCGGAACTCGATCGACTTCTTGCGACCGAAGCCGTCCGTGACGCAGACCGCCTGCGTGCCGTCCGGACGCATCATCCAGACGTCGAACCGGTCGTAGAGCAACACCTGAGCGTCGCCTTCGGTCCATCCAGCGACCCCGTAGGCGCGACGCGGCTCGGGGCGATCGTCCTCGGCTCGAGCAAACGAGACATCGACTTTGTGAGTCAGATTGGTCGACGTGCCCTCGACGACGTCGTGGCAGTGCCAGTGCTGGCCATCGAAGGAAAGCAGGTAGCGACCGCCCGGCGAACTGGAGGCGAAGCCACGAAGGCGCTCGATCACCTTTTGGCGGCGGCCGTCGAATCCGTTGACGACGTAGAAGTCGCTGTAGCGGCCGTCCCAGGAGATCTCGCGGGCGTAGGCCTCCGCGTCGGACACCTGGAGGCGGGAGCCATCCGGAGTCAGGAATCGAACCGACTCACCCGGGTGAACGGCGACCTGCTGAATCGTGCGATCGTCGACATGGCAGACCCAGGTCAGAGTCGTCGAAGACAGCTGCCCCTCGCGGAGAGCCTGCATCGGCTGCAGGTAGTCGTCCTTCCAGTGCCAGAGGTCGACGACGACCCGTTCGTCGCTGAGGAGCTTCGGCGGTTCTTCCGCCTCCGGCTCCTCGATGCCGAACATCAGCGTCGACCCGTCCTGGCTGAAGCTCGGGGAGTCACTCGCATCGATTCGATGCTCGCGCGGGAAGCCCGGCATACCGCGGTGAACGACACGCTCCGCTGGCCTGGCATCGAACTCCCAGACGAAGAGGTCCATCTTCGACTCCTCGGCATCGCGGTCGTTGCGATCCGAGAAGAACGCGAGCCGCGTGTGCTCACGATCCGTGACGAAGGACTTCTGATCTGCAGCTCCGGCAATCAGCGTGTGCTCTGCACCAGTCTCAAGGTTCCGAGCGAAGAGCCCGCGTTCGAACTCGGGCTCTCGTTCCTCGCTGTTCCGCGCGAACCAAAGCATCGCGCGCTCATCGATCGCACCGAACTCGGTGACGCCGTCGATCCGCACCTCGCTGCCGTCCCGCAGATCACGCACCACCAGGGTCTGACCGGCTTGCCAATAATCCGGGGCCTCGAAGTCGTCTTCCTCCTCGGGTTCATTCGACTCCTCCTCGGGCTCGGAAGGCTCCTCTTCCGGCTCCTCGACGCCCGCTCCTTCTTCCGACTCTTCTTCCTCGTCGTCGTCCGAAGCTTCCAGGTAGACGAACAAGAACGGCAACCCCTCGGAGGTCAGTGAGGCCCGCTCGGCGTCGCCGAACATCTCGATCGCCCCGTCGGCGACCGAGATCAGCGCCCACTCGGACTCCGGCTTCTCGAGCTTCTCCTTCTTCTCGTCGTCGCCGCCGTTCTTCTTCTCCTCCTCGCGGAGCATCTTCTCGAGCTCGTACTCCCGCTCGGCTTCGAAGCCCGCAGCGATCCGACAGAGGACGAACCGTCCGTCCGCCGACCAGCTCGGAGAGGCACCGCGCTCAATACGGTAGACCGAATTCGGATCGCCGTCCGTCGACCGAATCATCAGCGTGCGATCGCCCTGGCCCGGCATCCGCATGTAGGCGACGTGACTCCCGTCCGGACTCAGGCTCTGAGAGCCGATGCGCTCGAACGGCGCGTAGTCGTCGTGCGTGAGTGGCCGAGGGCCCGGATCCTGCCCTAGAGCCACGGCAGCGAGGGCCGAGACAGAGAGCGCGACGGGCAGGACGCGGGCACAAAGCCCCGAAAGCGTGGGTCGGACCATGATCGACGGCCGCCGAGGGAGAGCGGCCTGGCGACTGTGTTCAACGCATCGCAGAAGGTCAGAGCGAGTCCGTTCCGACGAGATTCGACTCCCAGAGACTCGGCCTTTGCTCGGCAACGGATTCGTCCCACACTTCGCTCGTGAGCGAGACACAGACCCCGACGGACAGCGACATCGCGCAGGCCCTGGAACGCAACGGCGTCCACCCGGGCTATCTGCGCGTGATCCGCGACTATCTCGCTCGGAGCAACGACGCGTGGCGGTTCAGCTGCTGCGATTCGGGCTGCGATCCCTGCGTCCAGACCCTCGCTCGGGTTGTGGACGAGGTGCAGCGCGCGCGATCGAGCTGAGGACGGCTCGGGAGACCTGGATCGGGTAACCTCGACCCGTTCCCCGGCCGGGCACGATTCCCAGGAGTCGAGAGACCCGGCCCTTCTCCCCCACCAGCTCCATGATTCGATTCGCTCTCGCTCTTCTCGGTGCCGTGCTCGCGGCCCCGATCGCGACTCTCTCGTCCCAAACCTGCGGCTCAGGCGAGCTGCTGGTCAAGAACGACATCCTCCCCGCCAACCCGACAGCTGCGCAGCAGGTCGCAATCGTCCCGGGCCTCTGTGACGGGGAAGCTGCGATGTCGGTCATCCAGACCGGCGGACCGGTCCGCGTCCGCGCTGTCTCAGCGCTATTCGCCGCCAACGGAGGACTCGCCGGTGTGCAGGCGCTCGCGGACGTCGAGATCTACGACGGAGCAACGGTCAACGCGGCCGGCGTCTGGACTCTCGGACCGCGCATCTTTCGTCTGTCGGACACCGGCGCGAACCTGCAGCTGATGTCGACCGGAATCAACGTCTACACACTCCCGTCGACGTTCGTTGTCCAGACGACCCAACCGACCCTGGTCGTCGGAATCCGCATCATTCAGAACCTCGCGGTCGGGTCCTGCGCAGCTGGCTATCAGGCCAACCTCGCAACGGACTTCGGCCCGGCCTGCACCCCCGGTCGGAACATCATCGACACGCTGGGGAATGGAGCAATCGATCCGGCGACCTTCCTGGGCTTCGGAATCCCGTTGTGCCCGCTGTTCTTCCGCGGCGACTGGGTCGTGCGAGCCTGCGTGTCCTGCGGCTCGAACGCCGCGACGACGGTCGTCGGAGCAGGATCTCCGAGCGCCTCGTTCGGGACACCGACGATCGGTTCCGCCGGCGGACTCCCGACCGTCGGCTCCTCGACCTTCCAGGTCACCGGAGCCAACCTCGGAACCTTCAACCCCGGAGCATTCCTGACGATCGCACTCCCCGGCACGACTCCGTTTCCGATCCCGGGAGGAGCACCGACCCTCGTGCTCTTCGGAGCCCCGCCGTTCCTCGCGACCCCACAGATCCCCTCGGACCTGTTTGGAACGTCGAGCTTCCCCCTAGCGATTCCAGGCGGGATCGGGATCTGCGGCGCAGAACTCCTGTTCCAGTGGCTCGTCCTCGACGTCTCGTTGCCGTTCCCGATTCAGCTGGCTAGCTCCGAGGGATTGCTCGTAACGATCGGACTGTGAATCGAACCCCCGAGGATCCGCTCGCGACCTTCCATCCGACGGTCGCCGCCTGGTTTCGCGAGCGCCTCGGGCCACCGAGCCCGGTCCAGAGTGAAGGCTGGCCGCTCCTTCGGTCCGGTCGAAACGCGCTACTCGCGGCGCCGACGGGCTCCGGCAAGACGCTCGCGGCCTTTCTCGTCGCACTCGACGGCTTGCTCCGGCGGGGCTGTGAACTCGCGGACGAGACGACGATTCTCTACATCTCGCCGCTGAAGGCGCTCGGCAACGACGTTCAGAAGAACCTCCTGTCTCCGCTGGAAGAACTGCGCGAGCGGGACCCGAGCCTGCCCGAGATCCGCGTCTCGGTGCGCAGCGGTGATACCAAGCAGAGCGAACGGCAAGCGATGATCCGCAAGCCGCCGCAGGTCCTCGTCACGACGCCCGAGTCGCTCTACGTCCTGCTGACGAGCCAGGGTGGCCGGTCGATGCTGCAGACCGTGCGCACGGTGATCGTCGACGAGATCCACGCGGTCTGCGCCAACCGTCGTGGCGCACACCTCGGACTCTCGCTCGAACGACTCGCGGCGCTCGCAGGTGAGTTCCAGCGTATCGGACTGTCTGCGACGCAGAAGCCGATCGAAGACGTTGCTCGATTCCTGGTCGGAGCTGGGCGTGATTGCGAGATCGTCGACCGCGGCCACCTGCGAGAACTCGATCTTCGGGTCTGCCTGCCTTCCGCCGAGCTGTCCGCAGTCGCGAGCGAGGATCACTGGCGAGACGTCACCGAGCAATGCATCACGTTTGTGCGCGAACACCGCACGACCCTGGTCTTCGCGAACACCCGAAAGGTCGCCGAACGCCTCGCGCGACGACTGTCCGAAGTCCTGGGAACCGACGCGGTCACCTCGCACCACGGATCCCTGTCGCGAGAACGCCGCCTCGACGCCGAACAGCGCCTCAAAAACGGCGAGCTTCGCGCGCTGGTGGCCACCGCCTCCCTCGAGCTCGGCATCGACATCGGAGACGTCGATCTCGTCGTCCAGGTCGGTGTGACCGCCTCGATCGCCCAACTCCTGCAGCGAGTCGGACGTGCCGGACACGGCGTCGGCCGAATCCCGAAGGGCCGGCTGTTCCCACTGACGCAGGACGAACTGGTGACGGCTGCAGCGCTGATGCAGTCGGTCGATGCCCGCGAGCTGGATGCGCTCCCGCCTCGCGATCAGCCACTCGACATCCTCGCTCAGCAGGTCGTCGCGGCGAGTGTCGCACGAGATTGGACGCTCCCGGAGCTCCACGCCGCCTGCGCGCGCGCTGCGCATTTCCAGTCGTTGGACGAGCAGGTGTTTCGCGACGTCGTCGACCTGCACCTCGGCGGACGGCACGCCCTGCTTCACCTGGATCTGACAACCGACACTCTGCGCGCAACGAAGCGAGCTCGGCTTCCGGCCCTGAGTGGTGGCGGTGCGATCCCCGACACTGCCGAGTATGAAGTGCGGCTCGAGCCCGAGGGCATCAAGGTCGGCACTCTCGACGAAGACTTTGCGATCGAGTCGACGACCGGAGATGTCTTCCAGCTCGGCAACACCTCCTGGCGGATCGTGAAGATCGAGTCGGGCCGTGTTCGAGTCGTCGATGCGGAAGGCGCACCTCCGTCGATGCCGTTCTGGTTCGGCGAAGGCCCATCGAGAAGCTCGGCTTTGACCGGGTCTGTGCAATCGATCCGACGACGAAGTCCGGGCACGCCGATCCCAGGTTTCGAGGAGGACGCTCGGGCCGCGCTCGATGCGTTCCTCGATTCTGGACGCGAAGACCTTGGAGTCGTGCCCGACGGGACCCAGATCGTCCTCGAACGGTTCTTCGACGAGTCCGGCGGAACACAGCTCGTGATCCACGCGCCGTTCGGCGCGCGGGTGAACCGCGCCTTCGGACTGGCCTTGCGCAAGAAGTTCTGCCGCGGGTTCGGCTTCGAACTCCAGGCGGCTGCGAACGAAGATGCGATCGTCTTGTCTCTGGGGCCGATGCACAGCTTCCCACTCGACGACGTCTTCGGGTACCTGCACCCCGACACCGCACGAGAAGTGCTCACGCAAGCCGTGCTCGCGACACCGATGTTCCTGACGCGCTGGCGTTGGAACGTCGGTCGCTCGCTCGTGCGACCACGTAGTTCGGGTGGGAAGCGCGTGCCACCGCAGATCCAGCGCATGCGCGCCGACGACGCACTTGCCGAGGCGTTCCCCGAAGCTCTCGCCTGCGGTGAGAACCTGCCGGCCGGAGATCTACCGGTGCCGATGGATCACCCCCTGATCCGCCAGACCATCGAAGACTGCCTCGAACAGCAGATGGACGTCGAAGGGCTGATCTCGCTGCTGTCCGGCCTTCGCGACGGAACCATCGAGCGACGGGTCATCGACCGTCCGAGCCCGAGCCGCTTCGCCCAGGCGATCCTCAACGCTGCGCCCTACATGTTCCTCGACGATGCTCCACTCGAGGAGCGTCGCACGCAGGCGGTCCGATCCCGGCACGCAGGGACTTCGGACACCGAGCTCGGAGCACTGGACCCGCAGGCAGTCCTGCAGGTGCGTGACGAGGCCTGGCCCGACCCTGGCGATGCGAACGAACTCCACGAGATCTTGTCGTGGATTGGCTTCGTCACCGACGAGGAAGCACGCGGGTCCAGCTGGACGAGCTGGGTCGAGGAACTCCGAGAGGCCGGCCGAATCGAGACCGAAGGCGGGCGCATCTTCGCGACCGGCATGCCTCGGGACTCGGTCTCGCTCTGGCGCGGCCGACTCGAGGCGCTGGGCCCGGTCCAAGCTCCACTCGACGACCCGGCTCTGCTGGCCCTCGAGGGCGAGGGAGCGATCCTGCGCATCGAGCTCGACGGCAAAACGCACTGGTGCGAGCGACGGCTGCTCGCGCGGATCCATCGAAGGACGCTCGACGGGTTGCGACGAGCGATCCGCCCGGTCAGCGCGGCGGACTTCCTGCATTTCTTGGCGCGCTACCAACACGCACACGAGGCGGCACGTCTCGACGGGGCCGCCGGCTTGTCCGAGCTGATCGCACAGTTCTCCGGACTCGACGCACCGGCCCGAGCGCTCGAGTCGATCTTCCGTTCGCGCATGACCAACTACCGCAGCGATTGGCTCGACCAACTGACGCTCGGCGGCGAGGTCGTGTGGCTGAGGCTGTGGGGCGCGGGCCGCGGCGCGGTGAAGTCGACACCACTCGCGGTGCTTCCGCGGCGCGACCTCCTCCCCTGGCTCGCTTGGCGTGGCGTCCACGACGAGTCGGCACTCACCGCATCCGCCCTAACCTTGCTCGATGCACTCCGCAGCGCCGGGGCCTCGTTCCCGACCGACCTGCAGGCTCAGGCGCGCCTCCTTCAGAGTCAGTTCGAAGAAGGCCTCGCCGAGCTCGTCTCTCGCGGCCTTGCGACTTGTGACTCGTTCGCCGCTCTCCGAGCACTCGCCGTCGCACCGAGCAAGCGCGGACCCAACGCTCTGAGCTTCGGAGTCGGACGCGTGTCAGCGATCCCCGAGGTCACGATCGATCCCGACCCGGACTTCGTGCTGGACCGCCTGCTCGATCGCTACGGCGTGGTCTTCTACCGACTGATGGAACGCGAACGCATCCGCCTCCCCTGGCGCGACGTGCTGCGTTGCGCCCGTCAACGCGAACTCGCGGGCACCCTCCGCGGCGGTCGGTTCGTCGAAGGATTCTCGGGCGAGCAATACGCACGGGCCGAGACGATCCCGCAGCTCCGTGCCGCCCGCGATCGCGACGAAGAACCGGTGCTCGAAGTCCCGGCCGCCGACCCGCTCAACCTGCGGGGCATCCTGACGCACGAGGCCCGAGTCGCGATCAACTCACGGACAACCGTCGCGCTCTACGAGTAGGGCAACCGTTCAGGGGACCAGTGCCTGGAGAGATCCTCCGGTTGACAGGCCCCTACTGCCAAGTAGGTTGGCGGGATCGGAGATTCTTGCTCCGCCAGCCCCGCAAGATCCCCAACTAGGAGAGTCAACCACGTGTTGAACAAGCTCGCTCCGCGAGTCGACGGACTCGGTCTATCCATCGCGATCACCGCGATGTCCCTCACCAGCCCCCTGGTCGCACAGACCGTTGTGAGCGGAGGCGGAAACGCGCTCCAAGCAGCGATCAACAACGCCAGCCCCGGCGACGTCTTGTCCGTGCTCATGGCCGACTACGACGCGATCACCGTCGATCGGTCGATCACGATCGAGTTCGACGCAGGAGCAACGGTGACCGGCTCGGGCCAGCCCGCCCTGACGGTCCAGAACATCGCGAGCTCCGAGACCGTTCGGATCCGCGGCGGCTTGTTTCGACAGGGCGCGATTCAGACTGCACCGGTGACGCTGATCCAACAGATCGACGGAACGGTCTTCCTCTCCGCAACGCAAGGGAACACGGACCGGAGTTCGGTCCCGTCCGGCGGCGTGATGACCATCCAGTCGTCCCCACTCGGTCGTATCGTGATCGAGGAAGCCGACGTGAGCCAAACGGGGCTGGGACTGGACCTGTCCACAATCCGGGTGGAATCCTGCGACGACGTCCGTTTCCAAGACTGCCCCGGCCTCAGCAGCCTGGAGTTCGTCAATTCGAACGTCGTGCTCGTGGACTGCGTGGTCTCGTCGCAACTCGCGCAGCCCAACCAGACCGTCATCCCCTACGCGATGCGAGTCGAGAACTCGAACGTCGAAGTGTCCGGCGGCACCTATTGGACGCCGAGGGGGTTCTTCGACGAACTTGCTAACGGCTCCGCCGTCTCCGTGACCGACAACAGCAGCGTCGTTCGAGCAACCGGAGGAACTCGATTCATCAAGACCGGCATCTTCGTGGTGCCGCCTGGAACGTTGCCGGCGCTGTCCGGTCCACAGACGGCATTCCAGATCGACGCATCGGTCGATCTGGTCGACCCCTTGCCCATCACCAGCCACTTCACGGCGACGTCGATTCCCAGCATCCGGAGCCCGCAGTCGATGGTCCCGAACCAACTCGACCTGGAGTTCCGAGGAGAGAGCAACCAACTGGTCTTCGGCCTGCTCGGCACCCCGACCACCCCGTTCGACACTCCGGTCGGCCGCATCTGGGCCGAGAACCTGGTCCCGTTCATCGCACTCTCGATTCCGACCGGGCAGACCAGCGTGACGACGAGCCTGGGGATTCCTCCATTGCTGCCACCAAACCTCGAACTCACGTTGCAGGTCGTGATACCGACGCCGACCAACCAGTTCGAGACGAGCCCTCCACTATGCGTCGTGTTGCCCTGAGCATGCGCGTTGCCAACGCTCTTCGTCGGACCGTCTGGATCCGGAGGCTTCTCCCGACCGATCCCGAACAACTCGAGCCCGACCGGAGTCGAACTCGTGTTTCAGTATCTAAGCGATGTCCCTAGCCAGTCTCTTGCTCTGACGAACGGGATCCACATGTGGATCGACCTCCGACCCGAGCGACCGCTGATCTTTAAGCAACCTTTACGATCATCCCTACCATTTGGGCGGAAGAGTCGCCAAGCGGAAGAGAGCCCCCCTCCCGATTTCGCGGCTCGAAAGGTCTCTCTTCATGCCAGCCCCAAGCACTCTCGGCCTACGGCCTGTTCTCTTTCTCGCGTCGTTCGGCCTCGCGGCCCCGATCGTCGGACAGACTGTCGTCAGCGGTGGCGGATCGTCGCTCCAAACCGCGATCAGCGCGGCGGCGATCGGTGACGAGCTCGTTGTTCAGGCCGGCACCTACGACCCGATCCTGATCACCCAAGGCATCACGATCGAGTTCCAGACCGGCGCGTCCGTGGTCAGCAACAACGCGATGACCGCGGTTGAGATCCGCGACGTCAATGCCGGTGCACTCGTACGACTCCGTGGTGGCTCGTTCATCCAGAACATGGGCCCGGGCACGTCGACGATCACGATCCAGCAAGTGGACGGCTCGGTGTTCTTCGACGGAACCGTGGCAATCCGCGCATTCCAAGATCCGATCTTCGGCGTCGGAATCAACGCTTCGAACAACCTGGGTCGCCTTCAGTTCGACAACGTCGATGAGGGACTGCCTCTGCAGCTCGAGTCGACGCACGACTTCGACAACTGCGAGGAGGTGACGTTCAACAACTGCTCGAACCTGAGTCCGATGCGTCTCTTCCAGACGACGGCGGCGATGGTCGACTCGGACATCCCTCTCCGGGACTCGCCTGGGAACAACCTTCCACGCGCTGCACTGGACATCCTGTTCTCCAACCTCCAGATAACCGGCGGCTTCTTCGGGTCGGCGTTTTCGAGCCAGACCTGCACTCCACTCCAATCGGCGGTCCTCCTGACGGAGTCGGAAGTCCGGATCAGTGGCGGAGCGACCCTGGAGAAGAGGGTCGGCATCCCCACCGTGCTCGACGTCTCCGCACTGGGAACCATCCGCGGCTTGCAGCCGTTCGTCGATCCCTCGGTCACGATCATCGAGTCCGCCGGCCGGACGAGCGTCACGACCATGTCGGAGACCCCAGCTGTCCGAACTTCGCTTCCGAACCCGGCGACTCTCGACATCGACGTCGCAGGTGGTCCCAATCGACCGATCATCACGGTCGTCGGTGCCCCGACGACTCCGATCAACACCTTCGAGGGCACCCTTTGGATCACGAGCCCGGTCGCGTTCGACGCGAGAGTCCTGCCCGCCGTGAACCCGAACTTCACGATCTCGGTGCCTCTGCCGCCGGGGTTGCCGTCCGGGCTTGAACTGACGTTCCAGGCCTTCATGCAGCAGACGGCTGGCAACTTCGTCCTCAGCGCCCCGGCGCGATTCCTCTCTCCCTGAGGCCTCCACATCCTTTCGACAACTCGCGCGCGAACCGGCCTAGGCTTCGTTCGTGGCCCGTTCCGCGCGCGAGACAAGTCGAAACTCCAAGGCCTCCCTGATCGGTGCCGGCCTTCTCGTTGCCTCGGTGGTGACGTTGCTCGCCGTGGCCTGGAAGAAGACGAGCGCCGAGCAGGAAGCCAACCGCTCAGTGCTCGAGGCCGACGCGCGCGACCTCGCGGCCCGAGTCGCTCTGTCGATCGGCCCCTCGCTGCGCAATCTCGACCCTGCGGGTCTGATCGTCCTCGACGATGCGGAGATCGACGCCCCGAGCGGCCTGGACTCGTGGACCGAGGCGTTCTTCGAGCTTCGCAACGGAGAAGTCGTCCGGCCGGCGGACCTCGGTCCTGGCCTCGGAGACGACAAGCCCCAAACCACTGGGATCGAGGATCTGAGCATCCTGGATCGTGAGGCCGTCGCGCGCGCCTACGAGGCCCCGCCCGCCGAGCGCTGCGCCAGGCTCCTCGAACTCGGCAGCCGAACGACCATCAGCCCCAAGGTCCTCGCCACCGCCGCGATCGACGCCGGCTGGCAGGCCGAGCGCCTCGGCGTCGAGGAGGACCTGCAGTCGGCCCTTGCCAGAACCGGAGAGCTGCTCGAGCAGCTGACGCCGTCACCCGATCGGGACTCGCTCACGGTCAGCGCCTCCGTTCTCGCCCTCCGACATCGCCTTCCGGTCTTCGATGGCTTCGAGGACGCGCTGGTCCGACTCCCCTCGGACCTGGCCGCCGGAACGGTCTCGATTCTGCGGGAGCAGGAATCACTTCCTGAGGCTCGGCTCGAAGAGATCCACGCGCGTGTCCGCACGGCGACCGAGCGGCAACTGCGCTACTTCCTCGCACGGACCTCTCTCTCGAGCCACGAGTCGCCGCCCGATCCGCGGACCGGCCCGAAAGGCCTCGGCGGCCATCTCTCAGTGCCGCTCCGCTCGGCGTCGGCGTTCGGCCTTCTCGTCGTCACCCCCGCCGAGCTTGCGCGCCTGGTGTCCCTTCGAGTCGGACAAACAGTGCGGGAGACCGCGGGATCAGACGGCGACTTCACTCGCCCGGAGCAGGTCGTCGCCAATGGATGGCTGTTCGTCGAGGCCCCCGACTGGCACCTCGAGGACTCCAACGCAGCCGAGCAGATGGTCTTGATCGGACTCCTGCTCTCGATCGTTCTCGGGGCAGGCCTCGCATGGCGCAGTAGCCGCGTCGAGATTCGCGCGGCGCGGCGTGAGGCGGAGTTCCTCACCCTGGTGACCCACGAATTGAAGACTCCCCTCACCGGCATCCGCGTGGTCGCGGAACTGCTGGCCGACGGGCGGGTCACCGATCCGGAGGACCATCGCCGATGGCTGAAACGACTCGATGGCGAGGCGACGCGACTCGGAATGCTCGTCGAGAACGTCTTGGATCTCGGACGCACGGAGCGCGGTGAGACCGTGCACCGACCAGAGGCCATCGATCTTCTCGAGCTCTGTCGGGAAGTGTGCACGATGTTCGAGCCGATCGCGGCCCAACACGGCATGGAGCTTCGCCTGGAGATCGCCGAGGACGCGGAGCTCGCACCGAGGATCTGGATCGACCGCGATGCGACCAAGCAGGCCTTGCTCAACCTGTGTGACAACGCACGGAAGTACGGCAAGGACGGGCGTGTGATCGAGGTCCGCATCCGCCGGGAACCCGACTCGATCCGTTGCGAAGTCCGTGATCACGGCCCAGGAATCGCATCCGAGGAACGAGAGTCGATCTTCGAGCGATTCCAACGAGGACGGAGTCATCGCAGCGGTCAGATTCCCGGTGCAGGACTCGGCCTCCACCTCGCGCGAGGCATCGTGCACAGGGATGGCGGCAACCTCCGAGTCCTCGACCCCGACGAGGGTCCGGGCGCCCTGTTCCAGATCGACTGGCCCCTTCGCGACCAACCCACGAACCCGACTGCATGAACGGAGCCCGCATCCTCGTCGTCGAAGACGACTCGACGATCGCCGACGCCCTCGTCCTCGCGCTGACGACCGAGGGCGCGGAACCGATCCTCGCTCGCGACGGCGACCAGGGCCGAGAGCGGCTGTCCGATCGCGAGATCTACGACTGCGTGCTGCTCGACATCATGCTGCCAGGGCCATCGGGCCTCGAGCTGCTTCGCGAGTTGCGCACCAGAGATCCGGACACCCCGGTTCTTCTTCTGACCGCGCGCGGGCAGGAATCCGACAAGGTGCTCGGCCTCGAGCTCGGCGCCGACGACTACGTCACCAAGCCGTTCTCTCTGCGAGAGCTCCTGGCCCGGGTTCGCGCGCATCTCCGCCGCTCCCCGCGATTCCGATCGAAGCACGAAGAGAAGCCGCCCGAGCCGTTCCGACTCGGGGACCGCGAGATCGATCTGGCCGCGATGACGATCACGATCGGAACCGACTCCAAGTCCTTGTCGCCGAAAGAAGCGGCGATCCTCGGCCTGCTCTGGGATCACAAGGGCCACGTGCTCAGCCGCGACGACATCCTGGATGCGATCTGGGGCCGCATCGAATCGACGCTGCACCGCACGATCGACAGCCACGTGCTGCATCTGCGGAAGAAGCTCGAGCCTGACCCAAAGACTCCGCAGTTCCTCGTCACGGCTCATGGTGCCGGCTACCGGCTCGTGGCTCCGGATTGAGCCTGGGCGCACACCTCCACACGCCTTTCACATCGATTCGATTCCGAGTCCACCGACGAACCCGCAACCGAGCGTCTCCTACTCACCATGTTCGACAACCCGCTCAGAGACAGTCGTCGCCGAGTCTGCACGTTCGGCCTCCAGATCACCCTCGCCGCTTCGGTGCTCTTCGGATCCTCGCTTCCAGCCCAGGAAAACGCCTTCCCGACCAACGAGGCGTTCCGCCGTGCAGCGGCCGTCGAGGTCATAGAGCGCGATCCGACGGCTGCGCTCGATCTGTTCGTCGCGATCGCGCAGGACGAGAGGGTCGACGGCGCGATCCGTCGTCATGCCTGGCTGAGGATCGGGCTACTGCTACCTCGCGTCGACGACCCCCAGGTCCCTTGGGCCGCATCGGCCGCCGAAGCTCGCTCCGAGGCTCTCGCACGCGCGGCCGCCGGCGAAGACGAGATCGCGGAACGAGCCAACGAAGCCTTAGCCAAAGAGTCGGTCGACCAGGAGCGATGGAACGACCTCGAGCGACAGGCCGAGATCTTGGTTGAAGCACAACTGGCCTCTGGCAGCGAAGCCATGGTGCCCGATCGGCTTGCCTCGTTCCTATGGATCGGCCAGCCCGCGGTCGGCCCGATCCTGCGAGCGATCAAGACCGAAGCACGAAGCCGCAACATTGTCGGACTCTTCCAACCTCTCGTCCGCATCGACGATCCGAGAGTCGACGCGTGGATGGCCTCCCCAGACACGGAGGTCCCGTTCGCCATCATCGCCGGCTACTTCAACGAGGCGCTCGGAGTCGCCCACAGCCGAGAGGAACACGTCGATCGATACCTCTCGCTCCTTCCCCGCTTCGCTGAATTGCTCGAGGACCAGCAGATGTACTGGTCCATCACGCGAGGGCTCTGGAGCGTCGACGACCTACGCCGGTGGTGCGGCTCTCAGAAGCCGAACATCGCCCGAGGCGCGACACTTCAGGCGATTCGCCAGGTGTTGGAGGGCTCGTCGGATGAAGACGCGAAGACCGAAGAGCTCTTGAGCCTCTTCGAAAGCGACATCCCCTACCTCGCCGCGAACGGACCGTCACTCTTCGCAAGCAGCTTCACAGGCGAGCCCTTCGTTCGCACATTCCTCGCGGACAACTTCCCGCGATTCACGTTTGAGGACAGGCTTCGGATCAGTGGTCCGCAATCCCAGGCAGAAGCCAGAGCCCTCCTCAAGAAGGTTCTCACGCGAGCCCGCCCTCTCCTGAGTGGAGACTCCTCCTCGACGAGTCCGAGACGACAGTTGGAGATCGCGTCGCAGCTGGCCGGAGGCGCATTGGCGAACCTCCTAGCGGACTACCCGAATCAATCGATCCCAGAGGCAGCCATCGAGCTCTTGGAACTCGGCCTCGACATCGAACACGGGCCGAACCTATTCATGCTCCTGCAGTCCACGCCCGAGCAACAGCGGCGATTGGTGGAAGTCATCCTGCGCCACTGCCGCGAGAATCCAGTCGAACTCGGAGGAGACCGATGGACCTTCGATGACTTCGTCCGCACCAACAGCTACTACCGCTCCGCGGACTGGAGCTTCGACTCGATCCTGGCCGGCCTCGCAACTTGGAACGTCGAAGAGCCGTTGCCGAGCGAGGTCTGGACACGACTCGGTCCCGCGCTGAAGGCATTCGTCGGCACAGACTCGGTACCGACCTACCGATTCACCCAAGGCTCATCCGGCCAAGTCTCGACGGACACCCGGGAACGAAGCGAACGGTCGATTCGCTCCGCCCTGCTGACTGCCGCTAAGACCGCGCATCCAGACGTCGCCGACTGGCTCCTGGAACTCTGGGACTACAACGATCGGACCTTCGGACTCGGCCGTATCCGAGCCGCGCGGACCTATCACCGACTTCGAAACGACGATCGATCCCGAGAAGCCGCCCTGCGCGTCTTCCGTCTCTCCAGCGCGCGCGAATCGCGGGATGGTCGGATGCTGATCGATGATCTACTCGAGGATCCAGGCGTCGACTGGGCAGCTGTCTCTGGAGACTGGAGTGCCTCGCCGAGCCTGCAGCTCGAAGACTTCCTCTACCGTCAGATCGACGATTTCACGGTCGAGCCAGACTTGACGAACGTCCGTGTGGCCTGGAAGCCGCCGCTCGACGAAACGGAGCTCGCCCGCGTCTGGGACCGAATCCTCGAGGGAATGACCGAGCGGGAGTGGGTGAGGCCGGCGTTCGAAGTCCTGTTCTTGACGACGGACTACCGCTCGGACGAGGACCAACGTTCCTACCTCCCCCTACCGCAACCGCTCGAAACCGTCGTCCTGCGACACCTCGACACCTGGATCGAACGCAAGCTGATTCCACACGACATCGGCTACTCAGCACTCCTGCGCTACCTCTGGGGCACTCCGCGCGACGACGCACAGCGCGAGAAGTACGCGAGCTATGCGATTGCGAGCCTCTCTGCGTTTGCAGCCGCAGATGACACCGAAGCAGTGACCTGCGACGCACTCGACACTCTGCCGATCGAGGAGCACCCCGCACTGGTCTCCCAGCTGCTCGACCGAGTCAGCGACTCGAGCCTCGCGTTCGGCCACCTGCAGATGCGCAGGATCCCGGTCCCTGCAGAACGACTCGAGGCGGCGTTGTCGACCGACGACCCAGTGTTGATCACTCAGTTCTTCAGAGGCGTCCGGCGCGTTCCGGATCAGGATCTGACCAAGCCAGTCAGCAGCTATCTCTTGCGACGGATCCAAGAAGTCGGACCACAGAGCACCGCCGACGTGCATGCCGCCCTCTTCGCTCTCAGCATGATCGGAGAAGCGTCGGTGATCCCGGCCGCACTCGAGACCTACAAACGCATTCCCAGTCTGAGGGAACAGGCGCAAGACATCATCGACCGCGTGCGCTACGCGATCGAACAGGAACGCCTGTGGGAGACGCTTGGCGAAGACGCGCCAGACCTCCGCCCCGAACGCGTCGCGATCGACCTCACGACGCAAGCCCGCCCCGACCAGGACAAGCAGGTTCGCCTGCTCGCGATCCGAAGCCTCGGTGCACTCGGTCGACCGGAGCCGCTCGGGGAACTGATCCGCTTCTCCCAGGAACAAGACGCAGACATCGCGACCGCGGCGCGCGAGGCGATCGCGAAGATCCTCGAATCCGAGGACTGACGAACGGAGGGCCGGTCTCAGGCGACCGGCTCGCCGTCCGGCACCTCACCATCGACCTGCAGCAGCAGCGTCCCCCGCTCGGGGTGAATCACCCCGAGCACCAGGACCTCGGACTTCACGCCCGCGACGCGCTTGGGTTCGAAACCCATCACGCAGACGACCTGGCGATCGAGCAACGACTTCTCGTCGTAGTTCTGCGTCAGCTGCGCCGAGCTGATCCTCGTGCCCTCGGGGCCGAAGTCGATCTCGAGGACGAGGGCCGGGACGCGGGCCTTCTCGTTGAGGCGCACGCTGGTCACCCGCCCGACGCGGAGGTTCAGGTTCTGGAAGTCCTCGAAGCTCGCTGGCATGACCTGAGTGTAGGCCGAGGAACGCCGTGTGTTCGACCGAGCGGCATGAGCGGATAGCTTCTGGGACGTGACCTCCCCGTTCCGCCGCCTGTCCCGCGAAGTCCTCGTCGACAACCCGTGGCATCGCTACTGCCTCGATCGCTTCACGCAGACCGACGGAAGTGAGGGTCGCTACTACTACGTCGACATGGCGGGCTCGTGCTCGATCGTGCCGCTCTTCGAGGACGGCTCGACCGTCCTCGTCCACTCGCACCGCTACCTCCTCGACACCGAGCTCTGGGAGTTCCCGATCGGCGGCATGGCGCCCGGTGAAGAGCCCCTGTCCGTCGCGACGAAGGAGCTGCAGGAAGAGGCCGGCCTGCTCGCCGAGCGTTGGGATCACTGTGGTGCGTTCGCCCCCTACAAGGGCGTATCGAACGAGCACTGCCACGTGTTTCTGGCTCGCGACCTGAGCTGGACCGAGCAGGACCTCGAGCCGTCGGAGGCGATGACCGTGCACCGCATGCCACTCGACGAAGCCCGGGAGCGGATCCTAGGACAGGGTCTGCCGGACGGGCAGAGCCTCGGAACACTTGCCCTGCTCGACCGGTTCCTCGCCTAGCGGTCTTCGGGCGAGACTTCGCGCTGCAGTCCGTGGAGCGGCGCCTGCCCCGCGCCTATCCTCCTCGGCATGTCGCAACTCGTCCTCCTCCGCCACGGTCAGAGCACCTGGAACCTCGAGAACCGCTTCACCGGCTGGGTCGATGTCGACCTGACCGAGAAGGGACGCGGCGAGGCGAAGGCCGCCGGCGCCTTGATGCGCGAGTCCGGCTGTGACTTCGACATGGTGTTCACGTCGCTGCTCAAGCGCGCGATCCGCACGATGTGGTTCTCGCTCGACGAGCTCGATCGCATGTGGGTTCCGGTCATTCGCAACTGGCACCTCAACGAGCGGCACTACGGCGCGCTGACCGGCCTCGACAAGGCCGAGACCGCGAAGAAGCACGGCGACGATCAGGTCAAGATCTGGCGTCGCAGCTACGACGTGCCGCCGCCGCCGATGGAAGAAGGCGATCCGAACAACCCATCGAGCGACGTCCGCTACGCGAAGCTCGAGGCCGCCGCGCGACCGCTGACCGAGTGCCTCAAGGACACCGTTGATCGCGTCGTGCCCTACTGGGACCAGGCGATCGCGCCCGAGCTCAAGGCCGGCAAGCGTGTGCTGATCGTCGCCCACGGCAACTCGCTGCGCGCACTCGTGAAGCATCTCGAGGGAATGAGCGAAGAAGAAGTCCTCGGCCTCAACATCCCGACCGGTGCCCCACGCGGCTACGACTTCGATTCGAACCTCAAGGTCGCGAAGTCCGGCTACCTCGGTGACCCCGAAGAGATCGCCCGTCGCGCAGCCGAAGTGGCGAACCAGGGCAAGTCCAGCTGAGCGAGGCGGTCGACATGGAGGGACGGAACATCCTCCTCCAGGAGCTGCAGAAGATCTTCCGTCGTCACGACTTCGAGGGCACGGTCCACAACGGCTGGCTCGAGTTCGGAGACGAGCAGCCAGCGCTCTGCGCAGACCTCCAGCTGGCGTCGCCGCACTCGGCGCAACTCGACGTCTCGATCGCACTTCCGAACGGGCAGGTGATCATCGAGAGCTTCGCCGGCCTCGGAGAATCACCAGCGGAACACGCGTTCGCGAAGTTCGTGCAGAACGACTTCCACACGCTACTCAACGCCCTCTTCCACGACTCGCCGCGGAAAGACGACCAGGTCGAAGTCGAGGATTGGGAGATCGCCTCCGATCAGTTCACGGTCGTCAGTGGACCGATCTTCCTCGAGGCGTTCGGCGAGGAAGCACGACGGACTGAGGCTCCACCTCCGCCGGGTGACCTCGGCCGAGAGATTCGTTTCGCCCTGCGCGAACTCGAGACCGACGAAGATGTGGTGTGGCTGCGCTGCTTCCACGCGGAGACCAACGATGCGGAGACGGTCACAGAGGTCCTCGTCGACAACCGCGACTGGACGGACGGCAGAGAGCGCCTGTCGAGACTGCCGTGGCAGCCCCACGGGACCCTGTCGACCACCCGGACTTTCCTGGTCGCGATCCGGCAGTCCGCCGAAGGCCGCTGGCGGACGCCGAGCAAGCCGATTCAAGATCCGTCCTCACTCGAAGCGGTGATCGTCGACTTTGCCGAGCGATGCTCACGTCAGTCGCTGACCGAGTTGCTCCACCGCGACCTGCTCGCACGTCGCGGCGTGAACCGACGCCTCGCCTCCCGCGTGATCGCCTTCACGCCGAGTGCGTTCGCCCGGGTGCTCCACCCGGGCTTCAAGTTCGAGGACGACTATGCCCTCCTTGATGATCGCGCCGAGGAGATCGGGATCCGCCGACTTTCGGAAGAACCGGAATTCGTCCTCGCGACGGAACTCGCGAAGCGTTGGGTGCGCGAGCCATCGCGCCGGGACTGGGTCGAGCGGGCTGCAGAACTCAGCGCCGAATCCAATGTGATCGAGCAGTTTCGCTCGAAGGGCGGAGTACCAGACGACCTAGAGTTCATCCCGCTGCGGATCTTCGCGTCGGCGATCGGCGAGAAGCCGCGTCGGCCGAAGCCGTGGTGGCGGTTCTGGTAGTCGATCGATCGTTCACCGGAACTGTGCCCACAGCGAGTCAAACTCGCTGCGGAATGCCCGAAGCAACTCGGGGTCGTCACTGACGACGACGTTCTCCTCGTTCTTCTCCGCCGCAGACCGCGTCCAGTTGTAGCTACCGGTGAGGAGCTTGCGGTCGTCGAAGAGCGCGAACTTGTGGTGCATGTGCTTGTCACTCTCGTCGACGCGCACTTCGGCGCCAGCTTTGATCAGCCGATCGACGTCGGAGCCACGATCCTCCGCCTTCAGGTCGTCAGTGAGGATGCGCAACTTCCTGCCATGGCCAAGGGCGTCGATGAGGTCATCGGTGATCTCGTTGTCGGTGATCGTGAACACGCACAGATCGATCCGACGCCGTGCCGAACCGATCAGCGAACGGATGACCCTCCGGCATTCCTCACCAGGAGAGAAGTAGGCTCGAGACTCGACCTGGCGCTCCCCGCCTCGCTCCCGTGACGCGGCCAGCTGCACGAGGCGCTGCGCCCACTTCACGAGGTCATCCAGCGCTCCGCTTTCCGCTCCGTCCCGGAGGTGCGCGTGGAGGATCGAAAACACACGACTACGGAAGAGATCGAAGTCCTGCGGCGAGGCCCCCTCGAGCAGATCGCCCATCTCGGTTCGTTCCTTCCGTGAGAGGCGGCCATCTTCGAGGCTCTCCTCGAGGGCTTCTTCCAGGCGTGAGCGGTCCACGAAGGGACGATCGTCGATCCCGAAGGGCCGAGCCAGCGGAATTCACGCCCAGGCGAAAGACCCAAACTCGAGTCGGCCACCTTGGGGTCCACGCCCTCCCCCTCCATCCGTACGATCCTCCGCATGCATTCTACGAAGCTCTCCCTCGTCCTCGCGCTCGCCGCCGGCAGCCTGCCCGCGCAGGAGTCAGCCGTCGATACGGCTCAGCCGGTCGCGACCCTGTCGACAACCGAGGTCGTCATCGACACCCCCGCGATTCCGCACCTGACCCTGAAGGGCAACTACCGCGACCTGCCCGAGCAGGGCTTCGATCTGACGTCTCTCTTGATGGGCGGTGGTGGCGAGCCGGTCGCCTTCGAAGAACTGCGCCAGACGCTCCGCGACCTCGAACTCGATGACAGCGATCGGATCCTGATCGACTTCTCCGGCGGCTTCGCCTTGCAGTCGGTGCACGTCGCGGAACTCCAGCGCGAGCTCACCCGCCTGCGTTCCACTGGCAAGGAACTCGTCGCCTACGTCGAGAATGCGTCGACTGGGATGTACCAGCTCGCAGCGCAATGCGATCGCATCCTGATGGCGGACATGGGCGGGCTCGACTTCGGCGCTCCGTCGATGGCTGTCACCTACCTGCGCGACGCGATGGAGCTCCTCGGCGTCCGCATGGACGTCGTACGCTGCGGTGACTTCAAGGGCGCCGTCGAGCCGTACCTGCTGTCGGAGATGAGCGACCACCTCCGACAACACTACCTCGACATGCTCGAGACGATGAACCGCGCGACGACGACCTCCGTCGCCGCTCGCCGCGGACTCTCGCTGGCCGAGGTGCGCGCCGCGCAGAAGCAGCGCTTGCTGACCGCCAACGATGCACTCGAGATGGGTCTCGTCGACGAATTGGTCGAGTGGACCGGAGCGCGCCGAGCACTGACCGCAGTGAGTGGCGGCGAGGAACTGACGTTCCGCACCGCGCGGGCCGAGCAGCGCCGCAAGGAAGTGAACTTCTTCACCCTCGTGTCGCAGATCATGAACCCGGAACGCGAGGAAGAGATCGAGGACGAATCCCTCGTCGTGCTCCACCTCGAGGGCACGATCGTCGACGGCACCTCCGACGCGCCAGGCTCGATCGTCTCTGGCCCGACCGCGAGTCGGATCCGCCGCCTCGCAACCGACGAGCAGGTGAAGGGCGTCGTCGTCCGCATCAACTCGCCCGGGGGATCGGCGACCGCGAGCGAGGCGATCCTCGTCGCGTTGCGCGAACTCAGTGACGAGAAGCCGGTCGTCGTGTCGATGAGCGATCTCGCGGCCTCCGGTGGCTACTGGATCACCTGCTTCGGCCGTCCGATCCTCGCCGAGGAGCAGACGATCACCGGCTCGATCGGCGTGTTCGGCACCAAGCCGAACCTCGGCCCGCTGATGCGGAGGATCGGTGTGAACATGGACCTCGTCGCGCTCGACGAAGCGGCTTCGATGGGATCGATGACCGAGAGCTGGACCGAGGAGCAGAAGGGCTTGATCCAGAACTCGATCAACCAGGTCTACGACCGATTCCTCACCAACGTCGCCCGCTCACGGGATCTGCCGCTCGGCGACGTCGCGAACCTCGCCGGTGGCCGCGTTTGGTCGGGCCGCCAGGCTCTGGAAGCAGGGTTGATCGATGGGATCGGCGGCCTCGAGGAAGCGATTGCGATGGTCCGCTCGGAGGGTCGCTTCGATGGCGAGCCGGAGATCCGCCACCTACCGCGTCCGCGGAGCATCTTCGACTCGTTCACCGAGGGTCTCGGCCAGGCCAAGCTGGCGATGGACTTGTTCGAAGAACCGGCGTCCCGGCTCGCGATCAAGGCGATGAACCTGGATCAGGCCCTGCGCCTGTTCTTGGACGCCTTGGAGAACGACAGCCCGACCAGGATCTGGGCGATGGCTCCGTCCAGCCTCGAAGTTCGCTGATCGACTGAAGCTCCTCCTTCTGATCGGTCGATGACTGACTGGCGGAGGAGCCTGCGTTGTCAGAGAGACTCGACCACAGAACCTCGCCGCTCAACCGGCGGCGACGCGCGATTCCGCCCGATCCCGAGGCCGTCGCGGCGGCCTACGGCTCCGAGCCGAACAAGGCGGCGGGATCGCAACTGCATCGATTCGCGATCGCCGCTGCGATCCTCGGCGTTCTGACCTCGGTCGCGATCCCGGGCGCCAAGGAGTCGCCGCAGCCCGAGCCGCAGCAGCGGGAGGCGAAGTTCGACCCGCTCAAGTTGCAGTCGCGCCAGCTCGTTGAGGTCGACCTCGCCCTCGAGCAATACCGAGAAGGCGCCCGCGCTTCGTTCGTCGTCGTGCCGGTCTTCCAGATCCGTGGGGATCGCGACAACGCCGTCGTGCTGGCCGAGACCACACTCCGGCACTACCTCGACCGCGTGCGGCAGACGTTCATCGAGTGGGCTACGACGAAGTCGCGCTCGGAGCTTATGAATGCGAACGGCGAACTCGAGCGACTCGCCCTGAGTCTTCAGGGCGAGGTCTTCCCGAACGACGAAGGCAAGCTCGTCGGCCTCGAGATCCGCTCCCTCGAGTTCTATTGAGAACCGAGGCGAGAGTGGGCTTACGCTTCCCCTCGCATGCTCCCCCTGCTCGCCTCCCAAAGTGGATCCACCGCGAGCACCCTCGCTCTCGTCGTCGGTGTCGGGCTCCTCGCCCAGTGGGTCGCCGCCCGACTCAGGCTGCCGGCGCTCGTCCTGCTACTCCTGTCGGGCCTAGCCCTCGGCCCGCTCACCGGCATCCTGGATCCTGACCGGGACTTCGGTCCGTCGCTGAAGGACGCGGTATCACTCGCGGTCGGCCTCGTGCTGTTCGAAGGAGGCCTCGCGCTGCGCTGGCAGGATGCCCGCCGTGCCGGCCCGGTCCTGTGGCGCCTCATCATCTGCGGCCTGGTCCTCGGCGCTCTGATGGTCGGATTCCTCGGCCGTGCTATCGCTGGCCTCGACCCGACGACCGCCGCGATCCTCGGAGCCATCCTCGTCGTCACCGGCCCGACCGTCGTGCTGCCGCTCTTGCGCCAGGCGCGCGTCGGCCACCGGATCACGACGCTCTTGAAGTGGGAAGGCATCGTCAACGACCCACTCGGCGCGCTCCTGGCGGTGTTCGTGTTCCAGATCGCGACCGCCGAGCAGGACATGACCCTGCTCGTCCCAGAGCTCGCCCTGCGCGGTCTCCTCGCGGGCGCCATCGGCATCTCCGCCGGCGTGCTCCTGGGTGAAGGCCTGCGCCGCGGACTCCTCCCCGAGCACTTGAAGATTCCGACGATGCTGACCGGGGCGATCCTGATCCACGTCGGTGGCGAAGCTGTCGGCGAGGAGAACGGGCTACTCGCCGTGACGCTCGCTGGACTCGTCCTCGCGAACATCGGCGGCAGTAGCATCGCGGACATCCGGCACTTCAAGGAGCAGGTCAACGTCCTACTCGTGTCGTTCCTGTTCGTCGTCCTGTCAGCTCGCGTCAGGGTCGAGGACCTCGAGGCCATGCTCGGTTGGCCGCTCGTTCTGGTCGCGGCCGTTGTCCTGGTCGTCCGACCGCTGGTGATCCTCGCGGCGACGATCAAGTCGAGTCTGCCGATGAAGGAGCGAATCCTCCTCGCCTGGATCGCTCCCCGCGGTGTCGTCGCCGCTGCGGTCGCCGGTGCCTTTGCGACCCGCCTCGAGGACGCCGGGTTCGCCGACGCCGGCCTACTCGTTCCGATCGTGTTCGGCGTCGTGATCGTCACGGTCGCCCAAGGCGCGACGTTGGCTCCGCTCGCCCGCCGATTCGGACTCTCGGCGAAGGAAGGCAAGGGCGTCCTGATGATCGGCGCTTCGCGTTGGGTGCTCGAGCTCGCGCAGGCCATCGAGAAGGCGGGCGCCGAGGTCCTCCTAGCCGATACCCGCTACCAGAGGGTGTCTCGGGCGCGGCGCCGCGGCTTCGAGGCGTTCTTCGGCGACGTGCTGTCCGAGGAGGCGGAGTTCGAACTCCAGGTTGAGCGCGTCAGTTGGGTCTTCGCCGCCACCGACGACGATGCCTACAACTCGCTGATCTGCCTGCACTACGGACGCGAGCTCGGTAAGGATCGAGTCCTTCAGCTCAGCCCCGAGTCCGGGAGTGAGCGCCGGGACTCGACGCACGCCTTGATGGCGCCGAGCCCGTTCGGCGAGCGCGGGACTTACGGCAACTTCTCCCAGGCCTACTGGACCGGCCAGCCGTTCAAGGTCACGAGGCTCACCGAGGAACACGGCCTGCCGGAACTGCAGGAACGCTGCCCCAACGCTCTGCTGCTGTTCTCGGTGCTGGACGAGCGCCTCCAGCCCTACAAGCCGGACACCACGCTGCCCCCGGGCGCGTTCGTCATCTATCTCGAGTCCGTGAAGGCCGAAGAAGTGGCCTCAGAACCCGCGAATTAGGGGTCCCCGGCGGGCCCGCGCCCGCAACCAGTCCTCATCAGGCAGGCGGTCCGCAGCCGGAGGACGACTCGCACAGCGCCCCCCGGTCCTGAGCCCCGGTCGAGGGCTCGGTCTGGGAGAAACGGTCTCCCGAATCGAGCCTGACTCGGCTCTGGCTGCGCCGAAGTTCCGGTCGATACACGATCAGGTGGTCAGCCACGGCCGCCGCCCGAGTTTCGACCCGAGCAAACCGGCCAGATACCGATGACGGACCAGACCGAGAGCACGACCGACGTGAGCAGCACGCCCGCGCCGCCCGAGACGCCGGATCACGCCTGGCTCTCGAGCTACCCCGAGGGGGTCGATTGGAGCCAGCCGGTCGACACCACGGACATCGTGACGCGCTTCAACCAGAGCGTTGCCCGGTTCGGAGACCACACCTGCATCGAGTTCCTCGGCAAGTCCTGGACCTACAAGGACGTCGACGAACTGATCGGACGCGCGGCGACCGGCCTCCAGGATCTGGGGGTCGGACCCGGCACACGCGTCGGCCTGTTCCTCCCAAACACGCACTACTACGTCATCTTCTTCCAGGCCGTACTCCGCTGCGGCGCGACCGTCGTCAACTTCAACCCGCTCTACGCGAAGGACGAGGTCCAGTGGCAGATCCGCGACTCCGGCACCACGGTGATGGTGACGCTCGACGTCGAGATGCTGTGGCAGAAGGTCCAGCCCCGACTCGACGGGATCTCGCTGCAACACGTCGTGCTCTGCAAGCTCGCGGACGCACTGCCGTTCCCCAAGAACGTGCTGATGCCGATCGTGAAGCGCAGTGAGCGGGCCAGGAAGACGAAGCACGACAAGATCGTTCGGTTCGAAGACCTTCTCGACGTCGACGAACTCGCCGAGTGCGTGGACGTCGATCCGGAGGACACCGCGGTCTTCCAGTACACCGGCGGCACGACCGGTCGCCCGAAGGCCGCGATGCTCAGCCACCGCGCTCTCGGCGCCAACATCGACCAGGTGCATCGCTGGATGCCCGACCTCGAGATGGGTGGCGAGGCGTTCCTGGGCGTCCTTCCACTCAGCCACGTCTTCGCGATGACCGTCGTGATGAACCTTGCGCTGTCGACCGGCAGCCGAATCCTGCTCCTGCCGAAGTTCGACCTCGGCGAGGTCCTCGGCACGATCCACAAGCAGAAGCCGACGATCTTCCCGGGCGTTCCCGCGATCTACGGCGCGATCAACGAGTCGCGCAAGCTATCGAAGTACGACCTGTCGTCGCTGAAGTTCTGCATCTCCGGCGGAGCACCGCTCCCCGTCGAGGTCCGCAAGCGCTTCATCAAGGTGACCGGTTGCCGCCTCGTCGAGGGCTACGGCCTGAGCGAGTGTGCTCCCGTCGCAACCTGCAACCCACTCGTCTGCGAGGGCAAGGACGGCACGATCGGACAGCCGCTCCCCGGAACGACGGTCGAGATCCGCTCGGTCGACGACCCGCGCAAGGTTCAGCCGATCGGCGAAGCGGGCGAAGTCTGCATCGCCGGGCCGCAACTGATGCAGGGCTACTGGCAGCGACCGGAGGAGACCGCGGACACGATCCGCCGCGGGTTCCTGCACACCGGCGACATCGGGATCATGGATTCGGATGGCTTCGTCCGGATCGTCGATCGCATCAAGGACGTGATCCTGCGTGGTGGCTACAACGTCTACCCGCGGATGATCGAAGAAGCGATCTACCAGCACCCCTTCGTCGCCGAGGCCTGTGTCATCGGCATCGAGTCAAAACGGAAGGGTGAAGTGCCGAAGGCCTTCGTCCGCCTCGAAGAGGGAGCGAGCCTGACCCAGGATGACCTCCTCGAGTTCCTCGAGGAGAAGATCTCACGTCTCGAGATGCCGAAAGAAATCGAGTTCCGCACCGACCCGCTGCCAAAGACGACGATCGGCAAGCCATCGCGAAAAGCCCTCCGCGACGAAGAGACCATGCGGCGTGAGGAAGCCTCGTAGACGGGCTGTCAAACCCGCTCGAACCGACCGCCGCTCTCCGCGAGCCCAACCATCGCCTTGGGCGGTAGGAACCGCCCCGGCGTCGCGCTCGACTCCGCCAGGAACTTGAGCCGGCTCACGACCGAACTGAGGCCTCGGCGCTCGAGGTAGCGCAGCGGCCCACCGCGGAACGGCGCGAATCCGGTCCCGAGAATGACCGCGAGATCGAGCTGGTCGGCTGTCTCGACGACCGACTCGTCAAGCGCACGAACGGCCTCGGCACACAGCGCGAGCACGAGTCGATCGACGATCTCGTCGTCGTCATGTGACCGAGACGGTAGTTCGCGCAGCCCGTTGAGGTCGGAAGCGGGCACCGGCTTCGAGCCGCCATGCTTGAAGAACCCGAGACCAGTCTTCCGCCCCATCCGTTCGGGAGCGAGCAAACGTCCGAGCACCAGGCTCGTTTGCATGCGCTCGCCGTAGCCCTCGAACATCGACCGGCCAGCGTGAGCGGCGACGTCGAGACCGACTTCGTCGAGCAACGCGAACGGCCCCATCGGCATGCCGAACTCGAGCATCAGGCGATCGACACGCTGGATGTCGGCCCCCTCATCGAACAGCCGGGCGGCTTCGTCGAGGTAGGGCCCGAGAACGCGATTCACCAGGAAACCGGGCACGTCGGCGACCGGGACCGGAGTTTTGCCCAACCGAACCGCGAGGCGACAGACCGTCGCAACAACCTCGGGACGCGTCCGCGAACCGCGCACGACCTCGACCAGCGGCATCTTCGCGACCGGGTTGAAGAAGTGCAGTCCCACGATGCGGCCCGGATCGGGCAGCTTCGAAGCAATCGCGTCGACGGAAAGAGACGAGGTGTTCGTCGCGAGAATGGCGCCCTCACGACACGCCTCGGCGAGTTCCGAGAACACCGCTCGCTTCACTTCGAGTCGTTCGGCGACCGCCTCGACGACGAGGTCACAACCGGCGAAACCGCCGAGCCCGACTCCGGTCTCGAACCGGTCGATCGCTCGGTCGACCTCGCTCGTCTCCGTGCGACGCTTCTTCGCGCGCTTCAGAGTCTCCTTGCGGTGCCGTAGCTCGGCCTGATCCAGCACGGACTGATCCAGGTCCGACAGTCGCACGTCGACGCCACGCCCCGCCCCGAGCGACGCGATTCCGGCCCCCATGACCCCCGCACCGATCACACCGATGCGTCCGACATCCTCCGCACCCTCTTGTCGCCCGAGCTTCTTGGCCGCCTCACTGCCGAGGAAAATCGACACGAGGTTCTTGGCGACCCGTCCCGCAACCAGCACGGCCGTCGCGTCGGCCTCGCGATCCGCGGCCTCGGTGGCCGAGCGCCCACGCGAGGTCTTCGCGAGGTCGATCGCCGACAACGGAGCGGGATAGTGGCCGCGCGTCTTCTGAAGGACGCTCTTTCGCGCCTTGCTTGCAACGAAGGATCTAAAGGGCCCGACCGCGTCGAGCACTCGTTGCAAACGCGACGACCAGGACGTGCCGCGGAAGCCACGACGCGGGCGTCGAATCCGCTGCTGACCGAGAGCCAACTCTGAAGCGATGCGCTCCAGGTCCTCGACCTGCGCCAGCCGATCGACAAGCCCGAGCTTCAGAGCCTGCTTCGCCGGGAAGAGCCGGCCGGTCAGGATCGCCTGCAGAGCGGTCGGAAGTCCGACGCGCGCTGGCAGTCGGTGACACCCACCGAATCCAGGAACGATGCCGAGCTGCGTTTCGGGCAAGCCGATGCGGGTCTCTTTCGCGTTCGTCAGGACGATCAGGTCACAGCACAGAGTGAGCTCGAATGCTCCGCCCGGAACCGGACCACCGACCGCGGCGACTTTGCGCAACGGCAGAGCCGCGAACCGCGCGAAGACCGCGTGGACGGTCGTCACGAGTTTCCGGATCTGCCCCTGATCCGTCAGGTTCGCGATCGCGTCGATGTCGGCACCGGCCGCGAACGAAGTCGGACTGCGACCGGTCAAGATCACACCCTTGAGATCGCTTCGGCGCTCCAGCGCGTCGACCGCCATCGAGAAGTCTCGCAGCAACGGACCGTCGAGGACGGCTAGCGATCGGTGCGGCGGTTCGAGCACGATCTTGGCGAGGCCTTCTCCAAGCTCCTCGAGGCGCACACAAGAGCCGGCCTCAGGAGCGTCGGGCGGAAACGGAATCAGAGTGTCGTCGATCATCCGTCACATCTCTCGAGCAGGACCGCGCCCCCTTGCCCCCCGCCGATGCACAGCGTGACCAACGAGTGTTCTAGATCTTGTTCCGCGAGTTCGTGCGCCGCCGTCAGCAGCAGACGCGAACCAGTCGCACCCACCGGGTGGCCCAGAGCGATGGCTCCACCATTGGGGTTCAAGCGAATCGGATCGAGCTCGCCGAGGGCCTCGTCGAGCCCCAAGTGCTCCTGCGCGAACTTGCGCGAAGCGAAGGCCTTGCCGACCGCCAACACCTGCGAGGCGAAGGCCTCGTTCAGCTCGATCGCGCCGAGGTCCTCGAGTTCGAGGCCGGTTGCCTGGAGCACCTTGGCGGTCGCGTAGACCGGACCGAGCCCCATCCGACTCGGATCGCATCCAGCCCAACGCACCGACCGGAGCGTCGCGAGCGGCGAAAGGCCCTCGGCCAGCGCGCGTCCGCGCGTCGTGACGATCAGCGCACAGGCACCGTCCGTGATGCCACAAGCATTGCCGACCGTGACCCGACCGTCCGGTTTCTCGAACACCGGGCGCAGCTTCGACAACGCCTCGACGGTCTGACCGTCGCGAATCGAGTCGTCGACCCCGAGTGACGCGCGAGCCGGCTTCTTGCCGTAGCCGGGCAACGGCAGCACGGGCAAGATCTCCCGTTTGAACCGCCCGCGATCCCGAGCGACTTGCGCACGTCGATGCGATTCGCAGGCGTAGCAGTCGGCCGCTTCGCGAGAGAGGCCGAACTCCCGTCCGATCCGCTCCGCGGTCTGCCCCATGTTCAGCCCACAGGTCGGGTCGGTCAGCCCTTCCATCAGCGCGATCCGCGGAGCCAAGAACCCGAGACGGAACTTCGTCAGCAAGCGGATCCGTTGACCGAGGGTCTTCGCGCGATGCAGCTTGCCGATCAGGTGACGGAACGCGTCCCCGAAGATCAGCGGGTAGGCGCTCATCACCTCGACGCCGACAGTCAGCACCATCTCGGCGTCGCCAGCGCGAACCGACTGCGCGGCGGACGCTACGGCTTCGATTCCCGACGCACAGTTGCGGGCGACGGTTCGAGCCGGGACCTGCTGCGGGACCCCCGCGCGAAGTGCGATCACCCGTCCGACGTTCGCCTGGTCGTGCGGCGGCCCGACACAGCCGGCGACGACTTCGTCGATGCGACTCGGGTCGAGACCGGTTCGAGCCAACACCTCTCGCGCGACGCGGCCGCCGAGGTGCGCCGCATCCTCGCCTTCGAATTCCCCCCCGGCCTTCGCCCAAGCGGTGCGCAGGCCAGCAGCTAGAACGATCTCTTGATCTCTTGGGACGGGAACCACAGTTGTCGGACCGGTAAGTCGGTCCACCGAAAGAAAAGATACGCTGTGACGGACGATTGGGGCAGCCGGAACATGATTCCGGGCCCTCCGACGAGACATGTCTCAAGAACCATCCGAACTGCAGGAGCTGATGAGCCGTTTCCACAGGTCCGGAACCGTGCGCTGGATCGGAGTCCGCCCCGCCCGCCGTGCCCCGCTCAACGCCTTGGAGGAGGTCCGAGCCGAGGTCGGCAGCGGCTTGGTCGGCGACCGTTTCGACGGCACCGGCAAGCGTCAGGTCAGCCTGATCCAGGCCGAGCACCTGTTCGCTGTCGCCTCGTTGATGAGACAGGAAGGCGCCTCGATCGAGCCGGCCGACGTTCGCCGCAACCTGGTGATCTCCGGCATCAACCTGCTCGCTCTGCGCAAGATGCGGTTCCGGATCGGAGAAGCCCTCTTCGAAGGCGCCGGGCCCTGCCCTCCCTGCAGCCGGATGGAGGAAGTCCTGGGCCGCGGCGGCTACCAGGCGATGCGGGGCCACGGCGGAATCGTCGCCCGCGTCCTCGAACCCGGCGTCCTCCGCATCGGCGACCCGGTCGAGGCCGTCTGACGGTCCCCGCGAGGGGCCCCCTCCAAAGACCGGCCGGGCACCCTTGAACGGACCTCCCTCGGAGCCGATCTGGCACGGAGACATCGATCGAGACCCAAGTGATGCCCGAAGACCTGATTCGAGACCTCTACGCCGCGTTCGGCGACCGAAACGAAGAGCGCCTACGCACTCTGCTCGCACCGGAGGTCGTGTGGAATCAGTGCGAGGGATTCCCGGGCGGGGCGAACCGCCGCGGACCGCAGGATGTCCTGGACGGGATCTTGGGCAAGAACAGCGAGCTCTGGAACGACTTCCGAGCGGAGATCGACGAGTACCTACCCTCCGGCAACACGGTCGTCGTCCTCGGTCGATACAGCGGGACGCACTCGAAGACCGGCAAGTCGATGCGAGTCGCGTTCGAGCACGTCTACCGCGTGAGGGACGGGCAGGTCATCCGGTTCGATCAGATCACCGACACCGCACCGATGGTCGCAGCGATGAACTGACCTCGAGCGAGTTCAGCCACCGGCTTCGAGCATCTCGCCGAGCGCACGGAACCCGTTCCCGCGCGAGGATCCCCGACGCCAGGCAAGACCGATGCGCCTAGTCGGCGGCGGATCGACGAAGGGCACGACCACCACTTCGGCGCGGCGGGACTCGATCTCGACGGCGGACTCCGGCAGCAGCGTGATTCCGATGCCGTTACCAACCATCTGCACGAGAGTCGTCAGACTCGAAGCACGGAAGTCCGCGACCTCGCAGGCGCCCGCGTCGTGGCAGACCGACAAGGTCGTCGCCCGCATGCAGTGACCGTCCTCGAGCAGCAAGACCTGCTCCCCGGCTAGGTCTTCTTCACGGACGTTCTCCCGATCCGCGAATGGATGATTCTGCGGCGTCGCCACGACGAAGGCTTCGTCGAACAGGAGCAACGACTCGACGTCACCTAGATCCGGATCCAGCGCGAGCAGGAGGACGTCGAGCTCTCCTCGCTGGAGCGCCGCGAGCAGTTCGTCGGTCCGGTCCTCACGAATCCAAACCGACAGCGACTCGTGCTTGCGCCGAATCTGCGGCAGCACCTTTGGCAGCACGTAGGGCGCGAGGGTCGGAATGACGCCGAGACGGATCGAGCCCGCGAGTGGATCCTCGAACGACTCGGCGACATCGAGAAGGCCATCCGCCTCACGCAAGACCCGCCGTGCGTGGTCGGCGACCGAGAGGCCCACCGGCGTCGGCAGCACCTTCTTGCTGTCACGCTCGAATAGGCTGGCCCCCAGCATCTCTTCGAGTTTTTGGATCTGAGCGCTGAGGGCGGGCTGAGAGACGAAGCAGCGCTCGGCCGCGCGGCGGAAGTTCAGAGTGTCCGCCAAGGCGACGAGGTACTCGAGCTGACGGATGCTTGGACGTTCTCTCATGCGTTCTGCGGGAGTCTAGCAGCCTGTCGAGCCGATTCGCGGCGAGCCGCATCCGAGCCCCGCCTCCCGAGCGAAGACGCCGCCGCGCCGCGCGCGCCACGACCAGCCATGAACACCCCTTCGCTCCAAACTCTGCGCAGCCACGGCCTCCGGGCCGCGACTCTGACGCTGATCCTCACGTCCTCGACCAGTGCCATGGACTCCGCGGCCGACGAGCGCCCGACCAACCTGAAGGCGGCTCTCGAGGCCCGCGCGGAGTTGTCGACCCTCCGCGCTCTGCTCGACCAGACCGGTCTGGCTCCGGAAGGACCGATCACTCTGGTCGCGCCCGCCGATCGAGCGTTCGTCGGCTTCGCTGCTCCCGAGGACCTGGACGTCGTCCGCGCTCTGCTGCTCGCCCACGTCGCTCCGCCGGCCGTCTCGGCCTCGGATCTGGTCACGATGGGCGCGGTCCCGACCGCTGCTGGCGTGGGCTACGAGGTTTCGATCCGTGACGGTGTCGTCTGCGTCGGCAACGCGGCGATCCAAGTGACGATCGAATGCGAAGACGGTTCGGTGATCCACGTCGTGGATCGCGTCCTGAGCGCCGGCGACACCCCGGCGATCTCCGAGCGTGGTCGCGCCGGGCTGCAGGCGCAGGCGCAGGCAATCGAAGCCGCGCTGGACGAAGCCGACACGAACGGCGTCCGCCCGATCGTCCAGCGAGCGGTCCGCGAGTTCTCGGTTCGTGCACCCTCGCACTCCTTCCAGCTCTGGGCCGCCCTGAGCGACGCCTCGAACGATGCCGCCGCACTGGATGGCAAGCTGCGCGAGGCGATCGAAGACCTGCGCTTCGAGCCGGTCCGCGAAGCCGCGATGCCGCCGAACTTCCCCGCCTTCGCCCTCGTCTCTGAGGTCGTCCTGAAGAACTACCCGCGCTACCGCATGGCCGTCGCGTCGATGGAAGGCGCACGCAGCCAGACCGGCCCGTTCTTCACGCTGTTCAACCACATCAAGAAGAACAGCGTCGAGATGACCGCCCCGGTCCAGATGGACTACGACGACGAGGCTGGCGAGGAACAGATGATGGCGTTCCTCTACGAGACCGCCGATCAGGGGGAGACCGGCGAAGACGGCTCCGTCCAGGTCATCGACGTTGCACCGGTCATGGCCCTCTCGATCGGCGCGCGCGGCTACGAGTCGGATCGCCGGGTCGACGCCCTCCGTCAGCAGCTTCTCGCTTGGCTCGCCACCCACCCAGAGCTCGAAGTTGCAGGCCCGATGCGCCGAATGGGCTACAACTCGCCCGGCGTGATGGGCGGCCGCCGCTTCTTCGAGGTCGAGATCCCGGTGCGCTTCAAGAACCTCGAGACCGCCGGCAACTGACGCCGCGCGCGGCGGCACTCGGCCTCCTCGCCCATGTCCGCCGCCGCCTCCACGAGCACCCCCTCGAGCGCCGAATCCGCGAGACAGCTCCGGATCGGCCTCAGCTACGGCCTCGCCGCCTACGCGTTCTGGGCGCTCGTGTTCCCGCTGCAGATCGCCTGGCTCAACGCCGAGGCGCCAGCGGACGCCACCGCGAACCCGACCCGCTGGTCGATCGAGGTCCTCGGCCACCGACTGGTGTGGTCGCTCGCGCTCTGCGTCGTCTTGATCCGCGTGCGCGGTCAGGGGTCCGCACTCCGCCAGGCCTTCGCAGATCGACGCCTGTTCTGGCGCCTGGTCGCGACCGCGATCCTGATGACCGGCAACTGGTTGATCTTCCTCCTCGCGATCTCGCGCGGAGAGCTCTATCGCGCCGGCATCGGCTACTTCCTGACGCCGATGGTCCACATCGTGCTCGGAATAACGTTCCTCGGAGAACGTCTGCGTCGGTTTCAGGCCGTCGCCGTCGGCTCGGCGACCTTGGGAGTCGGTTACCTGATGTTCCTGTCCGGTGAGCTCCCGTGGATCGAACTCGGGCTCGCTCTGTTCCCGGGCTTCTACGGGCTCCTACGCAAGGGGATGTCCACCGGACCCCTCGTCGGGTTCACGGTCGAGTCGATTCTGCTGTTCCCGGCCGCTCTCGCGGTCGTGATCTACATGTCGATGCAGAGCGATGCCCCGAGCGGATTCATCGAAGGGTCGCTCACCACCAAGGGCCTTCTCGTCCTGACAGGCATCGGTACGGCTCTGCCGCTGATCTGGTTCGCCGCGGCTGCGTTGCGCTTGCCCCTGGTCACGATCGGCGTGCTGCACTTCCTCGCTCCCACGGGCCAATTCCTGCTCGGCGTGCTGGCCTTCGGTCAGCGTCCGCCCGAGCCGGAAGCTTGGTTCGGATACGCCGCTATCTGGCTGGGTGCGCTGATGCTCGTCGGACAGATGCTCTCACGCCGAGACGGTTCGTAGCCGACGAGGCTTTCTGGCCCGGGAGGCCAGCGGCTAGATTGAGCGAATGGCCGAGCTGGACATGAAGGGCGACTGGAACGAGCGCGCCCGCGAGAACGCCCGCTACTACATCGCAACGTCGGTGCCCGATGACCTCGAGGCATTCATCGAGTCGGGCAAGCGCGATGTCGGTCACGTGTTCGACAAGATCGAACACCTGCTGCACGAGAATCAGACCGTGCTCGACATCGGCTGCGGTGTCGGGCGCATGGACGAGCACGTCGCTCCCCGCGTCGCCCACCTGACCGGCATCGATGTCTCCGGCGAGATGGTGAAGCGGGCCACCGAGCGCCTGGCCCACCTCGACAACGTGAAGTTCGTCGAATGCAGCGGACGCACGCTCGCCCCCCTCGAGGACGCGAGCTTCGGGCTCGTGTTCTCTCACATCGTGTTCCAGCACACTCCGCGCGACGTCACGCGAGGCTACTTCGACGAGGTCGTCCGCGTCCTGAAGCCGGGCGGACACTTCCTGTTCCAGATGCCGGGCGCGGACTCTCACACGCCCGGAGATCCCCCGCAGGCCGACTCGTTCGAGATGCGCTACTGGACCGAAGAAGACCTCCGGTCCGAGCTCGGTGGTCGTGGCTTCGAGGTTCAGGAAGTCCGGCGCTTCGCCGCCGGTGACGAGAACTTCCAGTTCGAGCAACTTCGCATTCTGGCTCACAAGCCGGAGTGACGCCCGCGACGAGATAGCGCGGACGCCTGCGAAAGCAGACAATCCGGTGATGCGGTTCGTCCTGCTCACCTGCCTTGCTCTCGCAACCTCGATCGCCTTCGCTCCGTCAGCACCGGGGCAAGAGTCGAACCGCCTCGGTGATATCGCTGCGCTGCAAGGCCAGCTACTCGAGGGCGTCGAATCGGTGCACAAGCCGGGAGCTCCGGCGGCGATCTGCGCGATCGGCGAGGAGTCGTTCCCGATCTACCTGGGCCGCGACAACGCGGGGCACGCATTACCTGTGGTCGCGGGTTCGTTGTTCGGCGAAGGGCGCGTCGTGCTGTTCGGTCACGGCGGCTACTTCTCCCAGAAGGAGTTCGAGTCGGAAGACCACGACTCGGGTCAGCTGGTCCTGAACGTGCTCCGATGGCTCGGCAACTCGGACCGCAACCCTCGCCCACGGGTCGGGGTCTTTCGCAACCCGAAGTTGGTCGAGGCGCTCGGCGAGCGGCGGATTCGAGCGGAGTCGGTGACCTGGTCCTCGGCGTTCTTGGGCGACTTTGACGTCCTCGTGCACGGCAGCAACGACTGGGGAGGGGAAAGGCACGTCGACGAGATGATCGAGTTCGTCCGACGAGGCGGCGGCTTCCTCGGCGCGGGACTTCGGTGGGGCTGGGAACAACTGAATCCAGGCAAGGACCCATTCGTCGACTTCGACGCCAACGTGTTCGCGCTGCGCGCCGGGCTGGCGTTCGGCATCGGCACGCTGAGAACCATCGGCCCACGAATCGACGACCGGGATCTGTTGCGCTTCGACACCCAAGCCCGACACGCCGCCGAATCGCTGTTCGCGCCGACCACCGGCGAGTCTGATCCGAAGCGGAGTGCCCAGTGGGGCAAGGTCGTCGTCACGGCGGTCCGCAGCCTCGACCCCGGCTCGTTGTCGAGTTCGAATGACGAGGGCAGTGGGTTCCTGGCCAGACTCTGCGACCGCGCGGAGCAGTTCCGCGGAGCGCCACCCACGCCCGACGCCCCGCTCGACTCGAAGGCCCCACACCGACGCGTCGCCTGGACGATCGCTGATCTGATCGAACGATCGCGCGACCCAGAAGACGTGCGGGCGATGCCTGGATCGGAAGAATTCCCAGGCACCCCGCTCGGTGATGCCGCTCTACAGACCATCCGCACCCAGGTCTCGATGGATCGCCCGGGTTGGACCGGGACCGGAATCTGGATCCCGGCCGGACGCCCGGTCCGAGTCGAGATGCGACCGAACCCGCCCGAAGGCCTCGCCTTCCGCATCGGCTGTCACACCGATCGACTCTGGGGCAAGGACTCATGGAGTCGACACCCGGATATCTCGCTGCGGATCGACGTCGCCGATTCGAGCACGACCTTCGCGACGCCCTACGGCGGCCTCTTGTTCTTCGACCACAAGAAGGACCTCGACCAGGAGTTCCAGATCGTCGTCGAAGGAGGCGTTCGCGCGCCGCGCTTCGAACGCGGCGCTGGCAACTCCAACTGGAACGATCCGGAAGAGACGCCCGGACCCTGGGCCGAGCTGGTCGGTGAAAACTTCGCGATGTGCGTCCCGAGTGAGCACATCCGCAGTCTCGAGAACCCCGAGGAACTGATGGCGTTCTGGGACGAAGCGGTCTCGTGGTACGAAGAACTCGACCGCCGCCCGGTCTACGTGCGCAAGGAACGCTTCGTGACCGACGTCCAGATCAGTGCCGGATACATGCACTCCGGCTACCCGATCATGACCCACCTCGACGTAGCACCGGTCCTGGTCGACCTGGAGAAGTCCCGCACCGGCAGCCACGGCGGAGTCTGGGGTTTCTGGCACGAACTCGGCCACAACCGCCAACTACCGACCTGGACCTTCGGAGGCACTGGCGAGGTCACCAACAACCTCTTCGCGCTCTTCGTCATCGAGCGCCACCAAGGCCTCGCTCCGGGCGAGCAGAAGCAGATCAAGAACAACCGCCGCAAGATCCTGAGCTACCTTCGAGAGCCGGACTTCGCGGTGTGGAAGAAGCAGCCCTTCACAGCGCTCGCGATGTACGTCGAGCTGCAGGAGGAGTTCGGCTGGGAGGCCTTCCAGCGCGTCTTCCAGGGCTACCTGGACTCGGAGCGCTCCGAACTACCGAAGGCCGATCCGGAGAAACGCGACCAATGGATGGTGCGCTTCTCGCGCGAAGTCCAGCGAGACCTTTCGCCGTTCTTCGTGCGCTGGGGTGTCCCGGTCTCCGAGTCTGCAGTCGAGTCTCTCGACGGGCTCGAGCCCTGGGACGGGCGTTGATCGGGCCACCAACACTTCGGTGACCCGGATCACGGACTCAGTTCAGAGCGAGCGGAACCGTGTTACTCACGCTCAAGAAGTTGCCTCCCTGGAACGTGAAGAACGCGTGGTCGAAGGTCAGACCTTGGAAGCCCGGCAGCGGCGGCAGGGAGAACGTCGTGGTCGCGCGACCCAGCCCGTCGAGCGTCCCGAGGTTGTTGCCCCACGGGAAGACGTTCGCGCCCTCGAGACTCGCGATGAAGAAGCCATCGACGTTCAGCGGCATGATCGGGCCGCCGTTGGGCAGCGCGAAACCCGGCATCGTGCCAGCGGCGCTGGTGCCCAGGAAGAAGTCACGTCCCGCGTTCGCCTGACCAGCCGAGAGCGTCATCGTCTGCGTGCCGCCGACCGGAGCCGTCAAGGTCAGAAGGTCGGCAGCCAACGAACGGTCCGACGCGTTGATCGTGCCGTTGAGCGTCAGGCTCGCCATGTCGGTGCCCACCGTGAGCGGGAACGTCGACATCAGCGGAAGGCTCATCGCGAACCCGTCCGGACCGAAGGTCAGGGTGCCGTTCAGCGGGGTCGCATCACTTCTCTGATCGACGAGGCTGATCGTCTGGTTCACGAGCCCGGAAGCCGTCGCGGATCCGCTGATGCCACGGAGCTGCACGGTCGTCGAGAACGTGCCGTTCGGCGCGACCGGGAACGTGATCGGGTTGAACATCGCGTCCGCGGACTCGAGCTCGAACTCGATCGGTGTCGTCGTCACCGTGAGGAGCGGCGGCAGGATCGGGAGGATGTTCGGAACGATCGCCGTCAGCGGCGGCAACGTGAGGCTGACACCCTCCGAGGCGACGAGCTGACCAGTGTTGATCGACGTCGAACCGGTCAGGTCCGCAGCGAACGACCCGTTCAGGGTCGTGGTCGACGGGGTGATGATCAGGTTCTGAACAATGCCAGCGACGGTGACGTTGCCCGACAGGGCGAGGGAGGTCGCCGAAGAATCGACATCGAAGACGTGGCGCCCCTGGGCCACGAGGCTGGTCGACAGGACGAGAGCAGAACCGAGAAGACGGAGAGCGTGCATGGCGCGCTGAAGTCTAACGGCTCTGATTGGCCTAGGGCGCTTCGGATCCACGAGGCGCTCCTCTCGGGCGGCCCCGGACCGAGAGCGAGACGCGATCTCCGCGATGCGGCCGGCCGAACCGCACCTCGATCAACGATCCCCGAGCCGATATATCGGGAAGCCCTGAGGCCCGTCCACAAGCACGAACGGCCGTTCGAACAGCTTTTTGGGCAACGGCACCCGACCGCCCTCCGCGATCACGCGACGCACTTCGTCGACGAACTCGACGCCGCAACGCTGGGCGACCCAGTCCCAGATGAACTCCTCGGGCACGACGCGATCGCCCCGACGACCGAGTCGACTCAGCTCTCCGAACAAGTCGCGCAATGACTCTGAGCCGTCGGTCTGGCGCCTCACCTGGTCATCGACCCAGAACGCAACCAGCTCTCCCCGCTGGTAGGCGAGAGCGTTCGCAGAGCTCCCGTCGCCTGCCTGTTCGATCACTTCTCGGAACGGGCGATCGCGATCCGGGTTGGACTCGTACTGGTAGATCCGTTCGTTGAGTGCCTCGCGGTAGCCGTCGACCCCGTAGACCTCCATCGCGACGAGAACCCAGCGAGCGATCCACTCGGTGAATCCCTCGGTGAACCAACTCCCCTGCCCTTCGTAGTCGGGCTCCGCAATCTGGAAGAGGCCGCCGTTCCAGCGATGAATCACTTCGTGACAAAGGACATGGGCGACCGAGCGGAAGAGATCCGGATCCGATCGGAGGTCGACCGAGGGATCGAAGAAGAAGACGAAGGAGTTCTCGAGGGCCGTCCCACCGAGCCCAACCCGACCCTCTACGACCTCCCCGGCAGGCGCGTACCCGACCAGGTACCAGGAGTCCTCACGGGCGCGGAACCACTTCCGCACGCCGCGCAGAATCACCTCGAGCGACGAAGCGAGTTGGTTCGCCGTGAAGGCCGCGTTGGCCCCGATCTCCACAACTCCGAGCTGCCCTCGGCCGTCCTCGAGCACAGCATGGTCGCGTGAGCCCGCAACCAACAGAGTTTCCAGGAGCCGAGCCTTTGGCAGCTGAGCACGGTGCGGCCCCTCATCCGGGCCGAACGAACTGAAGGCCCGCCATCCGAGGTCCTCGACTCCTTCCCACTCGAACTCTACGTCGACGACTTCGGGCCGACCGTCGGCAGCAACCCCGACGTGCTCGGGCAGGAACAGCCCGAGGCTCGGTACCATCATGAAACTCGTCGCGCTGCGGATCGGTCGGTAGTCGTCGATCCGCGCGAACGAACCAGGGAGATCGACGAGTCGGTAGGTGAGCTCGACGATCGCCCCTGGTTCGTGCGCCAACACGACCCGGGTCGGAGAGGTCACGGCGAGAGCGACCTCTCCGGAGTCGCTGGTCGCCTCGAAGCCGCGAAACCACTCCCCCTCGGACGACGAGCCGCCCCAGCGCTCCGCAATCGAGCAAACGCTCTGACCAGAGGGATCCCCGCGAAACCGCACGGTGACGCGGGTTGCGAGACCCTCCTGAGGCTCGATCTCGATCGCGAGATCGGATTCCAGGGTCTGACAGGCGGCGACGAACCACAGAACCATCGTGGCGGTGCAGCCGAGAATCCAACGGTCTCGCATTGCGGGATCTTCGTGGTTCAGGCCATTCGGATCGAGCCTTGGTGCACAGGGTGGACTTCGGAGTCAGCCACGATCGTTGCGTGACCCCCGGCCCCCGGTTTGAATCCGGCCCATGTCGAGAAGTCCTGAAGAGGTCGAGGACCTCAAGCGCCGCGTGGCAGAGATCACGAGTTGGTACCACGCGATCGATCTCGGAGACGGTGTCGAGACGCCTGGCACCTTCCGCATGGCGGACTACGACAAGGACTACGACTTTCCCGAGTCCTTGAAGGGCGTGCGGGTTCTCGATGTGGGCGCGGCGAATGGCTACCACTGCTCGGTCTTCGATCGCCTCGGCGCCGATGAAGTCGTCGCACTCGAGATGCCGCGCTGGGAGTCGCAGGACTGGACCCCGCGCAACCGTCGCCTCTACGAAGAGAAGTCGGACGAAGAACGCAAGTACATCGACGATGCCGTCCTCGACGCTGGATTCGATCTGGTCGTCGAGGAACTCGGCTGCAAGAACGTCACCCGCGTCCGGGACGTGATCTACAACCTCAACCCGGAGGAGCACGGCCAGTTCGACATCGTGTTCTGCGGCTCGATGTTGATGCACGTTCGTGACCCGGTCCTCGGCATGCATGCGATGCGTTCGGTCTGCAAACCGGACGGCTGCATCCTGATCTCGGTCGCGATGTTCGAGTCGGCGAAGTACGGCATCCCTGACGACGTGCCGATCGCCCGGTTCGCCGGCGAGTGGGATCAGTGCAACTGGTGGCAGATGAGCCCGGCCGGCCTGCGCCAGCTACTGACGGCTTGCGACTTCACCCGGATCGAGTGGGAGAACCAATTCCTGCTCGAAGACACGCAGAGCCGCTTCGAAGACCCGACCTACGTGGTCCGGGCACGGCCCCGCGCCGACGACTGAGCAGCCCGCGCAGAGGGCCCCCAAGGGAGGGCCCCCGCGGCGGGGAGCCCGAGCGCTGTCAGACGCCGGCCGACCCCGGGAGCTCGACGCGATGACGTGGAGTGCGGAAAGCGGTCCAACCTCCGCGTCGACCGCGACGATGGGCACGACCAGCCTCATCGATCCGAAACAGGTGGAGCCAGCCGTTCTCGACGGGACTCCGCACAACCGCGTGTTCGTTGATCACTCGGTCGATCGGCTGCTCGGGCGCCCTGAGGAAGGCGCTCAACCGAAGCGGCGTGTGCAGGAATCGACTTCCATCATGGACCGACTGCATCGCGAGGCCGATTCGCAGATCTCCACCGTTGCCTTCGAAGACGCCCACCGTTCCACCGACCACGTTAACCAGCACCTTGTTGCCCGAGCCGAGTCGCTGATTGTCCGACGTCGACGCATTGTACTGCGCGTTGATCCAGTGTGTCACCAGCATGGGCGCCGTCATGACCCCTTCGAGCACGGCGAACTCGTGGTCCTGCTGCCAGTCGTACTTCTAGAGGAACACACGACCGTCGAGCGAAGCGACTGCACGTCTCGCAGTCGGCGCTGTCGACCCAGACCAAGCAGCTCGAGACGAGTCTCTGCCAGGAACTCTTCGAACGTCGACCGCGCAGCATGAGACTCACCGAAGCCGGTCAGATCGCCCTCGGCTACGCGGACACGATCTTCGAAGCGGGCGACGAGATGCTGAATGTGCTCAGCGAAGACGTCGACCCAAGCCGCCAGGTGCTGCGCATCGGGTCCGTGGCGACGTTGTCGCGGAACTTCCGAGAGAACTTCTTCCGACCGCTCCTGGCCCGCGACGACGTCGAACTCGTGTTGCAGTCCGGAAGTCTGCAAGAACTCCTCCCGCGACTTCGCGCACACACTCTCGCCCTGATCTTCTCCAACCAGAGGATCCCGAGTTCGAAGGACGCTCCCTGGCGATGTCGCCGGATCGCACGTCAACCGGTCAGCCTGGTCGGAAAGCCTCGCCCGAAACGACGAACGTTCCGTTTTCCAGAAGATCTGACCACGGTCCCGCTGATCCTGCCGTCGACCGACTCGGGTATCCGCAGTGGCTTTGACCTGTTCTGCAACCAGGTCGGGATCCGCTATCGCATCCGAGCGGAGTTCGACGACATGGCCCTCCTCCGCCTGATGACCCGCGACACCGACAGTGTCGGGCTCGTGCCGACCGTCGTGGTCCAAGACGAGATCCGCACCGGTGTCCTGGCCGAGTACGCCGTCGTACCAGACCTGTTCGAGAGCTTCTATGCGATCACGGAGCCCCGCCGCTTCGTGCCGCAGCCACTCCGAGAACTCCTGCGACGATCGGAGGAAGAAGTGCTGGGGGCCGTCGCCAACTGACCGTCAGTTGGCGATCGGGCGTTGCCCACCCGTACGAGACTTCAGCGCCGATTCGCCGCGCGCTCGATCAGGGCGCGCGTGCAACCGCAGCTCGCCGCGCTCCAGGCGGACTTCTTCGAGGTGACCCGCCCCCTCTGTCGTGACCACGTGCAAATGCGATCGTCGATCGTGGTGCGTGAAAACGCCGGCCGAGCCCTCGACGTAGAATCCAACGATGTCAACCTCACCCGAGGCGTCCTCGATGCGCCCCGGCGGCGCGCCCTCTGGCTCCGCGATCGGACAAGCCCCATCGGTGACGTGCGCCTGCACCGACTCGGCCGTGCCGCGGAACCAAACCGGAACTGGCTTTGAGAGGTCCGCTCCCTCTCGTACCAACTCTTCGCGGATCCGATCCTCGAGCTCGGCATAACTGTCGATCGATCCGACCTCACAGCAGGTCCAGTCGACGCCACCCGCGGCGATCAACATCGCTGCCTGATCGCCGGCGACCGCCGGTCGGGTCTCGATCGTACGACCAGGCGGATGGACCTCCGACACGAAGATCCGCCCTCCGACGATCGTCACTTCGCCGCGAAGATCCTCGAGCGCACCGACGCCGATCACCGCCCGACCACCACCACGCTCGGACAGTTCCTCGACCAGCTCGACGAGCTCGACCTTCGCCTCAGTCTCGCCCAACCGCAGCACCCGCCGCATCTCACCGAAGGTCTGGATCCTGATCGAGGGATGCTGGCCCGAGGCAGACGGACGCCTGGAGACCACGCAACCGAGTGTGGCGCCAACGAGCACAGCTGAAACGAGCAGTAGAACGAAGCGAGGCATGAGCGAGCAGTTGAATGCAATCGCCCGCATCCGAGCAACTCGAACCACTCGACTGGTGAGTCGAGGTCACCGGATTCCGCCCTGCCACAGGGGCGAGCAAAGAACCTAGGCCACGGCTCGGCGACGAGCCTCAACCTCGCTCGAGTGCGGAGAACCGCAATGCGAGTGTCAATTCGGGTCTGGTGATCACCACCTGCTTGGGGTCTTCTGAGTTGGTCGAGCGTCCGTGCTCGACCTCTCCCCGCTCGCCTCTCCGATGCCTCAGGCCTGGAACACGCTCACCGATCCGGCGCGCTTCTCTGCGCCTGGCCTCGCGGCGACCCGCGTTTGGAAACGAATCCGACGCCGGCTCCGTCAAGGTGAACGCCCGACCGAGACGGGGCACTGCCCGAACTGCGATCACGCGACGACGTTCGTTCGGTTGCTCGACTCCCCGCGTGACGGACTTGTCTGCGTTCGCTGCGGCAGTGTGCAGCGCCAACGCGCCCTCGCCCGCGTCGTCCTGGACCGCATCGGCGAGGACAGGCTTCGCCAGGCTTCGGTACACGCCGCATCACCGAGCCTCTGCTCCTACGACTTCTATCAGCGAGCAGCGAAGCGACTCGTCGGCTCCTACTACTGGCCCGAACGGTCGGCGAAGCGCTGCGGAGCGTTCCTAAACATCGACCTCCAGGAGCAGTCGTTCGACAGCGACACGTTTGACCTGGTGATCTCAGAAGACGTCTTGGAGCACGTCGCGGACCCCGAAGCCACGGTGCGCGAGATCTCCCGCACGCTGAAGCCCGGAGGCCTCCACGTCTTCACGATTCCCCACCGCGCAACCGCGACAACCCGAACACGAGCGATGCTCGTCGAGGGGCGCCTCGTGCACCTTCTCGAACCCCAGTATCACGAAGACCCGACAACCCGATGCGGAGCCCTGGTCATGACCGACTGGGGCAGCGACACCTGCGAACGGATCGCGCGCTGGGGCAGCGGTGACTGCCACATCGTTCGAGCTCGCGTCGAAGACGCTGGAGTCCCGGAATCGGTCGACATCTTCGTGTTCAAGAAGGCGAGGACCGCGCCCCGAGCGGTGGACGCTCCGCCCCGGGCCACGACTGCGTCCGAGCGGGTCGAAACCGTTCGCTGACGCGCACCAGGTCGCCGTCAGCGTCGCTCGGAGCGGATGTAGTAGCTGCGGTCCACCTCGATCGATTCGATCGGAACGTCGAAGTCCACGACGACGCGCTCCGACCCGACCAGGACTCGCCTGACATCGTCCCCGACCGTGATGCGGACGGGGATCTCGAATCCCTCGACCACGTCTTCGAACGAGAGCGCGACCTGCTTGCCCTCGACCTCTTGCACCAAGAGTGGAATGTCCGTGGTTCGCAGATACTGGTCGAACAACGGACCGAAATCGAAGTCACACCGCTCGCTCAAGAACGACTCGATCTCGTCGGTGGCAACCGTTCGATGGCGGAACTGCTCGTTGATCCCGCGAAGCGCGCCCCGCCACCGGTCGTCGTCGTCGACGATCATGCGCATCGTGTGGAGCATGTTGCCACCCTTGTAGTACATGTCTCCCGAGCCCGAGTTGTTCACCCCATAGGTACCGATGATCGGTCGATCGTTCTGAATCAGCGCGCGACAACCGATCACGTAGTCTGCCGCTTCCTCGCTGGAGAAGTGGTAGTCGACGAACAGGTTCTCGGCGTAGTTGGCGAAGCTCTCATGGATCCACATGTCCGCGACATCGACCATCGACACGTTGTTGCCCCACCATTCGTGGGCCGACTCGTGGACGATGATGAAGTCGAACTTGAGCCCCACACCGGTGCCACTGAGATCCCGACCGCGATAGCCATTCCGGAATCCGTTGCCGTATGTCACCGAACTCTGGTGTTCCATCCCCAGATAGGGCACCACGACGAGCTTGTAGCTGTCTTCGTAGAACGGATAGGCACCGAACCAGTGCTCGAAGGCCTCAAGCGTTCGCGGCACCTCGGCGAACTGACGCTCGGCGTCTTCCCGTTGTGACTCCAGGACCCAGTACTCGAGGTCGAGTTGCCCGGCTTCACCCTCGTACGTCGACTGGATCGACACGTACTTCGCGACGTTGATGTTCACGCAGTAGTTGTTGATCGGGTTGGTGACGCGCCAATGGAACGTCCGCGTCTCGGCCTCCTCGTCGGCAGAGACTTCGACAAGACGCCCGTTCGCGACGGCGGTCAGCGCCTCTGGCACCGTCGCCCGGATATCCATTCCGCGATCGGGTTCGTCGTAACCGTGATCCTTGTTGGGCCACCAGATGCTGGCACCAATGCCCTGACAGGTCGTTGCGATGAACGGGTCCCCGTCGCGATCCCGACGCCACGAGAGCCCACCACTCCAGGGCGGGCGAGAGCTCTGGAGTGGGCGGCCCTCGTAGCTCACCGTCACGGTGCGTGACTCGCCCTTCGCGATGGGATCCGCCAGAGTCACCCAGTAGACGTTGCCCTCGCGTTCGAACTCGAGCTCTTCATCACGGAGAGACACGCGGGTCACGGCGAGCGGCGGCTGCAGATCCACTTGCATGCGACTCCCATCGGCCAGCGCCGTGAAAGTGATCGCGTTGCTGCCAGCGATGCGCTTGGTCTCCGGGAAGAACTCCACGGACAATTCGTAGTGCTGGACGTCCCACCAACTCCGCTCTTCGGTGATCGACCCCCTCAGCACATCCTGGCGGGTGAAACCGCTCGGCACTTCGGGCTCTTGAGCTCGGAGCCCAAGTACCATCACGGCGCTACAGAGGAGTGCGAGGACTTCGATACCTGACCGGCGCATGACGCTGGTTGTAGCGCAAGCTTCGAGCACCCGTGCACCACCTACGGGAAAGCCCTGAACCCTCGATCCCCACCGATCGAATCTGAGCAATCTCGACAGACCACGACTCGCGACCCGCATCGACGGTTCCTAGCATCTTCGGTGGAGGTGCGCGGCCATGCCTGACGAGACGTTGCGATTGTTGCGAGCGACTCTGGAGCTTCTGGCGGCCAAACGGTCGACTGAGGAGACACTCAACCAGATCTGCAAGCTCGTGGAGGAGATCGTCCCTGAAGGCTTGGCGTCCGTGATGCGGCTCGACCGCTCGCGGGACAAGCTGCGGTTCAGGAACACCCCAAACATCCCCGCGTGCGTCATCGAGGACTTTGGCGAACTCACTCCCGGGAGTATCGCCGGATCGTGCGGAACGGCCGCGTTCACCGGCGAGATTCAACTGGTCGCAGACACGTTCACGGACCCTCGCTGGGAGTCGCTGCGCGAAGTCGCCAAGAAGTACGGCATCCGAGCTTGCTGGTCCGTCCCGGTGTTCGGTGAAGACCAGATGGTGCTCGGCACCTTCGCGATTTCGCGCATGGTGCCCGGCCTCCCCACCGACGAGCAGCGCTCGCTCCTCGAGCTCGCGGGCTACCTGGCGAGCGTGACGATCCGGATCGATGACGCCGACCGCGCCGTCCGAGACAACCACGATCTGCTGCAGGCGGTGATCGAATGTGCCGAGGATCCGATCTTCGTCAAGGACTGCGACGGCCGCTTCCAACTCGTCAATCGCGCCGAAGCCCGGAACCGGGGCTGCACACCCGAACAGATGATCGGTGCACTGGACTCGTCGCTCTACGAAGCCGACGAGGTCAAGCGCAGCCGCGAGGTCGAGCGTCGGGTCCTCGACGACGGAGAGTCGATTGTCCAGGAGATCGAAGTTCGATCCCGTGTCGACGGCCAGCTCCGCGAGTACATGATCCAGAAGGATCCGATCCGCAATGCGGACGACGAGATCACCGGCCTGGTCGGGATCGGTCGCGACCTGACCGAACTTCGACGCGTTCAGCGCGCGATGCAGCAGGCCCAGAAGCTCGAAAGCCTCGGAGTCTTGGCGGGCGGCATCGCCCACGACTTCAACAACCTGCTCGTCTCCGTGCTGAGCACGGCAGCTCTGCTCGAACAGGACGCTGGCGGCTCGAGATCGATGAGCCAGGGCCTGGCGACGATCCGGGTCGCGGCCGAGCGAGCTCGCGAGCTGACTCAGCAGCTTCTCCAGTACGCCGGTAAGCGAGCCCCTCACCACCGCCTGCTCGACCTTCGTGCCCTTCTACTCGACATGCCTGGCCTGCTCTCCGGCTCCCTGTCGAAGAACGTCGAGCTGAGATACGACCTGCCCGACGACCTGCCGATGGTCGAGGCGGATCCGGTTCAGATCCAACAGGTCGTAATGAACCTGCTGCTGAACGCCTCGGAAGCCTACGGCGAGTCTCCGGGCCGGATCGAAGCGCGTGCCAACGTCGTCTTCGACATCACTCCCGAGGGCCCACACGTCCGCGACGCCCGTCGAGGCGACTGGATCCTGCTCCAGATCGAAGACGCAGCGGTCGGAATGAGTGCTGAGACCCTCAGCCGAATCTTCGATCCGTTCTTCACGACCAAGACCTCCGGCCGCGGCCTCGGCCTCGCCGCCGTCCAAGGCATCGTGCACTCACACCATGGTCATCTCGACGTCGAGAGTGAGCCGGGACGAGGAACACGCTTTCGGGTCTGGCTCCCCCATGAGCCGTCCGACTCGACGCCGCAGTCGGCACCAGCTCAGAGCGGTTTCGATGCCACAACCGGCACCGATTCCAGCCCGCGCGTGCTCGTCGCCGAGGACGAACCCCTCGTCGCCGACACGATCCAGCTCGTTCTGCGACGCCTGGGATACGAAGTCGTCGTGGCGACCGATGGCCAGAAGGCGCTCGAGGCGTTCCGAGAGGCCTCCCCGCGCTTCAACCTGGTCATCGCCGACTACACGATGCCGTCATTCCGCGGGACGGAACTGGCGCGCCGACTACGCGCGGAGAACGCGGAGGTCCCGATCGTGATCACGTCCGGCCTCAGCGAACTCGACGTCCGCGAGGACTCGGGCGAATCGTTCGATACGTTCCTGCCGAAGCCTTTCACGCCAGCGGAGATCCAGCAGAGCATCGAGAACGCTCAATCGGCCCGCCGAAAGGCACTCGCCCATCTGGGCAACTGAGACCGACGACGCAGGTGCGTCGCGACCGCTCAGTCCTCGTCGAGGTAATCGAGCTTGTCGAGTGGCGCGATAAGCGCGGTCACGATGTTGCCCGCGTGACTGGCGACGCGCTTGAAATAGCGGTAGCCCAGGGCCGCCGAGGCGGCGTTCAAACCCTCGACTTGTAGTAGCCGCTTTACACCGCCGTCGCAGACCTTTTCGACCTTCTCGAGTTCGTCGAGGACCGGCTGCGCGGCGCTCTCGTCCTGGGAAACGTGGAGATCCCGGGCGCGTACCAACAAGTCGGAGATTCGATCTTTGAGGTCCGTCAGCGCGCCCTTGTCGTCCCCGAGAGTCGGTCCGGCGACGCATAGCGCGAAGAGGTTCTTCGCGTGGTCTCCGATGCGCTCGGCGTCACGGGCCAAAGCCATCAGGACGAGCATGCGTGGAAACGACGTGGAGCCATGCACGGTCGCATGCACGACGAGCATCCTACGGAGCTCACGCTCAGTCTCGTTGATCCGCTGATCGGTAGCGAAGAGATCCGATCGAATCGCCTCAGGGTCCGTCCCGCCGACGAACGCGTTGGACGCCGCGTCGTAGATGTGCCGACCGTCGTCGAGCATCTGGAGGAAACGCTTCTCGATGTCGTCGATCTTGTTCGCCATGTCGGATTCCGAATCGGGTCAGTCCCCGGCGCCGCCCCACAGCCACCAACCGAACGCGGGGATCAGGATAAACACGCCCACGACGTAGCCGATGACCCAGAACTTGGACTCGAGGGCTCGAGCCGCCAGCCATCGAGCCACCCAGAGCGGGATCGATCGGATCGGCGGAAAGACCATACAAGCCATGACGCCAGTCGTGTTGAACAGCAGGTGGACGAGGGCGATGGTCAGGGCGTCTGGGTTGTCCTGCGCCATGCTGGCCAAGAGCGCCGTGACGGTCGTCCCGATGTTAGCTCCCAACATGATCGGGAAAGCGTTCTCGAGGCGCATGACTCCCGCGGCGCACATCGGCACCAGCAGCGAGGTCGTCACCGACGAAGACTGGACCGCGATCGTGAGGACGACGCCGATCCCGACGCCGATCAGAGCCGAGCCCTCGAGCGTCCGGTTGACGGCCTGTTCGATGCTGCCCGCCATCAGGCGGCGCATGTTGTCGGTGATCCGCAGCAAACAGACCAGCGTGAGCGCGATACCGGTCGCAAGGGCGACCCAGCCGAGAACGTTGCCTTCCAGGCCCGCCGACTCGAGAACCCACTCGACGCCGTGGTGCCCAGCCTTGACTGCGGACTTCACCGGGCTGTCGAGGTCGGCCCCACCGGAGGTTCCGAGCGAGTTAGACAGGGCCTTCGCCGTCCGGGAGAGCACGCCCGTCAGCACTTCGAGGGGCAGCATGACCGCCACCATCATCAGGTTGAACGCGTCGTGGACCGTTGCCGCCGAGAAGGCCCGGAAGAACTCCTGGCGCTGACGCACGTGACCGACGGACACCAGGGTGTTGGTGATCGTCGTGCCGATGTTCGCGCCGAGAATCATCGGCACCGCCTGCTCCACCGACAGGGATCCGGACCCGACCACGGCGACGATGGTCGCCGTCGTCGTCGAAGAACTCTGGACCAAGACCGTGAACAGGACGCCGAGCGCGAGCCCGGCGAAGGGGTTCGACACGCCCCCGAACAGCTGCGCGTTGTCCCCACCACCACCGAGCATGCCCGAGTCGGTGAGAGCCTTGATGGCCTTGCTCATCGTCTCGATAGCGACGAGAAAGCCGTAGAGAAGCAGCAGGAGCAGCAACAACCGGGCGACGATCTCCCCGACGGACTTTCGTCCTGCCGGTGGAGTCGCGGGGGCCGCGCGGTCAGAAGCCGGATCCATGGCGGAGTTCATACCGCAGGCCCCGGGCCATCACGACCACGGATCCGAACTCCTGGCACGCGAAGTGCCCGACCGCCGGAACACCCCTGATTCCAGGCCGCGAGAGGACCTGTCAGACCTGGGCAGCGAGGCTTCTGACCGCGCTTCACACAACCTTGACGAAGGTCCGATCCACCCCGAACTCCCGAGGCCTCCCGGTCGATCGGAAGACCCTTCCGGACCTCAGAGGAACTGGATCGCCGCCGGAGTCGAGAACTGGAGCCTCGACAGATCGAAGGCCTGCCAGCACAGGTTGACCCCCGAACCGCGCAGGACCTCGGGGAAGTTGAAGGCGTTGCTCGCGTATCCGTCCGGATCTGCCGTCGTCGTGTTGACGACGATCGCGCTGGCCGGCTCGAAGAAGTCGCCGACGATCCCACCCCCGAGCGTCAGCGAGCTCAGAGCCCCACCGATCCCGCCGGGACCGAAGCTCACCAGGAACGCCACGGGCCCGCCAGGCGTCGCGTTCGACACCTCCTGCCGCGTGAACAGGGTCGAGACCGTGGTCACGAGGTTGATCGGCCAGTTCTCCAGACTGAGGAATCCCGGCTGCTCGTCGACGAGGGCCAGGCCGTGGATCCCGCCGAGCCCGGTCGTGTCCGGCAGCAATCCGATCTGTGTACCGGTCGTACTGACTGTGCTGCCCATGGGGACGCCGTTGATCACCGCGATCGAGCCGCCACCGGACGTCGAGAGGATCGCCCCCTCGTTGCCCGAGCCCTGCCAGCCGTAGAGCAGGTTGGGGTAGGTCTGGCCGTCCAGCGGCGACACCCAGGTCCCGCCGTTCGGATCGATCTCGAGCGCGCTGACGTCGAACAGCGAAGTGCTCGTCCCGCCGTTGAAGTCAGCCACACCGCTCGCGTTGGTGAACGCGATCAGATCCGGCTCATCGATGATCCCGACGGCACTGCCAGGCAGGATGTTTATGACGTCCCCGCTCATGTCGTAGGTGATCGACGAACTCGGGATGTGGACGATCGAACCGTCGGACAGAGCGGTCCCGTTGACAGTTTCGGACTCGCCGAACGACAGGTAGAGATCGCCGTTGCTGTCCTGACAGATCGCCCGGAGATCGGACCCGTCCGTGATTCCGCAGGCAGTGTCGATCTGCGCCTCTGAGACGAACAACTTCACCGAGCCCTGTGTCGGGTGGTAGTAGACGTCGCCATCGAGGAAGCCGAAGTTCACCGAGTAGTTGACCTCCTTGCTGATACAGACCTGACGAGGATCGAGGAAGCCGCCGACCGGAGTCAGGAAGCGCTTCACCATGATGGCGTCGGTCGCGCTCCCTGGCGCATCGGTCGACGAGTCCGCGAACCGGCCATCCATGTCATCATCGCCACGCCAGGCCCATTGGGTCGCCGCGCCGAAGAAGGTCCGAGCCGAGTAGTCGCCACCGGGAACCGGTGTCACGATGCCGACCTCGTCTTCGCGGAGAAGGCCGGCCTCGAGCAGACCGTTGCCGTTGTCGAGAGTGATCTCGTCCGCATCCATGATGAAGAGGACGCTTTGGTTCTGAGCCGGCAGGGTCGCAGTGATCAGCGATCCGGCAGCCGCGCACAGGGCGGCACGCATTGCAGTGTTCATCGAATCGGCCTCCAGTTCAGAATTGAATCGGTGCGGGAAGAGAAAGGCGGTTCTGACCGAAGTCGTAGACCTGCCAACAGATGTTCGTCGCGGAACCCACGAGTACCGCGATGTTCAGGGTCTGCTCGGCGTAGCCGCGCGCATCCGTCAGGCTCGAAGTCGCCACGATCGCGGTCGACGGCTCGTAGAATTCGCCGTTGACGATCCCCGGAAACGCGATCGAGTTGAGAGCCGTGCCCGGCCCCGAGGGACCGATGCTGAGCACGAAGGCGACCGGCGAAAACGGCGTCGCACCCGATACCTCCTGACGAGAGAAGCCGAAGTCCGACCCGGTGAGCTGGGACTCGGGGTAGTTCTCGAGGGTGATCGGGAACTCGAAGTTATCGAGAAGGGCGAGCGCGAATGCGTCACTCTGCCCGGTGGACTGAGGGAGTAGCCCCAGATGCTGCCCCGTCGTGGCGACTGGGCTTCCCATCGGAACACCGTTGATCACCGCGATCGAACCTCCGCCCGCCGTCGAGATGATCCCGCCATCGTTGGAGCTACCCGAGTCCCAGGTCAGCAGCAGGTTCGGATAGGTGAGCCCGTTCACAGGCGAGACCCAGGTGCCACCGTTCGGGTCGATCTCGAGGCCCGAGATGTCGTTGGTCGAATTGAATGGAACGCCCGCGCCGTTGCTACGCAGCCCACTGTTGAGGATGAACGTGTCGAGATCGTTCTCGGTGTTCAGCACCTCGACCAAGCCACCGACGACGCCAGAGACGTCCCCGTTCGCGTCGTAGGTGATCGCGGCTGCTGGAACACGGACGATGCTCGAGTTCTCGGCTGGGCCGGCACTCGTCGTCTCGTCCAGGTCGAAGGACAGGTAGAGATCACCGTTCGTATCCTGGCAGATCGCGTCCACATCGACGGACGTCGCTCCGGTGACCGCAGCAACCTGAGCCTCGGTGATGAACGTGCGCACGACACCCTGCGACGGGTGGTAGTAGACGTCCCCGTCGAGGAAGCCGTTTGTCGTGCTGTAGTTGTCTTCCTTGCTGATGCAGAGATCGCGCTCGGTCAGCGTTCCAGAGGCCATGAAGCGCTTGACCATCAGCGCGTCGGTATCGCTCCCGGGCGCAGCCGTCGGCGAGTCGACGAGATCGGAGTCGTTGTCGTCGTCACCTCGCCACGCCCACTGAGTCCCGGAGCCGATCAAGGTCCGCGCCGAGTAGGGCGTTCCTGAGATCGGTGTCACGACACCGACCTCGTCGGGCCGGATGCGCCCGGCGTTGACGAGGCCACTGCCGCCATCGAGGTTGAACACGTTGCCGCTGAACGCGAACACGATGCTCTGCTGAGCATCGACGTCGGGAGCCGAGAAGAGAGTCGTCAAGACGAAAGCGGTCGAGGCAGAGAGGGCCGCTTTCCTCGGGGCGAGAATCGATTGCATGAGCGAAGCCTGAGACGAGGCGAACCGAGGAATCGTCCAAGGCCCAACCGATCACTACCAGCCCCGTAGCCCGAATCGCGTAGGACTCGACGCTCGACCGAATCCGAGACGCGAAGGGTCCGGAGCTCGAACACCCGCACACGCACAACCGCCGGTCGGACGGGCAGCCTCGGGATTCAACGAAGCTCGCGAAGGCCGCCAGTGAGCCGATCTCAACGCCCCTCGCCGACCACCTGCTCCAGCACAGCGAAGTCGCCGGGGTTCCAGGCCTGACAGAACAATCGCACCCGACCGTCCTCGACGACCGGGAACACGTTGTGCAGGTGCACGAAGTTCTCGAGCCCGAGCTCGTCCTTCGGCCGCACGGTCGAGACGATCTCGAGCGTGCTCATGTCGACGATGTAGATCGCGGCGCCCGTGCCCTCGGCCCCGGCGGAGACGTTGAGTGATGCAGCGACGCCGTAGAGGCGGTCATCGAGAACGAAGAACTCGAAGTCACAGGGCTTCGAACCGGCTGGCAACGCGAACATGCTCGCGAACTCCGTGGTCGGCCGGTAGGAGTGGATCAGCGCAAAGTAGCGACCGGAAACCCAGAGCAGACCGCGGTGGACGGTGATGCCGTGGTTGGTCCCGAAGCGTCCGATGCCCGGCTCGCCATGGTGGCCGCCGAACACCGCACTGGTCCAGGCCTCTCCACCGAGGTCGTAGGCGGTCACGAATCGTGAGCCGTAACCGTCGGTCACCCACAGCCTGCCGTCGAGGTAGGCGGTGTCAGTCGGCGCGAAGCGGCCATCGCCCGCATACTGCTCCACGGTGGGTCGCCCAATCGTGTGCAACAGCTGACCGGCGGGATCCGTGACGAAGACCCTCCCGGCACCCTCGGCAGGCCACGCGATCCGCGCCTCACCTTCGTGCTCGAAGAAGGTGGCGTTGTGCATGTTCAGGCCGAGCATCGTTTCGTCGGTCTCGACGAGCTCGACGCGATCCGCCCCTCGCGGCACACGCAGGATCCCGGCGCCCTGCAGGAACCAGTAGACGTCACCATGACCCTCGCGGTGGTCGTAGGCGAACCCGCCGTGCGCGAAGCGGAGGATCGGCCGGTCTCCTTGTGCATGCGGATTGGGCTCGAACACCTCGGCCGGGAGCGCCTCCGCCGTCAGCCCAACCTCGAACTTCAGGGGCCCGGAACCACTCCGCCCTTCCACTCGTCGAGGACGCCGCAGGAGGGACGGACGGTTTTGATCGAGCGCGAGCACATCCTCGAGCTGCCAGAGATCCGGCGCCGGATGGTGATGCTCACCGTCCGCATGCACGTGATCGTGTCCGTGACCCTGCGCGCCGAGGGAACCAGCGAAGACGAGTGCAACCGGGAGACTGAGACGTCGCATGCCCGAGGTTTATCCGCCGAGCCTGCCACCTTCACGGTTGCTGTTGCTTCAGTTCAACCGAATCAGCTCGGGGCGTTCAGTCGAGGCCCGAATCGTCCGGACCGCGTCCCGCACCGCCTCGGCCTTCTGGCGGCTCAGCTTCTTGGGGAAACGCACCTCGTCGTTCTCGAAGTAGTCCGCAACCTGCTCCAACTCCGCGATCACGGCCTGCGCATGCGCGCCGTAGCCCTGAAGGATCTCGAGCACCTTCGGAACTCGCTTCTGGCTGCCGTGCTGCTTCATGTGCCGCACGTAGAACGCGCAGGCCGCGATCCCTTCCTCGACCCGGTGCTTGGCCAGCAACCGGAGGCCGGCCATGCGCACTCCGTCCGCGAACATGATCCCGCTCGGCGCGGTCTGAAGAATCGCCTCATGGATGGCCGGCAGCAGCGGCCGTAGCTCTTCGAGTGAAAGCCGGTCGTAGATGTTGCCGACGGCGGAACGCGCTCGACCATCCTCGTTGCGAAGCCCTGCGAGAATCGCAGTGCTCAGCGCCTCGCGGTCGACTCCCTCGAGCGAACGACGAAGCAGCCCCTCACGACGGTCGAACAACGCGAAGCACAGGTAGCGCTGCTCCATGCCCCGCGGGTCTCCTTCTCCGGGAATCCGCGCGAGCGCGCCGAGCAGCTCCGGCAGCGCGACGATCGCTGGATCACCGATCTTCGCCAGCGCGTCTGCTGCCTTGACCCGCAACCAGAGGTCCTCACTCCCGAGCTGCTCGATGAGCGCTGGCACAGCGTCACCGGCCCGCCCTTTCATCTGAGCCAAGGCCTGGCAGGCACCGAGCTGCGAGTGGAGGTCCTGCGAGCCCAGTAGCGAAACCAGCTGCGGGATGACTTCGGCCCTTCGCCGCGCGAGAGCCAGCCCGGCCCGCTCACGGACCACCGGGGACCAACTCGAGAGCCTCTCGAGCAGGTCGTCTTCGCTGAGCCCGTCGCTGAACGACGTCCGATGGAGATTGCTCCAACCGCGCCCGTCGGCGATCAAACTCGCCGCCTCGTCTGCGTCGATCGCCGCGACCCCCGACCCGAGCCCCTCCGGACGCTTCCCGGTCAGAACGATCTCCCGTCGAGGCTGCGCGTAGGCCAGCAGGAACGCACCACTCGCGCTCCATCCCCCGTACTTGTCCGGTCGCTCCTCCGGCGGCCCCTGATGCTGGAACGTGCCACCCGACTGACGCGCCAGGTCGAGATACCAGGCCCCGAATTCGCGCATCCAGGCCCCGGTCGCCTGCTCCCCGCACAGGGCGACGGCCGGCATCGCCCAGAGCATGTTGAAGAAGTTGCCGGTGTGCCCGGTGTCCCGCTCAGGGCCATGGGACGCGACGCTCATCCGCGCGAAGTAGGTGGCTGCCTCCGTGTCGCCGAGAAGGTCGAACAAGACTGCGGCCATCCCGCACTTGCCGTTGTCCTCGTGGGTCTCGATCCACGGATGGTGGTCGCCGTAGGGAACCGCACCCTTGCCGACGTAGAACCGCAGGAGCGCCACGCTCTTGTCGATCGCGTTGTCGATCTTCGGATCGTCGACACCGGCGGCTCGCGCGAGCACGAGACCGATCGTCAACGGAAGCCCCGGCGCGTTCATCATGCCGTAGCCGTAGAGCAGGCCGTCGGGACGCCGGAAGTCATGCCCCCAGGACCCGACGATGCTCTGGCCCTCGGCAGCTTCGAGAGCGAGCCGCCGCAGGTCGTCAAGGAGCGAACGGTCACCGGTCGCCATCGTGTACTCGGCGACCAGGATCATCACGTAGCCGTAGTACCAGGTGCGGAACGACTCGGGCTGAAAGCCTCCGGCCCACCGGGCTTCGCGGCGGACCAGCGACAGATACTTCCGCTCACCACTCGCGAGGAGCGCCAGTGCGTTCAGTGCTCGTGGGATCGGATTCGGCCGATAGTCCGGCTGCCTCTTTCTCACCTGTCTCTTTTTTTTTTCCAACTCTCCTCGTCTGTGGCAAGCGCTTCCCAAGTCTTTCGCTCGGCTACCTTGTCATTCCTCCTTGCACTGGCTCAGTCGACTCTTCGCTCATGACATGATATCGCTGTCCCGGCTCAGAGTCTGGCCATCTTCTGCACCACCCTCTGCAATGCTCCGAGTCCAAAGGGGGAGTGGTGGAGTATGACGCCACTAGAAACACACACACACACACGCGCGCACACAACAAAAAGAAATCAAGGAAATTAATGATAAAGACTGCAATTTACGACAGAAGCAGTAACACCAACAAGAATTTCGAGCCCAAGCAAGAGCGTAAGACACACACTTGGACAGAAACAGAGAGAGTTGGATACTTCAGGTCTGATAATCACAGAGGCTGCTCAGAGCTGCCCTCTGCTGCTTTATATCTTCACATACACTCTTGCTTCATTTCTTTTGCGTTGGACCCGACAGCTCCGCTCACTTGGTTGCACGGGCCAAGTCAAACAGCAAAGGTGGCCAGAGGCGCGGTTCGCTCTTTCTTTCAATGCGATCGCGCGCGCACATACAAGTGTCAAAACACGTCTGCGGCTATATGTGTATGTGAGAAAGAGGGAGAGTCATCTTTCGATGCTAGTTCGTGGGTGGCGTGCTGATGTCTAACAGTGCGTGTCAAGGGCGCCTGCAGGGTTGAACGAGTCGCGCGCCTCCTCTTCCCTTGACTGTGTAATTGTGTGATGTGTGTATACGGCTTTGTGTTGGCCGGGAGCAAAAAGGGGAGAAGATTAATTCATTTAATTGAATTCATCGAATTATAATCAAAACATATAATGGTGGATGATAGACAAGAGAGCCAAACAACTGATTTCGACGACTCGCTCGCTCACTGATGCTTTGGTTGATATCGACTGCTTTTTACAATGCGCATACACATCTCTTCCCCAACAGGCCTGCGAGTGGACGAGGATTTTGAGCCAGGTTCAAACGGGGAGGTTTCGTAAGACGAGGGTTGATGTATGGTTACTGTTCTTCTGACAAATTACTGCACACATATACCAATGCTGCGTGTCTGAGAACCGACACGAAGAACAACACAGTTCGCTCTGAACTGCCATGAACTCCGAGCACTACTACGCTGATGCCGACAACTCAAAGTCGGCAAGCTTGAAAGCAAAAGTAGCAGAACAAAACGAACCATCAAGTGTATGCCATTCTCTCGCAAACGGGTTTGGGCACTGGGGAGGCATCTAGTCTCTTTAGGCCCATGAAGAGCAGTTTTTACACTTTTCTTTCTTTTAACATTTAAAAGATGGCCTTTGGAAAGCTATCGTAACACTGACGTACCTCTATTTTTTTTCACTCTCTCTCTTCCACATTGTCAAGTTTTACTAGAACAGAGCTCTGGTCTTTTTCTTTTTCTTTTTCGTTGCAACTAGGTTTGTTTTTGATCTACAATGCAGAGTTTGATGGAGGGCCTTGGATATCGTGAATGCCTCTCATACGAAGACTGTGGGCAAGGCGCTCTGCCAAGGAAGTGTCCGCCTTTGACCAGTAGCCCAGCCACACTCGTCTGATTTCCGGTGTAACGCGACTGGTGTTGGGGAAAGCAACAACAATAGGACACACACGTACATGCTTATGCATTGAAAGGGCTCTAGCCAGTACAAGTCTTTACCTGTTTGCCAGCATAGCGGAGATTCGGCCCACAAAGCGTTCTTGCCTTGCTGGGTCAAACGATCTGAAGCGCTCGCCCGGCTGCTGAAAGTTGTTTTCCTTTTCGATCATGACTCTCTCTCGCTTTCCCGACATCTCCGAGCTGGGCTGAGGAGGCTTGACGGCATGAGCGATGGGGTGCACCCGTGATGGAAAGTAGTTGACCTCCTCCTTTCTTTGTGTAGTATTCATAAAGCCTTCATGGTGGTTGTTATGAAAGGGGCACTTGGGCTGGTTCACTGGGATCGTGAGGTAGTTTGGACCCAGCCTATATCGCTGAGTATCTGCATAGCTGAAGATTCGCGTCTGCAATAGCTTGTCATCGGAGTAGCCGATTCCTGGAACGATCAATGCTGGGCAAAACGCAAGCTGCTCGTTCTCGTTGTGGAAGTTGTCGATGTTCTGATTGAGCACGAGCCTTCCAACTGGCTGGAGCGGAAAGCGGTCCTCCGGCCACACTTTGGTCACATCCAAGGGGTCGAATTCGTAGTTGTGCTCATCTGCAAGAGTTCATGGACGTCATCTTTATGGCTGTGAAAGGAAAACATGGGGCACGGGGCTCTCAAGAGCGGGACGGCTCGATGTCCGACTTTACCTTGGATCTCCATGGTCTGAATGAAGAGCTTCCATTCTGGAAATTCACCCTTGTCAATGGCCTCCGTCAGGTCTCTGGTGGCATGGGAGTGGTCCTTGCCCCCAACGACAACTGCCTGGTCGTCGGTTAGGCACCGTACTCCACAGGTTGGCAGCCAGTGAAACTTTACATAGACCTCCTTGCCCTGTGCATTAATTAGCTTGTATGTGTGCACTCCAAAGCCTTCCATGTGCCGATAGTCCTGTCACGAGTCGTTGTTTTATTTTAGTTACTACTTTTAAAAAAAAGGAAACGAGATTGCGAGCAGGCTCTATCTATGGACCAGGGCCAACTCACCGAGGGTATTCCGACATCGTCAAACAGAAACGTAAACATGTGCAGAGCCTCTGGGTGGTGAGAAAAAAAGTCGAGTATTCTCCAATCTTCCTGGAGGTGTGTCTTGGGGTTTGGCTTCAAGGCATGAACCATATCGGGAAACCTGAAAAGAGCAAGCGGGAGAAAACCCCATCGAAACAGCACAACTCGAGGACTCGCCACCCCGTCCCCCCTCACTTACTTCATTCCATCTCGAACGAAGAAAACGGGCATGTTGTTGCCAACCATGTCCAAGTTTCCCTCTCGCGTGTAGAACTTGACGGCAAACCCCCTTGGGTCGCGAAGAGTCTCAGGGCTGCCTCGCTCATGAATCACCGTGGAGAATCTAAGAATGATTGGAGTTCGCACTCCCGGGCTTCTCAGAAAGTCAGCACACGTCAAGTGAGAAACGTCGTGTGTCACCTGCACCACCATGGGTCGGCAGGGCACTCCATCGTTCCTCGGATCAAACATTTGTGGACAGCTGGGAGGAGGGGACAAAAGAAAAAAAAAGTAATATCTGACCTCGAAAAAGCCTTTGGCTGAAGCTCCGCGCGCGTGCACAACGCGCTCGGGGATCCGCTCTCTGTCAAACTGAGCAAGCTTCTCCACGAGCTGATAGTCCTCGAGCAGAATAGGGCCGCGACTGCCAACAGTACTTGAAGCATTGTTGTTCCAGACAGGCGCTCCGCTGTTGGTGGTCATGTAAGGCGTGTTCTGAGCGCTGCTGGGGCGGAACTGCTCGGGCTCCATGCTGGCTGGCTGGCTGGCTCGCTCGCTGAGCTTCTTGCCGTGTCCAAGTAGTACAAGATTCGAGCGTCGAATGAAAGGAAAAAGTCGTCTGTAATCAAGGACTCCCCCCCACCCAAATAAAGAAGAAGAAGAAAAAAAAAAAAAGGAAAAGAGACAGAAAC